>JAWAQR010000001.1:0-127381 GCA_038893835.1 Archaeoglobaceae archaeon
TTTTCCGTAATCCTAACAACATCTATTCCATCTCCCGAAGCCGAATCGCGCTTCATGGCGGAGAATACCGCACGAATCGCAAGTTCTACAGCTTCATTAATATTTAATTCTGGCGAGTATCTATCTTCCAAGACTCCATAAGCTGTCAAACTTCCGCTTCCCGTTGCCACTATGTCCTTCTCTTCAATAGCGCCACCTATTGGGTCGATTGAAAATATCTTAGCCCCTTCGCTGTCGAGTCCACCGATCAATAACTGGACTATATACGGATAGAAGCGGTAGGAGTTTAGGAGATTCGATGTCAAGGTTGCAATGGCCCTTACAGAAGGTTTTCTTTCTCTTCTTATCTCATAAAGATTTGCCTCAACCCTTATCAGCCTTGCAAGAAATTGGGCATCTCCAACACTTCCAGCTGTTGTCATTGCAATTCTATCTGCTATCTGGTAGATTTTTTTTGCAGTTCTGCTGGCTATAAAATTACCCATAGTCGCCCTTTTCTCAGTAGCTAGAACTACTCCATCCTTGCAGATTAAACCCACTGTTGTTGTTCCTTTATAGATCTTTCCCTCCATAGCTCCACCCAAAAAAGCCATTTGGGCACCAAGATATTTTAGAGAAAAAGGTTTTTTAAAGATTTCGTCGATTTAGAATCATGATAAAAGAGGCAGTAGAGATTGGAAAATTGCTTTTCAAGGCAAAGCTTATCGATGGGGCGAGTGGAAATATCAGCTTCAGAGATAACGGGATTATAATCATAACAAAATCTGGTGCAAATCTAGATTCGCTTCATTTCTCAGATTTTGTCCCCATAGATGATCCAGCCGCTTCTAGAGATAGATTTGTGCATAAAAAGATATATGAGCTTACAGATTTCAATGCAGTCGTCCATTGTCATGGAGTTTTCAACGTTGTCCTGAGCTTGAGAACGAATTGGATTTATCCGATTGATTTGGAGGGGAAACTGTATTTTGGAAAAATCCCAGTGATTTCTGAGGAATTTGGAAGCAAAGATTATGCTGAAAAAATAGCGGAGGCTGTGAAAGAATCTGGAGTAGCTATTGCGAGGGGGCATGGGATATACTCTGCAGGGAAAAATCTGAGGGAAGCTTTTAACAAAGCTTGCTACGTCGAACATTCCTGTGAAGTGATTTATTACCTAGAGCTTCTCAACAAGCTTGAACATCGCATAAGCGGGGAAAAGTTTTGAGGCATCCCCATAAATTTTAGATAGTCTCACACATTCATAGCTACTTTCCACAAGGAATTCCCCAATACCACAGGCTAATACTGTCTTTAGATTATACTCTCTAACCTTTTTCCCTATTTCTCTCGAAAGTACTTTTATCATCGCTTTTTTTGCTTTAAAAGCAAGTTCTTTAACCCTTTTTTCTCCAAGCTCTTCGAGGTCGCAGCAAACTGTTCTTGAAAGTCTCCTCATGCAGCTTTCAATGCTTTTATCCTTGCCATCTGGAGTATCGCAGCTGTATTCAGCTTCGCTTATATCACCTGTCACCCTGAAAACGTCTGCTGTTATTGCAAAGAACTCCGGACAAAGCCTTGCCCCTTCAAAGCTTTTAAGAATGTAAAAAACTGGTGTTCTGAGAACACCAAAATATATCAACTCTTTTCTTTTCAGTCTTTCAAAATCGGTCAGGGCTGAGAGTATTCTGTCTTTCACCGGAATTAGATCCACTGTCGTGGAGCCAACGTCTACAAATAGGAAGTCTTTATAACCCTCTGAAAGTAAAAAGGAGATAGATGCAACCCAATTGCTCGCAGCAAATGCTCTAGGATCATTTATTTCCTTACTCATATTCCCATGAATGTCTAGAAAGTATGTTTCTTTGAAAACTTCTTTGCAAATGCCTGTAATATACCTTATTCCCTCTACCTTATTCTTAAAAACATCCGAAAGTTCTGCAGTGATAACAATTCCAGCTCTTTCAGCCCCAGTTTCTCTAACAATCTCTTCAAGTTTTTCTTTTAACTTTGAAGCCATTTTCCAAATTGGAAAATAAATTATATCAAATCTTTTCTCTCCTGCAATTTTTAAATTCGCCCCTCCAATGTCAATCCCCAAAGAATTCATCCAGCTTCCCCTCGCCAAAGTAAAAGGCCTGATTATCTTCTCCAATTGGATACATTTTCACAGCGGTTCTGTGTGGAGGATAAAAATGGCCTAGATGAGATAGAACGATCTTCTTTGCCCTTATCTTTTCCCCAAGGTTTAAAGCTTCTTTCGCATTCATGTGTTTCTTGAACTTCCCACTTGGGGCTATTGCATTCGCGATCAATAGATCTGCATTTTCCATTTCAGCCAAGCTCCTTTCTTCAATCTCCGAATTCGTATCCCCAGTTATCACGATCTTAAAGCCTCTCCACTCAATCTTAACACCAACTGCATCTACTGGAGGATGGTTTACGGGGAAGAGGGTGAATTCAACGTCATCGATCGAAAACTTTTGAAACACCTCCACATCTCTTTGCCTGTATTCCAAAAATTGCATGAATTTTCCGATACTTTCATGAATTGCTGGAGTTGTGTAAACGTCAATTCTACCTTGCACTCTGTAAAATTCTCCAAACCCGCTGAAGTGGTCAAAGTGGGAGTGTGTCCAGATTACAGCATCAACTTTTTCCACTCCATTATCGAGAAGCTGTCTACGAAGGTCTGGGGATGTGTCTATGAGGACAACTTTTTCTCCATTCTTAACTAAAATGGAGAATCTTCTTCTTTCCCATCCCCTTTTCCTAGCATCTTCACAAGTCTTGCAGTGACAGTTTAAAATCGGTGTTCCAGGAGAGTCGCCAGTTCCAAGCAGTTTAATCATCATACTTCATTTTAAATCTTTTCTTCACTTCCTCAATCGCCATCAGCAGATCTCTTTGATATATTTTTTTCCTTCCTTCAAGAAGGGCTTTTAGAACCGCTTCCCTAACAACCAACTTTATATCTGCCCCCGTAAAACCCTTCGTCTCTCTGACCAATTCATCCAACTCGAATTCTCCATCGATTTTTTGAAGGAATATTTCGAATATTCTTTTTCTCATCCTATCCTCAGGCTCTGGAAATTCGAGAACTTTATCAAATCTTCGCCAAACAGCTGGATCGAGAATTGAGGGATGATTTGTTGCTGCGATTAAAAGAACTCTGTCGTTGACGAGGTTTATGTCATCTATTGATTTCAGTAGCGTATTTACAGCCCTTTTGATAGCAGCATGTTCATCGCTCGTTCTCATCTTTGCAACGTAATCGAATTCATCGATGAAAAGTATGCAAGGACTCATCCTTTTTGCAAGTTCAAAGATTTTTTCAATGTTTTTAGATGTCTCCCCCAAGTATTGACTTGTTACCATTGAAAGTCTAACCTCGAGTAAAGGAAGATGAAATCTCTTTGAAAGGGCCCTTGCAGTGGTCGTTTTTCCAGTCCCTGGGGGTCCGATGAAGAGAAGTTTTCCTATGTCTGTTAACCCTATCTTCCTTAGGTATTCCGTTTCTCTCAAAGCGACCTCTATTTTCCTTATCTCCTCAATCTGCTCATCGCTGAGAACTATGGAATCGAAGTCAACGTTTATGTCTTCAGGTGAAAAAATTCTCACTAAGCTGAGCATCTCTTTTATATCCTCATTCTTTTCCAGCTCTGAAATAGTTTGCATCAACCATTCCCTATCTCCATGAACGGGCGGATTATTTTTTCTTGCAAGTTCATAGGAAACGTCTAGGGAATCAAAGTTCTCGTAGTAATATGCAAGCACGGGATTCTTTCTAATCAATTCTAAGCCCTTTGACGCAAACCATCTGATCGCAAGATCAAAAGAGGTCAACCTGAACTGCTTTGTGAGAGGATTGTATTCAACAAATGGAAGATCGCTTGTTTTTCCAGCGTATTTTATCGCTACATCCTCTTTAATCACCAGTGGTCTTTTTAGACTCCCCCTACTGTATAGGACTTTTCTAATCTCCCTTGGAATATCGTTTTCAGTCAGACTCTCAAATCTATTGAATATTTCAGCGGTTAACAGAAGTTCGACAAGCTTGACACCCTCCATCTCAATCCTAAGTAGTTGCTTACTTAGATTTTTAAAATTTTTGGCAAGGTTTAAAAATCGATTCCCATAATTGTCTGCAATGTTACCGGAGTTTATAGCCTTAATAGCTCTGGTATTCATGGTTCTTTATGTTTTAACGAAGAACAAGTTTTTTGGTGCGTTTTGTTGGTTTATCTTTGCAATTGCATCATTTTTAAAAGGTTTGGAATTTGTAAATTTGGATAACTTCAATGCAGCACTTTTCATACTAGCTAGTATTTTTTTCATTCTCTTGGGAAAAGCGGCCTATTCATTGAATTCCAGGACGTTAATCGAGGTGACCTCTTTTTCAGCATTTGCGTGTGCGATGTATCTTCCATTTGTCTTCTTCGAACCCTTAAATGCTGCAATAATAGAAAAGACGGCAAATTTAACATCAAGACTTGGCAACTTGCTAGGTTTTCCTGTAACTTCGAATGGGAAAATTTTGGAGCTTGGAGAAAGTTATGTTGAGATAATACTACCATGCACAGCAATTGAGAGCATATCTCTTTTCACAGGAGCAACACTTGGGATAAAGGCAGACTTCTCAAGAAAGCTGAAGGCTTTTCTGATTTCTGTCCCGATCATATATTTCCTGAACCTTCTCAGAAATCTTTTCGTCCTGTTAAGCTACACCTATTCCTGGTTTGGAGAAGAGAGCTTTTACATAGCCCATCATGTGATCTCGAAGATTCTTGCCATGATCGCTTTGCTGCTGATATCTTATGCAGTCTTTCGCATACTCCCTGAACTTGCAGAACTCATTTATTCTCTGAAAAGCGAAATAATGAGAGGTGTCAAAATTGATTGAGAAAAGCGCTATAAAGCTGTTAGTAATCCTCTTTGCAATTTCAATTCTAGCAGCTTTTATTTACTTTCCTCTTTCAATTCCCATTTTCCTATTTTCAATTTTTACAGCCTATTTCTTTCGAGATCCGGAAAGGAAGATTGGAGAAGGAGTCGTTTCACCTGCAGATGGTAAAATAGACTACATCGATAGCAATCGAATAGAGATTTTTATGTCACCTTTCGATTGCCATGTAAACAGATCTCCTGTAAGCGGGAAGGTTATAAGTATCGTTTTTCGCGAAGGTAAATTGATTCCAGCTTATAAGAGGGGGAAGAGTGTGAGAATGAACGAGATCTCCATTCAGGCTTTGGATGGGATTTATAAGGTTACGCAGATTGCAGGGATCTTTGCTAGGAGAATTGTTTGCTATGTTAGAGAGGGAGATGAAGTAAAAAAGGGGCAGAAAATTGGATTGATCAGATTTGGTTCCAGAGTCATTCTTGAATTACCAGGAGGATACAGGTTCGTTAAAAAAGTTGGAGAAAAAGTAAAAGCCGGTGAAACAGTGGCGATGAGGGATGAGAATCTTTAAAGAAGTTAGTCTAGCAGATTCTTTTAGTGTTTTGAACGCTTTGCTTGGTTTTTCAGCCATAATTTGTGCTGTGAAAGATCTAGAAAGAAGTTTTACTTTTTTCTACTTTTCCCTGATTGCAGATGGACTCGATGGATGGATTGCTTCTAAGACTGAGAAAGGTAAGCTTGGAAAGGAATTGGATTCGCTTGCTGATGCTATATCCTTTTCCCTATATCCTGCATTCATCGTTTTTCTAAAAGATCCGAATCTCTTCGCTTTCTCATCTCTTCTACTGGCCTTTTCAATTCTTAGACTTGCGAGGTTCAATGTTCTGAGTTTGAGAGATTTTCTCGGGATTCCAACTTCTATAAGTGCCATACTCGTGACTTCACTTGTCAGAATAAATGCGAGCTCTGAAATCATAGCAATTTTGATCATAATTTTTTCCATTTTGATGATCAGCGACATAAATTATAGAAGGGTTCAAGGTATAAAGCTAGTCCCTCTTGGCATTCTCACCTTGCTTGCCATTCCATTCTTGGAAGTCTGTTACATCCTAATTGTTCTCTCCCTCATTTATGCCATTCATCCAGGTGTGTTTCTATGCGGAAGGTTGTTGCAGCATTTGAGGCGGGAATAAAGCTTGGAGCATTATTTCATCAGTTCATAGGAGCTCCTGTTTCGGAAAAAAATGCAGAAATACTTGAGAAAGCTATGGAAAGTTGTCTAAGACTCCAGCCTTATGTTGTAGAAGCTGAGGTGAAGATCGATAGGAAAAAATTGAAAAGTTCAGCCTTTGGTTACACTTCTCTCTCTCCAGAAGTCTTGAAGGCTAGGGTGGTTGTAGAATTTGAGGGTGAAAGAGTTGAGGCTGTCTTGGAGTGGAATGAAGATTTGAAATATCCGCTTATGAAGCTCACTCGCCTATGAGCCTCAGTAGACTCCGCAACTTTTAAATTTCGCAAAAGCTTAGCGTAAAAAGGTGCGAGTATGGCTAGAATGCACAAAAGCAGGAAAGGTAAGTCGGGATCTAAGAAAGTTTACAGGGATTCTCCTCCTGAATGGGTTGAAATGAGTGCTGAAGAAGTTGAAAGAAAGGTAGTGGAGCTTTACAATGAAGGATATGAGCCATCGCAGATTGGGATGATATTGAGGGATAGATATGGCATCCCTTCGGTGAAACAAGTTACGGGGAAAAAGCTGATGGATATACTTAGAGAGAATGGAATAAGGCCAAAGTATCCCGAAGATTTGAAGGCATTGATAAAGAAAGCCCTAAGACTCCGAGAACACTTGGAATCTCATAAGAAAGATCTCCACAATCTCAGAGGTTTGCAGCTGATAGAGGCAAAGATATGGAGACTTTCTAATTATTACAAGGAAAAGGGTTATCTTCCAGCCGACTGGAGTTATGACCCAGAAAAGCTGAGAGTTGAGATATCCTGATGATTATGTTATCCCGCAGAAATGGAATTCTTTTTTTAGAAGATGTTTCCGTTCTACATTTAGCTGAAAGATTTGGAACTCCTCTTTACGCAACTTCAAAGGCGCAGCTGGAAAAAAACATTCTTGCATACAAGGAAGCATTTCCAGATTCAGAAATTCTCTACGCTGTGAAAGCGAACAACAATCTTGCAATAATGAAATTGATAGCAAATCACGGTTTTGGGGCTGATGTTTTCAGCGCTGGAGAGTTATACATGGCTTTGTTGGCTGGTTTTAAAAGAGATAAAATTCTATTCAATGGAAATTCGAAGAGCGATGAAGAAATAGAAATGGGTATCTCCGCTGGAATTAAGTTCAGTGTAGATAGCATAGATGAGCTCAAAACGATTGACGAAATTGCAAAAAAAATGGGGGAAGAAGTTGAGATAGCTTTTCGCATAAATCCAGACATAGATCCTAAAACTCATCCAAAAATAGCGACTGGACTAAGGGAATCGAAGTTCGGAATTCCGATTGAAGAAGCTCTAGAAGTTTACTCCCTCTCCCTAAATCTTGACAATGTGAAACCGATTGGTATTCATTTCCACATTGGAAGTCAGATTTTAGAAGTTTCTCCATTTGTTGATGCGCTAAGGAAAATTGGGGATCTTGCCGTGAAACTTGAAGAAATTGGAATAAAAATCGAGTTCATAGACATGGGCGGGGGACTTGGGATAGATTACGAAGGTAAAGGTGCACCAAGTCCAAAGGATATGGCAAATGCAGTTCTTCCTGTTTTTGAGGAGATAAAAGAGAATCTGTCTTCAAAGCCAAAGCTGTGGCTTGAACCTGGGAGAAGCATAGTTGGAAATACGACCATTTTGCTGACTAGAGTTAATGCGGTTAAAAGAGGTTATAAGAACTTCGTAGCAGTAGATGCGGGATTCAACATTCTGATCAGACCAGCGATGTATGGTTCCTATCATAGAATCCTTGTAGCAGATAAGGAAGGAGAAGAGGAACTTTACACGATTGTTGGACCAATATGCGAAAGTGGAGACATTCTTGCCAAAGATAGAAAGCTTCCGAGGATAAAAAAAGGCGATTTGCTCGTCATTCTAGACACAGGTGCTTATGGCTTTGTTATGAGTAGCCAGTATAATGGGAGACCAAGATGCGCAGAAGTCCTCGTTAGCGGGGAAAGAGTTGCACTTATAAGGGAGAGAGAAACTCTAGGGGATTTGATAGCGAAGCAAAGAATACCTGAGTGGATCTAATTTGCTTTTAATCGATAAAAAATTATTAACTCGACATGACTTTTTCCATGCTTTGTCAGAGTTGCAGTGGGAAAGGAGTTATAGAAATAGAGAAAACTTGCGAAACCTGCGGAGGGACTGGGAAGACTAGGAGCTTTAACCCAAAAATTGTAAACTTAAGCGAGGAGCAGATAAAGCTGTTCATGAAAGGCATATGCGGGGTTTGCAATGGAAAAGGGAAGTTGAAGATAGTCGAAATTTGCAGAAACTGCAACGGAAGTGGAAGAGTGAAAAGATGTCAGATTTGTGGAAGAGAAACAGATCAGGAGATTTGTGTTGAATGCAGGAAAAAGCCGCACGTTTTTAAGCTGAGAAATAGTTGCGGACTTGAAGAACTTAGAATAGGAAGGCTTTACCTTGGAAGAGTTTCCTCAATTACAGACATAGGAGCTTTTGTTAATTTAAATAAAAGGCTTAGAGGGTTGATAAAGAGGGCACAAAATCTTAATGAAGGCGATGAGATCGTTGTGAGAGTTACGAATATAGGCATAAATGGAGAAATCGATCTAACCCCCGTTGAGATGGAGAACTATTCTATTGTGGAAGTTTCAAAGGATATAGAGGCAATTTCAATAGCATCTCTACCAAAACTTTTGGGCAAGACTGTTAAAGTTCGTGGATTAGTTACGCATTTGAAAGAGACGGCAATAGCGAAAGTTATAACCCTGATGGATGGAACTGGAAGTATAAATTGCACGATCTTTGACGATGTTGATGTTGAAGTGGATGATGTTGTAGAGATAATTGGAACGCTCAGAAGAAATGGAATCGATGCACTCGAAGTTGAGAGACTGCTTGGACAGGAAGCTTATGAAATAAGGAAGAGAATTGAAGCTGAAATAGAAAGGGTTTGCGAACCGGAGTTTAAAGGTTTCTTGATAGAGAGCGAAGTTCTGGAAAAGTTGAAGGAAGAAATGATGGCTGTTGCTAAAGAGTTAAAAAGGGCAATCTACAAATCCCGCCCAGTAATAATAAGGCATCATTGGGATGCGGATGGTACTTGTGGTGGTGTAGCTCTTGAAATAGCCCTTCAGAGCCTTGTGAAAAAAGTGCACAAAGACAAAGAGGCTAAATATTATTTGGTCAAAAGGAAAGTGTCTCGGGCGCCTTTTTATGAACTGGAAGACTTAGTCAGGGATTTGGATGAAAGCTTAGAAGATGCAGAAAGGTATGGAGACAAGATCCCTCTAGTCGTTTTAGTTGACAATGGTTCAGGAAAAGAGGATTTGCCTGCAGTAAAGCAATTTCTCCTCTTTGGCGCCGATGTAATAACAATAGATCACCACTATCCTGATGAAGAAGTTGATAAGTTTTTACTTTATCATGTGAATCCCTATAAAGTTGGAGGAGACAGCAGCATTACTTCTGGCATTTTATGCGTAGAAATAGCTAGAATGATATGTGATTTAGACCTAAAACACCTAGCAGCAATCTCAGTTGTCGGAGACAGATCACAGGGTGTTGTGGAGAAATATATAGAGCTCAGTGGAATTAGCAAAGAGGAGTTGAAAGACATGGCCCTTGCAATCGAATATGAGGGTTTCTACCTTCGCTTTAAATCTGCAAGCACGATAGTGCATGAGATTCTTGGATTTGGCAGGAAGGATAGGCAGAAGAAATTAATAGAGCTTCTTTCTGGTTATGCAAAGAAGGCAATAGAGGAGCAATTGAAGGTTGGAATGGAAAGTGTCAAGGTGCAAATTCTGCCAAATGGTGTTGCTCTCGCAGCTTTTGACGTTGAAAACTTTTCTAGGAAATTTGAATTTCCTCCACCTGGAAAGCTGACCGGTGAAATCCATGATAGGCTGAAGGAAAAGTATACAAGAATAGTAACAATCGGCTTTGGTCCTGATTTTGCAATTATAAGAAGTGAGGGGGTAAATCTGGATATACCAAGGATAGTTGAAGAGTTGAGGAATGAAGTCAACGCCTGCGTAGATGGGGGAGGGCATTTGGTAGTTGGATCCATAAAATTCGTTCAGGGAAAAAAGAAAGAAGTTCTGTCAAAGCTAGCGGGAAAAATAAGTGAACTATGAAAAAGGAAATCGAAATAATTCTTGAGAGTTTGGATGGATTTAAAAATCCAAAAGTTGAGCTTGAGCAATATGTTACCCCCTCAAATCTTGCCGGTTTTGTTGTTACTATGGCCAAACTCTTCGGCGATCTAAATTTAGTCGTCGATCTCGGCTGTGGTACAGGGATACTTGCAATAGCCTCTGCAATCCTTGGAGCTTATTCGATTGGGGTGGACATAGATTTGGATGCCATTAGGATTGCAAAGGAGAATGCGAAAAGAGTAGGAGTTAAAGTGGATTTTGTCGTTTGCAATGTTTCAGATTTCTGGATAAAAAAGAAGTGTACAGTCCTTATGAATCCACCCTTTGGTATCAAAAAAAGGCATGCGGACAAACCATTTCTGGAAAAAGCATTTGAGATTGCCGAAAAAATATATTCAATTCACTCCGCCGGAAGTGAGACTTTTGTTAGAAGAAGAGCGGAAGAGAGAGATTTTGAAGTTACTCACGTTTGGAAGTTCATGGTTCCATTGCGAAAGACTTATTCATTCCATGAGAAGCCATTTAAAGAAATAGCGGTAGAGGTGTTCAGAATTGAGAAAAAAGATCTTGCTTCCAGGAGATAGAATAGGTTCGATCGATGAATTTGAGGTCGGTAAAGGGGTTTATGAGGAGAATAGAGAAATATTTGCTCAGATTGTTGGATATCTTGAAATAAGGGACGGAAAAGTGAGCAAGAGATGGGAGTGATAAAGGCTTTTTGTCGTTCTTGCAGAGGGGAGTTGGCATTAATTAAAGGAAAGCTTAAATGTACGAGGTGTGGAAAAGAGGAGAGCAGAAAGCTTTTAAACTCTTATGGAAGGGGTGAATGGTAATGATAAAGATAGTTGAGATTGGGAAAAACTACGTTAAGCTGATAATCAAAGGTGAAGATCATACGTATTTAAATCTACTGCAGCATTACCTGTCTAAAGATAAAAGAACCGTGCTCGTGCGCTATAACATTCCACATCCGTTGGTCGGGGAACCTGAGCTTTACCTGAGAACAGATGGGACAAATCCCATAGAAGTTCTGAAAAAGGCTAATGAGGAGATTGCAAAAGTTTGCAGCGATTTATATAAGCAATTAGCTTAATTTCCGAGCTGAACTGGTTCTCCATTTTTAAAGTAGAATCAGCTTGCACATCGGTCCATGTTGGGAATGCGAAAAGGTTTAATAAATAAATTTCATCGATGATCGTGGAGGGATGTTGTTGAAAAAGATAAGAATTGCACTTGCACAACAAAAAATTTCAGCCGATAAAGACGTGAACCTGATGAAAGGACTGAGTTTGATAAAAAGAGCTTTACAGATTAAAGCAAACCTAGTAATTCTTCCCGAGCTATTCACAACCGGTTTCTATGAGAAAAACTTGGAATCTGTGGAAGAGTTGGAAAAAGAGCTGGAGCTAGTTTTAAAACTTTCGAAAGAAAAGGAAATTTTAATCATAGCTGGAGTTGCTGAAAGGAGTGGTGAAAAGCTTTACAATTCAGCAGTAATCATACACATGGGGGAAATAATCGGAATTTACAGAAAGAACTTACTCTTTCCACTTACAAAGGAAAGTAAAATCTTTACTCCCGGAAAAGAGCTGGGAATCTTCGAAACCCCATTGGGAAAGATTGGGATTCTTATATGCTATGAAGTTAGGTTTCCGGAACTTGCAAGAAAACTAGTCAAAAAAGGGGCTGAAATTATAGCGATTCCAGCAGAATTTCCAAAGCAGAGAATAGAGCACTGGAAAACCCTGATAAGGGCTAGAGCAATAGAAAATCAGATTTTTGTGGCCGGAGTTAATTGTGTTGAAGGAGATCTCGATTATGGAGGATCATCGATGCTGGTAGATCCAGAAGGAAAAGTTCTAGTCGAAGGGGGAATGTATCAGGAAGTCATTATGAGCGACATAGATCTGACAGACGTTGTAAGAGTGAGAGAGAAATATCCTTTTTTGAAAGATTATGAGAGTCTTAATCTTGCGCCCTAAGGAACTTCTGGATGAAACAATAGAAAAGTTCAGAAAAGAGGGGATCGAAGCATATGGTTGCGCTTTTGTTAAAATTGAGCCCAGAGATTTTGAAGTCCCCGAGCATGATGTGGCTATAGTTACAAGCCAGAATTCTGCGAAGATGATTGTTAAAAGAGGTTTGAAATTGGGAAAAGTAATAGCAATAGGGAAGAAAACTGCTGAGATTTTGACCAAAGAGGGATATGACGTCTTAATTCCCAGCAGGTTCGATTCTGAGACAGTTGTTGAGGAATTTGCGGAGTTGATGAAGGGGAAGAAGGTTGTAGCTATAAGAAGCAACACTGGAAGTGATATGCTTAGAAAAATCTCGGAATTTGCTGAATATAGGGAAGTATATGCTTATGACATTGTAAAGTTGAAAGGTGAGGAGCAAAGAAGGGAAATAGAGAAAGTCCGTTCTGGATTCTATGACGTCATAGTTTTCTCAAGTAAAACGATCGTGGAGAGTTTTTTGGAAAACTGCGATGGAGATTGTCTTAAAAGGTTGAAGAACATAACCCTAATAGCGATCGGAAAACCAACTGCAGAGTTTCTAAAGAAAAAGGGCTTTCATGCCATGATACCAGAGGAATTCTCCTTTGATGGAATTTTGAAGCTCATAAAATCCCTAAGAGATGCAAATTCCCGATGTTAACCCTTTTAAGCCACTTTTTTGCTGCTTTATAGCATTCGAAGACTTGTTCTTTTGGCGTAATCGGAAGATCGCGCAAGAGGTAATCAGGATGGAATACTAGCAGACTATATGGAATTCTTTCATCAATGGAAGCTATGAAGCTTGCAATTTTTTCCACTTCTCCTTTATCAACATAGTACGGAACAAGTAGAGTTGTGGCTGATAGAACTTCAGGATACTTTTCCCCAATTCTTTCAAAGTTCTTTCTGGATCTTTCGCCACTTCTACCAGTTAGCAGTACATGTAATGGTTCGCTCCAAGCTTTTAAATCAAATTTAACAGTTCCACCCGAGATGTAACTCAATTCCGCAGCTTTAAGTGCTAGCGAAGTGTTTCCTGCCCCATTCCATTCCCAGCAAATCATTATGTCATTCCTCTTTTTCAAAGCTTCTCTACTGAATTTAAGTGCAAAAGGTAGCTGCGGCTCTGGAGAGCCGCCGAAGTGGCATATGCACTTTATTCTTTCTCTTTCAATCACGATCAAAAGTTCTTCCAATGATACGAAATTTCTGTTAACTTTTTTATGACTCCAGTTCTGACAGAAAAGACAGTCAAAGTTGCATCCATAGTAAAAGACGGCTAAATTTGTTCCAGTCAAATTGCTCCCTTTGCAAAACCATGCGTTGCAGCAGTTTGTAGGAAGTGGATCCTCGTAATATGAGAGATTGCCATAAAGTGGCTTTCCGCAAAGTGCGATTTCTCTGCATTCATTGGCACAAAGTTTGCAGGTCTTTACAAATCCACCCCTTCTTGGATGCAATTTTTCTGCGATTTCAAAAGCTCTCTCAGACTTTGCACACTCCACGCAAAGGCTGAGAAATTTTGAAGGTGCTTTTTTCCCACAGAAAGTGCAGTCCATGTTTTAATTCTTCAGAGAGATTTATATCATTGTCGTGGAGAAAGTTTCGTTTAACGCGAAAGTTATAAATATCTGCAAACAAATTCGTGCTTTGTATGATGAATGGAAAACAGTATATCGAGAGTTTGAGGAAATTGAAGCCAAAAATATACTTCATGGGGAGAAGAATTGAAAGCGTTGCTGACGATCCAATCTTAGCGCCTCACGTAAATGCTGCTGCGATGACCTATGAACTTGCTTTTGATCCGAAATACGAAGATATAATGACGGCAACGTCACATTTAACTGGGGAAAAGATAAATAGGTTTACCCATATTCATCAAAGCACGGATGATCTGGTTAAGAAAGTGAGGATGTTGAGATTATTAGGACAGAAGACGGGCAGTTGTTTCCAACGCTGCGTTGGCTGCGATGCCATAAATGCACTCTACATTACATGCTACGATATAGACAGAAAGTACGGGACAGATTACTTTGAAAGGGTCAAGAATTACGTGAAGTATGTGCAGAAAAACGATTTAATGCCAGCTGGAGCTATGACGGATGTTAAGGGGGATAGAAGTAAGAGGCCTGGGCAACAAGCAGATAAAGATCTATACGTTAGAGTTGTTGAAAAGAGAGAAGATGGAATAATTGTGAGAGGTGCGAAGGCTCACATAACTGGAGCTGCAAATTCGCATGAAATAATAGTAATGCCAACGAGGGCGCTTGAGGCTGATGAGAAAGAATACGCTGTAGCCTTTGCCGTTCCCGTTGATGCAGAGGGCATTACAATGATCTTTGGCAGACAGACGAACGATTTGAGGAGACTCGATGGAGATATAGACTGTGGAAATGCGAAGTATGCAACAGTTGGAGGAGAGGCTTTGATAATTTTCGATGACGTCTTTGTTCCATGGGAAAGAGTTTTTATGTGCGGCGAATACGACTTCGCAGCCCAGCTTGTAGAAGTTTTTGCAACCTTTCATCGGCAGAATTACGGAGGTTGCAAGGTCGGAGTTGCGGATGTTTTGATTGGTGCAACCGCAAATGTTGCAGAAATGCAAGGAATTGCAAAAGCTTCGCATGTAATTGATAAGATAACAGAAATGATCCATCTGGCAGAAACTTGCTGGTGTTGCTCCCTTGCATGCTCTTATGAAGGTTACAAAACACCTTCTGGTGCATACATGCCAAATCCGCTGCTCGCGAATGTAACTAAACTGAACGTGACCAGATTTCCATATGAATGGTCCCGTTTGGCTCAAGATATAACTGGAGGAATAGTAATAACTTTACCATCTGAGAAAGATTATAGAAATCCGGAAACTAGAAAATTCATAGAGAAGTATTTGAAAGGAGTTGCAGAAGTCCCGACTGAGCATAGGATTAGAATGATTAGATTAGTTGAGAACCTTTCTATAGGCGCAGAATTGCCAGAGTCGATGCATGGTGCAGGCTCACCGCAGGCACAGAAGATAATGATAGCCAGAAGGAGCAATCTTGAAATGAAAAAAGAACTTGCAAAGGTGATAGCTGGAATTAAGCCGGATGAGTATTTCAGAAGAATTCGTGGTGTCAGTGAAGAAGAATTCTTTGCAAAGTTTAAATGAAAATAGCGATAAAGTATTGTGGGGGCTGCAACGAAAGTTATAAAAGGGAAAAGATCGAAGAGATTCTGAGAAGGGAATTTGGAGATTTTCAAATTTTTTACTCCAATAGCGCAAAGCTAGTTGTCTGCATCAGTGGTTGCAAGAAAGGTTGCGCTTTGGAAAAGGTTAGTGGTAACTTCGTTCATTTTGACGAGTGGCCCGGAGAAAGTGAAGTTGTGGAAAGGATTAGGGCCAAGTTACGAGAACTTCTTCAATCCTAAAGTTCGGTTTTACGAAAGACTTCTCTATAAGGGTTTGATAGCCGTTTTTTAACATTAGTAAACCCGTATACGCTATCATCGCTCCGTTGTCTCCCATGTATTCCTTTGGAGGAGCGTAGAACTTTGCGTTTCTATCTTCACACATCTCTCTAAGCATCTTCTGCAACCTTTCATTTGCTCCCACTCCACCGACTAAGAGCATTTCATCATAGCCCAAGTATGCCATTGCTCTCTCAGTCACTTCCGTGAGCATGGCAAAAGCCGTTTCCTGAAAGCTGAAAGCTATGTCTTCAATCCTGGCTTTATCATACAGTTTTTCAGCAGCAGTAACAAGCCCGCTAAAAGATAAATCCATTCCCTTTACAATGTATGGCAATGGATAGTATTTTTTACCTCTTTTTGCCAATTCTTCAATTTTTGGCCCTCCTGGATGTGGTAGACCAAATCTCCTTGCGAGTTTATCTATCGCATTCCCGATTCCTATGTCCAAGGTTTCACCAAAAACCCTATATCTTTCCCCTCTTCTCGCTATAATTTGAGTATTTCCACCGCTGACGTAAAGAGTTACTGGATTCCTAGCCCCAGTCATCCATCTGCCTATCTCAACATGGGCCAAACAGTGATTAACTCCAATTAATGGCTTTGAAAGCTTCAGAGATAAAAGCCTAGCCGCAGTTGCAGTAACTCTTAAGCAAGGTCCAAGTCCTGGACCTTGAGAAAAAGCGATCGCATCTATTTTCTCTTTTGGAAAAATCTCAAATATTTTCTTCAACAGACCTGGAATTTTTTCAGCATGATGTTGTGATGCTTCCCTTGGATGTATTCCCCCTTCTTTTGGAATATAAGCATCGCTAACCATTGCAAGAACTCTTTCCTCATCAACAACTGCGATACTCAAATTCCAAGCAGTGCCTTCTATGCCTAAAACATTCATTTCTTCTTAAACTCAGTGTATCCGCACTTCCCACAGGTTAGACGATCTTTATGCTCTCCAAGAAAGACCCCTTCGCCACATCTTGGACAGAATTTTCTCTTTCTTATCACCTTTTCTCCCTTTATTTCATAAAATCTGCTAACACACTCCTTCATTTAAACCCCTCAACTCTTTGTTTCTTTTTTCTCTTTCCTCAGCTCGGGAAAGTTTCTCAGCAAGACATAATCTTCTTCGACCCTTTTCAAATCCTCCACGGTATCGTATATCTTTACATAGCATTTCGCCTCTCTCTTACCGAATTCATTCTTTATGTATTGAACCACGAATCTTTCAGGTTCTGTATTCAGCAAGCCGGCTATTTTTTCCCTTATTTCCTTCCTGCTTGGAGTTTTTCCGTTGAACTTTATCCTAAGATGGACTTCTCTCCTCTTCAACAATGGGTTGTATCTTTCTGACTCAATTCTTACCTCCATCACATCACCCCCAGGCTTTTGATTTCTTCGCTTTTTTCAACCACTACCATCTGTTTAAGAAGTTTTAGTATGACCTCCTTGATTTTTTTATCTAACACAAGAGCTACAACACCTTCTCCAGGCTGACCATAGCAGATGAGTGAGTTCTCTGGCATTAGTAGTGATAGAGGTATGACAGCTAAATCTTCTTCTCCATCAACGATTACGGCAACCTTTTTATTTGACATCGACGCATCCACAGCCCTTCTTAAAACTCCTATCAGTTCAGAAGTTATAAAGCCAGCGGGATTTTTTGCTATCATTTTTTCATAATTTTCAGGTATCTTTAATTCCATTTTCCTTTCTCTAAGCGTTTTTCCATCTAAAACGACAATATCTGGTTCAATTTTTGCCAAAAAAGCGCAATAGCTAACGTAGTCCCCAACACAAGCTAACTTAGAACAGGTTTTTACTTCCTCAATTCTCTCAAATACTTTTTCCCCATTTCTATATACTTTACCATAAGGTTTTGATAGTTCTGACCTTAAGTATTCTGGTAATTTGAGCATCAGTCTACTCTCAGGGCGTATTTTCCCGGATTCTTTATTCCCAAATTCTTTGCAATTTCGCTCTTCTCTGGATCGACGATTATGACATATCCATACCAATTCTTTGTCAAGTCCGAGGATCCACAGTTCTTGCAAACTATAACGTTGCTACCAATGAGCTTGCAGTTTCTGCAGGCAACATCAGCCAATCCCTTCACCTCTCACCTTCTTTATTTCTTCCTCAATCCATTTCAAACTCCCAAGCCATGGCTGACGCATCGTTAATCCTATTCTACTCTTCTCCGGCTCCCTTTCTTTAAGACTTAGTGAAACTATTCTTGCCCTAACAAAATCCCCCTCTGCAAGAACTTTTTTCGTTTCTTTACCCACAAGTCTCTTGTTCTTCTCATCAAAAACCATGTAGTCATCTGTTATTTGACTCATGTGCAGTAAAGCGTCAAGAGGACCAATGGAGACAAAACAGCCAAATTCCACAATTTCTACAACTTCTCCTTCAACAACTTCCTGCAAAGAAGGTTTAAAACATATCGCATTAAAAGTTACATCAAAATATATTGCTCCATCCCCCTCTATTATTCTTCCTTCCCCTATTTCTTCGATGCTCTCTATCCCTATGATCATACCATATTCTTTGTCCAGTCTTCCCTCAAACTGCTCCCACAGGAGAGATTCAATGGTTTTTTCCAAGTCATCTCCGATCTTAGAAGGAGGGACTCTGACCGTATCTCGCAGTTTTATTCGAGCATACATAACAAGAATCGTGTTTATCTCCGAGATATAAATTTATCTTATTCCTGCTCTTCCTAAGTTGAAGCATTTGAAAGTATAAAAATTATTTTTTCAGATCTATTCCGTACTTCATCGCATTCTCATCCGCGATCCTTTGAATTTCAGCAATGATCTTTTTTCCCTCAGGACTCATGAATAAATGTCTAAACCTGCGCTGTAGTTTTAGATATTCCTCAACCGGTTTCCTATCCTTAACTTTTCTAACAGTCACGAGTTTTCCATTTTCGAACTCAACTATCGGATAAAGTGCAGTCTCTATTGCTAAATTGCCAACTTTTATGACGTCCTTACTATCTATACCCCATCCTGTGACACATGGAGTATGAATTTGTATATACTTAGCTCCCTCAATTTTTGCTGCCTTTCTAACCTTTCTCCTTATATCTGCTGGCAAAACCGCACTTGAAGTGGCAACATATGGCGATCCATGTGCGAGGGCAATTGCGATCATATCTTTCTTTCTTCCCATCTTTCCAAGAAAGAGTTTTCCGGCAGGCGTTGTGGTCGTGGCTTCACCAAGGGGAGTTAATGCACTTTGCTGATGACCTGTGTTTTGATAGGCTTCATTGTCCAAGCATATGTAGATAACATCGTGATTTCTGTCGAACATTCCATGTAAAGTCAAACCTATGTCTGCAGTAGCGCCATCTCCTGCTAAAACAACAACTTTCCCTTCATCTTCTCTTCCCAGCGCTTTTAATGCCTCAGAAATTCCACAAGCTACAGCTGCAGCGTTATCGAATAGGGAGTGAATATATGGCACCCCCCATGCATTTCTGCCGTATTGTGAACTTATTATTTCAAGACAGCCAGTTGGGTTTACGACAAAGCATTTTCCTTCGAGAGCTTCCAGAACATTTCTAACAGCTATTGTCAAACCACATCCAGGGCATGCTCCATGGCCTCTACCGAAGAATCTCATGGTATCACCTCTTCAAATTCCATATACCCTTTAAAACCACTCCTCTCTTTACCAAGAATCGCATCTCTAATCAGCTTCTCCAAAAAATCCTTTGAAACGTCTCTTCCACCTAGGCCAAGTATCATCGAAATTATCTCTGATGTATAGCCATAGAGTGCGGATTTGAGTTCTATGGAAAGCTGTCCCTCGTATCCAAAGCTAACTGAACGATCTATTACAATTATCTTTTCAGCATCTCCAAGGCTGTGTCTCAATTCCTCGACAGGAAAAGGTCTAAAGGTTCTAAGTTTGATCAGTCCAACATCGATTCCATCTTTTCTTAAATCACTTACAACTTTCCTCAAAAGCCCTACTAAGGAACCAAGCGCGATTACAAAATACTTGGAATCCGGATATAAGACTTCTAAATGTAATCCCCAGTCTCTTTTCGACATCTCTGCCCACTCTTTGAATACTTCTTCCATCACTTTCTTTGCCCTTTCCATTGCTCTTTGCATTGCCACTCTGAACTCCATGTATATATGCGGCGGAGCATAGCAGCCAAAGGCCATTGGCTTTTTTGTAGTTAAATAAACGGGAGGATCATAAGGCGGTAAAAAGCTGTCCACGAAATCTTTTTCTAATAGCTCTATTGGTTCATATGCATGCGTTAGCTTGAATCCATCCATGCAGATCATAAAGGGAAGCATTACTTTCCTATTTTCAGCAACCTTGTAGGCTTGTGGTATTATATCGTGAGCTTCCTGGTTGTTTTCCACGTATACTTGAATTATTCCCGCATCTCTCAACGCCATACTGTCCTGTAAATCATTCCATATGCTTAAAGGAGCTGAAAGGGCACGATTTGTGTTAACTATAACTATCGGTAAGCGCATTCCAGCTGCATTGAATAAGACTTCACTCATCAAAATCAAACCTTGGCTGCAGGTAGCTGTAAAAGTCCTTGCTCCAGCTGCAGATGCGCCGACAAGAATACTTGCTGCAGCAAATTCAGATTCTGCTGTTATATATCTGCAATTTTCCAATTCTCCATTTGCATACATTTGGGCTAAATTTTCGACAATCTCCGTTTGTGGAGTTATTGGATAAGCACAGATAACGTTCGGTTTACAGAGCTTTACCGCATGGGCAACTGCATAGAAACCTCTAACAACCTTTTTCATTTCACCACCTCATCGAGTTTGAAGAGGTCTTTTGTCTCCATTCTTATGGCTTCGAACTTGCAAACTGAAGCGCAGACACCACAGCCTTTGCAATAGTTGTAATCAACGACCGCAAACTCCTTGTCATCAACTTTTCTTATTTCAATGCAACCATCTGGGCAGTACTGCTCACAAACTCCGCACGCTGTGCATTTATCCCTATCAACCACAGCCCATTCCGTACCCCAGTCTCCAGTTTTAAAATTCTCAGATTGTAATGGCTCAGAAATTGCACCGATGTTGATCTTCATCAACACAACCTCCTTACGTAGTTGTAAGCTTCCTCAATTGCAAGTTTATTCTTTTCAACCAACGGACCTTCAAATACTTCTTCAACCGTCTCTTTCAGAGTTTCTAGTTTAAAAAGCTTTGTCGCTCCAGCAAAAGCTCCAACCATAGTAGTGTTTGTTATTGGCCTTCCGAGGATCTTCATCGCAATCTTCGTCGCGTTTATCGTTATAATTTTTGCATTCGTTTTTACTATCATCTTCAAATCTTCAAAGCTTTTTGGATAATTTGCGATGAGCATACCATCCTCCTTAAGTCCTGCTGTTACATTTACAGCTTCGAATATGCTTGGATCCAGAACCACAACATAATCTGGATGGTAAACTTCGTCCCTGACAACTATTGGTTCATCTGAAATTCTTAGAAAAGATGCCACCGGACTTCCTCTTTTTTCTGCGCCGAAAGTTGGAAATGAAAGTGTGTAATAACCTTCCTTAAAACCTGCAATCGCTAGGAAGTCTGCAGCTGTAACTACTCCCTGTCCACCTCTTCCATGGAATCTAACCTCGATTAGCATGTAAAAAAAAGTTGTGGGAGGTTAAAAAAGGTTGCGAAGATTTACCGATGAAAAAATTTTTAGCTTTAGAAATCATTGTAAAACATGCGAAAACTTCGAGGACACCATTTAATTTGCTTGCACTTCTTCAAGGGTTATGGATACGATGAAAAATTCGTTGAAAATGTCCAGAGAATTCTAAAGGAGATTAAAGAAGTTGAAGTTGTTGATGGAATAGATGAAGTTTGCATGGCCTGTCCACACAATGAAGGTTTTTGCAATTTTTCGGAAAATTCAGAAATGGAGGTTAAAGAACTCGATTCCTTAGCTTTAAAGCTTTTGAATTTGAAGCCTGGCATGATTCTTGAATGGGAAGATTTGAAGGTCAAGGTTCCAAAGATAATGGATGAATGGAGAAATTTAGCTTGTAGAGAATGCGATTGGAGAGGTGTTTGCGATGCTTGAAATTGTTGCAAAAGTTATCTGGCTCCTTTTGCCTGCTTACACACCAAACAACTTCGCGGTGATCTGCGGTGGTTTAAAACCAATGGATTTCGGTAAGAATTTTATCGATGGAAGAAGGATTTTTGGTGACGGAAAAACGTTTTCTGGATTCTTTGGCGGAATACTTGGCGGGATATTTGTTGCAAATGTTCAAAGAATTCTTGAAAGATTCTTTGACATAAATCTTTTCTCTTCCTTAAGTTATTTTGAATTCCTTTCCCTAATTTTAACCCTTAGCTTTGGAGCTATGCTAGGAGATTTGTTTGGTAGTTTTATAAAAAGAAGACTTAATTTTGCTCGCGGAAGCAGTTTTCCAATTTTGGATCAATTATCTTTTTTGGTGATTTCTTTGATAATTTCATCCTTCACATCAGCTTTCTGGAAGCTCTTCACAATTTTCGATATTTTGGTTGCTTTACTAATAACTCCCATACTTCATCTCTCTGTGAACTTGCTAGCTTTCAAGCTTAAGCTTAAGGAGGTGCCTTGGTGAAGTTCTGCGTTCAAGAACATTTTGCAAGGAGACATCATTTTGATCTTCGTTTGGAAATGGATGGAGTAGCAAAGAGCTGGGCAATTCCAAAGGGTTTTCCGGAAGTAGGTGAAAGGAGGCTTGCGATTCAAGTTGAGGATCACAGCATTGAGTACATGGATTTTGAGGGGATTATAGAGGAGGGATATGGTAAGGGGGTAGTTAGGATTTGGGATAGAGGAGAATATGAGTTAATAAAGAAGACAGAGAGAGAAATAAAATTCAGACTTAAAGGCAACAAGTTGAAGGGTACTTATGTTCTGCTTAAATTTGAAAAAAGTGGCAAAAATGCTTGGTTGCTGTTAAAGGCGAAGGAATAGAAGAAAAAGATTTTAAATATAAACAAAACAGTTGAGCCATGAAAGAAGTTCCGCTTCCCGAAATAAACATCGGAATAGTTGGTCATGTTGATCATGGTAAAACAACTCTCGTAGCTGCGCTTAGTGGTGTCTGGACAGACAGGCATAGTGAAGAGATAAAGAGGGGAATATCGATAAAGCTCGGTTATGCGGATGCGACTTTTCGTAAATGTCCAGAATGCGAGGGATATCAGGCTTATACAACTGAAGAAGTCTGTCCAGTTCATGGAATTGAAACAGAAATTCTCAGAACTGTTAGCTTTGTCGACAGTCCTGGACATGAAATGCTGATGGCCACGATGCTCAGCGGAGCAGCATTGATGGATGGAGCTATACTAGTGATTGCAGCAAATGAAAAATGCCCAAGGCCCCAAACTAGGGAACATCTTTCAGCTCTGGAAGTAATTGGGATAAAGAAGATCGTCATAGTCCAGAACAAGATAGATACTGTTACGAAGGAGAGAATTCTGGAAAATTACAAGGAAATAAAGGAATTCGTTCGCGGAACAATTGCTGAAAATGCGCCAATAATTCCAGTTTCAGCGCAGCAGAAAGTGAACATAGATGCCCTGATTTATGCGATTGAAAAAACTATAACAACTCCGCCCAGAGATCTAAAATCTCCACCACTAATGCAGATTGCTAGGAGCTTTGACGTGAACAAACCAAAGACAAAGCCAGAAAATCTTCTCGGCGGGGTGGTTGGAGGAAGTTTGATGAGGGGAAAACTCAGGGCTGGGGATGAGATAGAGATAAGGCCTGGAATAAAGGGAGAAAAAGACTGGACTCCCATTACGACGAAGGTTGAAAGCATAATGGCTTCCGGCAGGTTCATCGAAGAAGCAACTCCGGGTGGTTTAATAGGAGTGGCAACCAAGCTTGATCCATTCCTTACAAAAGCTGATAATCTCGTGGGAAACGTTCTTGGACATCCGAATGAGTTACCCCCTGTTTTAAAGGATTTCACAATGGAAACTCAATTATTCGAAAACGTCGTTGGATTGGAGGAAAGCTTGAGTGTGGAAAAGATAAAGATGAATGAGCCCCTAATGCTCGCTGTTGGAACAGCTATAACGCTCGGAAACGTGAAATCTGTCAGAGATGACGTTATAGAAGTGACTCTGCGCCGTCCTGTTTGCGCTGAATCGAAGTGGAGAGTTGCAATAAGCAGGAGAGTTGGAGGAAGATGGAGGCTAATAGGATCGGGTATAATCGTATAATTTTTGACACAAACGCTCTTTTATATGCGGTGAAGAACAAACTGGATCTCAGTGAGTTCAAAATTTTAATCCCAAAGGCTGTGATCAATGAATTAAAAATGCTCGAGGAAAAACTATCTGGAAATGAAAAAATAGCTGCTAAAATAGCTCTGAAGGTAGTCGAGAAGGCAGAGGTGATCGATAGCAGGGAGGGAGATGAGGGTATAATTGAAGTTGCAAGAAAATTTGACTGTATCCTAGTCACGAATGATAAGGAATTGAGAAAAAAAGCGGAAAAATTTGGAATCCGCACAGGATATATAAAGTTCGGAAAAGTAATTTTATCCGATTATTAAATAATCCCCAAGCTTTCCATCTGCCTCGTCCATCTTTTCCTTGTGCTCTCTGAGAAAGTTTACCAGCAGTTCTTCAGCCATTTTTTTGCAAGCTCCGCAAAGCATTTTTCCACAGATACAGTCTTCTCTTATCCTGTTCAATTCTTCATCGCTTTCAATGAGATGATATGCAAAGAACTCGAAAACAACACACTTCCATGGCTCACCTCCAAGTCTTCTCTGCTCTTCTGCAGTTGCTCTTCCCCCAGTTAGCGCATTTCTTATTTTCTTAACAGCACTTTCCGGCTTTTCAAGTAATGAAATATAGCTTTCTGGTTTGCTTGAGCTCATTTTTCCTCCACTTAATCCTGTTGTAAACTTGTGGTAAGTCGAGCTCGGAGGTATGAAAGCATAACCACCCATTTTGATTTCAAGTTTCCTTATCTCTTCCTCTATTTCCTCTGGATTTCCAAAGATGTCGTAATGTCCAGAATACTTTTTAAAATCGAAACCTAGTTTTTCGACTTCGCTGAGAATTTCACTCCTTTTGCTTCTAACCCTTAAACCATTTTCAATTCTCTCGAATGAGAAGTAGTTTATCCTAGAAACTAGATCTCTCGTCAATCTTAAATGCGGATCCTGATCAGCTCCAACTGGAACAACCACTGGCTTAGGACCTCCAAATTCTTTTAGTTGTGGTTGTAGTATGTCTGCAGATTGTATTAGAGAAACAAATGCTTTTGCAACATTTGTTTCTCCAGAAAATCCATAAATTGCTCTCATTTCATTGAAATTTACTTCTGATGAGAGCTCAAATGCTAGATTTTTGACTTTGTCGTTCTTTGACTGGAAGTAGATCAGAGCATCTTTTTCCAATCCTAGAGCAATTATGCTTTTTATATACATCATTCCAATTTCTCTTGCCTTTTCCCAGCTTATCCCTCTCACCAAATGTGCCTCCAGATCTGCTATTGCAACAAAAGCCTTTGCCCCTATTTTTTGATGCCAAATTATCTCCTCCATTGTCATTTTATGCCCAAAATGAATTTCCCCAGACGGCATGAATCCAGACATAACTGAAAAATTTCTTCCCTTTTTTATAGCCTCTATCACCCTCCAATAATCTCTGTGCCCAAAAATTGCGCCCCTACGAATTAATTTGTGCGGATTTGGAATTGAATCTACAAGTTCAGCTAACGGAGATATTCCAAATTCCTCGATCAATTTTTGGTAGTCCACAACACCCTCCACTTCCCATGGTGTGATCACAATTCTTGCGCTGACATTAGGTTAATATTCTTTGTGTAAATCGAATTTCGATGATTCAAATAATGGGTGCTGGAGCACTTGGATCTTTATTAGGCGCTCTACTTCAATTGTCAGGTAAAGAGGTCGTATTTGTAGCTAGAGGAAAACAACTGGAGGCTCTGAGGAAAAAGCTTGTAATTTCCGGGTTGATTAATGCGGAGTTAGAAGTCAAAGTCGTTGAAAAACCAATTGATGCTGAGATAACTCTTTTTACTGTGAAAGCATACGATACAAATTTGGCAGCAGAGAGTCTAAGTAAAGTTAATCCAGGAATCGTTTGTTCACTTCAAAATGGGATCGGGGTTGAAGAGATTTTGAAAAAGCACGTTAAAAGGGTTATAAGAGGTGTTACGAACTATGGTGCAAATCTCTTAGATTACGGAAAAGTTGAGTATGCAGGTGAAGGCTTTATATATCTCCCAAGAAATCCCGAGGCAGAAAAAGTGGCAATGGTTTTGAGAGAGGCAAATCTTAGGGTTGAGCTTGTGGAGAACATCGATTTCTTTATCTGGGTGAAAACCATAGTCAACTCTGTGATAAACCCGTTAACTGCGATTTGCAGAGTTAGAAATGGTTTTGTAATAGAAAACGAAAATATCTGGTTTTTGGCGGAGAAAATAGCTGAGGAAGGGAAGAATTTGTTGGAAAAATTGGGATACAAGTTTGACGTTATTTCAGAAGTCAAAAGAGTTGCAAGGATGACTGCGAAGAACAAATCTTCGATGCTTCAAGATGTGCTGAGAGGGAAGAGGACGGAAATAGATTATATAAATGGGGCCATAGTTAAAAAGTGTAAAGAACTTGGAATTGAATGCGGAATGAATGAAATAATCTGGAAAATCGTAAAGGGGATAGAGGATGGATTTTCTTTATGTGATTCTAATTTCTGCGATGCCCGTATTTGAACTTCGTGCAGGAATTCCAGTAGCAATTTATCTTGGCATAAGTCCAATAGAAGCCTACTTTTTAGCAGTTTTTGGCAACTTCCTTCCAGTTCCTTTTCTTCTGATCTTGTTTGAAAGGCTCTTGAGCTTTGTTAGAAGATTTGGCGTTCTATGGAACCTTTACATAGCAATTCAAGGTAGAGTGCAGAAGAAAAAAGAATTAATTGATAAATATGGCTATCTAGGTCTTGCAATTTTTGTTGCAATCCCATTTCCAGCAACTGGAGCGTGGACAGGTTGTCTTTTAGCCTTTTTACTTGGGCTAAATAGTTTTAAGGCTTCGATAGCGATTTTAGTCGGAATTCTATTTGCTGGCATTCTTGTGCTAATTCCAATTCTCGGTATTGTGAACTTTTTGAAAATTTAAGTAGCTAATTTTTATTCGATGAATTACGGAACAAAAACTTAAAAAAGCCAGAGAGATAAGGTCTGGAGCTAATGAGTGATGAAGCGAGATGGGAGGTGAATTCATGTACATAAGATTTGAGGTTCCGCAGGACTTGCAGAATGAGGCTCTTGCATTGTTGGAGAAAGCAAGAGAGACTGGAAAAGTTAAAAAGGGAACAAATGAGACTACAAAAGCAGTAGAGCGTGGTCTGGCAAAACTTGTATATATTGCGATGGACGTAGATCCTCCAGAAGTTGTTGCCCATCTTCCATTGCTCTGCGAAGAAAAGAATATTCCGTATATTTACATAAAGAGCAAGGCAGACATAGGGAGAGCTGTGAAAATCGATGTAAATTGCGCCTCCGCTGCAATAATAGATGAAGGAAATGCAAAAAAAGAGCTAGCTTCGATTTTAGAAAAGCTGAAAGGGATTAGGAAGTGATGGGATATGGAAGAGGACATACAACCTGCGGAAGTCGTTGAGATAATAGGTAGAACAGGAATGCATGGAGAAGTGACACAGGTAAAGGTTAAGATACTTGCAGGAGAGAATATGGGAAGGATAATTACTAGAAACGTCTTTGGACCAGTTAAGATTGGAGATGTTTTGATGATAAAAGAAACTTCCAGGGAAGCGAGAAAGCTGACGGTGAAGTGATATGGAATTTAAAATTTGCACATTTTGCGGCTACGAAATCGAGCCTGGGACTGGAAAAAGTCTTGTTAGGAAAGATGGTAAAATTCTACACTTCTGCAGTGGAAAGTGTGAGAAAAACTACAAAATGGGTAGGAATCCAAGAAAGCTGAAGTGGACAAAGTTCTACGAAAAGGGGAAAGTAAGGTGATTTTGTGGAGAGAACATTTGTAATGGTGAAACCCGATGGAGTTCAGAGAGGGCTTATTGGAGAAATAATTTCAAGACTGGAAAGGAAGGGATTGAAGATTGTTGCCATCAAGATGTTGAAGATTACAAAGGAGATGGCTGAAAGGCATTATGAAGAGCACAAATCAAAACCATTCTTTTCTTCCCTAGTTTCATACATATCCAGCGGTCCAGTTGTTGCGATGGTTGTTGAAGGAAAAAATGCTGTTAAAGTTGTAAGAAAACTTGTTGGAGCAACAAATCCGGCTGAAGCTGAGCCTGGTACGATAAGAGGGGACTTTGGTTTAGATCTCGGCAGAAATGTCGTCCATGCCTCCGATTCCATTAGTTCTGCGGAGAGGGAAATAAAGTTGTTCTTTAGCGATGAGGAAATTGTAAGTTACGAGAGAGTCATCGATGCCTGGGTATACGAGAGATGAGCGAAATAAGAACGCCTATTGTAGCAGTTCTTGGTCATGTAGACCACGGCAAGACTACGATACTGGATAAGATAAGGAGAAGCAAGGTTGCAGCCAAGGAAGCTGGAGGGATTACGCAACACATAGGAGCAACGGAAATTCCGATAAAGCTGATAGAGGAAATCTGTAAGGACATCTGGAGACCGAACATAAAGATACCTGGTCTTCTTTTTATAGACACACCAGGGCATAAGGCTTTTACGAATTTAAGAAAGAGAGGAGGGGCACTTGCCGATCTGGCAATTTTGGTTGTTGACATAATGGAAGGAATAATGCCCCAGACCGAGGAAGCTTTATCGATACTCAGAACTTTCAAGACACCTTTTGTAATTGCAGTCAATAAAATAGACAAAATACCTGGCTGGCAAAGTAAAGAGGGATCTTTTATAAAGAATTATGCGTTGCAGGAAGAATTTGCGAGAAGGAACTTGGAAACAAGGATTTACGAATTAGTAAATGATTTTTACAGGTTTGGATTCAACTGCGAAAGATTTGACAGGATAAGAGATTTTACAAAGACAGTAGCAATGATTCCAGTTTCCGGATTGACTGGAGAGGGGATTCCGGAGCTTTTAATGGTGCTTCTTGGCTTGGCTCAGCGTTATTTAGTGAGCAGTTTAAAGCTACATGTTGAGGGAAAGGCGAAGGGGACGATTTTGGAGATAAAGGAAGATCGCGGTATAGGAGTGACTTGTGATGCGATCATTTACGATGGAACCCTGAAAATTGGAGATAAGATTGCGATATGTGGAAAGGATGATATAATCGTTACAACGGTAAAGGCAATTCTAAAGCCCCCTCCAGCCAGAGAAATGAGGGTTGAGAGTAGATTTCAGCGTGTTGAAAAAGTCACAGCTGCAGCTGGAATCAAAATTGTTGCTCCAAATCTTGAAAAAGCTATAGCTGGTAGTGAATTCGAAGTTGTTGAAAACGAAGAAGATTTGCGAAAGTTCAAAGAAAGGGTGAAGAGGGAATATGAAGAGGTTGCAATAAGGACAGAGGGGGAAGGAATAATATTAAAGACGGATGCGATTGGTTCACTGGAAGCCATGATAAATGAGCTCAAATCCCTTCAAATACCGATAAAGAAGGCAGAAGTTGGAGAGGTGGATAAGAGAGATGTTGTTGAAGTTTCGACGAATAAGGATGAAGTAAACAAGGCTATTTTGGCATTCAACGTCAAGGTTTTACCAGAAGCTCTAGAAGAGGCACAGAAGTACGGCGTGAGAATCTTTGAGGGAAACATAATTTACACGATAATCGATTCTTTTGTGAAGTGGAGAGAAGAACTGAAGCTGAGAAAAGAAAAGCAGAAAATTGAAGCGCTTATAAAGCCTGGGAAGATAAAGCTTTTGAAGGAATTCATTTTCAGAAGGAGTAAGCCTGCGATCATTGGAATAAAAGTTCTCGCTGGAGAGCTGAGGAGGGGTTCATCGTTGATAAAACCAGATGGAAGCAAGGTTGGGGAAGTTAGGAGTATGCAGAAGGAGGGAAAGAACATATCAATTGCGAGAATGGGTGAAGAAGTTGCAATAGCGATTGATGAAGTAACCATAGGTAGACAATTGGAAGGTGACGAGATTTTATATGTAGAAATTCCTGAAAAACATGCAAAGGTAATAGAGAGGGAACTTCTGACTTCTTTCGATGAAGAAACAAGGAAAACTTTCCTCGAATATCTTGAAATAAAAAGAAGGGAAAACCCGTTCTGGGCAAAATAGAAAATTTTTTAATTTAAAATTTCCGTTTCATTTCATGAAACTCGAGGACATAAAAATTATTGGAGTAGTTGGAGCTGGGGTTATGGGCCATGGAATTGCGCAAGTTGCCGCTAGGAGCGGTTATGAAGTAGTTCTTGTCGATATCAGTGAAGAAATTCTGAAGAAGGCAATTGAAAACATAAGAAGCGGCCCATATGGTTTGCAGAGGTTGGTTGAGAAGGGAAAAATGAGTAAGGAGGAAATGGAGAAGTGTATGGAAAGAATAAAGACTTCCACAAATTACGAAAGTCTAAAAGACGTCGATTATTTGATCGAAGCGGTTCCAGAAAATTTGGAGCTAAAGAGGAAGATTTTTGCTCAGCTGGATAAGATTTGCAAGAAAGAGACGATTTTTGCAACAAACACCTCTGGAATAATGATTTCAAGCATCGCTACAGCGGTTGAAAGGAAGGAAAAGTTCATCGGAATGCACTGGTTTAACCCCGCACCAGTTATGAGGCTGATCGAAGTCATTCGCGGCGCTCTGACTTCTGATGAAACATTTGAAATAACTGTTGAGTTATCTAAGAAATTTGGAAAAGTTCCAATTCCCGCCAACGATGCTCCAGGCTTTTTCACGACCAGATTCATAAACTCATGGCTTGTTGAAGCGATAAGACTGTTTGAAAGTGGAATTGCTGGGATAAAGGAGATAGATGAAATGTGCAAGCTAGCTTTTGGCTTTCCAATGGGTCCATTCGAACTGATGGACTTGATAGGACTTGATACAGTCTTACACATTGCTGAATACATTTATGAGGAAACAAAGGAGAAGCATTATGCTCCACCAATCACTCTGAAGAAGCTTGTCTTTTCAGGATATCTTGGAGATAAGAAGCTGAAATTTGGAAGTAAAGGCGGATGGTACGACTTTTACGGAATTAAAAAATAAATTTTAGTAAAAATAGATAAGTTTAAATAGCTTCTTGATTTTTTTATGTTAAAAAATTATTTAAAACTCAGCAAACCTTAAATACCCGCGATGTCGGTGATTTTTCCGGTGATACGAAATGCTTGCAGACTTCATCTTAACGGATGAACAGAAAGCGATAAAAGAGGCTGCTAGAGAGTTTGCGGAAAAAGAATTTCCAAAATACGCTGAAGAGTGTGACAGAGAAGAGAAATTCCCATTTGAACTATGGAAAAAGGCTGCAGAATTAGGTTTTATAGGGATGAGTTTTCCAGAGGAATATGGAGGTCAGGGTGCAGGAGTTTTAGACTCTTGTCTTGTAGTCGAGGAGTTTTGGAGAGTAGATGGAGGACTTGGACAGATTCTTTCTTCCACTTTTGGTGCTGAGCAAATACTCGCCTTTGGAACTGAGGAACAAAAGAAGAAGTATCTTCCACCGCTTGCTAAGGGGAAGGCGATTTGCTGCGCCTGCTACACAGAACCACAAGCTGGGAGCGATGTTGCTGGAATAAAGACTAGGGCAGATAAAGTAGGGGATGAATATGTGATAAATGGGACGAAGATGTTCATAACAAATGGAACGATTGCAGATTATTACATAGTCCTCGCAAGAACAGATCCAAATCCGCCAAAGAGACATCATGGGATGAGCGTTTTCATAGTTGAAAAAGGAACTCCTGGGCTTGAGGCAAGGAAGTTGAAGAACAAGTTGGGCATAAGGGCGAGCGATACTGCTGAGGTTGTTTTCAAGAACGTTAGAGTTCCAAAGGAGAATCTCATAGGTCAGGAGGGACAGGGATTCTATCAGACAATGATCTTCTTCAACATAACAAGAATTCCTGTGGCATTCCAGGCTGTTGGTATTGCCCAGGGGGCTTTCGAGCTCGCCTTTAATTATGCGAAAAACAGAGAAGTTTTTGAGCAAAAACTCATCGACTTCCAAGTGACACAGGATAAGCTTGCGAAGATGAGGACAAAACTCGAAGCTGCGAGACTTCTAGCTTACCAGGCAGCGTATTTCCAGGATAAGATGGGAATGCCAGATCCAGGATTGACAGCGATGGCCAAATACTACTGTGCTCACGTTGCGCAGGAAATTGTAAACGAAGCTTTGCAGATTTACGGTGGTTATGGATACCTGAACGAGCAGGCGATTGCCAGGATGTATAGAGATGTCAGAATTCTTGAAATATATGAAGGGACTAGAGAAATAGAGATAGAAATAATTGCCAGATCTTTGATTGGCAAGATACCTTCAAGACTAGCTTCGATAAGAAAGCATCCATTCTCCTAATTTTTGGTGATCTTGATGGAAGAAGTTTATATAGTCGATTTTATCCGCTCCGCCTTTTCCCGTTCACGTCCAAGAGAGCCCGAGAAGGATGTATATAACAAAATAGATATGCCTGCTGTAGCTGCGATGCTTGTAAGGGAGATGATAGATCGAACGAACATAGATCCAAGGGATATAGGAGACATAATCACCGGATGCACGATGCAAATGGGTGAAAACTGGCTTTATGGAGGAAGAATAATAAATTTGCTCGCAGATCTACCAATTGAAGTCCCAGCACAGGGTACGGAAAGGGTTTGCATATCTGGAATGTCTGCAATGCATCAGTGTGCAATGGAAATAATGCTGGGCTACAGCGATATTACCATCGCATGTGGAATAGAGCACATGACCCATCTACCAATGCAACCAGATTTGAACCCGCACATGGGAATATCGCCAACTCTGATGAAAAGAATGGATCTAATTCAAAAATACGATCTGATGACTGCAATGAGCATGGGTCTTACTGCAGAGAAATTGTTTGAAAAATGGAAGGAAAAGCTAGGTTGGACAAAAAGAGATCTTGACGAATGGGGAGTCAGGAGTCACAGGCTTGCAACTGAGGCTTTGAGAAAGAACTACTTCCTGAGTGGAGAAGGATATCCGACAAAGCGCAAGGGAGAGATTTTACCGATCGAAGTTGAGCTATCAGATGGAAGTAGAAAAGTTATCGATGTGGACCAGTCAATAAGACCAGATACTAGCTTAGAGGTTGTGGAAAAGCTTCCGCCAGCCTTTAAGCTTGGAGGTGTTATAACTGCTGGCAACTCTTCTCCATTGAACGCTGGAGCATCTGCAATAATGCTGATGAGCAAAAAGAAGATGAAGGAATATGGTCTCGAACCGATGGCTAAAATAGTTTCAATGGGCTGGGCAGGGGTTGATCCGAGCGTTATGGGCGAAGGGCCTGTGCCGGCAACTCAGAAAGCTTTAAAGTATGCAAAACTGGAAATTAAGGACATAGATTTCTGGGAGATAAATGAGGCCTTCGCAGTTGTAACGCTATTTGCAATAAAGATGTTGAAAATAGATCCAGAAAAAGTCAACACGAGAGGAGGGGCAATAGCTATAGGTCATCCACTTGCAGCGAGTGGCATAAGGATTACCGGTACTCTTGCAAGGATTTTGAACATAGAAAATGCAAAATATGGATGCGCAACCCTCTGCGGCGGTGGAGGGCAGGGAGGAGCTACGATAATAGAGAACGTGAACGTCTAATTTTATTTATATATTTCGAATTTTAGCAACAAATTTAAAAATTTCTAAATCTAGAATTTTTATGCTTAGCAAGTTTAAACCGCTGCTCACGGAGTTATTGAGACCGATGGCAAATGTTCTTGGAAAATTCTTGAAACCGAACCAAATAACGATACTTGGATTATTTCTTGGCTTTCTTGCATTTTTTCTAATCGTCCAGCGTGAGATATTTATTGCGGCAATCTTCGTTCTACTCAGTGGAATCTTCGACTTCCTCGATGGAATCGTGGCAAGAACTCAAAAGCTTGTCACGGATTTTGGCGGATTTCTCGATTCGGTAGTTGATAGATACGTGGACATCTTGATCCTCATAGCCCTTGGTATATATGGCATTGACTGGTTACTCATTGCAATTGCGATGAGCGGTGCGCTGATGGTTAGCTATACTAGAGCAAGGGCTGAAAAAATAATAGAGAGATGCGATGTAGGAATAGCTGAGAGGGGAGAAAGGATGATCTTTCTTTTCCTTTCAATGCTCACGGGCTACATCTATGAAGGTATTCTCATCATTGCAGCTCTGAGTCATATAACAGCTATCCACAGAATTCTTTACACTTTCAAAAAAACTAGAAATAAGTTCATCGCCTAAGCTCTGAGGGTAGCAGAGATGAAACTATCCCAAGTATTCCGAGATAGACCTGTTTGTATCCACACTTTTCCTTTCCCATTGAATTCTGCAACCAATCCCTCACCGCTGAAAAGTGTGGCTTTAAGTCCTCCAGCTCCCTTTATTTTGAAGTCCAAGGAATCTTCAAACTCCACTATGTGTCTGGTGTAGACTGAGGGTTTTCCGTCAACTTCGAGAACTTCTATTCCGCCAAATGAGGAGAGAAAGAGATCTCCACTTCCCTCTATCTTTAAAAGAAAAAGCCCTTCTCCGGCAAAGAAAGTTTTAGCCCTGCCCCATTTCACATCGATGTTCAGAGTTGGAGAAGAATGACTCTCCACCCAGCAGAGTTCTCTTCAAACCACTCAGCAGCCCGCCTTTCATCGTTGGTGAAAGTTCTACATTTCTCATGTAATTATGCAATAGTTCATTAAGAGTTGACCCCTTAAATTAAAGTTTCTGCACGATTTCAGCAATTTTTTCAACCGCGAAATCAATTTCCTCCTTCTTTATTATTAGTGGAGGGACAATTCTTATGTTATCATCTGAAGTAGCGTTGAGGATCAGTCCTTTTTCTAAAGCTTTTCTAACGACTTCTTCAGCATTCTTAATTCCAACTCCGATCATTAGACCCTTTCCACGCACATCATCGCTCAAATCTCGCAACTTTTTCATGAAATACTCCCCCATCCTCTCCGCGTTCTCGACCAGTTTGTACTTCTCAATTATTTCTATTGTCGCAATCGATGCTGTGCAAGCTAATGGATTTCCGCCAAAAGTTGATCCATGATCACCTTTTTCAAGTTTCTCTGCAACCTCCTCCTTCATCGCTGCACAGCCTATTGGAAATCCTGAACCCATAGCTTTTGCCATCGCCATTATATCTGGTTCAAAGCCATAGTGCTCCTTTGCAAACCATTTTCCAGTTCTTCCAAAGCCTGTCTGAACTTCATCGAAAATTACAAGAAATCCATATTTTTCCTTAAGCTCAAATATAACCTTTACAAATTCCCTTTCCGCAGGAAAAACTCCTGCTTCTCCTTGGATGAGTTCGAGAATTACTGCAGAAGTTTCTGAATCAACTTTTCTTTCTAAATCAGTGATGTCATTAAAATTTGCAAACTCAACTGGCTGAACTAAAGGCTCAAATGCCTTTCTGAACTTCTCCTTATAAGTGATTGACAAAGATCCCATCGTTCTTCCATGGAATGCGTTTTTAAAAGCAACAAACTTTTTTTTACCAGTTGCCTTCCTTGCAAACTTCAGCGAAGCTTCCATCGCCTCGGTTCCACTGTTACAGAAGAAGAATCTGTCCATTTTCGTTATTTTCCTGAGTTTTTCTGCAAGAATTATCTGCGGAATTGTATAAAATAGATTTGAAACATGGACGAGTTTTTTTAATTGTTCACAAACTCTTTCGATGAACTCCGGATGAGAATGACCTATAGAAACACAAGCTATTCCAGCGACTAAGTCTAAATATTTTTTTCCATTTACGTCATATAGATAACAACCCTCCCCTCTTTCAAAAACAACACCCATTCTTTTATAAACCTGTGGTATCAGCTTTTGTTCCATTTCGATCCAGTTCATCTCCTCACCCTTAAGAAGTAATCCATCAACTTTAATCCATCCATCACACCATACCTTCCTTCAAGACAAGATATTTCCGAGAACGTTTTTACATCATCTCTTTCAAAGCCGTAAATTGCAAATGGGACGCTTTCGGCAACATGAGTTCTCAGCTCAACTGGTGTTGGATGATCTGGAATTAGGAGAATTTTCAACTCACTTAAATCTGCTTTGTCAAGTATTTTTCCCACAAGTTTTTCATCGTAGATTTCTATCGCTTCTATTTTCCCTTCAAGATTTCCTTCATGACTCACTTCATCTATTCCCTCGGTATGAACTACGACTAGGTCAAAAGTTTTCAGAGCCTTTAAAGATTGCCTTACTATTCCTTTGTAATTCGTATCAACATACCCCGTTAACCCATCCACTTCGATAGACTCAAATCCAATTCCTTTTGCTATTCCTTTCAAAAGGTCAACTTCCGAAATCATCGCCCCCTTGATTCCTCGAATTTCTGATAAGTTTGGAAATTTTGGCATCTTTCCTCCTCCCCATGGCCAGATCATGTTGGCTTTTTCCGTAACTTCTGGCAACACTCTTTTTGACCACTCGATCAAATCGATAAGCAATTCTGCCAGTTCTCCATCTTTTGGAAAGTAATCTTCAACCTTCTTTCCCAGAATATCATGTGGCGGATAAGTTTTCACCTCTCCAAATTCTCTCCTTATTATTAGCAGATTTCTGTAGCTTTTTCCTGGGTAAAACTCGATGAAATCATATTTCTTTTTTGAATTTAGATACCTTATTACTTTCCTCGCCTCATCGTCATCAATTCTTCCCCCAGCATAGTCTAGCATGACGTCAGAAGCTTTAACGAGGTTACAGCGAAAAACCATTTTTGCATTTATACCCTTGGCAAGCGCCTCTATTGGTCCACGTCCAGTGTAGTATTTCTTAACATCTATTCCAAGAATCGTTAGATTTGCTATATCGCTACCCGGCTCGAATCCTTTTGGTATGGTATTGGCCTTTCCACATGCCCCTTCTTTGGCTATGAAGTCCATGTTTGGCTTTTCAGCAACTTCCAGTGGTGTTTTTTTACCAAGTCTCTCTATTCTCCAGTCTGCCATTCCATCGGGGACGAGTAAAAGAAATTTCATAACAATTCCCCGCAGTCAAAGATTTGCGTTAAATCAATTTCAAATGCCACGACTGGGTAAGGAATGCCAAAATTCTCTAAAACTTCTGGATGGACTTCTCCGAAAATTCCTACGCTTTTTCCATTTACAACAACCTTACCTTGTCTCCCGATTATAAAAGCTCCATCTTCGGATTCTTCAATTCTCCAGTCAACACCTATTTCTCTCATGAAAGCCTGAACATAGCTTCTGATTTCTGAGAAGGTTGCCCTAGAATTCATCAAACAGAAACAAAGGTTTAACCTGTTCTTCCCAGCAACAACAACATCTCCAACTTCAAATATCTTTACTGGAAGTTCGCAATGCACGTTATATGCGAGAACTTCAAGAAGCTTTGAAAGAAGCTCAGTTCTCACAATGGTGTGCTCCACTGTAAGTGGATGCATCAGTACAACGTAATCCTCCCATGGCTTTGCAGATCTCCTAAGATTGCTATAAGATTTTTCACTCGTAAGAGTGAAAGTGATAACCTCAGTGAACCCCAGGCCTATCATTATCTCTCTAACAACGTTCCTAATCTCATTCCACGGATGAGCTTCACCTATTGTTGTCGTCTTTGGATATTCAGGAGGAATTCTTTCATAACCAAAACCTATTGCGATATCTTCGATGACATCCCACTCATGCATGATGTCCGCCCTGTATGGAGGTACAAGAACTTCAAAGACATCTCCTTTTTCTTTGCAACCAAATCTCATTTTTTCAAGTGCTAAAATGACGTCTTTTTCTGGAATATTTAGTCCTAGAAGTGAATATATTTCTTCTTTCCTCACTTCTATTTTCCTAGGACTAAGATCGGGTGTTATTTCCTTTCTATCTGGATAAATTACTTCTACAGTTTCTATTTCCCCTCCTCTATCGCTGAGCATGCATGCCAGAATCTTCAACGCCTTATCAACATATTCATCGAACCCGGTTACGTCGATGAATAGATTTTTCGTCCTCTCAGTAACTCTCGTTTTCTCAGCATTTATTATTGGCGGAAAAGAAATTGCTTCATTCTTTGAATCGATGATCATTGGATATTCTTTTTTCCCATGAAGTATAAAACCGTATTCCTTTCCTTTTGGATGCTCCTTTAAGATTTCTTCAACGCTCATTCTTCTATTGGAATCCAATGGGATAAAGGAAAAGTTTGAGTCGACTGTAAGATATCTTAGTGGGAAGTAAACCTTGCTTAGATCGTGAATACCTATTGCCATTCTACGTCTGTTTCTTCCTATTGTCCAATGCAGGTCTTCCTGAATCTCTATAAGGCTCCTTATGACTTCATCGCTCATTTCTATGTTTCTAACAACGCATCCCACGATTCTGGGTCTAACAGAGAGAACGTTTTTTTCAACGAATATCTTCCATCCTCCATCCCTTGTCTTATACTCCTTCAAGCCAGTTTCGATGCCAAGAAAACCTCTTAAAGCTCTTGCCACTCCTTCAATGCTGTACAAATCAGGTCTGTTTGGAAAGAACTCAACGGATATAGTTTCTTCATCATACCTTTCTACGTCGCAACCGATCATTGGTAATTTCTCCAAAATTAAATCTCTGTTCGCTCCAACAAGTTTTTCAAGTTCTTTCCAGTTAAGAGTGATTACGGGCATTAGTACTGCTAAATCTCGCGGATAAAAATCCTTTTCCGATTTATGACAAAATTTTTAAATCACAGACTACGTTCATTATGGAAACAAAGTTCATAATAAAGACGTTGTTCATAGCTTGGGAAAATGGGCAATATGTTGTAGGTCCAAGCGATTTGGCAAAGAAACTGGGAATTTCCAAATCAACAGCTCAAAAAATTCTGCTGAAAATTTCGAAATTGGGGTATGGAATTTATGTAGAAAGGAAGGGTCTAATCTTAACTGAAAAAGGTATCAATGAAGGAAAAAAGCTTATGAGAAGACATAGACTCGTTGAATGCCTGCTGGAAGATCTTGGTGTTGAAAAAGAACTCATTTGCTGCGAAGCTTCTAAAATAGATCTGGAACTAGGAGAAGAACTAGAGAAGTTCATCGAAAGGAAATATGGTAAAAGGGGGATTTGTCCATGTGGAAAACCTATACCCTCGTTCTAATTCTATTTTCTGTAGCAAATGCAGGTATAGTTGTTTCGATTCCAGATTTAAAACCTTTAGTTGAAGAAATATATGGAGAAAGTGTTAAAAGTATACTTCCATCTAACGTGGATCCTCACATGTTCTCTCTGAGCTATAGAGATCTGGAAATGGCTAAGAAAGCGAAAATGTTGATCTTGGCAAACTCGAAGCTTTTGGGTTTTGAAGAAGAACTGAAAGGTCTTTGTAACGAAACTCTGGACTTTGAAGATTACGAAGCAACAATTCTCAGCTTTCCTGGAATTGGTAAGAACTACCATGCCTACTGGCTTTACCCTGAAAATGGTGTGAAGATCGCTTTAAAAGTAAAGGAGAAGCTATCATCCATTTTTCCGGAGAATGCTGAGAAATACGAGAAGAACTTTGAAAGATTTGTGCATCATCTTTCCAAAACGGAGAGAGATGCAGAAAAAATAGTTTCCAAAGTTAAGAATTACGACTTCATCGCAATGGATCCACATGTTGCCTATGCGATTTCAGCGTTGAAGTTGAATGTTTCATTCGTTTTTCCTGAAGAAATTTCTCCAAGTATTTTAGAAATTCCTAAAAAAAGAGGGAATTGCATTTTGGTGATGGCTGAATATCAAAAGGGAACAAAGCTTGAGGAGGTTGCAAAAAAATTAGCTTCAGAAATGGAATGTGGAATCTCTGTCATAGACGTTTTGTCGAACATCAGCTACGAATCCCGGCTGGTATTAAATGCGGCAAGACTTTCAAATCCGCAGATTGTAGAGAGGGAAGGGTTCATCGTATATTTGCTTGGAGCGATTACAGTTTTTGAAGCAGTAGTCATCGCAATTCTATGGCGATTGAGGTAAAAAATCTGAGTTTTTCGTATGGAAAAAGAAGGATACTCGAAAGAATAAGTTTTGAGATAAAAGAAGGGGAATTTGTGGCAATTTTGGGCCCTAATGGGGCTGGAAAGACTACTTTGCTAAAGTGTATCTTGGGATTGCTGAAGGCTGAGGGAGAAATTTTGGTCTTAAAAAAGGATCCCAGAAAGTGCAAAGAAGTTCTTAATCATATTTCTTACGTTCCACAGAAAAGTTCTCTCTCAACAGAATTACCTGTTAGAGTTATAGATGTTCTAAGGATGAATTCAAAGAAATTGGACTGGAATTTGATAGAAGAGCTTGAAATCTCGGACAAGCTTGAACTTCTCTTTCGCGAACTAAGCGGGGGATTTCAACAGAGGGTTTTGATAGCGAGGGCATTAATGAAGAGACCAAAAATCCTTCTTCTTGATGAACCATTTAACGGTGTGGACGTTTTGAGTCAAAAGAAGATCGTAGAGATTTTGGAAAAAGTTAAAGCAACGAAAATAATCGTAGTTCACAACATAAACCCGATCTTGCATGCTATTGACAAAGTTATGCTTTTGAATCGAGAAATGATAGCCTTTGGAAAACCAAACGATGTTTTTACAAAGGAGAACTTATTTAAGGCTTACAACACTGAAATTCCGGTTGTAATCTGTGAGGAAGGAGTAATACATCCACTTTACGGTGATCAACATGGATAGCATTTTTGCATCTATTTTTTTGATTTCCATGATTTCATCAATTTCTGGATGTCTTTCAGTCTTTAGAAAAGCTTCTTTCCTTATCGCAAGCGTATCACATTCAGCATTAGCTGGAGTGGCCTTTTCTCTTCTTTTATCATCTTACGGAATTGAAATAGACTACTTCATTGTAGCCATAGCTTTTGCAACGATTCTTTCAGCAATCGCAACGCTTCTTTCAAAATTCCATAATATAGATGTTGGAATAAGCATATCCTTTGCCCTTTCAATGTCGTTGGCGGTAATCTTTTTATCCCTTTCCAAAAATTTTGCTGCAAAACTCTGGAATTTTATGTTTGGCGAACTTTATTTGCTAACAGAAAAAGATTTTCTCTACCTCGTCATCTCCGCGATCCTAGTTCTTTTATTCTTTGTATTTTTTTATGAAAAATTCCTTTTTTATCTCTTCGATCCCGAAGGGGCAGAAGCTTCTGGCTTGAACGTTAAAGCACTCGATGCAATTCTTTTTGCAATCATTACAATTTCCGTAGTTTCTGTGGTAAGAAGCGTTGGAGCGATATTGGCTTATGCAATATTCATCGCCCCTTCAGCGATTGGAAAGAAATTTGCCCGAAACGTCATGCAAAACCTGCTCTATTCCTTTCTGATAACCTCCCTATGTTTGACCTCCGGATTCTTCATATCTCTTCTACTCCCAATCTCTGCAAGCGCGATTTCCGCTTTTTTAGCTTCAATCATCTACCTCTTTGCAATGTTTAGAAAAGATTGATCAATCGAAAATCTTACTTGAGATGGATCATGACTGGAATAATTCTCGACTTCTTAACAGCAGACTATCGCTTCTATATCGATAAAACTAGCCCTTCTAACCAGTGTTGCAATAGGGTTTTTTGCATTTCTGAAATTCCATTTTTTGTGGAAAACGATGTAACCTTTTTTTAGTCCAAGCTTACCACCAAAGATCCTGTGACCGTTTATTGCAGCCCTTAAAATACTCCAATCATCCTTTAAGATCAGGGAAGAAAAATGCATCTCTTCTAGCATCGAGGGATTGAAAAGCATTCCATTGTCTGTTCCAAGAAGCCATTTTTCGTAGGATGAAAGAATTTTGTAGGCTCTTGGGTTAACCAAATCGAAGAATGCGTTCGATCTTATACATGAGACAATAGGAATCTCCTCTTCGATTAAATTTCGAAGAAAATCGATACAGGAATTCATATGCACAACGAGGTCAGGTTTTAGCTCTATTGCCCTTTCAACATCATCGCAGTCAATTTCCCCAGCATGGATTGCGAACATTAAATTCCTTTTTTTCGCAATTTTTCTCACTTCTATTAAAAAATCGAGATTGTGATCCCGAACGCTGCTCATAGCAAAGCCTATGCAGCTCATTTTTTCTGCCTCTTCAACACTTCTAGGCCTTCCTAGAGGGATTATGCAATCTATACCTTCAACAACCCTTAATCCCTCCATCCCCGATTCGCGAAAATCGAGGAAAAATGCAGTTCCAGCCTTTTTTGCAATTTCAATCTCGTTTAAAATTGCGGATCTGAGCTCTTCTATAGAATGAGAGCTAAGGATTCTGAACTTGTATCCTCCAGGACCAACCATTGAGCGAAGATCTATGAATGGTGGATCTTTTGCAATCGAATCTCCAAGATGTGTATGTGCGTTGAAAAAAGTTGGAGTTATTATGAAATCCTCAAAGTCCACTCTACTCTCCTCAAACTTCCCTTCTACGAGATATCCGTGTCTTATTCCATCGATGTCTATGTATATTCCTCTATATCCATATGAACTTGCAAGCTTCTTCATATCCAATTTCAACCACCGTATCGACGAATGCAATATGCCTTCTTATCAATCTCAACCATTCTTCATCGTTCACTTTTTCTCCTTTAAGCTCTTTCATTGCAATTTCATAAAGTCTGTCGATCGGTCTTTTGAAGTCGTAGAGCATAACTCTTTCAACCTTAAAGTCTCCCTCAAGCTCTTTTTCAACCTGTATTGGAATATTTATGCAAGCATTTCTTTTTCCAGCATTCTCCCTTATCTTCATTTCTATGTATTCAGCGGACTCATTTCTAGATTCGAGATCCCTAAATATCACCCTTTTCCATTCATCAACCTCTATCTTTTTGCTTATCTTCGCCCTTAAAACAAGCCTTGCTAGCTCCAGTTGTGCATTAACTCTCTCCCTTGATGCCTTGTTTTCAAGATAACAGTAAATTGGAATACCCTCCTCCCAACAAAATCTTATTATCGGTTCAGACGCTCTTAAATCCTGTGAAAGACCTATCTCCACTTCTGGAATCATTCCATTTGCGAAGTATGCTTCGAAGTGTTCAGGCAAGTCGAGGAAAACAGTATCGAATTCTATCTTTCTCATAAAATCCACAACCTTTTCTCTGTTCCAGCTGGTATTTACAGTGAGGAAGTTGACGATCATCGACTTGGTTCATCAAAACTCTTTAAAAATCTTGGCTTCGGTTAAACTTAAATCTCTTTTAAGGTTATTAAAAATGTGGTTGAAGGTTTGCTGCTGGATGCTGAATATGTTACGGTTGATGAAAAAGCTGTGATAAGGCTCTGGTGTAAAGGTGAGGAGATTTTTACAGCCTACGATAGAAATTTCAAGCCATATTTCTACGTCTTTGGGGTAGATGAGGAAGTAATAGAAAAAGTCGTCGTAAAGAGCAAAAAAGGAATGATAGCTCCAGAATCATATGAAAGGAGGAAAGTTAAAGTCTTTGGAAAAGAAGAAGAAGCTTTTGTAATCTATGCAAAACATCCTCAGCATGTTCCAAAGCTCAGAGAAATCTTTTCAGAATTCGGGGAAGTAAGAGAAGCAGATATTCCATTCGCTTACCGTTATTTAATTGATAAGGATTTAGCTTGCATGGATGGTGTAAGGATAAGTGGAAGGGAAATAGAGGGGAAAATAAAGAGTTATGAGATCGAAAATGTGGAAAGAATAGACATGGAAGTTCCTGAGATGAGAATACTTGCTTTTGATTGCGAAATGCTCTCTTCTTTTGGCATGCCAGATCCGGAGAGGGATCCAATAATTGTCATCGCGGTCAAATGGGGGGAAGGAGAAAAGGAAGAGGAGCTGATAGTAGGGGAAGAAAGAAAAATCCTGCAAAGGTTCGTTGAAATAATAAAATCCGTTGACCCTGACATAATCGTTGGATACAACCAAGATGCCTTTGATTGGCCTTACATAAGGAAAAGGGCTGAAAAACTGAAGGTTCCACTCAACATTGGCAGAGATGGAGGATCAATTAGTTTTAAAGGAGGGAGGCCAAAGATAACTGGAAGGTTAAACGTGGATTTATACGATATCGCGTTGAGGATTAGTGAAGTGAAGATAAAGAAGTTGGAGAACATTGCAGAATTTTTGGGTGCAAAAGTTGAGGTTGAAGACATCGAAGGCAAGGATGTGGCCAAATACTGGGAAAAGGATAGAGAAAAGGTTCTTTTGCATGCAAGGAGGGATTTGATACACACTTTTACAATAGCCAAGGAGCTTTTACCAATGCACTATGAAATGTCGAAGCTAATAAGACTTCCCTTAGACGATGTAACCAGAATTGGTAGAGGGAAGCAAGTTGACTGGCTCTTGTTGAGCGAAGCTAAAAAGCTTGGAGAAGTTGCACCAAATGCAGTGGAGGTTGCAGAAAGTTATGAAGGAGCTTTTGTAATTGAGCCAGAAAGAGGGTTGCATGAGAATGTTGCAGAACTAGATTTTGCTAGTATGTATCCGTCGATAATGATAGCCTTCAACATCAGCCCAGACACACTGAGTCCGAATGGGGAATTTGTAGCGCCGGAAGTTGGTTATAGATTCAGGAAACAACCGGATGGATTTTTCAAAAGAATCCTGATTTCTCTGATAAAGAGAAGGCAGGAGATAAAGAAGGCCATGAAGACAATGGATGAAAGGGATCCGAAGTACAAGTTGTTGGACATAAAGCAGCAAGCACTGAAAATTCTCACAAATTCCTTCTATGGCTACATGGGCTGGAGCGGGGCGAGATGGTATTGCAAGGAATGTGCTGAAGCAACTACAGCATGGGGAAGATACTTTATAAAGACTTCTGCAAGAATTGCTGAGGAGATGGGATTCAAAGTCCTTTATGGCGATACGGACAGCATATTCGTTTCCAAACCCGTTGGTATCGAAGAACTTAAAAAAGATGTAGAAAAGCTAATAGAGAGAATTTCAAAGGAGCTTCCGGTGCAAATAGAGCTCGATGAACTCTTTAGAACGATCTTCTTTGTTGAGAAGAAAAGATATGCGGGAATAACTGAGGACGGGAAAATACTGGTAAGAGGGCTTGAAGTTAGAAGAGGAGACTGGTGCGAATTGGCGAAGAAGGCACAGAAGGAAGTAATAGAAATCCTTCTGAGAGAGAAGAATCCCGAAAAAGCTTTGAATTTTGTTATGAAAGTTATTGAGACGATCAGAAGTGGTAAGATTAAGCTGGAAGATGTTGTAATATACAAGGGGCTGACGAAGAAACCATCGAAATATGAGGCTGTTCAGGCACATGTAAAGGCTGCTAAGAGAGCTGAGGAGATAGGGATCGTTTACCCAGTTGGATCAAAAGTTGGTTACGTCGTCGTCAAAGGGGCTGGAAATGTTGGAGATCGCGCTTATCCTATAGATATGGTAGAGAACTTCGATGGCGAGAATTTAAGGATAAAGCGCAGAGATGGTTATGAAGTCAAAAAGCTCGACAAGGATTACTACATAGAGCATCAAATACTCCCAGCTGTGATGAGAATTCTGGAAAGATTTGGTTATTCAGAAGCCAGGTTAAAAAGCACGCAGACTAGTTTGGACTCATTTTTCAGCTAAACTCCAAATGTTATCCTTAGCGCATTTCTCAAAGCTGGAGCAAAGCCAAAGACTAATAACACGAGCTTTATGAAATTTTTGAGAGTTCTTTTTTCTTCGCCTTCGATCAGGTAAAGGATTGTTGAGATCACGATGAACTTTACAATTGGCAGAGCTAATGGGCCGAAGTTGTCTACGATGAATCTTGGAAGCACATGGATTTCTACGTAGTCATAGAACTGAATTCCAATACAACTCGCAAAGCCATCGAGCATGTGGGCGAACATGATCAGAATGCTCAGAAAATTCCTTGTTTTCTTAAATGTAGCGTAATAAAGAAAGGCTACAAGAGACGCCAATGCGATCGAGTTTGGAAAAACAAGCGGATTCACTATTACCAAGTTCGAGAAGAGAAGAAGAAATGTAAAGAAAGAAGGAATCAATCCCACGAACGCGTAAGGGATGTAATATCTCTTTGTCAATCTTCCTGAAATCATAAGTGTTGGAAAGGCTAAAAGAAAAATTAGGAGAAAGATGAATGGAGACATGAAGAGATAAGAAATTGGAGGATTTAGAAATCCGGCATCCTCCAAAACTCTTGAAGAAGAGCCGAGAAAAATATATGGTACTGTCGCAATCACGAATTTCTCATCGATCTCGAATCTCTTTTCGAGAAAACGATAGAGAAGGAAGACTGCAATCACGAGGATTGCTGCCCAAGTAATCGTGTTCACCACGTTGTATCCTTCCTTGTACACAATGGAATCTATGTAATATTTCCTTATGAACTCCCAAATGTCCATGGAAAAAATTCCTGCTGCTTATTAATCTTCCTGCTTAACGATGAGCCCCATGTTTCTTAGAATTCTAACTACTTCAGCATTATATGGAAATGAGTCCTGTTCAGCGTATTTGGCTAAAAAATCTTCTGCAAGCTCTATTGGGCTGCCGTTTACTTCTTCACTTCTTTTTACCTTTATCTCCATTTCAAGTAGCTTTCTCTTCAGTTCTCCATGAAATTCACTTCCATCACTCACATCTATCCCCTCAACACATCCACGCCAGAAAATCGTCATACCTTCTCCAAATATTTCCCTATACTTAATAAACTGTTTTCTGGAGTACAATTCATAAATTCTGTGATCTGCAAAAAGCGCCTTACTTTCGATCCATCTTATTTTTTTACCAAATATTTCCACCGGCTCTTCTAGCAAAAAGTCGGGTGTTTTCTGCATTCTCAACTCCTTCTCCCTTTTAAACCTAACTCTAAGCCTCTTTAACTCCTCTTCAACTATTTTTTCTCCTATTTCTCCAAGAACGGATTGAAGTTTTATTGCTATTGGAGAATAAATGAAGTCAATTGAAACTGCTCTATAAACGACTTTTGAAAGATCGTTATCAAGAATTTCTGGTCTTCTTAATGCCATATTTATTTCCTTTGTAGAAAAACCCATCGCATTTAGTAAAAGTCGAACTTTCATAACCGGGGTTAAAGTTAACCATTCAGGAAATTTTTTATTTTCTTTCCAGTATTTAAGTATTTCCATCTTTTTTTCTACAAATAAATGATACTTCTTTTTGACATTTTCCACTTTCTTCTGGAGGAGAATGGAGTGTAAAACCCCTCTGGGAAGATTAAACTTGTTTAAATCTGCAATTTTATTTATTTTCTTTCTGATCTCCAAGTAATCCTGCAACGGGAGTTTCATATCTGTTCGCACATCTTTATGTGAATTAAGTAATCGTCCAACGCATAAAGGAGGGAACTGATCTTGTGAGTTTTAACTTCTATCACTATTTTATCCCCATCAGCATAACATCTACACCATTCTGGATCGTCAATGCTGAGGGCTTTTACGATTTTTTCTGCATCTCTAATTTCTATTTCTAGGCGAGCATAGCACAGCAGAGCCTATCTACCTCCTTCAGAAATTCCTCTATCTTTTCCCGAGCTATGTTTGCCCCAGCAGCAACTCTATGTCCCCCTCCTATTCCGTTTACCTTTGCGGCGGATAAGCGCATGACTTCCGCTAAATCGAGCTTTTTTGCAATTTTTTCTGTAGTTCTTGCCGAAACTTTCACTTTTCCATCCTTCTTTATATTTAGGACTATCAGTGGCTTGTCTGGGAAAAGGTAACGGGAAAGGATTGTTGCAACAGAACTAGTTGAGGGTGCATCATCCATTATTAAATAGCGGATGCAAAAACCTTCTCTAACCTCATTTCTTCTCCTATAAATCTCCTCCAAGATTTCGATTTTGAACTTTTCTGCGATTTCCATTCCCTCTTTAAGCGCCTTTTCATCTCCTAGCAAAATGCTAAATGCAATGCCAGTTGCGCCAATTCTTCCGCATGAGTTGATTATGTCCACCATTGTTACTGGATTTTTGACTACCAGGTTTTTTACCAAGATCTTTTTTCCTATTATCTGATCGAAGACACCCTCATATGCACCAAGCTTTAAAAGTCTCAGAGCAATTGCATCAGCAAGTCTCTGGACTTCGATTTCTGAAAGTTCATCAACTTCTCTATCTTCATCAATCTTTAAACTTCTCAGGAATTTTTGAAGCTCCTCATCTTTTTTGTAAAAGTCCAAGAATGGTTCAAAGCTCATCTTCAGGGCTTTAGAAATCTTTCCCGAAGGTAGGTTTATACCCCTGTTCACTTCAATACACCCTGCCTCTATTCCCTCTCTCATGATCTCTCCATTCAATCCTATGAACTTTTGCTTATCTCCAATTGCCCCCAAAATTGCCAAAGATGCTAAATCCCTGTTGCCATTTAACTCTCTTGCAAATAAATAAGCTACGCCACTTGCAGAGATTTCATAAGTGCCATCGATGCCAAAGAGATGTGGATTAACGTGTACAAGGTTTTTCTTACCCCTTATTTCTCCATCTGGCTTATGATGATCCAGTATTATTATATCGGAATCTATTTTGGAAATCTTTTCACTGTATCCACTTCCCATATCCGCGAATATTATTAGCTCAGCCTCATCGGCCTCGAAATCGTTTAAACCTTTGAGAAAGCTAATCTGGAACTCTTTCCCAAGTCTCAGCAAGGCTCTTGCTATTATTGCACCAGCCGAAATTCCATCAACATCGTAATGAGTATATATTCTTACAAACTCGTGTCTCAAAAGCAGATTTGCAGCCTTCTTTGCACTTTCTTTAATTGTTAAGCCCGAACTCATCATGCACTATTTTTACAGCATTTATTCCATCTTCGGATTTCACGACAAAAGATATGTTGTACTCTGAACAACTCTGGCTTATCATTATTACATTTATATTATTCCTACCAAGAGCCGAGAATATTCTTCCTGCCACTCCAGGAGTCCCAGCCATTCCCGCACCAACTGCACTTATTACAGCAACGTTCTCAGTTTTATTAACCTTTATTACACCATTTTCTATTTTCTTCAGCGCTTGATAAGCTTTTTCGAGATCTTTCTGATCCACAACAATGGACAAGCTCAACTCAGATGAACTCTGAGCCACCATTATCACTCCAACTTTTTCCTCAGCAAGTAATCTGAAAACTTCTGCCATAATTTCTGCAAAATCAAAACCAGCACCACTTATGCTTACTATTCCGGCCCTCGGTATTAGGCTCAATGCCTTAACAACATCCTTGCTCTCCCTTGTATCAGAGCAAATAACAGTCCCCTCAAAGTCTGGATTAAAAATATTCTTTATCCTGACTGGAATGTTCTTCCTCATTACCGGAATTAGAGCGAGGGGATGCAGGATTTTTGCTCCAAAATGAGAGAGCTCCATCGCTTCCTGATAAGATATCTGTGGGATAAATTTTGCGTTTGGAACAAACTTCGGATCACATGTCATTATCCCATTAACTTCCTTCCAGAGCCATACTTCATCTGCATTAAGCGCCGAGGCAAGTATTGTCGCTGTATAATCGCTACCGCCCCTTCCAAGCGTTGTTATACTCCCATCATCTGCACAGCCTATGAATCCCGTAACGACCGGAACCATCTTCTTTATCTTTAACAATGGTTCAATTCTGTTCCTTATCAACTCATAAACTCCTGGCAATGGCTTCGCCTTTCCGTAGTTCTTATCTGTTATAATTCCGGCATCACATCCAGTTAGGGCAACAGAGTCGACGCCAAGGGAAAGAAGGGAGGCTGAAAATATTGGTGCTACAAGTCTTTCCCCAAAGGAGACGATATAATCTTCACTCCTCTTTGTCAGCTCTCCTAGATAAGTTATACCAAGCAGAACTTTTTCCAGCTCATCAAAGAGTTTTTCAAGAGCATATATAACTCTGTTCTTAACATCTTCATTCAAAACAGCTTTTTCCACAGCTTCATAATGCTTTTTCATCATTTCCGCAACAAAGAGCTTTACAAATCCTGCTGAGGCCTCGGAACTGCATTTTTTAGCAGCATTTATGAGTGCATCGGTAACTCCTGACATGGCAGAAACTACAACTACGATTTCATTTCCATTCGCAAATTTTTTCACGAGATTAGCGCTATGAAGTATGCTTTCCCCATCCTTTACACTTACACCTCCGAATTTCATGACTATTCTCATATCCCGAAAGCAAAGGTTAGAAAATATAAATCTGTCGAACTTTTAAAATCGAAAAATTTTAATTGATCGTTTCATCTAAAACTAAATGGTGATTCCAATGGAGTTTTCAAGGGTAAATTTTTTCAGATGGAGATATGAAGCCAGGTTTGAGTATAAGCTAATGCTAGCCATAATCTTCGCCATTTTTACTGGCATGTGTGCCCAGATACGAATTCCACTCCCTTGGACACCAGTTCCGATCACGATGCAGACTTTCGCAGTCTTTCTGAGTGCTATAATCTTAGGAAAGAACTGGGGAGGGATTTCGCAGTTTATCTATGTCTCACTTGGAACTCTTGGCATTCCTTGGTTTGCCGGATTTAAGGGGGGAATTTCTGCAATTCTTGGCCCTACAGGCGGGTATTTGCTTGGCTTTATAATTGCAGCATTCTTCATTGGTTACTTCATAGATCGCTTTATCTTATCTAGGTTTTTCATAACCTTACTTCCACTCCTGCTTTTCGCAAACTTCATCATAATCCATGGTCTGGGATGTACTTGGCTTTATTTCTGGCTTCTTTCAATAGGAAAAGATCCTTCATTGTCTGAAATTCTGCTCATGGGGTCTTTACCATTCGTTCCTGGCGATCTTGCCAAGATATTTGCCTTAGCAGCAATAGGAAAACTGATAATGCCAAAGAGTGCATACAACGGTGAGATTGATGTGGGAAGGAAATATAAATTGTTTTAAAAAATAATTTTATTTTTTGAACAACTTTGAAGAATCCCAGGAGTAAATTTTCTCTGGCTTTACCTTTACAACTACCCTTGGTATCTGGAGCAGTTGCTGGAATTCAGGATCTTCGGGGGAAAGGTATTTCAGAAGAACTTTTCTTGAAAGTTCTTCGCTTTCAACTATTTCCGCCGTTCCCCTTATGATGACTCCTTTGTTTCCCTCCTTTTCCGATACATCAACAACTACTGCTACCTTGGGATTTCTAATTATATTCCTAACCTTGGCTGAGAACTTGCCAGTAGAGATGTAGATGAACTCACCATCATATAAAAACCAGACTGGATGAACGTTTGGGGTCAAATCTTTTCCAACTGTGGCTATTCTCGCTATAAGGGGCTTGGAAAGAAATTCCTGTATCTCTTTTTGGCTCATACTTATATCGATCATGAGTAAAATTAGCTTCTCTATTTAAAAAATTAACTAAATTGGTTTCCCAACATAAATCTATTAATAAAGACTCAATTTTCTACATGGACATCGTCGTTGGTGGTGGTAGATTTGGTGTTAAAGCGGCTGAGTATCTTGTGTCTAAGAAAAGAGAGTTCATCGTTCTGGATCCGGATGAGAACTGCGATGCTGCGAAAAAATTTAAAGAAAGATTTATAAAAGCTAAAGCTAAAGATTTGCGAAGATTTGTTGAAGAGCTAAAGCCTGAATGGATTTTTCCCACTGCACCGATTCACGTTGCTGCAGAAGCTCTAAGTGATAACTTTAAGCCTTGGAAAGAGAAAGTCAACGAGATCTTGGCAGGTCTTCCTTTGAAAGTAATTGTATCCATTGGAAAAGGGAGTATTGCTGTGAGTTATAATAGAGATGATACCTGCATTCAAAACTGTTCATCGCCAGAGATATGTCCTGTGACAAAGATTAAACGTCCATGCCCGATGTACGATTTGCTGAGTTTTGCCTGTTCTGAGGCACATATTTTGATAAGCCATCAGTTGGCTCCGGGTTTGGGGGCTATAAGGGGAGAAGATTTGCTTGAAGTTTTAGAAATTTCAAGAAAAGTTGATAAGCTAATAGTTGCAACTGCCTGCAAATGCCATGGAGTAATAACGGCTCTGATCAAGTCTTCTTAGCCTGAAGCTCGTAAAGTTCTTCCACTCTCTCGATCGTATCCGCCTCGCTCACATCCTTATCATCCCTTAAGCGTATGAACCTCGGAAATCTAAGAGCGTATCCGCTTTCGTATTTCGGACTCTTCTGAATTTCCTGATAGGCAACTTCGAAGACGTATTTTGGCAAAAATCCCAGAATCTTTCCTTCCCTGTAAACTATAATATTTTTGAAAAGTTCAGTCAGTTCTTCTAAATCTTCATCGGTGAAACCAGTTGCAACTCTTCCAACTCTGAGCAATTTTCCGGTATTTTTGTCTATGCAAGCTAGCTCATAGGAACTTATGAGATGACTTCTCTTCCCCTCTCCCCATTCTCCTCCAACCACTACCAAATCCAGCGTCTCCATTACGGATTTGAGCTTTAACCAGTGCTTTCCTCGCTTTCCTGGAATATATGGAGATTCAGGATTTTTAAGCATCACTCCCTCATGACCGGCGCTTATGGCCTCGTTAAATATCTTTTCCACTACATCCTTGTCTTTCGTCACAACCTGTTCGGCTATTTTGATCTTTTCAGATTCCTTTATATATTCTTTCAACAACTCCCTCCTTTCCTTTAGAGGCTTGTCTATAACTTCTCCATTCGCATAAAGGACATCGAAAATGAAGAGCTGTAATGGGATCTTTTCAACCATCTTTGAAACTTCATGCTTTCTTCTGAATCTCCTTAAAACATGCTGAAAAGGCAATGGCTTTCCGTCTTTAACTGCTATAACTTCTCCATCAAGAATCACTCCTTCTTTAACACACCTCTTAATCTCCTCCACGATCTCTGGCAGAGCATTTGTTACGTTTTCAAGTTTTCTTGAATAAATCTTTAACACACCATTTCCCCAGTGAATCTGAACTCTACTTCCATCGAATTTCCATTCTACCGCAATGTTTCCATTCTCTATTGCTTCCTCAAAGCTTTCCGCAACTTGTGCAAGCATCATTTTAACCGGAATTCCTAGCTGTATTTTCATTTCTTCAAGCCCCTTTCTTCCTTTATTTTTCGCAATCACCGCGACTTTTCCAAGGTCGTTGGTTATCATGTAAGCTCTTTCCACTATTTCCTCATTGATTCCAAATGCCCTAGCAATCGCGTCTCTAACAATTCCTTCTCCAACTCCTAAGCGCATCTCGTTCATTATAAGCCTTGTTATATACTTCGCCTCCAAAGGAGTTGCTTGGCCATATAAGCCAGTAAGAAGGAGGATTTTTCTTTTTCTGCTCCCCTCTCCAGTAAGACCTGCAATCTCGTCGAATATCTCTCTCAATCTCTTCATCGTCAACTCCTCAACTTCCAGTGTCAGCATGCTCTTTTCAGTTATCAACTTCGAACTAACCAATCCAAGATCTCCGAGTTCACGAACCATGTCTTCTATTTTTTCCTTCTTTTTTCCACTGACGTTTTCAAGGGCTTCATATAACAATCCAACTCCAACTCCTAGCTCTCTTTCATCCCAGGGTGGATAAATTCTTCCCATTATGAAAAGAACAAAATTATATAGATCATCATCGTCCTTTATCTTCTTAATTACCTCTGCAATTCTCACAGTCAATTCCAGCGTTGAAGAGATTTTTTCAATGCTTTCACAGAATTCTGCAAAGTCCCTGAACCTCATGAACTTCTTTTCTCGAAATATCACTTAAATCTTTTCTATGACTGGACATCTCTACTCCTCATCGCCAAAACTGCTGCTCCCAATGCTCCAACTATCTGTGGCTCTTCTGGCACTTTTATCTTTACACCAAGTTTCTCCTCCAGCGCCTTCTTAACTCCAACGTTTTTTGCAACTCCTCCAGTTAAAACAACATCCTCCCTTACACCAACTCTATTCACCAATCCAACAATTCTGCTCGCAATGGAATCGCAGATTCCTGCAACTATCTCCTCAATTCTTTCCCCCATCGCTATGTAACTAACAACTTCAGATTCTGCAAAAACTGTGCAGGTTGAAGAGATAGTTATTCTTCTCCTAGCCCTCATGGCTATCTCTCCAAGCTCTTCTACTTTTAAATTCAGAGCATTGGCCATAACTTCAAGAAACCTTCCTGTTCCTGCAGAGCATTTGTCGTTCATAACGAATTCCAACACCTTCCCATTCTCAACAGCGATAACCTTGCTATCCTGACCACCGATGTCGATGACTGTGTGGACAGTTGGAATTAGAAAAAATGCTCCCACGGCATGGCAAGTGATCTCTGTCACACTTTTATCCGCAAATTTGACCCGAGATCTTCCGTATCCAGTAGAAAAAACTTTAGAAATATCTTCTTTCCTCAATCCAGTGATCTTTAAAGTTTCTTGGAATATTTCTTCAGCCGTCTCTTCAATACTTGGCTTAACCTTCGAAATTCTATAAGCCAAGATTCTTGAATCTTGCAATATCACGCATTTTGCTGTGAGAGAACCTATGTCGATACCGGCTGAGATCATAACATTTCCAGAAAAGCTTCTAACCTGTTTAAAATTTGCGCCTCGCTAAATGCGCGCTCATCTACCATGTCAGCCTCGATTATAACAGCCGGAACTTTAAGCCTCTTTTGAATCTCATACTGATTGAACGAATATGGCTTGCAGCTCCTATTTGAATGCATAACTACTCCATCAACTTCGTAGAATTCTATCAGTCCGTTTATGATTTCCACCATCCTTTCAAGCCCTATGTTTAAATATGACACCGTATAAACCTCCGCAAGGCTTGAAATTAAATCTGTGCTCTTAATTGTTCCAAATCCAGTCCAAGCGTTTGTGTATGTATCTGCTACCAAGCAGGCATTTCTATTTTCAAAGAATTCACCAAGCCATCTCAGACGATACCAAATCGGTATATTATCCCATAGAAGTCTTTTCTCTTCCCTTTCTATGGCAGAAATACAATTTTTCACCCTTTCTTCAAGCTCCTCTTTCATCTCTCTGTAAAAAGATATCGCATAATCCGTTCCACGAAGACAAACAATTGGAGCCATGTTTATAAAAGCATCGAAGCAGGTCATGGGTGATGGCTTGAATCTAGCCATTTTTAGGCATTCACCGTAAAGTTTTACCGCTTCAACGGATTTTGTAGCAACTTCTCTTAACTTTGAATCATCCAATGGATTTCCAGTGATCTTTTCAACGAATTTTATGAAATCGTATAGTTGCTCTTCCACATATTGCAAATGATATTCTTTTAGTTCTTTTCTTATGAATGGCACGTCTAAAATGAAAAGGGGGACTTTGAATATTCTACTGAGAACTTCATACCACTTTACAACCGTGTTACAGATATTATTACAAGCAAATAGAAAACTAGGTTTTGGCAATCCACCTATAGGACTCGTTCCCGCAAAAACACAACCAATGTCGCACCTCGCATAAGAACATAGGTCTCTAGAAAAACCCCTCTTTTCCGCAAAATCAGAGTAATAAGCTCCAAGTTTTGCAGCACCTATTAGAGCTCCATGGTTCTCTGGATAAACTGGATAAATGTCCATCGCATATAGAATTTCCACCGGAGCTCCGCTCGTTATCCAGGCTCTGAAATTTGCACTATGTCCCATCATGTAGTAACCTGCCATGAGATTTCTCATTCTTTCAGCAATCCTCAATCTTTTCACTCAATCACCTCTTTTAGAGCTTCTGCTCTCGTTCTTATCTGCTCATAAGATGAAATTGGAAATTCTAATTCGATCAACACAACTTTCTTTCCTATCTCCTCTAATTTTTCTTTAAGCTGTGGAAAGTCAAAGAAATGGGGTTCACAGAATTTAACTAACATGAAAACCACTGCCTCGCAATCTTCTGCAAGCTTCAGCAAATATCTGAATCTGTAGTCGTCATCGTAATGCTTAGTCGGGCATGGAGCTTTTTTAAAGTATTTCTCAGCCAAATACTTCAGCGCAGAATCCATATCTCTAAGCTCGAAATTTGGATAATCGAATTCAAAAGCCCTTCTTCCTGTGCAGAGATCATCCTTTAAAACAAAGCCAGCCTTTCTAAAAATTTCATAAACTTCTGGATATGGACAAACACTTCCGGTTATTAGAATTTTCTTTCCATCTCTTTTTTTAGCACACCTTAACCTTTTATCCACAAGATCTATCGCCTTTTCTACTTCCATTTGCTGAGCTTTAATTGCAAGCTCGTAATCGGCGTCGATTTCAAAAAGTCTCATAATTTTTTCTTCTAGTTCTCTATACAATTTTATACTCTCTATCAACCCTTCAAAGCTAACTTCCCCTCCCCATTTTTCCATAACTTCGATGAAATCCCTAAGTTCTCTTACGTAGTAATCCAGGTTTCCAATCTTTGTCGGAAACTCTATGTTATGGACCTTTTTTCCGAGGAACTCCAAGATGTCTGTCAATCTCATTAGTGTATCGCAGCTCCTTGTTACAACGAATCCTTGGAAATCCTCTCCGTTAAGTATAACTTCCAGTGCACCTCTTACTTGAGAGCAGGAATAGCTCTGGATATAAGCTGAAGCGAGAGCGATTGGTTTTTTTGTTGCGAATATTCTATAAGGCAGAAAGCCTGCTGAATGTATTATTTCCCTAGGAGTAAAGCTGCAGAAATAGCCAATCCTCACAAAGTAGAAGGGTTTTTCAAAAAATAAAAAATTTTCCTATCTCGCGATCGTGATTTCTATAGTTGAAACATTAACTTTCCTCCCATCCTGGGATTCGAGTTCTTCAGTATCTATTTTGATGTTCTTTATCTTTAAACCCTGAACAAATCTGTTTCTCACTATTTCAACGACGTCAACTGCCCTACTGATAGCCTTTCCTCTCGCCTTAACCGTAATTTCATTTGCCCCCTCATTCAGCTGCGTTAATGTTGCAAGCACATAGTTCATGACCGGTTTTTTGCCTACCAAGATGACGTTTTCCGCCATGGTGCATCACCAAAAGAGCACTTTGCTCTCAAAATTTAAATTTTGCTACAAAATAAATTTAAGTAATAAACATTAAATTAGCATGTTCAATCCCTCGATGAACGCCTCAACAGATGCCATTACAATGTCAGCTCTCGCACCTCTTGCTGTCACAATTTTATTTCCCCTTTTAAGCTGAACTACAACATCCACCAGTGCATCAGTCCCACCGGTTATCGCCTCAACATAATAACTGACGAGTTTGATATCCGCATAGCTCTTTACAGCCTTTCTTATCGCATTTATTGCAGCATCAACTGGTCCCACACCTATTGCTGTCTCAATCCTCTCTTCACCATCTATTTTCAGCCTGACGCTTGCCATTGGAGTAATATTCTTGCCCGTAACTACGGTGAAATCTTCGAGCTTCACTTTCTTTTCACTCTTTATCTGCAAAACTGTCTCTATTATCGCTTTAACGTCTGCATCCGTTATTCTCTTCCCTTTATCCCCTAATTCCTTTATTCTGGACAGTATTTCTTCCATTTGCTGCTGATTTGCAGAATAACCAAGTTCCCTCAATATCGCCTCAACACTGGCTTTTCCAGCGTGCTTCCCTAGGACTATTACTCTCTTTCTACCTATTACTTCCGGAGAAATAGGTTCGTAAGTTCTGGAATCTTTCAATAGTGCTGAAGTATGGATCCCACTTTCGTGCGTAAATGCATTGTCTCCAACGATTGGTTTGTTTGGCGGAACTACGATTCTTGTAAACTTCTCAACCAGTTTGGAAGTTGGATAGATTCTATCCTTTTTTATATCAAGCTTTATTCCATATAGAAATTCAAGAGTCATCACAACTTCTTCAAGAGCTGCATTTCCAGCTCTCTCTCCTATTCCATTTATCGTTGCGTGAAATTCATTTGCCCCATTTTTAATCGCACACACCGTATTTATCGTCGCCAATCCAAAGTCGTCATGACAATGAATCGCTATAGGTCTTTTGAGTTCCATCTTCAACCTTCTTATTACTTCCTCAGTCTTTTCAGGAGTTAAAACTCCCACAGTATCGGCAAAGGTTAGCCTTTCAGCCTTCGCATCCTCCCCAGCTTTGAGTAATGAAATTACAAAATCCAAATCTGCTCTTGAAGCATCTTCAGCCCCAAATTCTACTATTAGTCCTCTCTCTCTAGCATATTCTATTGCTTCAATGCTCTTCTCTATCACGTAATCTTTCCCTTTTCCAGGAAACTTGGCATTTATATGGTAATCCGAAGATGGGGCTACCATGAAAATTGAATCAGCATTTGCATCAGCTGCGGCATCGATGTCCTCTTTTTTTATCCTTGCAAAACTGCAAATCTCTGCTTTTAATCCTCTTTCAGCTATTTGCTTTATAGCCTCGAACTCACCCTTTGAGGCGATTGCAGTTCCAGCTTCGATTATATCAACTCCAAGTGAGTCGAGAGCTTCTGCAATCATGACCTTTTGCTCCACTGTAAGTGAAACCCCCGGTGTCTGCTCACCATCTCTTAGCGTGGTATCCAAGACTAGCACTTTCACGCTGCGATAAATGAGACAAGTTTAAAAAGCTTGTCTATGTATCCTTTTGATGAATCTTGAGGAATTTATAGAAATTGCTAATAGCGGGAAAGGAGATTTAAAAGAACTCTGCAAAATTGGAGAGGAAATTCTGAAGAATTTAGATGGTCATGAACGTGGCAGAATTCTTGGAACTCTTGGAAATTTAAACTATGTTCTCGGGAATTTCGAAAAAGCTGAGAATTTTTACCATGAAGCCTTGCTGCTATACTTGAAACTCTCGCAGGATGATGAAAGCTACATTCGATACGTTGTTGGTTGCCTTTTCAACTTGGGAAATCTTTACCATACTTCTGGTAGGTATATGGAGGCTAAAGAATGTTACAGAGATGCATTGGAGACCTGTAATTTTTTAAAAAACGAAGAGTTCAAATTTGAAATCCTTTCAGCTTTGGGTTTACTGGAAATAAAGTTGGGGAATTATAGGGAAGCGGAAAAACTGCTAAGAGAGGCGATTGAAATAAAGAGGGATGTTAAGGTTTTGAACAATCTTGCAGTCACTTTGATTAGACTTGGAAAAAAAGATGAAGCAAAAAAAGTTCTATTGGAAGCTTTAAAAATTGATAAAAACTTTGCAGTTTTTCAGAATTTACTCGCACTTGGTGAAATGAACGTGGAGGAATTGGAAAACCTAGATCTTCCAATTGAGTTTAAAGCGAAGCTGAAATACTTGAAAGCTAAAAAACTCGAAAAAGAGGGAAAAGATGCAAGCAGAGAATTTTTAGAGGCCGGATGTTTGGGATTTCTTGCGATAAGAAATGGTTGCAACGATAGCATAAATTATATGCATTGCTTTGATAAGGTTATAGAAAGTAATTCCGAACTTTCTAAAGTTGCGGAAGAACTGAAGAAAATAATCCTGCGCTGCTATTATCGTGCAGACATCGAAGTTGATGGATTGGATTTGTGGAATAAGATAAGAAGGGGAGATTTTGGCGATGGGATTTTATCGATCCTTCTTAGAAGGATCGCCGACGACGTCAAAGGATTTCTTTAGTTTTTCATACGTCTCCTCCAAAGCTTCTGGAATTATTTGAACGTCTGCAAGAATTGGCATAAAAGATGTATCTCCGTTCCATCTCGGAACTACGTGAATATGCAAGTGCTCAGCAATACCGGCGCCAGCAACCTTTCCTATGTTTACGCCAACGTTGAAGCCATCCGGATTCATGCAGTTCTTTATCGCCCTCATCGATAATATTGTGAGCTTCATGATTTCGAGCATCTCTTCTTCATCGAGGTCTTCAAGTGAAGGAACATGGCGATTTGGGCACACCATTACATGCCCAGGATTGTATGGGTTTCTGTTCATTATTACAAAGCTCTTTGAACCCTTGTAAACCACGAGTGCATCCTTTTCATCACTTTTCAAAGCGTTACAGAAGATACATTCTTTTGGTTTTGGGGCAAGGATGTATCTGATTCTCCAAGGAGCAAATATTCTCTCCATACAAAAAATCGAACTCGATTTTAAATATTTCCTAAAGATTTCTCGAGTCTGAAAAACTCTTCTAATATCTGGCTTTTTATTCTCTTAACTACTTCTCTTGGCTCTTCTGCAATGTACTTGTACCCAAGCCGTCTCTCCTCAACTATTCTTTTCTTTACAATTCCTCTTTTCGTGAGCTCTTTCAATCTTTCCCTAACAAACCTCGTCGAAAGACCTAGTTCTTTTGCGATCTCTTTAACTCCAAGCTCCTTGTTTAGAAGGATGGAGTATATCTTTACGTCTGATGGCTTCAATTTTATTTTCTCGATTATTTCAGCTATTTCATTCAGCATTCATTCACCTCCATAGTATGAAGTTTTAAAATCATAATCTATTTAAACATTGCGAAAGCATAATTACTATGATCGACAAAGTTAGTTTGTTCTCTCATTTTATTAATCCGATTACCAGATTAGGTTTAAAACAAATTTCCTCTTATTGTGAAGATTGTGGGAAAAATAGGATCGAAGTGGCACTTGAATTATTTGTGGGAGTTCGTAAAAATTCATGCTGGAAATGTAAGGCTGCTGAAAAGTTGATAGAACCGGTTTTGACGAGAGGTGGAGACAGCTTTAATGTTACGGTTGATGAGCTAAAGGAGAAATTTAAGGATCCCTACTGGCGCAAAGGGCTGGCAAGTGTGATAAAGGGTTTGGCAGAATTTGGAGTTAGAAAGCCATTCGTTCCCGGTGCACCGTTTCAAGTCGTATGGGATATAACTTATGCCTGCAACCTTCGATGCAAACACTGCTATGCAACAGCCGGTAAACCTTTGGAAAACGAGTTGACAACGGAAGAAGCTATGGACGTAATAGATAAGCTGGACAGACTGGGTGTGACGATTATAGCTTTTTCAGGTGGAGAACCGTTGGTAAGAAGAGACATTTATGAATTGACGAAATATGCAGCTGAGAAAGGAATATATGTTGCAATCGCAACAAATGGGATAATGATAAATGATGAAGTTGCGAGGAAGTTGAAAGAGAGTGGTGTAAGTTATCTTCAGATCAGTCTAGATGGAATGAGGGAAACACATGAAGCTTTTCGCGGGATAAAAGGGATTTTTGATAGAACTGTAGAAGGAATAAAGAATGCAGTTAAAAATGGCTTTTTTGTCAACGTCTCGATGACCGTGACGAGATACAATTATGGAGAGGTTGAAGAGGTAATAAAGTTATGTGAAGAGCTTGGTGTAAACTGGTTCATGCATTACAACTTCATTCCAACTGGCAGAGGTAAAGAAATCGTTGAGGCAGATATAACTCCGGAACAGAGAGAGAAATTGCTTAGGATGCTTTATGAAAGAAATTTCAATTCAAACATAAGCCTTCTCTCAACGGCACCCCAGTTTGCTAGAATAGCCTTTCAATGCTCTGGGAGCATAATACCAACGCACTTCTACAATGTAAATGCTGGAGAGAGACTTAAACAGCTTGCTGAATTCATAGGTGGCTGTGGAGCGGGAAGATTTTACTTTGCAATAAAAGCAAATGGCGATATTACTCCTTGTGTCTTCTTCCCCTTAGTCGTTGGAAACGTTAGATTTGACGATCTTGAAGACTTGTGGAAGAACAACAGAGTATTCGAGGATTTGAGAAACAAGGATAAAATAGAGGGTTGTGGTGAATGCGATTATCGTTACGTTTGTGGAGGATGTAGGGCAAGGGCTTACAACTATTTTAGTGATTATTTGAAGCCAGATCCTGGTTGCATTAGAAATAAGGCAGTTTGGAAGAAAATAACTGTATGATAGCATTGATAAATCCAAATGCGAGAGTTGAAGTTGTTAAAATGCTTGAAATATCTTCTCCTCCACTTGGAATTAGTTATCTCGCATCTGTTTTGCGTGAAAGGGGGTTTAAGATAAAAATAATCGACGACCTTGTTGAAAATTTGAATTTTTCGGATTTGATAAAAAGGATAAGGGATTCTATAATAGTCGGTATAACCTCGACAACTCCAACCTTTAAATCAGCTCTAGAATATGCAAAAAAAATCAAAGAGGTTCTTCCAAACGTTTTTGTGATCATTGGTGGAGTTCACGTTACTTTTCATCCAGAAGAAGCGTTGAAAAATGAATTCGTTGATGCAGTTTGCATAGGAGAGGGAGAGGAGACTATTGTTGAGGTTGCTGAAAAAATAGAGGCTGGGAGAAGTCTTGAGGGTGTAAAAGGGATATACTACAAGGAAGAAGGTAAAATTGTGAAAAATCCTCCAAGAGATTTCATTCAAGACTTGGATTCTATCCCATTTCCAGCTTTTGACCTTTTACCATTGGAGAAATATTCTGTTTTAGGTAAAAAGCTGGAAGTTTTTCCAATGATAACCTCTAGGGGATGTCCCTTTGCTTGCAGATACTGCAGCTCCTCTCTTCTCATGGGTCATCGATTTCGTGCGAGGAGTGCGAAGAATGTAGTTGACGAGATGGAATGGCTTGTTGATGAATTCGATGCGAAACACATAGCCTTTGGCGATGATACGTTTACGTTGAAAAAGAGAAGGGTTGAGGAGATATGCAAAGAAATAAAGGAAAGAAAGCTGGAAGTAACCTGGAGCTGCTCTTCTAGGATAGATACTGTGAGTGAAGAACTTCTGAAGATGATGAAATCAGCTGGTTGCACTGCGATTTATTATGGAATAGAATCTTCGAGCAAAAGAATTCTTGAATATTACAGAAAAAGAATTTCACTCGAAAGGGCGAAAGAAGTTGTTAAAATGACGAAAAAGTTAAAAATATCGACGATTTGCTCCTTTATCATTGGTGCACCGATTGAAACCAAAAAGGAAATGGAGGAAACTTTGAAATTTGCAATCGAGCTGGATCCAGATTATGCGCAATTCTCAATTCTCACACCATATCCTGGGACTGAGATATATAAAGAGGCAAAGGAAAAGAACTTGCTTCTGACGGAAGATTATGAAAAGTTCACAGCAGGGAAGCCTGTGATGAAGACTTTGATACCAGCTGAAGAGCTTGCAAAGTTTTTGAGAAAATGCTATCTCAAATTTTATCTGCGACCGAAATTCATACTGCGTGAAATAAGAAAGGGGCACATTGGTTTAATCTTTAGCGTTATTAAGAAGGCTATAAAGTCTAATTTCTGAACTCCTTTAAAATTCTTGACTTTTTCAGGGCAAAGTAGGAAATTATGGAACAAAAAGCTGCAAGAAATATTGATCTTAAGCCAAAATTAGACAAATAAAAGGCTATTAGAGTGACAAAGAATACGGAAACAACTGTTGAGCTGGCGGATATTTTCCAGCTCAGCTCTCTGATTTTCTCCTTATCGCCCCTTTCCTGCAAATCTGACTGCATACCCCACAGCCTATGCATGACGTTGCATCTATTTTAACCTTCCCATCATAGATCAAGGCTGGACAAGCGAATGTATTTACGCATTCCATGCAAAGATCGCAATCTTCAGTTACTGTAAATGGAATAATCCTGCCCCTTCTCTTCATTTCTCTTGTCCATATCATCGCGCATGGCTGCCTTGCAATTATAACAGCAACACCATCATGCTTTAAAGCCCTTCTTAGCACCTCTATCATTCTCTTAACGTTGTAAGGATTCACAACTTCAACGAATTCAACTCCACAACCCCTTACAATGTCCTCTATAATCACCCTTTTCCCCCTTTCCCCACAAGCTCTAACTCCAGTCCCCGGATGGGGTTGATGACCAGTCATGCCGGTTGTTGAGTTATCCAGAATTACTAAGACGAATTTAGCTCCATTGTAAACAGCATTTATCAAAGCCGGTATTCCGGCGTGAAGAAAAGTAGAATCTCCGATAGTGGCTATTATTTTATCCTTTAAAAGATGGGCCAATCCATTGGAAACGCCCACACTAGCACCCATGCAAATGGTTATATCCACAGCTTCCATCGGTTTGTTAATTCCAAGAGTGTAACAGCCTATGTCGCTTGGAAGACAGGCATTTCCGAGTTCGTTCACAACTTTCCTTATAGCATAAAAAGTGGCTGTATGTGGGCAACCTGCACAAAGAACTGGAGGACGAGGAGGGGCGAGAGACTTCAATTCGTCATTCTTTGTTATCGAAACCCTGTCAAAGCTAGTTTCCAAGCCAAGAACTTTTGCAATTCCACCTTCCACTATATTTATGTTATACTCATAGTCCATTGGAAAGTAGCCATTCAATTTGCCGAAAGTTTTTATCCCCATAGCCTTTATATGAAGCTCCAAAAAAGGATCGACCTCCTCAACCACGATTACAGCGTCGAGATTTGATGTAAACTTCTCAACAAGTTTCTCAGGCACAGGGTGTGCTGAAGACAACTTCAGCAACGGTAGATTTAGCTTCAAATTTTCCATAGCTTCCTTCACATAACTGTAACTTAGCCCACAAGCAACCACACCAATCTTCCCCTTCCCATCCTCGATCCAGTTCATGCTCCAGTTGTTGAAAAATCTCTCAACCTCTTCGAGTTTTTTATCTAGAATTAGCTTCAACTTCCTCGCATGAGCTGGTAAAACTACGTCGGTTTCTGGACTTCTCTTCCAATTTACTTTCTCAAGCTTTTTCCTCGGCAACTCTCCAAGAACCACAACTCCGCTTGCATGACTTAACCTAGTATAGCTGCGTAACATGACTGGTAATGAAAATCTTTCAGAAATTTCAAAGCATTGTTTCGTCATTTCCTTAAGTTCTCCAACACTTGAAGCCTCCACTACAGGCAACTTTGCCATCTTTCCATACCATCTGTTATCCTGCTCATTCTGACTGCTGTGCATCATGGGATCGTCTGCTGAAACCAGCACCAATCCACCCCTAGCGCCTACGTAAGCGAAGCTAAGCAGGGCATCCGCTGCAACGTTGACGCCAACGTGTTTCATACAAGCCATACCCCTTTTACCTGCAAGCGAGGCACCAATTGCGACTTCTAGTGCAACCTTTTCATTTGTAGAGTATTCCACATGATATTCAAGTCTATCCTTCAAAATTGAACATGCACTGCTCAAAGTATCTAGGATTTCTGAAGAAGGCGTTCCTGGATATGCTGCACAAACATCTATTCCAGCCTCAAGCGCTCCTCGTGCTATTGCCTCGTTTCCAAGTAGAAATACTCTTTCCCCAACGCTGTCCTTGATGACGTCTTTTAGCATGAACACAAAATCGATTTGCGATTAAAATCCTTTTCATATTTTCATAAGAAACTTAATATCTATCATCAACTCTTTATATGTTTGATTTAGTCGTGGAAGGGGGAATTTGTCTCATCAATGGAAAATTCCTCGAATGTAATATCGGGATAGAAGGGAACAAAATTGCATTTGTTGGGAAAGAAAAGGTTATTGGAGAAGAAAAAATAAATGCCAAAGGTTGTCTGATCCTTCCCGGTTTTTTCAATGCCCATACACATTCGGCTATGACTATTCTAAGGGGATATGTAGAGGGGATTCCACTGAAAGATTGGCTCAATAAAGTCTGGAAGATTGAAGCGAGGTTCGATGAAAACATCGTTTACTGGGGAGCCATGCTTGCCTGCGTTGAAATGCTCAAAAATGGGATTACATGTTTTGCCGACATGTACATCCACATGGACAGCGTTGCGAGGGCTGTGAAGGAGAGTGGAATAAGAGCGGTATTGGGATACGGAATGGCAGACAGAGGAATTGAAGAAAAGGGGAAAGAAGAATTAAAAATAGCCCTTAAGTTCTTGGAAAAATGGAATCAAGAATCAAGGATAAAGTGCATACTTGCGCCACATGCAATATACACTTGTTCCCCAGAATTCCTTTCAAAGGTTAATGAAGTTGCGAAAGAAAAAGGTCTTTTGAAGCACATCCATGTTTCCGAAACTCTCTGGGAAGTGAAAGAATCGAAGAAAAAGTTTGGGAAGAGTCCTGTAGAATTACTGGATTCCATAGGTTTTCTGGATAATAAAACAGTTCTGGCGCATTGTGTGTGGGTTAAAGATAGAGAAATAGATTTGATTGCTAAAAGAGGAAGTAGCGTAGCACATTGTCCTTCTAGTAACCTGAAGCTGTCTTCTGGGATAGCAAAAATAGTTGAAATGGTTGAGAAAGGAATTAATGTTGCAATAGGCACAGATGGAGCTGCGAGTAACAATCTTTTGAACCCATTTATTGAAATGAGAACTGCAATCTTGCTACAGCAGCTTAGAAGAAAGTTTCTAAGTCCAATGAAATACGTTGAGATGGCAACCAGAAACGGTTATATCGCATATGGAATCGATGGAGGGGAAATAGAGGTAGGTAGACTTGCAGACATCATCGTTTTTGAGCCAAAGTTACAAAATTTTCCATTATACGATTACGCAAATTCGCTCATCTTTTCTTCAAATGGATGTGAAGTCAGGGATGTAATTGTAGATGGTAAAGTAGTTGTTGAGGACAGGCAACTCATATATGTGGATGAGGAAAAGGTAATTGAAAAAGTTGTCGATGCTACAGCATTACTTTTTTAGTAATTATCAATGATGAGGTTTCGATCAAACTTCTCAAGAAGAAGTCTTCTGAATTAGATGAAACTGAAAAACTTGAAAAATTTGAGGAAGAGGCAATAGAGGTATAGTTTACGTAATAGCTTCGACATTCCTTTCAACACTCGTCGAAGCTGCGATGAGGTGCAAAAAGCCGGTGTTTTGCAGAATTCTTGAGTGATAGGAGAAGATAGCGTTTCAGCGGGAATAAAGCATTCGCTAGTCATGGTTTTAATAGCTTACATCGGCTTCAGCGTGATGTTTAGATTTGGAGTAATCTGATCACCAGGGAAATTTCACTGCTTTTATTTTTTTCCCCTGAAATTCTATTTCTTCGAAAAGACTTTCTCCAAGTATTTCTTCAAGCTTTTCAATTTCATTAGCTTTGTAAACTTCGAAAACTGGCACATCTGCCAGTCTCAACTTCTCAACAGCTTCTCTTGTAGTTAGATTTTCCATTTTTCTTTCAATCTCTTCCCTTATCCTTTCATAGTTGTTTATTCCATCCGCGAGACTGATCTTTGGCATTCCAAGAACTTCGCAAAGTTTTTTCCAAAAATGCTCCTCCGCAACTATGCCTATGGTTATGTATCCGTCTTTTGTCTTGTATATACCATATCCAGGATTCCTCGTCAGCGCTTTTACAAAGCTAAGACCGTTTAGGATTGAAGTGAAGTGAATTGGGACACCGAAAATTGCAGATTTCAGCATGCTAACATCTATCCTTTTTCCAACTCCAGTTCTTTCTCTCTCAATCAACGCCGAAAGTATCGCTATTACAGCCACCATTGAGGAAGAAAAGTCTGCAAACTGTAGATTTGGATCAAAAGGTTCCCCCTTTCCGCACAAGTCAAGTATGCCTGCCAATCCAAGGATGTTCACATCGTGAGCTGGAAACCTCGAGAACTTTGTTTTTTGTCCAAAAGCGGAAATTGAGCAATATATTATTCCAGGATTTATTTTCGAAATAGTCTCATAATCTATTCCAAGTCTTCTCGCAGTTCCAGGTCTGAGACCTTCAACTATGACATCGGATTTTTCAGCCATCTTTAGAAATTTTTCTCTTCCATCTTCTGTTTTGAGATCAAGCTGAATTATTTTCTTACCAAAGTTTAATACCGCATAAATTTCTCCAAGCGCTCTTGCCGGATCTCCGTAAGGTGGTTCGATCTTTATAACTTCTGCTCCCAAGGATGCTAAAATACGAGTGGCAAAAGGGGCAGGATAATAAAATGCAACTTCCAGAACTTTCACTTCCAGCATGATTTCAATTAGTCTAAGAAAATATAAAGTTGTCTGACTATTTTAAAATTATGCCCTCAATCTTTTCTCTGTCTAAATTCTCTACCAACTGAATAAATTCGGCCAAGTCCTTCATCCAGACCTGGACAGCTTCAACTATTTTCTTCTTAAATTCCTCAAAATTTATAGGCTTGTATAGATATTTATACCCTCCAGATCGGAGTATTCTGTAATCTCTTTCGACAAGCCCCTTTTCTAGCAGTTTTTGTAGGGACTTGTAAACTGTGCTTTTATCCTTATTTAAAGCATCCGCAAGATCATCGACAGTTGTAGGGTTCTTTTTTAAAAGATTAACATAGACTTCCATGTCAAAGCATGAGATGTCGAAGGAACACTTTAATATGCATTTGACATGTTCCGAACATTTCAGCTCCATAATATTGTTACTCATCATTTACTTTTTAAACTTTTGACTTTATAGCTATCATTTAAATGCCGATGCTGAAAATTTGATTTGGGGTTAAAGATGATCATAGCCTTTGTAGGCTATCCGCTTTCTGGAAAAAGCACCGCAGCAGAGGTTGCAAAGGAGCTAGGAATTCCGGTTGTTACAATGGGGGACTTTGTAAGAGAAGAAGCGATGAAGCGTGGTTTGGAACCGAATGCAGAAAATCTAGGTAAAATTGCAGAAGAGATTAGGAAAAAGGAGGGAATGGATGCAATAGCGAAGAGATGCATTCCTAAAATAAAATCTCTCGCTCCAATCGTTGTTGTTGATGGGATAAGAGGTATTGATGAAATTAGAGCTTTAAAGAGAGAATTTGGGAGCGTTGTTATAATTGCGATCGAAGCACCATTACAGCTTAGATTTCAGAGAGCGAAGCAGAGGGGGAGGAGTGATGATGTTTTGAGAATCGAAGATTTGATCGAAAGAGATCGAAGAGAAGAATCATGGGGGCTAAGAGAGGCTATGGAAATCGCAGATTTCACGATAGAGAATACAGGAAACTTAAAGGACTTCAAGGAGAAGATCAAAGCATTGTTAAAAAAGCTTCTGAGCGTGGAAGTGGAAATAGAAACTTTCATACACCCAACTGAAGAGGAGGAAAAAGTTGTAAAGGCTGTTAAGAACCTCTTTCCAGATGCAAAGGTTGAAATAAGGGATGGAAAGTTATTTGCTACAGCCAGAGATTTGAAACAGTTCAAAGAATTGTTAAAGAGGCAAAAAATTCTCGACACAGCTCGAAGTGAGCTTATAAGATGCAAAAGAGGGAATGAGATAGTGATATATCTAAACAAACAAACGGCAACAGTTTCAAGGATAAATTTCTGCGATGAAGATGCAGTTTTATCTCCATTGAAAGTGACCTTTAGACTTCTGGGAGTCTCTTTTCAAAGATTCCTAGACTATTTAGCACCAATGACAAAAAATGGCAAACCTGTGAATGAAGTGGAAGAGTTATGAACCTGAATCCAATTCATCGAATTCTTCTAACAACAGATGGCTCTGTAACAGCGATAATCGAGGCTTACACACAGAAGGCTGTGGTTGTGGAGACAGTTGAGCAGAGAATCATCAAAGCTGATGAGGAGATAGCGAAAAGATTGGGGATAAAAGAGGGAGATGAAGTGAACTATCGAATAGTTTATCTAAAAGCTGGTGGAGAAATATATGCGAAGGCAATATCTTATACACCGCTGAAAAGACTTCAAAATGGTTTCAGAGATGACTTAATGCGTGCAGACATACCAATAGGGAAGATAATGAAAAAGCATAGGATAGAGGCTAGAAGGGAAATAAGATGGGGGGGAGTTTTGGAAAGCAAAGAGCTGGCTGTGGAGATGGGTGTTAGAAAACCATTTTTTATAGTCAGAAATTACAGCATAATTCATAGAAATGAAGTTCTCATGGATATAACGGAATTTTTTCCAATGGAAAAATTCGAGCAAAAGTTTTAAATATCTTCTGATCGAAGTTTAGAAAATTAAAAATATGAGGTGTTGAAATTGAAGGAATTCGGATTTAGCAGACCGCCTGTAAAAGTTGGGGATGTAAGGGAAGTGAAAATAGAAGCTTTGGGTAGCGAGGGAGATGGTATTGCAAAGATAAATGGCTTTGTGATCTTTGTGCCCGGAGCGAAACTGAACGATAACGTAAAAATAAGGATAACAAAAGTTCTCAAAAAATATGGATTTGCGGAAATAGTTGATTAGAGACTTTTGACCATTTCTTCAATTTTGGATATTAGTTCTTTTATTTTTTCAATCTCACTTTTTAGATTTTCAATCTTCGAATAACCCTCATCTTTTATCATTGCTCCATATTGTGTTGGCACTATTATCCCTGACTGTTCCAGAACCCTTAGAGAATATCGAACTCTATGTTTTGGCATGTTTAGGAGGTCTGAGAGTTTGAAGATTCCTATGGGCTGCTTTTCCATTACAGCTTTTAGAACCTCGAGATGTCTTATCACTATTTCCGCCTCAGATTGCAGTTTGCTGAATACCATAACTATAATAAGTATTTTGAGTATATAAAAGTTATGATAACTAGTCTCATTATTTTGATCTCATTGTCAAATCAAATTTATTATTATTATTTTATTTCACTCACCTCTATCACTTCTAATGCAATGTTCGGCATCCTCTTCCCTATCTCTCTCTTCGCAATTCTTTCAGCATGTTCTTTATTTTGAGCATTGAAAACCTTCATTTCCAAAATTAGTCCAACTAAAGCTGTTTTTGAAACCAGAAAAGCTGATTTAAATGCTGATCCACATTTTGGGCACTCAACTGTGCCCACGTTTATTCTAACAAAACTGAGATCTGGTGATAGCTTTTTTCCAGCTTCAGCGATCGCGATGTTTATGGCATCTTCAACTGTATCAACCCTTTTCACTATCCACCCTACCTGAACTACGACGAGATAATTTGGCATAGCTTATCGCGTTTTTATGCTTAATAGCTGTTGCTAGACTCGCTATATCTTATAATACTTTTCGAACAGTTTTTTCCAATCAGTCTTGATAACAATTACTGTGAAAAAAATAGTCAGAATAAAGAGAAGGATAAAGCTGAATAAGTAATCACCCATGAATTCTCTCATGAATTCTCCTAAAAATTTCCCCGTTAAAAGGACAGAAGATGTCACGATGATTTTTCCAAAGAACACGGCTGTAAAATAGTGAAGGAGTTTATACCTTGCTATTCCAAGTGGAATGTACAGCACGTCATCTGGCAAAGGACTTGCCGCGAAGAGAAAAATTGCAAAGAAACCCCATTTTTCAAAAATTTTCTGAAAAAACTGCAAATTTTCTTTTGTTTTTTCAGATAGTGCCAATCTCATTCCTGCTCCGATTGAGTAAATTATGATTTTACCCATAGTTGCTCCTAGAGCGGAGATTATGGCGAGAATTGTCATTTCCTCAAAGCTCATAAGTGGGGAGAGGATGAAGAGAAAATTTAAATAAGGTATACTAACAAAAGGGATTGAATTGGAAATTAGAGAGATCAAAAAGATTCCGGGATATCGAAATCCTAGAAGACTATTTAGCAAATCTTCCAGCATCTACATCCTCTCCAAAGCCTTTATTCCGAGCAAATCCAAGCCAAGGCAAAGAACCTTTCTCACAGCTTTAACTATGGCTAGTCTGTGTTTTCTTATTTCATCCTCTGCCTTTAAAACCGGATAATCTCGATAGAAATCGTTGAACTTCGATGCCACGCTTAGCAAGTATTCTGCAAAGAGATTTGGTTTCAACTCTTCCACAACCTTCTTTACATAATAGGGCATTTTTGAAAGAAGAACGACCAAATCGCGTTCAACCTTATTGCACAGCTCGGATTTGAATTCTTCTTTTTCATCCGCTTTCTTCAATATGCTGCAGGCTCTGGAATGCGTGTACTGGATATAGCTGGCAGTTTGCCTTTCAAAGTCTACTGCCTTCCTCATGTCAAAGATCATTGGTTTTTCTGGTGCAACTTTTATAAAATCAAATCTTATTGCTCCAACAGCTACGGCTTTGGCAATTTCCTCCCTTTCCTCCTCGCTGAATTCCCTGTTTGCAATCAATCTTTTAACTTCTTCCTTAACTTTTTCTATCAGCTCATCAGCAGAGATAAATCTTCCCTTTCTCGTGCTCATTCTTCCTTCTGGAAGCGATACGAATTCAAAGAAAACGATTTCAGGTTTCTTTATTCCAAGAATGTCCAGAATTCTGCATAATTGCTGACCATAGAGCTTGTGATCTGCACCCCAAATATTTATCGACCTTTCATAATTCTCGCTTTTCCATAGATGATATGCCAAGTCCCTAGTTATGTAAAGAGTCGTTTTATTTTCCCTTTTCAGAACGACTTCCTTCAAATCCTCGAACTCAATTATCCAAGCTCCCTCCTTCTTTATCAATCCTCTTTCATCGAGCAATCTTAAAACTTTTTCAACGTAACCGTTCCTGATAAAGTCGCTTTCCCATAAAAATTCATCGTGAAAGACGTTAAGCTTTTCTAGGGTTTCTTTTATTCCTTTCATTGCAAATTCGATCAGTTCTCTGAATTTTTTCACAGTCTCTGCGTCACCTTCCTCGTATTTTATCATGAGCTTTTCGACCTCTTTTTCCAACTCCTTTTTTTCCTCTAAAAGCCTATTCGCTGAAATATATGCATCGGCAACAGCATGATCTGGCTTTTTACTGCTCAGACCAAGTTTCTCCACTCCTAGCAACGTTATCGCCATTTGTCTACCCATGTCGTTTATGTAATAATGCGTAGTAACATCAAATCCAGCCTTTTTGAAAAATCTTGCAAGAGTGTCTCCTATGACTGCATTTCTTACATGTCCAACATGTAAGGGCCCATCTGGATTTGCGGAGGTGTGCTCAATCAGAATCTTTCCTTTCATGTTCAAAGATCCATATTTTGGATCAGAGAGGATCAACTTGATCGTATCGCTGAGAAATTCTTGGTTGACAAAGAAATTTATGTAACCACCAACGATTTCAACTTTTCCAACATAACCAACGGGATTAATCGTCTCTACTATCGAACAAGCCACATCTTCAGGTCTGGAATTCCTTTCTTTTGCAATTTTGAAAGCTATTGTAGTTGATAGATCTGCATGCTCACTTTCTCTTATGTATCTCTGATCCGCAAAGTTTCCCAAGGTTCTAATCACGTCATCGACGAACAGCAGAAACATGCCTATCCCTCTGCCCTTCTAAACTCTCGGAATAAAAATCTATCAAACTATCCCAGTAACCTGCAAAATCTGCTCAAAATCATCTCTAGTTGGATTTAGAGCTTCTAGAATTGTAAACCTTTTTCTCCTTATCTTTTTCGCATAAAGTAAAGCTTCAATAGCTTGTTCTTTGCTTATCCCTATTTCCTGAACCCTCACCGGAGCACCAGCTTTCTTTAACGCGTTTTTTACAGCTATCCAATTTCCATCACCATAGTTTTTTTCATACATGTATTCGAAGATTATGGTCCCAATCCCAACTTGCTCTCCATGCGTACCATTTCCATAGCCCAAATAATCGATTGCGTGACTGAACTTGTGCTCAGCTCCACTTGCTGGCCTAGAGCTTCCAACCATCGCGATTGCAACTCCACTCATTATCAATCCTCTCAGTAACAACTCTATCTCATTTTTTAAAACAAAATCTCCATTTGCTTTGTTCAGCATCAGATAGGCAGGGATTGTTGCAATTGAAGCCGCAACTTCGTTGTAACTCTCTCCATTGATGTCTCTCGAGAGTTTCCAGTCTTTAACAGCCGTTATGTTAGAAATCAGATCACCAAAGCCAGAATGTATTAATCTTGGAGGACAATTCTCTATTATCTCAACATCAGCTATCACTGCTATTGGTGATTTGGCCGTTATCGAAACAGGCTTTCCACCTTCTTTAAAGCTCGCCATCGGTGAAGCTATTCCATCATGGGAGGCAGTTGTTGGAACGCTTATGAATGGAACATTTAACTCAGTTGCAACAACTTTAGAAACATCCAGAACTTTTCCTCCACCAATACCAACAATCGCATCAACATCGCTATAGCTGAGCATCAAAACGATTCTCCTAACTTCCAAAATGCTTGCATCGTTTATCAAAATCTCTTTCAACCCTAGTTCCGAGATTTTACTTTTCAAAATTTCTGAAACAACTGGATCCGTGATTATTATAGCATTCTGTGAGTTTATTTTATCCAGAACACTTTTTATCTTCGAGAACGCTCCTCTCTGAATGTAGACAAAAGATGGTATCTTAACCTCCATCCTGCTCACCTTCTCAAGATTTCGATCAATTTTTCCACAGAATTAACATAGAAGCAGGAAAGATTTCCTTCATAGCCTATACAGAACTTTGGAACACTTTCAACGAAGATTGGTGATGCCGATGGATTCGGTATGTAGACCAGTATGTATCTCGATGCCATTTCATCATAAAATTCCTTATTTTTTCTGAAGAAATCTTTGAATTCTCTACATTTTGGACAATATGGAGCGCTTATGAAAATGAGCATTTCCTTTCCTGTTTTTTTCGACTCCTCAACCCCTTTTTCATAGCTTACCCAGCCAAAAAGCTCATTTTCACTTGTGAAAAAGATCATAATTGCTGCAAATGAGAAAACGAGAAGTAATATGTAAAGATAGCGCATGAGGTCAATAGCTCTTTAGGATATTAAATTTTCTGTCGAATAGACAAAGTTTTTATCCTAGAGATTCCATTGTTACTGTGCGCGTATACATCCTCGACTCAGGAGCGATTTTTAGGAGAAAGATAGTATATGAGAACATGGTAACAGTTCCCGAAGTCGTTTCCGAAGTTCTCGATGAGGATTCCTCTCTTTATCTCAGCGTTAAGAACTTAAAAGTTGAGTGTGCAAGTGAGGAGAGTTTGAAAATTGTCAAAAGAATATCGAAGGAAACTGGAGATATATATAGATTGTCCGAGACGGATTTAAAAATACTGGCAAAAGCTTTGGATGAGAAGACTCAAGGTAATGAGCCCATTATAGTTACGGATGATTATTCAATTCAAAACGTTGCAATGGCACTTGGGATAGGAATAGAAGGTGTTGTTAGAGATAGAATATCGAAAGGTTTTAAGTGGGTAAAAGTGTGTAGAGGTTGTGGTAGGAGAGTGAATACAGATCTCTGTCCAACTTGTGGTAGTGAAACCGTGTTAAGGAGGGTGAAGAAATGAAAATCGAAAGTTTGGTTGAAAAAGCTAGAAAGCTTAGGGAAAAGGGCCTAACAACTGAGGAGATAGCAGATGAATTAAACGTTTCCTTCGAAACAGCAATGTGGCTTTTGACTAGAGCAACCGAGACGCCGCCTTCGGATATATATGTTGAGTGGAAGAATCTTTCAAAGCCTTCGAGACTGAGATTGATTGCAATGGCTCTCGCAGATATGATCTTAGAAAAGTGCAGCAACATCGATGTGATCGTTGGAATTGCCACAAGTGGAATACCCTTGGCTTCAATGGTTGCCGAGGAACTTTCGGCTGATCTGGCGATTTATTACCCAAAGAAAATTCGTGGGCAAGAAATAAAGGGTGGTCTCCTAAGCGAGAACTTTGCTGGAGTTGATGGAAAGAATTGCGCTATAGTGGATGATGTAATATCCACGGGGAGGACGATATCGGAGGCAATTGAAGTCATTTCTATGAACAACGGTAAAGTCCTCTGCGTTGCAGTCATCGCGAACAAGGGAGGAAAAGTGGACGTTCCCGTGCTGAGCCTTTTAAGAATAACCAGGATATGAATGTGACAGTCGTAATTCCAACGCTGAACGAGGAAAAAGGGATAGGAGGTGTTGTTGAAAGCTTTAAAAAGATGGGGTTTGAAGTTCTTGTAATCGATGGGAGGAGTAAGGATAGAACTAGAGAAATAGCTGCTGAAAAGGGGGCAAAAGTCCTATTGCAGACTGGAAAAGGGAAAGGAAATGCAATTGCAGAAGCTTTTAAGATCGTTGACAGTGAAATTTTAGTTCTAGTGGATGGAGATGGTAGTTATCCAGCAGAGGAAGTTTGGAAGCTGATCGAACCTATTGAAAAAGGTTTTGCCGATCACGTGGTTGGAAACAGATTTGCAAAGTATGAAAGAGGGGCTTTCAGCAGATTAAACCTTTTAGGAAATAAACTTCTGAACGCATTTTTCAGATTCGCCTACGGAGTAAACCTGAACGACATCCTTTCTGGATATAGAGCTTTGAAAAAGGATGTTTATAAGAGCATTGAAATAAGAAAGACGGGATTTGAAGTTGAAGCTGAAATGACAGTAGAAACTCTTGCAAAGGGTTTCAGAATTCTGGAAGTACCAATAAATTACAAAAAGAGGGAGGGAAAGACAAAACTTCGTCCTTTAAGGGATGGAATAAGGATTGGAAAAGCGATTTACGAACTCATTGGAAGATACAGCCCAGCAAGATATCTTTATATCTTTGGTTTAATTTTTTTAGCTCTTGGAATCCTGACAGGTATCTATGTCGTCTATGCATGGTTTAATGCAGTCTCGCATTATATGCTAGCCCTTCTTACAGTCCTTTTCATAATCACCGGCGTTCAGTTTGTGATCTTTGGTCTGATAGCTGATTTGATTTTCAGAACGACAGTTGAGTTCAAAAGAGAAATAAAACAGCTGATGAGAAAGTAGCATATGATTATAACGCTGCTTACAGATTTTGGAGATTTTTATCCTGGCGTTATGAAAGGAATCATTCATAGCATAGCTCCCGGGGCTACAATAGTAGATATAACTCACTCCGTAGAACCGCAAAATGTTTTTCAGGGTGCTTTTTTGCTCTATCATTCATATAAGTATTTCAGAAATGCCATACACATTGCAGTAGTCGATCCAGGAGTTGGAGGGAAAAGGAGGGCTATAGTAGTTCAGACCAAGAACCACTTCTTTGTAGCCCCAGATAATGGGCTCGTATATCCTTCAGCAGCTGAAGATGGAATTTTGAAAATTTTCGAAATAGACTACAGAATTTCTGAACTTGTCGGTGAACTTTCTAACACTTTTCACGGCAGAGATATCTTCGCTCCCTGTGCTGCCTTAATTCTGAGGGGTGACTTTAGCTATTTAAAAGAGACAAAAAATTTGGAAAAACTAGAAATATTTGACTTCAAAAAGGTTGGAAATAAGATAATTGGTAAAATCGCTTTTGTCGATAGATTTGGAAACATAATAACGAACATACCTGCAAGTGCAGTTAGAGGGGTAAAATTTTTTAAAGTTTCAGACGTAGTATTCCCGATGGTAAGAACTTATGAAGATGTAGCTCTATACGAACCCCTAGCTCTGATAGGCAGTTTTGGCACCCTAGAATTCAGCGTAAGAGAAGGAAACGCCTCCGATCTTTTAAAAATGCGTAGAGGAATTATTGAAGTGGAGGTGTTTGAATGAATGAAAAAATACTGGCAAAGATGATAGAAGCGGTAAACAGACATATGCCAGCAGTGACAAAAAGCCTTGAAGAAATGCTCAAAGAAAAAGATCCGAAGATATTGGCAAAAGATGGGAATGAATACTACATCGAACCAAAAGAGCTTGAGTTTATCGCAAGTTTTGTTGAAGAAGAGGATAGAAAAAAGTTCAGAATCCCAATTATTCTGGAGATGTGCGACATAGGAGGTGAAAGAGTTATTTTTGTCAGAGATAAGCTGCACATAGAGTTCATAAGGAAGGCATTTGGATTCGATCGAATCGTGAACAACAATCTAATGCTTTACTTTTACGAACTCCCAGCAATAAGGAGAAGATTAAGAACAGCTTCTCAAGTTATGTTCAGGGTGGAGTTATGAGCTTGTTCGGAACTAACGGTGTTAGAGGAATTGCAAATGAAGAACTTACAGCAGAGATGGCACTGGATCTTGGAAGAGTTATAGCTACATTAAAGCCAGGAAAAATTGCGGTTGCATGCGATACTAGGATATCGAGTTTCATGCTCAAGAGTGCAGTTTTGGCTGGTATAATGTCAGCTGGAAGCGATGCAATCGATCTTGGCATCGCTCCTACTCCAGCGTTGCAGTATTATGCAAAGATAAATAGAATTCCCGGAGTCGTTGTGACTGCGAGTCATAATCCAAGAGAATACAATGGAATAAAGTTCATTCAAGAGAACGGAGCTGAATTCTTTAGAGAAATGGATGAGGAGAGTGAAAGAATTTATATCAGCAAAAAGTTCAGAATCGTGAAATGGAATGAAATCGGTTCCCTAATCATCGACAGCTGTGTTGATCTATACGTTAATGCAATCGTCAACAGCGTCAGCTTGGATAAGAAATACAGAGTTGTCGTCGACTGTGGAAATGGTGCAACTTTTTTAACAAGTCCAGAAATTCTAAGAAGGCTGAAATGTGATGTCCACAGCATAAATTGTCATCCAGATGGTAGATTTACTGCAAGAAATCCAGAACCAGTTGAGAAAGAGCTAGATTTACTCAAGAAATCTGTTGTTAACTTCAAAGCAGACTTCGGAGTTGCACATGATGGTGATGGAGATAGGGCAGTGTTCGTTGATGAAAGGGGAGAGTTTGTTCCCGAAGATGTAATGCTAGCTTTGATTGCAAAATACTACGTTGAGAAAAATGGAGGAGGAATAGTTGTTACACCAGTATCCTCTTCACGCTGTGTAGAGGATGCTGTGATTGAAGCTGGTGGAAAAGTTGTCTACACAGCCGTTGGCTCGCCAGTAGTTGCGAAGGTTATGATGGAAACTGGAGCGATCTTTGGTGGGGAAGGAAATGGAGGTTTTATATTTCCAGAACATTTACTTGCAAGAGATGGTGGGATGAGCATTGCGAAGGTTTTACAGTTGATGGATGAGACAGGAAAAAAGCTCAGCGAACTCACTGCAGAAATACCTAGGTACTACATGATAAAGGGAAAAATTGAATGTAGAAAAAAGGAAAAAGTTCTTTCAGAGCTAAGAAGAATTTATCCAGAAGCAAACCACATCGATGGGGTTAGAGTTGACTTCGAAGATGGCTGGATCCTTATACGCCCTTCAGGAACAGAGCCAATAGTTAGGATTTATGCGGAGGGAAAAACAAGAGAAAGAGCTGAAGAACTTTACAACGAAGGTTTAAGGGTTTTAGGGAAAATTCTTTAGTGGAGGCTTCCGGTTAGACAAACATAACCCCTTTTAAATCTGGAATTGGCGAAGCCCTTCTTAAGACTTTTTCCACCGCTCTTGTGAAATCAAGCATCGTTACTTTTACCCTCTCTTCCCTTATCGCAAACATTCCCGCTTCAGTGCATATCGCCTTTATATCAGCCCCACTGGCACCTTCAGTAATTCTTGCTAGTTCTTTAAAGTCAACGTCATCGGCAAGTTTCATTCTCTTCGAATGAATCTTAAATATCTGTATTCTTCCCTCAAAATTCGGTAAAGGTACTTCAATTATTCTATCAAACCTCCCTGGACGGAGAATTGCTGGATCCAAAATGTCTATGCGGTTCGTTGCACCTATGACTTTTACATCACCTCTTGGATCGAAGCCATCTAGTTCTGAAAGTAATTGCATCATCGTTCTCTGCACTTCTCTATCTCCACTTGTGTCGCTGCTAATTCTTCTAGCGGCAATTGCATCGAGTTCATCGATAAATATTATACTCGGTGCCTTCTCTCTGGCAAGCTGAAAAACTTCCCTTACAAGCCTAGCTCCTTCGCCTATGAACTTCTGAACAAACTCACTTCCAACAACTCTTATAAAGGTCGCCTTTGTCTGATTAGCTACAGCTTTTGCCAGCAAAGTCTTCCCCGTCCCAGGAGGGCCATAAAGAAGAACTCCTTTCGGCGGCTCTATGCCCACTTCTTTGAAAAGATCTGGCTTCAATAATGGTAGCTCAATCGCTTCCCTTATCTCCTCTATCTGCTGACTCAGCCCGCCAATGTCCTCGTAAGTAACGTTTGGTCTTTCTTCAACTTCAAAACCATATACCATTGGATCCTTTGACGATGGCAATATGTTGACGACTGCCAAAGTTTGCTGGTTTAGAGCGACTCTGGTTCCAGGTTTTAAATCTTCAGGATTTATGTATTGTGAAGCATAGACTACGAATTTTGGTCCAGTAGAACTTCTAACAATAACCCTTCCATCTTCCAGAACATCCGAAATCGTGCCGACGAGGAGAGGGGGTGATCTTAATCTTTCTATTTCGCTCTTCAATCTTCTAACTTCTCTTTCATACCTGAGCCTTTCGCTTTCTATAAATCTTTTCTCATCTTCAAGTCTTCTATAAAGTTCTCTAAGCTTGTAATATTCCTCTTCAAGTTTTTTCAACTTTTCTAGTAGGTAATTCAGATCTTCCGACATTGGCTCCTCCCCGGAAGCCTCCAAATAAATATATATCCTTTTACTATATGAACTTATTGCTGGTGGGAAAATGAACTGTGAAATATGTGGGAAAGAAATAAGACCGCCTGGATATAGGATAATTGTCGAAGGGACAGAACTCAGAGTTTGCGCATCCTGCAGAAAATATGGGACTGAAAGTGTTCCAACCGTAAAGCCTGATTTTAGGAAAATCGTTTTGAGGAAAAGAAAACCGCAAAAAAAGGTTGAGTTAGAAGAAGAACTTGTAGAAAACTTCAACGTCATAATAAGAGTTGAAAGAGAAAAAAGGGGATGGAGTCAGGAGCAGTTGGCTAAGAAGATTCAGGAAAAGGAGTCTGTTATAAAGAAGATAGAAAATGCTGAAATAACTCCTGAGCCAAAAATAATCGAAAAACTTGAAAAGCTTTTCGGTATAAAGCTCAGAGAAAGTCCGGAAAGTATTAGAGTAACGAAGCCCTCTCAGTTTGTCCCAACCTTTGGCGATATCGTGGTTGTTAGGAGGAAGGAATGAATATGTACACGTTCATTTACATAACCACCAGTTCGAAAGAAGAGGCTGAAAAAATCGCCAGAGCTGTGTTGGAAAAGAAACTGGCAGCATGTGTTAACATTTTCCCAATAAAATCTTTCTTCTGGTGGAATGAAAAGATAGAGGTTGCTGAAGAATATGCTATGATCGTTAAGACGAAGACAGAGAAGTTTTCGGAGCTTAGAGATTTCGTAAAAAGCATCCATAGCTATTCAGTTCCATGCATTTGCTCAATTCCAGTGGAAAGAGGACTGAGAGATTTTTTGGACTGGATAGATAGAACGGTGGAATGAAGGAAATAGAAGTTCGTTATGACGGAGAGAAGTGGAAAATCCTGAATTTAAAGAGAGAGAAAGCAAAGAATTTGATGAGAAAACTTGCTGAGAATAACATAAACAGTATTCTTTATGGAAGTGTTGCCCGTGGAGATGTGAATGCCAAGAGTGACATCGACATCTTCATTCCACAGTTAATACCTTCATTTAGAATAGAGCTAGCACTTGAAGATTTTAATATATTGGAAAAGAGAATCGTACAGGCAACGCCAAACTATGCTATAAAGGGCGAGCTTGTGATAGATGAAGAGACAACTGTCAGCTTTCCCCTTGTTAAGATGAGAGAAAGGGAACTGGATTTTTACAGATTCGGTGGATGCATAAGTTATGAGGAACTTCTGAAGAACAAAAGAGTTCCCGGAGTTGATAAAAGACTCATGCTGATAATTCCCATTGAAAACGGGCATAAAGAAATATCTATTCACGATCTCCATCCAAGCATGGTTGCAAAAATTCTCAACGTTTCGCTTGAGATAGTCATTGAAAGAATGAGGGTGCTTGGAAGGAGGAGAGAAGTAGGAAGAACTGGGATTTATCTACGAGAAAGTATACCACTAAACGAGAGCTTCGAGTCCGCTCTTATGGAAATTGCTCTAAAGGATCCCGCGGTTAGGAGAAGGATAAATGATTGACTAAACGTTTTCTCTAATCCCAAAGTATTCTTTGGCACATTCTTTCACTTCTTCAACGAACTCCTTTTTTGTATAAACTCCAAGTTTCCAGTTCTCCATCCAAAAAGCTCTTAGAGCTTTAACCAGTGGCGAAACTTCCTCTATTTTCCTTATCTTGCCATTAACCTCAACTCTTACCGAGAATTCCTTCGCCTCTTCCAGTTTCGGAATGTCCACTATTACATATCTTTCATCAATTCCAGCCATTTCAGCGATGCTTTTTTCAGCTTCTCTCTCTTTTACCTTCTTTATCTCATTCAAATCTATACAGTCTTTACCGATGTAAATAGCTCTTTTGAAAAGCCTCCGATTTCTTATCATGGAATAGAATTCAGGTTCATGAACTTTTAGAAGCATCATGGCATCACAATCATCGAGGGAAAATAGATCTTCAGCCTTCAATTCCTTATCCACGATTCTCTCCATTGCCTTTTCAAACATTTTTGCCGCTATTCTGCAGACGTGATGATAATAGACTGCAGGATACATTAAGAAGCGTGAAATCAGCATGGACTCAACAGCCCTTATGCCCCCTTCCTCAATAATAACACCATCTTCAAACTTTATCTTGTCAATCAGCCTCGGAACGTCAAATATTCCATAAGCCACACCAGTGTAATGCGCATCCCTTACCAAGTAATCCATCCTGTCCACATCCACATCCCCGCATACTATTGACTTTACTTCTCCACTTATCATTTTCTTAATTTCTCCAACGCTGTATCCCAGTCTGTTCAGTTCTTCTTTCAGCTCCCCCTTTATCGCGATTTCAACATTTTCGTGACTTAGCATATAATTTTTTAGCAAACTATCACAGCTGTGCGAAAATGGAGGATGGGCTATATCATGAAGCAAAGCTGCTATTACAACTTCTTCTCCCAACTTGAGTCTTTCATCAAGAATTCTTGCCAAATGCATAGTTCCAAGACTGTGTTCAAATCTCGTATGATTTGCCCCAGGGTAAACCAGATATGCAAAGCCCAATTGCTTTATACCCCTCAAACGCTGAAACTGTGGAGTATCGATCAATTTCAATATATCCTCATCAAGTCTAATCAAACCATGTATTGGGTCTTGAATCGCTTTGTACACAAACAAAATGAAGAGAAGACTATAAAAATGCTTTCCACATTAGTCTGTGGACATTGGAATAAGGGGATTTTTGACAAAAACTCCTCCAATGGGAGGAGAGATAAAGAGGAGAGCTGAGGATTTCTACGTTGAAGAGTTAATGGACATAGAGCTTGGAGAAGGGGATTACTGTATAGTTAAAGTCAGGAAAAAAAATTGGGACACTTTAAGGTTCGTAAAACAGCTATCAAAAGTTCTTGGGATAAGCCAAAAAAGGATATCCTTCGCTGGAACAAAGGATAAAAAAGCCATAACAGTCCAATATTTTTCGATAAAAGGTGTAAAGGCTGAAGAAATTTCTAGGATTTCCATAAAGGATGCTGAAATAGAGTTTGTTGGTTATTCAAGAAAAGAAATCGCACTTGGCGATCTTATAGGGAATTCGTTCAGGATAAAGGTTCACGGTTGCAGAAATGGGGAGATCTTTTTGAAAACAAAAGAAGAATTAGAAAAAAAAGGTATACCAAACTTCTTTGGTGAGCAGAGATTTGGAATTCGAATGATAACACACGAGGTTGGAAAGCTAATTCTTCAGGGAAAATATGAAGATGCTTTTTGGACCTATGTTGCTAAACCGAGTGAGTTTGAAAAGGAAGAGGTTGCTGAGGTTAGAAAAATTTTATGGGATTGCAGGGACCCTGTTTTTGGGCTTAAAGAGTTGCCAAAGCATTTAACCTATGAAAGAACTTTGCTCCAGAAGTTAAGGGAAGGAATGGATGAAAAAAGGGCATTGCTATCGTTGCCCAAGAACTTAAAGCTGATGTTCGTTCACGCTTATCAGTCTTATATTTTCAACAGACTTTTATCGAAGAGAATAGAGGACTTTGGAAATCTAAAGGAGATAACAGATGAAGATTGGGCATGCTATCTTACTTTTAAAACAAAAAAACCAACCTTTAAAGACTTTAGCAAGATCGGAGCAAACAAATCAAGGGTTAAATTTTTAATTGAAAAAAACTACGCAACACTTGCATTGCCACTGGTTGGCTATGATACAAAGCTTGAAGGTTGGAACAGAGTTGCAGAGGAATTTCTTGCAGAAGATGACCTGACAATTTCCAGCTTTAAAACAGAGTTCAAGGAGTTCTCATCTAGCGGATCTTTCAGAAGCGCCGATATACCTTTAAATATAACCGAGCTTGAGTTCGACGGGGAAAACTTTCAATTTTATCTACCGGCAGGCTGTTATGGGACGATTTTCCTTAGAGAATTTATAAAGAAAGAGTTTATATCTGATTAAAATATGCGGAACGCCGAATTTATTATTGCAAGCGTTACCAAATAATCTTCACCTATTGGCTCGCAGATTATAACTCTTTTTCCCTCAAATATCCCCTCCTTTTTCCCCTTACCTTTCGGAAATCCCAGCATTTCTGGTAGTTCTTCAGTAACATGTAATCCATAGGATATGAAGAGTGGAACTACGAAAATCGTATCGCTTTTCATACTTCTTATAGCCTCATCCGGCGAAGGTTTTCTTTTCCTGGCAGCAAATGCTATCCTTACTTCATCAAATATCCCAGCCTTTTCTATCCTTTCTTTATGCTTTTCCATCACTTCTCTATAATGCTCGAGTTGACTTCCATGCCCAACTATCACCAGACCACGCAATTCAATCACCCACGTAAATTATGACGTTGTTGGACTCTATCCTCATTTCTCTAGCATCTCCGACTTTAATCCTTTCTCCGGAGCATAAGTCTTCGAGTAGAGTGATTCTTTTCCCTCCAAAAGTTGAAAGATCGAAATTTTTATCCGCCAGTATCAGCATACCTCTTTTACCAATTTCGAATTTTCTCCCATGTGCGTTTACAACAAGGACTTCACAAAGGTCCAATTTTAGTTTAGCTAATGCGAGCTGAACGCTGGAAATCCCTGGCTCTATTTCGGCTTCCTTAAAAAACTTTCCAAGTCCAGCAACCATTGGATCTCCAGTTGATAGAACCGCAACCTCTCTCTTTTTCCCCTCCCTTTCTATTTCAGCATAAACCTCGCTGTTGAACTTTCTCATCACAACCTTTTCTCCCTTTATACATTCCTCTGCAAGCCTTATGGCCTTTTCACTACCATAAACGATCTCAGAACTCTTTATCAAGGCCTTTGCCCTATCTGTCAAATGCCCCTCACATATTCCAACTCCAATAATCCTCAGCAATTAAATCCACCTCCACTCCAAAAGATTTTGCCTTTTCAAACAAATCTTTCCCTCCAGCCCATTTCTTCAACAATCCAGGAAATCCTACTATTATCTTTTCTCCATCGTGCTCTGAAAGTATTTCATCGATATGAACTCCGAACACGAAGGGCTGGAAGTCCGGATATTTTCTCCTCGCATACTCCCAAGCTCTTCTGCCAGTTGTTATCGCAATCTTTCTATACTTCTTCGCAATCTCGACTTTCACCCTTACCAACTCCTTACACCAAGGCTCGACAAAGCCTGTAGTACCGAGGATTGAAATTCCACCCTTTATTCCTAGCTCCTCATTTTTCGTATCTTTCGCAATTCTTTTGCCTTCAGGTATTTCAACCAAAACTCCTCCTTTGTAACCAAATCTTTTGCAAACTTCTTCAAAGTTTTCTAGTATTTGCTTCATCGCACTTCTACTTACAGATTTTCTACCATTAATTTCCCCAATTCCTTCACCAAATTCGATGCCAAAACTCCTCGTTTTCGCAACGATCTCCACTCCACTAGTTGCATCAAATTCATGATCACCAGAAAATTTCCTCGCAATTGCCGTTCCCTTTTTCGCTTCCACCTCCACCAAAACCCTTATTCCTACTGGAGTGGAAATTGAAACAAAGTCGAATTCTGAGTAAAGAGAGGCAACAGCTGCGACTATTGCTGCTGAAGCTGTTGAAGCTGTAGTTATTCCCCTTCTCAGAAAACCATCCTTTTTCAATATGAAAAGCCCGCTTTTGACGAGCGAAGATTTTCCCTCACACCACTCTTCTGGATATTCGTAGAGTTCAATTGGATCTCTCAGCATACTCTATTAGACAGTTTAAAATTGCAACACAGATGTTGCTCCCTCCTCTAGTTCCAACGGTCGTTATCGATGGCACATCCAAGCCGGCTATCATCTCCTTAGCTTCTCTGGCATTCACGAATCCAACAGGTGTTGCCACTATGAACCTTGGCTTATATCTCTTTGCTATTTCATAAACAGCCATCGCAGCTGATGGCGAATTTCCTATTCCTATAACACTACCCTCGACAAGCTTTTCCATGCTCTTAAAACCAGATGAGACACGCGTATCCTCGTTGCCTGCAAAGTCCATTGCACAAATTGAATTCATCCTAAGTCCAACCTTTACCATTTTTACATCAACTATGATCCTACTTCCTTTCCTTATTGCATCCACACCTTCTTCAGGATCTCCTTTGAATCTTATGAACTCCTTTATATTTGGATCACCAGTAGTAGCTATACATCTCCTCAGAATTTCATCTTTCAAAGTATCCCCTGGAACTATTCTTTTCAAAATTTCAGAACTCGTTTCGACGATTTCAACAGCTCTCTTCGTCATTCCCCCCATCTTTATAGCTCTGAACTTTCTTGGTGTGAACATCTTTCCTTTTTCGACTATCGTTTCAGAATTTGGGATTATTAGAATTGTGTTCATGTCCACGATATCCAAATTTTTTAGCAAATTGCTTAATCTAACGATTTGAACACTTTGATCATCTCTAAACGCATTTCTCACAACTCCAATTTGCACATCTCCTCTTTCAGCACTTATCAAATTGAGTGCTTTTACAAGGTTTTCTCTTCTTGCAGAACTCGAGGGATTGTAAATAGCGATCACAAAATCCCCACGTAAAGCGTAAGTGAGTCTAGTTTCTATCACACTCCATGGAATCAATAGATCGCTGAGACTTATAACTACGTGATCCCCGCTTATCGGACATCCGAGCAATGCAGTAGCAGCATTGCTTGCGGAAACACCTGGAATTACCTCGACATCTAATTCTATATCATTCTTTATTAAAAACTCATATAAAAATGGAAGAATTCCATAAATCGCCGGATCTCCTCCACTGACAAGAGAAACTACACTCTCTTTTGCAAGTTCAACTGCTATCTCAACCCTCCTCATTTCCTCCCTCATTCCAGTTGTTATAACTTTTTTCCCCTTCAGAAATTCCGAGATCTCTTTGACATACTTTTCATATCCAACCACGTATTCTGACTCTTCGAGCGCTTTCAAAGCCTTTATCGTTATCAGTTCCTTTCCAGCTCCAATGCCAACGACATAAAGTTTACCTCGCGATCGCAATTGTGACACCTCCAAAAATTCTTTTTGGCAATATAAGTTCCTTTTTCTTTGAAAATTTTAGGGCACAACCTTCAGCAACGTTTTTCACACCAATGATTTTAGCTTTTGTTTCTTGAAGATTCATCTGATTCAACTCCTCTTTTTTAACGAAGAAGAGAGGCTTTTTCAGAATATCTGCAACTTTGACTATAGCGCTATTTTCTTTCCCCTCTACAGTTGCGATAACTCTAATGTCATTAAAACAAAGCCCAAGTTCATCTAGAGCACTTCTAATCGCTTCCACTATCTCTTTTTCCCCAACATTTTTTCTGAAGCCTACCCCAACGCTGACCCCATCTGAGAACTCCATCGAAGTCGTTATCACAGGCTCAATGCCCAGCTCAGCCAGAAATTCCGCGACTTCATTGCCTCCATGATGTCCGCCTAGGATGACAACCGCATGTCTCAACGGTTTATCAAGAACTATTATCGCTGGATCTAGCCATTTGCTTTTTAAAAATTTTGATATTCCCCTCACCACGATTCCCGAGGCCATATATGCTACTATGCAATCAAAACGCATTACATCTTCCCAGATATTCTTCCTGTAAAACAGCAGTTCGACATCGTATTTCTTTTCAAGATGCTCAACGATCCCTTTTATTTTTTCCGCATCTTTTTCAAAGCACAGAACCGCTATAGAGGTGCGATCTACCTTCATATCCTAGCACCGCTTTTCCAATTATTATGACTGCCATCCTTCTAATCCCTTCCTTCTCCATCATTTGCTTTAAATCTGATAGTTTACAAAAGAACTTCTTTTCGTCCTCTCTGGAGGCTTTATAAACAACCGCACATGGCTCATCCAGTCCACGGACTTTTCCGACTTTTTCAACTATGTGATCAACTTTATCCGCGCCTAGAAGTATTACAAGGGTGAGAGGTAACTTTGCGATTTCCTCCAAATGATCCTCTTCTAGCGTTCTACCTTTTGGTCTAACTATCGCAACTCCTACAAGCTCAGGAGATGTGAGCTCTATTCCAAGTGATGCAGAAGCTGCAAAAATGCTGCTAACACCTGGAACTATTTCTGCTTCAATTCCTCTCTTTTTTAATTCTCTAATTTGCTCCCAAATCGCCCCAAATATACTCGGATCTCCGCTCTGCAATCTTACAACAATCTTTCCAGCTCTAACAGCTTTCTCCATCAAATCAACAATTTCCTCAAGTCTCATTCCATGACTGTTGACTTTCTCTGCCTTGAAATCCTCTAACATTCTCTCTTCAATTATCGATCCCGGATAAATTATCAGATCCGCCTTTTCCAGTAACTTCAGCCCCCTTACTGTTAATAGTTCCTTGTCACCTGGCCCAAAGCCAACAAAATAAACCTTCATAGCTTTGCAACAACTATACTAAAGTAATCGGCTCTTTCGGGCAATTCTCTACTCATTTTTTCTCCATTCATGAACATTCTCTCAAGAAACCAGAAGTTTTTGAACCCCATATTTCTAAGCCTATTTTCAATCTCCTTCGGCTTTTTTGCTTTCATAACAACCAAAACATCCGGTTTCTCGAATTCTGGAGTCGTGATCATTATCCCCTTCTCCACAAAAACTCTCGTTTTTGCCAATGCACTTGAGAAACTCGAAATTCCTGGCACTATCTCTACTTCAAATTCAGGGTTTAACTCAACAATCTCACGGTAAAGAGTGTGAAATGTTGAGTAAAGCATAGGATCGCCAAGGCAACAAAAAGCAATATCGTGCTTTTTTTCAACCAATTCCCTCGCAAGTTCTCTTGCAACCCTCTCCCCCTCACCCATCGGAAACTCTACGATTCTAGCATTGCAAAAGTCTTTAATGAGATCGTATGCAATTTTTCCTGGAACTATTACTTCTTCAACCCTTTCAATCACTTCTAAAGCCTTTAAACTCAGCAACTTCTTATCTCCTGGTCCTAAACCAACGGCATAAAGCATGGAACAACTTCGCTTTTAGACATAAATTTTTTTTGAATTAAACTTCGAAAAACTTAAATAAACTAATCTTGAACTAGTCAAGGTGATTTAATGCACATAACCGAAGGATTTCTACAGCCGGAGTGGTGCATTTTCTGGTATGCATTCTCCCTACCATTTCTAATCTATGGATCCCTGAAAATAAGGGCTCTCATTAAAAATAGAGTGAATAAAATTTTGCTAGCAGTATCAATAGGCTTCATCTTTGTCCTTTCAGCTATGAAAATACCTTCCGTAACTGGAAGCTGTTCACATCCAACGGGAACCGGACTAGCAGTAGTCCTTTTTGGTCCAGCGGTTACTTCTGTTTTATCTGCAATAGCCCTTTTTTATCAAGCTTTACTTTTAGCACATGGTGGAATAACGACTTTAGGAGCAAACGTTGCCTCCATGGGAATCATAGGACCATTCTTTGGGTGGATTTTGTATAAAATTTTGAATAAAAATAGGAAATTGGCTGTCTTCACAGCTACAGCTGTTGCGGATATAATTACTTATTTAGTCACTTCAATTCAACTTGCACTCGCTTTTCCAGCATATCCTGGAATTTCGGGAGTTTTAGATTCGGCCATTAGATTTATGGCAATCTTTGCAATAACACAAGTGCCAATAGCGTTTGTTGAAGCCATAATCGCGGTTGTAATCTTTGAACAGGTCGTGAATAGGGTCAGTTTGGTGGAGGTGAGCGAGACTTGATCTTACTTTCTTTACTCAGCTGGCTAGGTGCTGATGAGATTGCGAAGGACTTGATAATGGAAATTAATCCCGAGTTTGAACCTTGGCTTAATCCAATCTTTGAGCCGAGTGGTGAGCTTGAAACTTTTTTATTCAGCCTTCAAGCTGCAATTGGGGCGATAATAATAGGTTACATTTTAGGCTACCTGCATGGAAGATCTTGAAAGAATACAGGTAAATGCAAGAAGGTTAATTACTGGAGATGTCAACATTTATTTTTCCTTCATCGCTTTAATCATCACACTACTTTCTGAAAAAGCCCAACTCGTCAGTATCCCCATTTTTATGACATTATCACTTTATGCAGCTGGAAAGAATTACTTTAAGTTGCTCGAAATACCTTTCTTCTTCTTGATTTCAAGTTTTGCGATAATCCTGTTCACAATACATGGCAATATTGTCTTCGAGTTCTGGTTTCTTAGAATTTCAGACAGAGCACTAGAAGTGGCAGTTTCAACTTTTTTTAGAGTTCTTGCAATGCTCAACATCCTATTTTACCTCATGATCACTACATCGCTTCCCGAGCTAATTTCAACATTAAAAAGGATTAAATTGCCACAATTCATAGTAGAAATGATGTTTTTGAGTTACAGAACAATTCAGGTTCTTTATGGAGAAGCGAAGAAATTAGAAACCTCCGCAAGGGTAAGATTGGGTTATTCCAGCTTTAAAAATTCTGTTTACACTCTTTCTTTAATCGCTGAATCCCTATTTTTGAGAGCGATAGATAGAGTTGAAAAAACGGTTATAGCAATGGAGTTGAGAGGTGAGGAAATTCCGGAGTTGGAGAAGCAAAGCAAGGGAATTTGGCTCTCCATATCCATTCTTTCCCTAATGGTGATCGTCTCATGCTTGAGGTGAAGGATCTCTGGTTTAGATATGGGAAAGAATACGTACTCAAGGGTGTTAGTTTCAAGGCTGAGAAAGGAGTTACGATAATAATGGGAAGAAATGGATCTGGGAAAACAACCCTTCTTTTGAACATAATCGGGATTTTGAAGCCTGAAAGGGGAGAAATAATCGTTGAAGGTGAGAAAGTAAAGTTCGATAAAAAGAGTCTGGATGAATTGAGAAAAAAGGTTACACTTGTATTTCAAAATCCTGATGATCAAATCATAGCTCCGACTGTATGGCAAGAAGTAGCTTTTGGGGCTAAGAATGCTGGAAAAGATTTTAAAAAGCTGACAAAAAAAGCCTTGGAGCTTTGTGATCTGAGTGAATTCGAAAGAGCTCCATGTTCTATACTGAGCGGGGGAATGAAAAAACTTTTAACGATAGCCTCTGCAATTGCGATGGATCCGAAGATAATCTTGCTCGACGAGCCGACAGCCGGTCTTGATGGGATCTCTTTTAAAAAATTAGTAAATATTATAGAAAATCTTAAAGATAGTGGAAAAGTGCTGATAATTGCAACCCATGACTACGACTTAGCCAGGGCAGTTGGGGATAAGTTCGTTTTCTTAAACGAGGGCAGGGTTATTTATGAGGGGAGGGAAATCAGAAAAGATATTGCGAGAAAAATAGGGGTTAGATTAGGTGAGGCAATGGAAGGAAAGAGGACAAAGGATGAAGTGATAGGGATAATCTTTTCAAAATTAAGTCCAGAAGGGGATGAAATATTCGCGGACATCGGCTGTGGAACAGGTTCTGTTTCAGCTTTTTTCGCAAGATTTGTGAAAAAAGTTTATGCAATTGAGGAAAGCACTGAAGCTTTTGAAATCGCAAAAGAAAGGCTGAAGGATTTTAAAAATGTTGAGGTTTTGAGGATGAATGGTCTTGAATTCCTAACTACCCATGATTGCGATCTCGCATTCTTTGGTGGAACAAAAAATATAGAAAGAATGCTCGAAGTCTGTAAGGCTAGAAGAATTGTGGTAAATGCAGCAAGGATAGAAGTTGCGATGAACGTAATGAACAAGATGAAAGAACTCGGAATTTTTAAAGAAATGATGATTGTAAACATTTCTAAAAGCTACGAGCTCGCAAATGCTACTGCATTTAGAAGTGAGAATCCCGTTTTCATAATTTTTGGATCAAGAGAATGAAACCGTAACGCCACTGTCGAATGAAAACTTTGGGAACATCTTTCTCTTCACACCTATTAAGCCATGTGCCAGTATTGGCAGCGCTATGGTTGCATCGACAAAAACCTGAACTTTCTTGCCCTTGCAACTGATCTTTCCCCAGCTTATTCCCTCTTCAAGAGTGCAGCCACTCAGTCCGCCAAAATGGGGGGAATCTGTTGTTATTTGTATCGCATAATCATGACCAGAAACGTTGTAGTTCTTTAGCCTACCAACTATTTCTGTTTGCTGTATGAAGTTCTTTGGAACCCCCCCGCCTATATAGATTACCCCGGTTTTTTCCGACTTCGCGACTATTTCCGTTAACTCTTCTATATCTTTTATCGTGTCAACAATGCACCTTTTTCTCGCAAGAGAGGCGCCAATGCCTATGGAGCTATCTGCAATTGCCGGGCAGAAAATTGGAACTCCCTCCTCATAAGCTGAAATTAGGATTGAATCCTCCTTCGCAATCTTTCTTATCTTCTCCGCAATTCTTTCTATTATTTCCCTTGAAGAGAGAACTCCTTCTGTTTCCTCAAAAATCTGGGATATCATGAAGTCCAGCAAATTGAACTCCCTTTCTTTGGCAAATACGTCGTAAATTCTATCTATACCCTGTCTGAATAGCTCCTCATCGCTCACAAAATCGCTTCCCAAGTAATGCTTGAAACCCAGAGCTTCATGGATGTCGTGGAATAAGTTTGCTCCAGTTGAAACCAACACGTCGATGAACCTGTTCCTTATAAGCCATGTGAGAACTTTTCTCATTCCTGCTGGAACCATTGCTCCAGCAAGTCCCATTAGAATTGTTATTCTTTCTTCATTTATCATTTCCAGCCATATCTCAAACGCTTCCCCTAATCTCCTTCCCTGAAATCCTGTGTTGCTCATCGATTTTAAGAGGTCAAAAAAATTTCTATCCCTAACATCTATCGGAACTGTTGGTCTCATATCACGAATACTGCTGCAGCTAAAACAGTTGTATATTCATTCTCCCCAACTTCGGCAATGGCGGTGATGTTGAAAGTTTTTGCAGGTTCTATGTCAAAGGCAGTCCTTAGCATATAAGCTGCCATTTCTTCAGCATGTCTTCCTTCTTCTCCATTACAGTAGCCATGGTATTCAGTGAGATAACCATTGAGGTTCGGATTCTCAGGAATTGCGACGCCTATGCTTGCAAATATTTTCTTTCCAGCCTCACAACTCGTCATGCGTGACATAACGCAAAAAACTATTTGTCCTGGATAGAGATCTTTAAGCCCCTCTTCTTTTGTCACTATCTCACAGCCGGGAGGAAAAATGCTGCTAACGGTCACTAAATTGAACTTCTCAATTCCAGCATCCCTTAACGCTAGTTCAAAGCTTACTAGCTGGTCAGGGTGTTTTCCAACACCTAAAGTAAAAAAGACTTTTCTTGGCAATAATCTGCTTTCAGAGGCAAATCCAAAGCCAATTACTTTGCTTCTGTTCTGTTTATATCCCATCAATCCCGACTCAGACGTTTCCAACATGTCCTTTCACTGGGATAATTGCTATTAGATAAGTATTTAAACTTTTCTATTGTTTTGAACCTGTAAACTTGGAAAAGTTGCGTAATAGTCATTTAAATCAAAAACAGAGCCGTTTTAACTAAATTACGACATATTATTAAATAAATAAATAGAAATTTGATGTCTCGATTAAACGAGTTCTACCCGCAAAAGCTTTCTTTAAAATAAAGGAAATAGAAAATGGTCAGAATTAGATTAATTTTTTTACAGCAAATCTTATAAAAATAATTTAAAAAGCAATAATCCTGAAATCATCCACCCTTCCACGTTCTTTTCAATTTAAAAGTTTTTTAAGTCCAAGGGGGCAAATGAGTTCACCCAGAAGAGCTCTTCCAATTTTCCTCCTTTCAATCATAAAACAAAAAGGATATATTCTTCGGGTTTCAAAAGAGTTCCGGTGATTGAGAACTGGGAAGAATACATTGTTTTTGAGAGAGAACTTGAAAAATTCGTTGAGGTAGTTGAGGCTAATCCAAAAATCAAAAAAGCTTTGAAATACGTGATTTTTTCAGGAGGAAAGCGTGTAAGACCCCTTATCGTGCTTTTAAGCGGTAAGATGTTAGGTGGAAGTTATGATATGCTGATGAATCTTGCAATCGCCGTTGAATTAATACATACGGCGAGTCTCGTTCATGACGATATAATCGACAGAGCAATGGTTAGAAGAAGTAGAAAGCCTCTTCACGTAGAATACGATTTGGCTTTAGCTTTAATTTTTGGCGATTGGCTGATTTCAAAATCCGTAGAGTTGACAGCCGTTTATGGCAAAGAAGTGATAGAGGAATCTGCAAGAGTTGGAGCTATGATGAGCGAGGGAGAGATATTGGATTACTACAGCGTAAAAGAACCTTTTACAGAAAAAGACTACTTCGAATGTATCGAGAAGAAAACAGCTGCTCTTTTTGCTTATTCTGCAAAAACTGCCTGTAAAATAGTTTCCAATGATGAGGAGGCTGTTAGAAAATTGTATGATTATGGTTACAATCTTGGCATGGCGTATCAACTTGTTGACGATCTACTCGAGTATCTAAGGACGCTTAATGACAAAAGTTCGGAATTCGAATCTCGTACACTTCCTCAGATATATGAGGAAAAGTTTGGCAGAGAAATTGCGGTAGAAAGGATCCTTTCAATGATTAGGGATCTATCGAAAAAGAGTATTTCCAGCCTAAACGGATTTCCTGAAAGGGAAGAAAAGGAAAAATTAAAGATGATAGTTCGTTATATGACGGAAGACATCCTGAATAGAAACGGTTTACCTTTTAAGCTTTTTGAATAGCCTTTCATTGTTCTTGAAAACATTTTCCCAATCCTTTACTCCAGCACCTTTAAGAATTTTTTCTGCCATTTTATCGTCGATGATGTCAAAGGGGGAATGAGCATCGGTGTTTAAGACAAGGTTAAATGAGTAAATTTCAGCCATCCTCGCAACATGACCATTTGTCAAACAATGTCCTTCTCTGCTTGTGATCTCGAGGTAAATTCCATTTTCCCTCGCCTTCTCTGCTTCTTCCTCATTCAATATCCCAGGATGAGCCAGAATGTTTATTTCCTCATCCAATGCTGAAGAATTTGTTCCTGGAAGAACTGGTTCTACAATCGTTTCTCCATGAACCAATACTATTTCAGCCCCTTCTTTCCATGCTAGCTCTACAGCTCTTCCAATTAGCTTTGGTGGGACGTGGGTTATTTCCACACCTATCAAAAAATCTATTTCGAACTCAAACTCTCTTAGCTTTTGCAGATTTCCGAGAATAAGGGGTATGGTTGAAAAGTCTGCATGATCCGTTATCGCAATTCCCTTGTTTCCCTTTGAAGCTGCCCTACGTATCAGCTCCGAGGGAATCAACTCTCCATCACTGAAAATTGAATGGGTATGCAAATCGAACATACAAAAAATTAATAACAGCGATAAATATCTTTTCCCATGGGTAACATTAGAAGGCTTGTCCTCGATGTCCTCAAACCCCATACTCCTTCAGTGGTCTTCTTCGCCTCAAAGTTAAGTGAGCTTGAAAACGTAGAAGGTGTGAACATCACTCTCTCAGAGCTGGATGTGGAAACCGAGTCGATAAAGATCACGATAGTCGGAACAAACCTCGATTTTGAAGAGATAAAAAACCTGATAGAAAGCCTTGGTGGAGTTGTACATAGCGTTGATGAAGTTGTTGCGGGTAAAAGAATAGTTGAGGCTGTTAGAACTGAACAGGATTAACTTTCTCATCTACATTTCATAATTAAAAAGCGGACAAATTTTTTATTTCCCGCTATCAACTTCATTCAATGACTTTGATCGAAGAGGCGAGGAAAGGAATAGCGGATGAATTCGTTAAAGAATGTGCGAGAATTGAGGGGATTGAAGTCGATAAACTTTTGAAGCTCATCGCAAAGGGTTATGTTGTAATACCCAAGAACGTCGTTCGGGAATTGGAACCAAGAGCCATAGGCTTGATGGTGTCAACAAAGGTAAATGCGAACGTTGGAACTTCTGAGGAATACATAAACATAGAAGAAGAAGTTGAGAAGGCAATAGTGGCGCAAAGATATGGAGCGGATGCTGTGATGGATCTTTCCACAGGTGGAGATTTGAGGGAGATAAGGAGGAGAATAATGGAAGTTGTAAAAGTTCCATTTGGGACTGTTCCAGTTTATGAAGCTGCTAGGGATTGCAGGAAGATCGCTGACATCAGCGAGGACGATTTCATCAAAGTAGTTGAAGAGCAGGCTAAAGAAGGAGTAGATTTTATGACGATTCATGCTGGGGTCAATTGGATTAGCGTTGAAAGGCTGAAGAGATCGAGAAGACTTTTGGGGATTGTAAGCAGAGGAGGAGCGATAATAGTTGGATGGATGCTGCAGAATGAGAAGGAGAACCCATATTATCAGAATTTCGATTACATACTCGATATTCTTAAGGAATACGATGTTACAATAAGCCTTGGCGATGCTTTTCGTCCGGGTTGTATCCATGATGCCGGAGATAGGGCAAAGTATACAGAATTTATAATACTTGGAGAGCTGGTGGAGAAGTGCAGAGAAAAGGGGGTTCAATGCATAGTCGAAGGCCCAGGACATGTGCCCTTAGATGGCATAGAGCCTACAGTTAAGGCGATGAAGAGCATAACGAAAAATGCACCTCTTTACCTTTTAGGCCCTCTTGTCACAGATGTGGCAGCTGGCTATGATCATATTGCAGCAGCCATTGGAGCTGCTATAGCCGGAATGGCGGGAGCAGATTTTATATGCTACGTTACTCCTTCGGAGCATTTAGGTCTGCCTACTGTTGAGGACGTGAAAGAAGGTGTTATAGCTGCAAAGATAGCAGCGCATGCGATAGATCTCGTTAAAGAGGGACAAAGAGAGAGGGCAAGATTGAGAGATTATGAGATGTCAGTTGCCAGAAAGAATTTTGATTGGGAGAAGCAGTTCAAACTTTCTTTTGATCAAGAAAAAGCTAGGAAAATATGGGAAAGGAGGAAGGCTAAGGGAGACTATTGCAGCATGTGTGGTGATCTTTGTGCAATAAAACTTGTAGAGGAGTTCTTCAAGTGATCAAATTTAAACGGGCTCGCCGGGAGTCGAACCCGGATCTGGGGTTCCGGAGACCCCAAGGATATCCGCTACCCCACGAGCCCTTCGTTTGGTTGTTTGCACTGCAAAAATGTTTTATCCTTTTGTAGAAATTCATTTGGATGGATGAAAGATTGAAAAGAGTATTGGAATCTGTTGGTATTCAAGAATTGACAGACCTGCAAAGGGAATCCTTCGATTTAATTTACTCTGGAAAGAACACGCTAATAGTTGCCCCCACTGGTAGTGGAAAGACGGAGGCTGCAATGATTCCAATATTTCAAAGAATGCTTGAAAGGCGGGGACCAGGTATTTGCACTCTCTACATAACTCCTTTAAGAGCGCTGAATAGAGACATGTTAAGGAGGCTGAGAAGGGTAGCTGAGGCACTTGGAATCAGCATAGATGTCCGTCATGGAGATACAAAGGAAACAGAAAGAGTAAAACAAAGTAAAAAGCCTCCAGAAATACTTATTACAACTCCCGAAACTTTTCAGATTCTTTTTCTTGGTAAAAAACTAAGAAATGCTCTTAAAAACGTTAGATTTGTTGTTATAGATGAAATCCATGAGCTTATAGATAACGAGCGTGGAGTCCAGCTGTTTGTCGGCATAGAAAGGTTGAAAGAAATTGCAAGCTTTCAGATCGTCGCTCTATCTGCAACGATCAGCGAACCACAAAAAATTGCTGAGATTGTTGGATGCTCGGAAATAGTCAGCGGAGGAGTTGAAAAAGAATACGACTTCAAGGTCTTGAGGGCTGAAAATAGTGTGGAGTTGATAAAGAAAATCGTAAATTCGCACAACTCAACTCTGATCTTTGTAAATACAAGACAGGCAGCAGAAGCTTTGGGGTTGCAGTTGAAAAAAGAAATGGAGGTTGAAGTGCATCATGGAAGTCTTTCAAGAGAAATGAGGGTTTCTGCTGAAGAGAGATTTGCAAAAAGAGAACTAAAAGCTCTGATTTGTACTTCTTCGATGGAATTGGGAATAGATATAGGTCATGTTGATGCCGTTATTCAGTTCAGCAGTCCGAGGCAGGCAATAAGGTTGATACAGCGCGTTGGGAGAAGTGGACATGGACTGGGAAGAAAGTCGATTGGATATATAATAGCAAACTCTTTTGACGATGTTCTAGAATCTGTCGCGATAATAAAAAGAGCAAAGAAGGGTGAACTGGAAAAACCTGAGCTTCACATGAAAAGCCTTGATGTCCTAGCAAATCAGATTTGTGCAATCGCTCTTGAATATGGAAGAATTGAGGCAAAGAAGGTTTATGAAATTATCAAAAGATGTTATTTCTTCAGAGATCTAAGCTTCGAAGAGTTCGAAGAAGTTTGCAAATACCTGGCAGAACTTTGGAGAATATTCTACGATGGAAAAGAAATTTCAGCAAGAATGAGGACCAGAAAATACTTCTACGACAACATATCAATGATTCCGGATGAAAAGAGCTATAGAGTTGTTGACGTCACAACTGGCAAAACAATAGGGGTTTTGGACGAGAGCTTTCTTTCAACTTTTAGCGGTGAAATTTTTGCGATGAAAGGAGAACTTTGGAGAGTTATAAGCGTTGATGAGGAGAAAGTTAAGGTCGAACCTGCAAATGTTGAGGGAGAAATACCATCCTGGACTGGTGAAGAAATACCTGTGCCTTTTGAAGTTGCCCAAGAAGTTGGAAAGCTCAGGAAAATGGTTGCAGATGGCCTCATTTTACCCTTTTGTGATGAAGGGAGTAGAAGAGAGGTTTTTGAAAAGATAATGGAACAGATTAAGGAATTCGCTATACCTACGGATGACCATGTCATCATAGAAGGTTCGGATAAAAACGTTGTCGTGAACGTTTGCTTTGGACACAAAGCGAATGAGGCAATTGGGAGAATTCTGGCTCTCTTGTTATCTTTGAAAAAGGGTTCGAACGTTTCTGTAGAGATAGATCCTTATAGAATAAAGCTATATCCTGCAAGTCCTGAAGAAGTCATGGACATCATTTTCAAAGTTGAAAACGTTGAAAGCCTTGCTGAAAGGGCGATAATGGATACAAAGCTGATGCAGTGGAAAATAGTAAAGGTTGCAAGAAAATTCGGTTTCTTCGACAAGGATGAAGATCTCAGCAGGATAAATTTGAGAAATTTGATCATAAAACTTCGCGGAACTCCAATTTATAGGGAGGCGCTTAGAGAAATATTCGTTGAAAACTTGGACATTGAAAAAGCGAAGTTGTTTTTTGACGAGATCGGTAAAAGGATAAGGGTAACAGTTTACAACAAATTCACCCCTATCGGCCTTGAATCGAGGGAAAGAGTTCCAGATATTCTTCTTGCAAAACCTTCTGAAGCTATTTTAAGAGCTTTTAAAGAGAAGCTCATGAATGAAGTATGCAGAATAAAATGCGTGAACTGTGGGGCAAGTTATAAGGAAATTGCAAAGAATTTAACTCTCAGATGTATTAAATGTGGGAGTAGCATGATTGCAGTTGTGAGTGAAAAGAAGAAGGAGCTGGGAAGAGAGGAATCTTTTAGGGTAGCAAATTTGATTGCCAGCTATGGGATGCGAGGAGTTTATGCGATGCTAACGTATGGAATTGGCTTTGAAACGGCTAAAAGAATTCTGTCAAAATTCTTTGAAAGTGAAGATGATTTTTTCAAGACACTTCTCGATGCAGAAAGAAATTATATAAAAACTAGAAAATTCTGGGATTAAATTTTCAACTCCTTTTTGAGTTCTTCAATTTCAACCTCCAGCTGTGAAAGTTCTACAAATGCAAAGTCTTTCTCACTAACTCCAGCAAGTCTCCAAAATAATCTTGCAATCACCGGCATCAATTTTCCAGCATAACCAGGACTGTGAGGTAAAAGTTTCGCTGCCAGATCTCCAAGCTTTTCGATTTGATTTTTATCTAGTTTTTCAAGTTTTAAGCTAGCTTCTCCAAGTAAAGTTATGGCCGAGCCGAGCACTTTTTCCCTTAAAGCATAATATTTTGCAGCCTCACTTGAGATCCTGTGTACACCCATGATGAAAATCTTATGAAATTATTTAATTTTTTCTGATTTAAATCTTTAATCTCTTTGTATTAGTTAGTAGAGCAATGTTTATATATCGAAAAAAGTCGGAATTTTGATGTTCCCAGAATTTGTAATTGACAAATATAATAGATCATTGGAGTTCGTGGCAGAGCTGTGCTTTGGCTGTGGAACTTGTGAGAGCGTCTGCCCAAAGGAAGCAATAGAAATAAAGAGGAACGGAAAGCGGTTCATGGCAAATATAAGTGATTCCTGCATAGTCTGTGGTGTTTGCGCAGATCTTTGTCCCTATGGAGCCTTAAGGCATGAAGGTGGTGTTTACAGGGAATTCCTTGATGAGATGGGGATTAAAAAGGTGGAAGTGAATGAAAAAGATTGCATCCTCTGCGGCCTTTGCATGCGAGAATGTCCAAGGGGAGCGATAAGAGTTGTGAGAGATGTGGATAAGAAAAAGCTGAGAAAGGGGACTTTTAGAATTAAGGATGGCTGCATAGATTGTAGACTTTGCGTTGAAGTTTGTCCAACGAAAGCTATAAGCGTTTACAAGGGAAAGCCAATTATAAACTCAAACGAGTGCATTTTTTGTGAGATGTGTTCGAGAGTTTGTCCGATGGATGTCTTGGAAGTTAGATGTGACTCATGCAGAAATTTAGCGGACAAAAAATTTGCTCTGAGTGGTAAAGTTGTTGTAAATGAATTCATCTGTTCAACTTGCGGGATATGTGCTGAGATTTGTCCAAAGAAAGCGATAAAGGTAAACAGAATCTTAAGTGGGGAAAAAAGATGGTTCAAAGAAAGATGTTTCTTAGATTGCACGGTTTGCAGAGATGTATGCCCAAACTTCGCGATCGGTTACAGTTATAGACCAGAAAAAGTTGTGGAATTCAACGAGAGATGTAACTTCTGTGGAGCCTGTGAGAGATTCTGTCCAGGAAATGCCATTGAGATAAGGAGAGAGTTGCTGGTTGACTTGAACTTCAAGTTTAGGAAGATAAGCAGAGAAGGATTGAAAATGATCAAGGTAGACGGGGGCTGCATAGGTTGCGGAATATGCGCAAGTATATGTCCTGTGGGTAAAGAAATACTGGAAATCGTGGACGGAAAGATTGTGGAAAAGAAAACTGATAACTGCACAGCCTGTGGATTATGCGTTGAAAACTGTCCACTTGGAATTTTGAACATTTCCGAAATTCAATAATTTTTTAATCAGAAGTTTAGATTTTTGTAATGATAATCGCAGACATGCATGAGCCTGAAATACTGAAGAGAGTTGCAGATAAAGTCGAGGACTTGGCATTCGATTATTGGATCCTTGGTAAGAGATGCCATTATGTTTTGGAGAGAAAAACTTTCACAGATCTGATCAACAGTCTGATTGGAAAAAACGAGTGCAAAGTTAAGGATAGGATATTCGAACAACTTGAGAGATTGAAAGAATTTGAGAGAAGTCTGAGAACACTGTAATTTGCTTGAAAATACTCGATGAAAGGGCTGGTGGGGATGTAACAGATTTACCAAGGGTTTCAATTTCAAAGTCTCTCAGAAATCTAGAAACCAAATCGATCCACGTTCTAATGGCTATAACTGGAGTTGGTGAGAAGAAAGCTCTAAAGCTTTTGAACAGATTTAGAAGTCTTAGAAATGTCTTCAATGCCAGTGAAAGTGAGCTGAGAGAGTTGTTGGAGATAAATTGGCAAGACGCATCAAAGATGTTCTGGACTATGATTTGAGGAGTAAAAAGTTGATTTAAAGTCAAGAAGCCCTCTTCTGGTAAGCATTGCAATCATTCCAATGTTCCCAAAGATCATTGGATCCCCCTTTGGCTCTTCAAAGTTTGAAAGCCACGAATTTGGCCCAGTGGCTACAATTTGCTTTACTTCAATTATCTCTCTTACATAGCAGCCATGACCCATGTCATTCAAAACAAAATCATTGTCTATTTCCCCCTTAAGGAATTTAGAGAAAAATTCGAGAACGTACTCTTTACCTTTCTTCTTTAAAACATTCGTATGATGCTCCACTATTGCCTTTATTTCCCAGCAATCATCCACAATAGCTGCAGTCGTGTGGGAGTTTCCAAAGTTTATGAGTAAAGCTGGAAGTTTTGAAACGGAAGCAAGTCCAGCAATTGCTGCGAAGGACGTATCTGTTACGTAAACTTCTGAATCTACGAAATCCTTTACACTCGCTACAGCATTTGCCATTCTATTGAATTCTCTTGGTAAGTTTTTTTCATCGAAAAGCAGGTTTTCAAGAAACTTTTCCCTCTCTATTATCCTTCTGAACATCTTGAATCTGAAAATCCTGTTGCTTTCAAAGGGAGAGAAACCATGATCTTGGACTGCTATTGCATAAATTTCCGGCATTTCGATTCCAATGTCATGCATCATCCTCAAAAAGAATTCCATGTCGACGTCTGCTGTTTTAATTTTAAAAGCATTGGCATCCTCAGCTATTATTATTCCCATCTCCTTAACTTTTTCAAGGTTATCTGCAAAGGTTAAAGCAGCTCTTTCAGTTGAGAAAACCTTGTAACCCTTTTTAATGTGTTTTAGTACAGCTCTAGTTATCGCCCCTCCACCCATTGTATAGCCATGCAAAAAGATGTCCTCGTTCCTTTTCTCTATTTTTCTCGCAATTATCCTCGTTGGTGATGGCAATATGGCTTTTGGGCAATTTCTTAAATTCTGTTCTGTTAGCAAGAATAAATCCTGAGTCGTTGAACCTACATCTAGCGTGAATACAGTTTCCATAATCGAAGTTCATCTTATAGATATAATGTTTGAAAAGTATGCGAAAGAAAAAAGCCCTAAGAATAGTAGTGAATAATTCACAGCTAAATTATCTGACCTGAAAAGTCCCAGAGCAAACTTTTTGTTTGACAGAGGATAAAATGGAGCAAATTTCTTCTTTGTAAACAAATCTGCAAGAATGTGCGAAAAGATTCCAGCAAAGATGAATGCAGATACGAGGATATCGTTGAGGAAAAGGAAAAAGATCAGTGCCATGATTAGAGCAAAGGTTATGTTATGTGTGTACCTTCGATGTTCTACCTTAAGAATTAAGTCTATGTCCGGCAATAGGGAAAAAATGACTGCAATAGAAATTTCTGTAAAAGAAAAGAGAGATAAAAGTGGAGAAAAAATCAGAAGAGAGAAACCAAGATGTCCAAATCTATTCATATCTCCATCTAACACCCCATTTCGTATCAAGCAAAATTAAACCCTTCTCTCTGAACTTTTCCCTTATCCTGTCCGACTTCTCGAAATCCCTTTCTTTCCTGAAAATTTCCCTCTCCTTCAACAATTCAATCTCTTCTTTATTAAGCGTTCTTATCCTTTTCCAGTTTTCAAATATTCCAAGAATTGAAAAGAAAGTCATCAAGGTCTCAAATGCATTTTCTAGAGTCTTTAAATCTAAGCTATACAGTTCTCTGTTGATCGAATTAGCAAAGTTGTGAATTTCGGCAATTGCCTTACTCGTGTTAAAGTCGTTCTCTAAAGCTTTTATGAACTCCGATTTGAACTTCTCCAATTCTATGCTCTTCCCCTTTCTGTCTCCAAAAGTTTTTAAAAACGCTATTTCCATATCCATGTTCAGCAACGTATTCTTTAAATAATTGTAAGCCCTTCTCGCTTTCTCCAATTCACTCTCACTGTACTCTAGAACTCTTCTATAATGGGAGGTTAATAAAAAGTAACGTAAGACTTCTCCACCATATCTGGAAACAACATCTCTAATCCTAACAATATTCCCAAGACTTTTACTCATTTTTTCCCCAGAAATTGTGAGAAAATTGTTGTGCATCCATATCTTCACGGGTTCGACTTCAAAAAGTGAGAACGTTTGAGCCCTCTCGTTCTCATGATGTGGAAAAATGAGATCCATTCCCCCACCATGTATATCAAAAGGGATTCCTAAAAACTTTGCTGAGAGAACGGAACATTCTATATGCCATCCAGGTCTTCCTGGACCCCATGGAGAATCAAAGTAGGCTTTTGCGATAAAATCTTCCTCTTTTGCGCTCTTCCAAAGAGCAAAATCCTTCACATCTTTTTTCCTCGGATCCGGTTCTATTCTATGTTTGTTCAAATCTTCCAAGCTCTGTTTTGAAAGTTCCCCATACTTTGGAAAAGAGGGGACGTGGAAGTAAATGTCCCCATTGATCCTATAAGCATAACCTTTTTCCAGAAGCTTTTCTATAAAGGAAATTATTTCTGGAATGTTTTCTGTAACTCTCGGACTATATGTTGGTTTTTTTACATTCAAAGTTTTCAAATCAGCCTCATATTCTGCAATAAATCTCTCCGCTATCTCCTTTTGAGTTCTTCCCTCTCTAACAGCCCTCGCAACAATTTTATCATCTACATCAGTGTAGTTCTGGACGAAGATAACCTCATGCCCTCTAAACTCTAAATACCTTCTTAGTGTGTCAAAAATGACAGCATTCCTTGCATGACCAAGATGGGGAAAATCGTATGGAGTTATTCCACAAACGTAAATTCTTACTCTCTTTTCCAAAACTGGAACAAGGGATGAAGTTCTAGTGTCAAATAAATGCATAAAAACATAAATTAGATCTTTCCCTTTAGAAGTTCCATCCCCTTTTCAATCTCGATTTTAGTGTCAACCGGTAATTTCATCGATGCTCTTCTGAAAGCCTCTTTTGCAAAGTCGAAATGCTCTGGTTTAATCCATATCGACATTATCTTCGTTCCTGGCTTAACTTGAGCTGCTCTACCAATTGGACGCCCATACGCTGCCCTCATCCCCTGTGAAACTCTGTCAGCCCCAGCTCCCACTGCCATTTTGTGCTCTCTAAGGATATGATGGGGGTAAATCCTGACTTTGAGTCTGTAGTTGTTCGAGCCAACCATTTTCATCAAATATTTATTTGCCATAACTCTTGCAGCTTCAAGAGCATTATCCCTTATCTGCACAGCATCTTTTGCAACCAGTGTGAGCATGACTGGAAAATCCGCTTTAAGATTGCCCATGTCGAACATCTTTATCCTCGTTCCAGGTGCTCCATCGATGTATTCTACCCTAGTATAAGGTCTTTCAAGTCTTCTCCACATTCTTGCCGGCTTTCTTGCCATGAAGCAAAATTTGAGGAAGATAAATAAAACTTTCTATGCAAAAGTTTTAAAAACGCATGAAATTAAATGATTACAATGAGAGTTAAAACTGGAATTTTTGGACTTGACGAATTACTTGATGGTGGTTTTGTTAAAAACACAGTTAATGCTGTCATTGGATCCGCAGGTTGTGGAAAAACGATTTTTTGCCTCAACTTCATATTAGAAGGTCTTGAAAATGGCGATAGATGCGCTTATATTTCTTTCGATCTCGAAACTGAGGATTTCATTAGAATTACGAGATCGATGAGATGGGATCTAAAGGATTATTTGGATAGTGAAAAGCTTAGGGTTGAACATTTTTATGCAGAAGAGAGTAGCATAATCAATGAAAAGCTCTTCAACATAGTTGAAAAATTTGATCGAGTCGTAATCGACTCTTTTTCCCCGCTTGTCGTGTCCATGGACTCAAAAGCCAGGAGCGAGATAAACTGGTTCTTCAAGAACATGCGTAAGAGCTCCACATCGCTTATAACTATCGAAGAACCGCTTATGGGTTTCGATGCTGAATCAAACCTCTTACTCTACCTTGCGGACAGCGTCGTGTCTTTGAAAACAACTGGATATGGTGAACCCTTTGGAAGGACGCTTAGAGTTATAAAACACCGTATGTCCTCGCATGCAGAAGGTATTTTCCCCTATTCTATCGTTGAGGGTGTTGGCATTGTTGTAGAGATAAAAAGGTGTGAAGGCTTTGAAGTCGAAAACCTTGGACTTTCACAGAAGGCAATGGAAAAAGTTCGCAGACTTTGCAAAGAGGGCTATCTTACGAAAGAAGACGTGGAGAAAATAAAAAGGAGAATAAAATGCTCGAGTTTCTGAAAGATAGTGTTGAAAAATTTCTAGCTGATCCGAGTGTTGTTATTTCTGCAGTGTATAGAATAGATGGTGTACCTATAGTTGTGAGGATAAAGGAGAGAAAATACCTTCAATTACTGCAATTTTTTGAAGAACAAACGAGGGCTATTTTCCAACTCATCTTAGACGAAAGCTTGAAGAGCGCCGAACTCAAAACAAGGGATTACACAATACTTCTATCCCCTCTATCGAGAACGCTTGTGCTTGTACTCGTTTCGACGAGCGAGGCATCGATTTATAAGCTAAAGATAGAGTCCGAATCCTTACGGAGCTCTTTAAATGTTTGAAATCCATTATACCTCAAAGACAAAAGCCGAAAGTGCGGTTGATGAAATAAAGAAATCACTAAGCATAGAACCGAATCTGGCGATATTCTTCCTTGCCGGAAATCTGAGTAAAAGTCATGAAAAGGTTAGATTGAATTGCAATTCTATTTGTGTTCCAGTTGAGGGAATAATAACTCCAAAGGGTATCTGGAGCACTGGAGTCCTTGCTTTAGCAATCGATTCTGAAGCTTGGGTTCAAAGCTTCGAGGGAGATGCAAGCAAAGTTTATCAAAAGCTGAGAGAAGCGAAGAAGGGAGAATTTAATCTGCTGATATATCCACTTCTTTTCTTTAAAAATCGTATTCAGCTAATAAGGATTTTATTAAAGTTAAAAAGAACTTCTGAAATTGAAAAAGCATCGAAGATAGGTGAAGAAATTATATATCCGATGAACGCTATGCTGAGAGCATTCAGAGATGAGGAAAAAACTGCGGTTGCGATGAATCTGTTTCCATTGGAGTTTGGCGTTGGAATCCCAAAAATTTCTCTGAACGGTAAAGTTCTGGGAAGAAAAGTTCTATGTGTTTCTTTTAAGGAAAAAATCGACTGCGAGTTCACAGACGCTTTTCCAGAGAGAGGAAAGAGCTTTGAAGAAACTGCAGAAATTCTTGCCAATGAGCTTACCAACGCTAAGAAAGTTTCCATTGTGAAAAAGGGTATAGCGATAAAGGAGATCGATGGAATGAGCGTTAGAGAATTTTTAAGGAAGCAAGGTCTCATAATGAGGGAAAATGTTGAAAAAGACTTGAGCACAGAAAAGTTCTTCGGCGCTACACCTTATGTGCTTTGCCTGATAAGCAAAGAGACTTATGGCTCTTCTGCGCTGGGATTGATGGACTACGATCTGAAGTTCTATCCATCTTTTTTCGACACCGACGTTTTTTACGATAAGGCGTTGTTTGCTGGAGAATTCATAAGAGGGGGCATGAAGAGAGTGATCGAAGAAGTTCGCGAAGCTGATTTTGCTATAATCGACCAGAACTTCATGCTGATGTTTGAAGAACGAATCGTGGAAATCTCAAAAATTCTCAAAGGCTATGGTATCATTTCTTCCTACCCCTCATACACGGGAAAATTAAGCAAGAATTTCATGAGCGAAATCGAGAGAAATGTTTGCACAAACACAACAGAAACCATGGTATTCCTAAAATTTAAGTGAGAGTATCGAGAGCAGAGCAAAGGTAATTGGATAACTCAACGCATATATCCTTATCGCGTTGAAAGTTTCAACACTTAATTCCCAGTTGCGCTTTTTTATTGAAAAAATAGAATATAAAACTGGAATCAATATAAAAGCCGTGAATGCTGACCGACTTGGGAGAAGAGATAAGAAAGATAAAATTGGAATGAGTAAAATCACCGAAACCAATACTGAAGCAGAAATCTTGAAGAGAGTTCTTGGAGAAAGGACTATCGCAAGTGTTTTGTAACCAGCGATTGCGTCCGAGGTTATGTCCTTAAGATCTTTCAGCAGAACACCTGATATGTAGAGGGAAGCAGAGATCAAGGAAAAGACCAAGGCAGTTGTTGAAAATGGAGCAAAAAAAGTCCAAAGTAACGCTGGAAAACTTGGCGTCACAATTAAATATGTCAAAAGCTCAGTTCTGTAGTCTTCTTTTAACCTTTTAAACTTTTTGCCAAAGAACTGCTTGTCCGAATAAATCCACGTCAATAGAGCGCAAATAAGGAAAAGCGGGATTGAAATAGAGTCTTTGGAGAAGATCAGAATTGAAGCAGAAAGAAAATAAAATAGAATCGAAAAAATCGTCGCTTCTTTTCTTCTATTGATCAAAAAAATTGCATGTTCTCTTCCATCTCTCGCATCGTCTTCCGCATCGTTTAAATGATTCCAGAGATTTGCAGCGGTAAAGAAAAAGAAACAAAAGATATAAGATAACAGAAATTCAAGAATTCCAGAGTTTGAAAGAGAAAAGGCTAAAAAAGAGGCTAAAGGCAAAGGATACGCCACGTTCACGGGTTTTGCTCCAAATTTTAAAAATAATTTATATCTTTTCAGCCTGCAAATATCTTTACCTTCTTGAAGACCTCCTCCGCCTTCTTCTTTTCTTCCATACCTGTTCACCACTAATTACTATGAACTATCTAGTATTTAAATTTTTTCTTTATTATAATAATAATTATTACAATTACTATCAGGCAGAAAAAATCGGGAGAGGTCAAAGTTTAAATATTGCGGAAATACTTTTGATGTGATAAAAGAGATGATAAAAGAGATACTAGACCAGAAGGCCGATAGAAATGTTAAGGCTGCAGTTTTGGTCCCAATCTTAAAATGTACGGATTCAAAAATCGTTATGATAAAAAGAGGTAAGAATCTCACGCGAAGCGCTGGGCATGTGGCATTTCCAGGAGGGATGATCGAGGGAGGAGAGGATGTTGTTGAAACGGCTTTGAGAGAGTTTGAGGAAGAGTTGGGTGTTAAAAAGGATAAAATAGAGGTTTTAGGGTTTCTGAAATCTAGAGAAGTTCTTGAATATAGGATAAAAATATGTCCAGTTGTTGGATTCACTCAGGAGAATTACTTCTTCCCAGATTCAAAGGAAGTGAGCAAAGTTCTAATAGATAAACTTGAGAAAGTTCTTCTTTCGAGAAGAGTTGCGGATTGGGGTGCAAATTTTGAATGCGCTGGTGAACTCGTCTGGGGGGCTTCTAGTAGAGTTCTGGATGACCTATACCTTCGCATCGTCCGAAGATATGGTTCGGTTAAAAGCTTTTTCGAAAGGTCGAGGGATTATGCTGGAAGGTGTTAGGAGTAGGATTGACTTTTCTGAGTTTATTGAAAAAGTCAGACCGATAGTTGAAGATGTCAGAAAAAATGGAGACAAGGCAGTGATAAAGTATGAGGAAATTTTTGATGGTGTAAAGCTCAAAAAGCTGAGAATTAAAAGGAGGGAAATTGAAGAAGCATACGATGAGGTCGATGATGAACTTATAGATGCGCTGGAAGTTGCGAAGGAAAACATAGAAAGATTTCACATGCTAACGAGTGTGGAGAAAGAGGTGAAGATAAAATTTGAGGATTGCATGATGGGTAAGATTTACGTGGCATTTGAAAGAGTTGGTGCTTACATTCCAGGTGGGAGAGCGAGTTATCCATCTACTGCACTGATGATAGGAGTTCCTGCGAAGATAGCGGGAGTTGAAAAATTGATAGCCTGCACACCTCCAAATTTGAATGGCAAGGTTAATCCCATAACTCTTGTTGCATGCGACATAGCTGGATTTGACGAAGTTTACAGCATTGGAGGGGCACAGGCAATTGCTGCAATGGCCTATGGAACAGAGTCTGTTCCAAAAGTTGAGAAAATAGTCGGTCCAGGAAATGCTTATGTCACAGCTGCGAAGATAATAGTTTCAAACGATGTGGCCATAGACATGCCTGCAGGACCATCGGAAATCTTAATAATAGCTGATGAAACCGCAAATCCAAATTTCATAGCATATGATTGTCTTGCCCAGCTAGAGCATGATCCGATGGCGGTAGCTGTAGTTCTCACAACTTCAGAGAAAATTGCAGAAGAAGTTAAGAGAATTGCGGAAAAGGCGGTTGTTCAAATTGTAAATAGCGTGGAGGAAGCTATAAAAATTGCAAATGATTTTGCACCAGAGCATTTAGCGATTTTCTGCAAAAATTCTGAAAAATATCTATCCAAGATCAGAAATGCTGGCAGTGTTTTCCTCGGAGAATTTTCAGCAGTTGCGATGGGAGATTATGTAAGTGGCGCAAACCACGTCCTTCCAACTCTCGGTTATGCCAGAATTTTGAGTGGATTGAGCGTTGAAAGTTTTATGAAATCTTTCACTTTTCAACAGCTAACCCTTGATACTCTCAAAAGACTGGGAAAGATTGCAATTAAGCTCGCAGAGGCAGAGGGATTTAAATATCATGCAGAAAGTATAAAAGTAAGATTAAACTATTCGAAAAATTCCTGAGCCATCTTTTCAATTTTTCTTTCCTCCTCCATCTCCTTTTCCTTCTGAACTTCTCTCTCGAGTTTTTCAAGTGCAACGTGAAGCGCAAATTCCAGCCCCCAGCTCTCTCCTGTTGCCAAGAAAATTCCCTTATCGCTCCATATTTTGACCTTGGCTGTTATAAGAGGAAGATTTCTGTAATAAGTCCTGTGCTTTTTGAAGTAAATGTAAACGCTCGTGTTTCCCAGGTAACTGCTGTATTTTTTCAAAAACTTTTCTATATCCATCAAAACGTTCTCCCTATCAAATTCATCCAGTTCTATGTTCTGCGTAACGAATTGAACTGCCAATTCCTTTCTTTCCTGAAGTCTTAGGAAGTATTCCAAGATGTCCCTCTTCATCACTATTCCTTCTGGAATCCCATCTTTCTCCACAACAACACTGGAGATTCTGTTTTCGGCCATCAGGTCTATAACTTCCGCTACACTATCTATGGCTTTGACGCAAAATGGAGGAGAACTCATTATACTCTCCACCATTATTGATAGTGTCCTCTCCTTCTCTCCAATAGTTTCTCCCATTCTAGCCCTTTTTCTCGGCGAAATAACCCTGTCTATCACATCCTTTCCAGTCAGCACTCCTACAACTTTTCCCTGTTCATCAACCACTATTACTCTATCCATTCCAGTTTTCTTCATCAAAGAAAGAGCTTTAGCAATTGTATCGAATCTTCTCACTGTTATAAAGTCCTCATTCATAACTTCTTTAACCTTGATCTTTTCAAAATTTGGCTTAATAAATTTTATGAAGTCATTAATATAAATTACTCCATTCTTTCCATTTAGTTTCACCAAGACAAAAGGAGTCATGTCTTCCAAGAACCTCCTAGCAACCTTTTCAGCACTGAGCTCATCCAATGCAATCGCTCCAGTTCGAACTAGTAAGCTTTTTATCTTTGTTTCATGCGGATTTTTTAGAGCTCTTCCTCTTATCAAATCCTTTTCTCTTACAACTCCCACAATTTTACCATCCTCCTCCACCAGTATTGCCTGCGCTCTGTCTTTCCCCAATTTCTCTATGAGGGGGAACAACTTTGATATAGTTTCTTCTGCGTTGATCACGAAGTAATCCTCCCTTATCAACTCCTCAAGTTCCACATGACCACCTCAGAACCTCTCTCATCACAGATAGATAATCTTTGCGAGAGGGATGAAAAAATTTATTGCGATCAGAAAGAGGAAGAGCCGTATGAATGCATTACTCCTTTCCAAAACTTTTTCAAGTTTTTTTAGAGTATCTCCAAGAACTCTAACATTGACTCTCGACTCAGAATACCGGAATTCTCTCTTTTCTAGCTTTAAATTCTTGCATTTTTCAATCAACTCGTCAAGAATTTTATAGTCATCAGCGCAGCTACCCGCTGGTTTGTAAGATTCCTTTAATCTTACACCCGTCTTGGAATGATTGTCTGTGGAACAGACTATCGCTTTAAATCCGATTTCTTCGAATCTCTTTTCAACCAACTTTCTAAATTCCAATTCGACGTTGTTGGAGTCGAAGACGACTATTGCAAATTTTTCTTCGCATTCAATGAGTAATGCAGAAACGTAATTTACTATGCTTTCACTTTCTGCATTTATTTTTACAAAGGCAGATTTTATTTCAACGATTTCCGAATCTATTTTTTCAGCGATTTTTACGAGTTCTTCTATTTCTTTCACCTCTTCAAAACTCAAATTTCCGTAAGAATTCGCATTGTGGCAATCAACGATGAAATCGCTGGAGTTGATTGAGAAGTCATCTATCCTATTTTTTCCACTAACAAATATTAATTTTATTTTATCAAAAGGGAAGCAGAAAATGTTGAAGTTTTTTCCATCAACTTTGAAAGGTTTTTTTGCCTTTAAGATTTCTCCACCACATTTTAAAGCATTTTTTATCTTCACAACATCTTCTTCGCTAACAGGATCCCTCTCATGGCTCGTTGGAGAGTGTAGATAAACTGAATCCGGAAAATTCAGCATATTTACGAGCCTAGCTCCTCCAATGTTTCTAAAAGGCCCTGGATGGAAATCTGTAGAGATAAGCTTTATCTCTCCCACGCTAAGGCATCTAATTCTTCCTTCAAAGCTTTTAGAGTCTTTTTTTAAAGTAGATTCAACGAATCTTGGATTATTTGTGAGCCAGAACCATATGAAACTTCTTATGTATTCTTTTAACCTGAAGTTCGTGGAGTCCAAATAGCGTGTGTATAAAAAGAAGAGGAGGGAAGAAATTGTCAAAAATGGTATGGAGTTTGGCTCTAGGATTAAGAATGGAATGGAGGAAATGATTGCAGAACTAATGATTCCCTTTTCAGAGCAGAAGTAGAGAACTGCAAGAAAAAGGAAAAAGACACCAGAAAAACTTCCTGAAATTAAAAAAGATAGAAATCCAAGTAAGGAAATTAGTGTTGTTAAAAAGAGTGTCCTTTTCAAGTTGAACTTTAAAGCGATCAGAAATCTGGCTGCGAAAATTGTAAGAATCAGGGAAATTATAAAAATTAGATTTCTAAAATCGAGAATGGATAAAACTATAGTTGAAATCGCAAATGCTGCCAGAGTTTTTTGGATTCCTGGCAAGACAAAAAGTTTTTTATAAAGATTTTCGGCATTCATAACTGTTTCCTTATCTCTTCCCATAGCCCATTTATCTTAGCCTTTACTTCTTCAGACATTTCAACGACTTCTGGCCATTCTCTTTCATATCCCTCTTCTCTCATCTTCTTCGTCGCATCTATTCCAAGCTTTCCCGCCAAACATTGTATATAGGCTGAATGATCCAACGCATCTGTTGGGGAGGGAGGAAGAAGCAACGCATCTCTTGCCGGATCAAATCTCGTGGAAATAGCCCAGAGAACTTCGCCAATGTTGTGAACGTTTATGTCCTCATCCACTACGATTATGATTTTCGTTAGAGAGAGCATTCCAAGACCCCAGAGAGAGTACATTACCTTCTTTGCCTGTCCAGGATAACGCTTTTTTATCGATACAATCGCAATTCCATGAAATCCTCCCTCTACTGGCAGATTCATGTCCACAATCTCGGGATTTAAAAACTTTATCAAAGGTAAAAAAATCCTTTCAGTTGCCTTTCCAAGCCAGGCATCCTCCATAGGCGGTTTACCAACTATTGTTGCATGATAAATCGGATTCTCTCTATGCGTTATGTTTTCAATATGGAAAACAGGGTAAGGTTCTGGGGGTGTATAGTAGCCTGTGTGATCTCCAAATGGCCCTTCAATGCGGAGTTCATCAACTCTAACAAATCCTTCAAGCACGATTTCAGCCGTTGCTGGAACCATTAAATCTACAGTCTCGCATTCCACCATCTCAACCTTTTCCCCCCTTAAAAATCCAGCAAATGCAAATTCGCTCACGCCCTCCGGAACAGGAGCTGTTGCTGAGTATAGAACAGCTGGATCTACGCCTATTGCGACTGCTACCTCAATTTTATCCATTCCCATATCCTTAGCTTTCCTCAAATTCTCTGCCCCATGTTTGTGAACTTGCCAGTGCATTCCTGTAGTCTTTTCATCAAATACCTGCATTCTATAAACCCCTGCATTCAGCTCACCACTTATTGGATCTTTTGTTATCACTACTGGAAGAGTTATAAATCTACCACCATCCTTAGGCCAGCACTTTAAAATCGGGAACTTCTCAAGACTTTCAGCCCTCTTTTCTTGGCACGGAGCATTTTTAACTTTTTTTGGAGACATTGAGAGCAAGTCCTTGAAGTGTTCAATACTCCTGATCGCATCAAAAATCGAGGATGGTCTCTTTTTAAGAATCGAAATAATCCTATTTCCTATTTCATCAAAACTCTTAACTTCTAGAGCCATCAACATCCTTTTTTCACTACCAAAAACGTTCGTTAAAACGGGAATAGAATAACCCTTAGGTCTTTCGAAAAGAAGAGCTTTACCACCTTTTTTAACAACCCTGTTTGTAACTTCCGTTATTTCTAGAATTGGACTCAATTCTGTATTTATTCTGGCAAGTTCATTCTCCTTTTCAAGTCTTTCCATGAACTCTCGAAGGTCTCGATAGGGCATAAAGTTAGGATGATTTTAAAAATATAACCCATGCAAAAGCTATTTAACGCATTCGATCCAAATATGCAAAATGAAAGTTGCAATTATTGGTGCAGGATTGACTGGGTTAAGATGTGCAAAAGAGCTGTCTGAATTCGTAAAAGTCAAGGTTTTTGAAAAGAACTCTCCTGGTGGTCTTCTTTCAAGTTTTCGCAAGGAATATTACATTGAGAAGTTTTATCATCATGCATTCAAAACGGATTCGGAGCTATTGAGTGTTATAAAAGAGCTGGGTCTGGCTTCAAAATTGGTTTGGAAAACTGTAAAAGTTGGTATTGCTAAAGAGGGGAAAATTTACTCACTCAGTACACCAATGGAAATTCTAAAATTCCCTTACATGAGTCTAATAGAAAAGTTTAAACTTGCGATTTTCACACTGAGAAGTAAGAAAAGAAATTTCAAGGAATTTGACGAAATAGGTGCAATTGAGGCGATAAGAAAAGAGCTTGGAGAAAATTTACTTAGGAACTTTTTCATTCCAATGTTAAGGGCAAAATTTGGCGAAAATGCAGAAGTTGTTAGTTATGCCTGGCTTCTTGCACGTGTTGCAATAAGGAGCAACAGAAAGTTGAAGGGGGAAGAAATAGGTTATTTAAGGCACGGATTTTATCAGCTAGTAGAAAAATTGAGCGAAGATATAGAGGTTTTAAATGAAAGAGCGAAGATCACTTTTAATGGAAAATGGAGCGTAAATGGAGAATATTTTGATGTAATCGTTTTTACAGCTCCATTACCGGAGCTTGGGGAGTTTAGAGAGAGATTTGGAATTCCTGAAGTGAAATACCAAAGCTCGATTTGCGCTTTGCTTTCTTTAAAGCAAAGCATTTCTGACGTTTACTGGATTAACGTTGATGGAGCATCTTTTGGAGCGATAATAGAGCACACGAACTTCATGCCCCTCGAAGATTATGGAGAAGTCCTAGTATATCTTGCCAGCTACTCAACGCCAGAAAGCGAGTTATTCAATTCACCAGATTCGGTGATAGAAAAGATATTTTTGAGGGATTTACAAAAATTTGGAATTGGTGAGAAAGATGTAAATTGGATCAAGATATTTAAAGCGAAGTTCAGCTCTCCAATATATGAAAAGGGATTCTTAAAGAAAATAACCCCCTATAAAGTTTACGATGGTTTTTATGTTGCAGGTATGACTTCTAGACCGAACTATCCGGAGAGAAGCATGAATGGAAGTCTGATTGCTGGAAGAGAGGTTGCTGAGGAGATAAAGAAGGATTATGGTTTCAAATGATCATCTTATCTGCTTAATCTCCTCATACAGCTCTTTCAGTGCTTCTAAATAATCTACTTCACCCCTTTCTATTGCATCCATTTTTTCCTCCAAGTTTCTCGTTCTATTTTCTGAGATGAATTTCTCGTATTTTGAAACAAGGTAATTGTAGACTTCTATTCCATCTTTTGTTGGAATCAGTCTCCCATTTTTCTCAAATATGTATCTCCTCGTGAATAATTTTTCAAGTATCACGGAATACGTTGAAGGCCTGCCGATTCCTTTTTCCTTCATCAGCTTTATTAGATCTGCTTGGGTTAAAAGTGGGACAACAGGAACTTTTCGCAATTCAACTTTTGTTCTGTAAACTCCTGGCACTATATCTTTTCTCACCCAGACGGATTTAAAGAGCTCATAGGCCTTTCCTTCTGCTTTCACTATTCTCTCCTCTTCAAAAGATTTTCCATTTACAGTAATCCGGAACTTTTTAACCACAACATCAAATTCCCTGCACTGTGAAGCCATGAATCTGCGGAAAATCAGATCATAGAGTGCAAAATGACCCCAGCCAAAACCTTCTACAGTGAGAATACCTTCATATATCAATCTTTCGAGCGTGTTCCTGTCCACAGCCCTAGTTGGACGAATGCATTCATGAGCGCCTTCAGAGAACCATTCTCTACCATGGTAGTGCTCCTTTAAATATTCCCTAGCTATACTCATCCCGACCTCGCTGACCCTTGTTGAATCCGTTCTGTGATAAGTTATCAAACCGTTCTCAAAAAGTTCCTGAGCTATCTGCATTGTCTGCTTTGCAGACATTTTAAGTATTCCATTTGCATCAAAAAGCAAAGAGTTAGTTGTATATGGAGGAAGTGGAGTTCTTTTTTCAATTCTCTCTTCCAACAGTTCAACCTTTACTTCTACTTCTTTTTCCGCTATGTCTAACTCCAGCAAAAGATCTAGTTCCTGTAAAAATGCCAATCTTCTCTTCTTCCTCGACTCTCTATATCTTTCTATTATCCATCCAAGAGCTGGAGTTTGTGCTCTTCCAGCGGATAAATTCTTCCTACCAAAGAAATTCTGGAGCTTCTGACTCAACTCAAACCCTATCCATCGATCCTCAATCCTTCTAACCATCTGTGCCTTTACTAAGTTTAGATTCGGTTGCTTTAGATTGTTTAAAGCTTCTGTAATAGCCCTCTTAGTTACTTCATGGAATTCAGCTCTCCTTATTTCTCCACAAAGTAAGCAACGCAAATCCCAGCAGATTTTTTCCCCTTCAGCATCTGGATCTGTGCCTATGATGATCAGATCAACTTCTTCAGCTATTTTTCTTAGCGTCGAGATTATCCTGTAGGAATCATCATAATCTTCACTCCTGCATTTCGGACAAAAGCTTTCCGTAAACTGATTCCCACATCTTCTGCATCTCTTTATCGTCGTATAAATTGGAGTAAATCCTTCCACTCCATGAAAGCCCCTGTTTGTAACCAAATCCGTTAGATGCCCCAGTGTCGATGTTATGAGAAGTAGGTATTTTTCCGTAGGCACTTCATAAATCGGAATAGAGTCGACAAATCTTATTCCTGGTTTGCCAAAGAATCTTGCTATCTGCTTGGCCTTTGTCGGACTTTCAACTATGAAAAGGGCAGGTTTTATCAGGCTTAGCTCCTTCTTTACTTTTCTACTCTCCTCTATTTCTCTTTTTAGCTTTTCCAAATCTATTTCCCTGAAACTTTTGAAACTTATGTCAAAAAACTTTGCCCTTTCAACAAAAGCATTCAAAAGTTGCTCATCTTTCTCAAACAAAAAGCTTGCCCCTTTCGTTAATCCATTAACTGTAAGCCTTGAAGTTCTACCTGAGGCTTGTAGATACGTTCTTACATCTGGAAAGATTATTTCTCCCTTTCTAACAACCGTATCCCTTGCCAAAACTTCCCTTTCATTCATCACTTCCTTCAAAGCATTTCTAACTTCGTTTGCAATTTTTTCCACAAATTTCAACTTTGGAATGAACTTCGCAATCCTTTCATCTTCACTATAAAGATGAGCGAGGACCCTGAGCAGAGAAGGTGAAATTCTATCGATGTCATCAACTCTAACTCTATACGCAGGACAGCCTGTAAAAATTGCGAATTTTATCTTTTGCGGTAAATCCAGCCCCCTTACAAGGGCTCCATAGTGATGGGCGGTTCCAATGAGATGTTTTAGTTCCCCTTTAATAAAGAGTTCAAAATCTCTTGAATCCTTCGAAGTTACAATTCCAACTTTAAAATCCTTTAACCTTTCCTTTAGCTCTTCACATTCTTCAACGCTCCTCGCATATATTATTCCACCCTCACCAAATCGTTCAAGAATCTCCTCTAGGCTTGAACCATTCGCTATTATATCTTCAATATTTCTAAGGAAGAACTGGGAAGATCCAATGCTGAAGTTCAGATATTTTCTGAACAGCTCAGCTTTTCTCCCAACTTTTGCAGTTGCTGTGGATACTACGAGGACGCCTCTGTTTTCAATATCCAAGAGCTTCAATATCCTTTCGACGTTTTTTGAAGCTTTTAAAACTGCGTCCACGTCATCTACAAAGATGAAATCGAACTTCATTCCGTTCATTTTTTCAAAATTTTTTGCAAGAAATTGTGAAGTTGTGATCAGAATATTGTATTGGTTCAGTTTTTCTAAAAAATCCTCTTTTAATACCTCTGAATGGTAAAAACCAACCGAAATTTCTCCAATTTCATTAAGAGCTAGTTTTATTCCAACTTTACTAGCGTAAGATTTCAGAATTTCTACGGCCTGCTTGACCAAGAGAGAAGTTGGGAAAATTATGTAACTTCTTTTCCCCATCTTTGCAAGGAAAAGAGATATTGCCAAACCAAAAGAAGTCTTTCCTATACCAGTGGGAGCAACTAATGAGAAACTTTCACCGCGAAATATTCTTTTTGCCCACATTCTTTGAATCTCTCTCAGCGGTGCAACGCATTTTTCGAAAAATTTCTCAAATTCGAGTTCACTTTCTTCACAGATTCTTTTCCCCTTTGTTAGGCAGAACCCTTTTTCTATTTCCTCGAATCTCAAATCCCCGTTACATATCGGACATAGATTTTCATATATGAGCACGCTTGCAAGTTGAGGATGGGGAATAAATACCTTTATTTTCAAATTTAATGCGTGATTCTAATAGTTGGCGCCGGTCCAGCAGGGTCACTTTCGGCCATGCTGTTGGGTAAAGAGCGAGATGTTATAATAGCTGAGGAACATCAAACAGCTGGATTTCCCGTTCAATGCGCTGGCCTGATAAGTGACAGGAGTTTTGAAAGATATAAGAAATACTGCAATGTAAAAAAGGCAGTTGAAAACGAGATAAGGGGTGCTCTATTTTTCTCACCTTCTGGGGACTTTTTTGAAGCTATGGGAAAAGCATTCGTTGTAGAAAGAAAAATCTTTGATGAAATGCTTCTCATAAAAGCCTCAGAATTCGCGGAGATATTTGTTAAGAGTAAGGTGAAATTCAGAGGGAAAAAAGCGCTTGTTGGAAACCTTGAACTCGAACCTGAATACATAGTTGGAGCAGATGGTGTAAATTCAGAAGTTGCAAGAACTTTTGGATTTGAGAGACCATCCTTTTTTTCTGCAGTTCAAATAGAGACGAGATTTGAGGCTATTGATGAAAACTTCGTCGAAATATACCTGGGTAGAAATTACAGTGAATTCTTTGCTTATGCAATTCCAATTTCAGATACTGCGAGGATCGGAGTTATTGCAAGGAAAAATACCATGGTTTACTTAAAAAATCTCCTTGAGAAACATCCCTCAGTTTCCAAAAGGTTGAAAGGAGGAATTATAGAACTCAACTCTGGATTAATTCCAGCAAATCTGGTCGATTTCGTAAAGGATAGAGTGGCGTTGATAGGTGACTCAGCTGGAATGGTAAAGCCTTATTCTGGTGGAGGGCTATATTATTTGCTCATTGCTGCGGAAAAACTGTATGAAAATTTTCCAAATCTTAAAAACTACAAAAAAGCATTTTTAAAGGAACTTGGAATAGAAATTGCAATTGGAAAAAGAATTAGGAGACTGTATTGGTTGAGAGATGATGAGCTGGAGAAAATAGTCAAAGCTCTCAAGGACTTCGATTTTTCGGGATTACACATGGATAAGCCCTCAGATATTCTAAAGCTGGAGAACGTTATTAAAGCTCTCAAACTCATAGCAAAGCATCCCTTTTTGGTTAAAGTTGGAATAAAGATTTTAAGAAGTTAAAACTTTAGGGTTCTTGCAGATATTATAATCGGATCCCATATTGGAGTTAAAGGAGGAGCATAGGCCAAGTCTGAGAAAAATACATCTTTTGTCCTGAAACCAGCTTGAATCATCACTGAAAAAACGTTTATCCTCATTGCGACTTCACTTCCAACAGCTTGTGCCCCCAAAATTCTGCCCCCTTCCTCTGCTATCACCTTCAAAGTGATGTCCTTTCCACCAGGATAATAGTGGACCCTTGTTTTTGCCTTTATAACAGTAGATCTGACTTTGAAACCTTCAGCTTTTGCAGCTTTTTCGCTAAGACCAGTAGATCCTATTTCGAGCTCGTAGAATTTTGTCAATTGGGTTCCGAGAACTCCTGGAAATTCCAGATTTCCACCAGCCATGTTAACTCCGGCAACGTATCCCATTTTATTCGCAGCTGGAGCAAGTGGAATCCAGACTCTTTTTCCCGTAATCATGTGCTTCGTTTCCGCACAGTCTCCAGCTGAGAAAACGTTTTCAACACTGGTTCTCATCTTTTCATCAACCCATATTGCACCAGTTTCACCGATCTTGCAACCAAGCATTTTAGCCAGCTCCACATTCGCTTTAACACCAGTAGCAACTATTACTAGGTCACAATCATAAATTCCCTTATCCGTTACAACCCTTTCAACTCTATCTTTACCCTCGAAAGCTTCAACTCTCTCATTAAGCCTTAAATCTACTCTTTTTTCCATTTCTGCCTTTACAATTTCTGCAATTTCCTTATCCAGATTAGAAAGGGGTTGATCTAGAAATTCAAGCACAACTACCTTTTTTCCCAAAGCTGAAATAGCTTCGGCCATTTCAACGCCAAGATAACCAGCCCCAACTATTACAACTTTCCTAGCTTCTTCCACCATTTTTCTCAGTTTTTCAGCATGAGCTGGATGTCGAATAGTCACTATTCCGTCGAGTTCTACCCCTTTTATCTTAGGCAATTTCGGCAACGCACCTGTTGCGATCAAGAGCTTGTCCCATTCATATTTCTTTTCTTCTCCATTTTCTCTAACCCTCAAATAACCTTCTCCCGCCTCAACAACCTTCGCATTTATCCTTACATCAATCCCCCTCTCTTTTCTGAAGAACTCTGGTGGATAGTACATCAAATGTTCAGCCTTGCTAACTCCTTCAACAACGTATGGAATTCCACATGGTGCATGGCTTACAAAGTTTGTTTCTTCGAAAACTATTACTTCCCAGTCAGGTCTCATTGCCTTTATTCTGGATGCAGCAGTCATTCCAGCTGCTCCACCACCAACGATCAAAACTTTCATAGTAAAAGTTCGTGGAAGATATTTAACTTTTTGTCATATGTAAAATTTTGCATGCTTATCCGGTACAATGACTGCGGAGTAATCCCCATCGTCTTTTTGGTAAAGATCACAATAGCATCGGCCAAAAGTTTTTATGTCTTACTCAGCATAAACGCAGGACGGATTATCAGTCTATCTATTTCCCTTTTCCCAGTTGCAAGTCTGCATGGACAGATTGCTAAGCCAAATTTTTTGTTCTCAATTAAACCTCTAGCAAAATCCTTCAAAAGCTCTTTATCTGGGTTCAATTTCCAACCTCTATGTTTTGCTATTTTTCGAATATTTTGATATATTTTTCCATCAGTTTTGGATTCGGCCAAAAATACTCCTAAACTTTTTTAATCTGAAGAAAGATTTAAAACATGCTCAGAATCGTTAACCTCAGCGTTGAGGTAGATGGGAAAAAAATTTTGAAAAACGTGAACCTTTACATTAAGAAGGGCGAAACTTTTGCCCTCTTTGGTCCAAATGGTAGCGGAAAATCGACACTTCTAAATGCAATAATGGGAAATCCGAACTACAAAATAGTTGGGGGAAGGATAATATTTAAAAAGGTTGATATAACCAACTTACCCCCAAATGAAAGGGTTAAGCTTGGAATAGGAATGGCCTTTCAAAATCCTCCAAAAATAGGTGGAGTAAAGCTAATAGACTTGTTAAAACACTGTGCAAAGCTTTCTGGCAGAGAGGGAATGATAATGGAATTAGCGGAAAAACTTAAGATGGTTGAACATCTGAACAGATCCATAAATCTCGGCTTTTCTGGTGGAGAAATGAAGAGGTCTGAAATACTTCAACTAATGCTGATGAATCCGGACTTTGTCCTTTTAGATGAGCCCGACAGCGGAGTTGACCTTGAGAACATCGCAATAATTGGACAGGCGATAAGAGAATTGCTGGAAAGGGATAGGGAAGACAGGGAGAAGTCTGGGATAATAATAACTCATCAAGGTCATATCTTGGATTACGTAAGCGCGGATTATGGAGTTATCCTTTACAATGGAAAAGTTGCATGTGTCGGCGATCCAAAGGATATACTAAATCAAATTAGAAAAAATGGATATGCGGGGTGTTTGGCTAAATGTCTGAAGGATATGACATAGACCTAGAAAGATTAAAACAGGTTGGAATAGAACTCGACCCATCGAAGCGTTCAGGAACTTTTTTACAAAGAGATCAGGAAGTAAACAAGTTTGCAGCTTTTCATGAAGGAATAGAGGTCATGAGTATTAGAGAGGCGATGAGGAAATACGAATGGATTAAAGATTACTTCTGGAGGGCGCTTAAGAAAGATCAGGATGAGTTTACAAAGGAAGTAGATTCGGAAGATTTTAATGGATATTTCATAAGAGCTTTGCCAAATGCAAAAGTGGAGATTCCCGTTGAGGCATGTTTGTATTTGCATAGGATAAAGAAACAAAAAGTTCATAATATAATAATTGCCGAGGAAAATTCCGAGCTTAATATAATAACTGGCTGCACTTCACATCCAACAGCGATCGGTATGCACATAGGTGTTTCTGAGTTTTTTATAAAAAAGAATGCAAAGCTCACGTTTACGATGATCCACAGCTGGCACAATCAAATCGAGGTTCGCCCAAGAAGTGCGGCAATAGTCGAGGAGAATGGAACTTTTGTTAGTAACTATATTTTACTTAGCCCTGTCAAGTTAGTTCAAGCATATCCAACTGCCTATGTTCATAAAAATGCTAAAACAATCTTTAGCAGTATAATAGTGGCACTGGAAGGCTCAAATATAGATCTCGGCTCCAGAGCAATTCTTAAGGAACAGGGAGCAAGTGCAGAAATCGTTTCGAGAACTATAAGTAAGGGTGGAAAAGTTATTGCAAGAGGTCAAATAATTGGGGAAGCTGAAGGTGTTAAGGGGCATCTGGAATGCAGGGGTCTGATTTTGTCGGATAAGGGGGAGATAACTGCAATTCCAGAATTAATAGCAAAGCATCCAAACTTAGAACTAAGTCATGAAGCTGCAATTGGAAAAATTGCTGAAGAAGAAATCTTTTATTTGATGTCTAGGGGGATGAGCAGAGATGAAGCTGTTTCAGCGATTGTACGTGGATTCATGGAAGTTGAAATAAAAGAGCTACCGGAGATTTTGAAAAGGACAATAGATAAGGCAATTGAAGACATGAGGGACGCTCTTTGAAAGCTCTGATAGAAATTAAATGCAGCGAACACATTTTTAAAGCTTTAAAACCTGAAGAGATCAGTTCTCTAAGCAGTGCAAAGATTTATCAATCCGGAGATATTTTAAGACTTGAAATAGTTGCGGATTCGCTTTCAGATTTAAGGGCAGCGTTGAACTCGTGGCTGAGGTTGATAAAGATGTGTCAAGAAATAGAGGTGTTGGTATGAGTGAATTACCTCCGCAAGTTCAGAATTTGATCGCACAGCTTCAGCAGGTTCAGCAACAGCTTCAATTGGTTATAACACAAAAAGCTCAACTTGAAGCTTTGCTTGAGGAAACGAAGCAAGCTTTGAGTGAACTTGAAAAGGTTGACGAAAACACCCCTATTTACAAAACGGTGGGGAGTATTCTGGTAAAGGAAAGCAAGGAAAAAGTTGTAAAGGAGCTGATGGAGAGATCCGATAGCTATGACATCAGAATAAAAACACTAACGAGGCAGGAAGAAAGATTAAGGGAGAGATTTGCAGAATTGCAGAAGAAAATACAATCTCTACTCGGACAGCAAGCGGGATGATCGATCCCTCTTTTTTAACAGGGCCACATAGTGATAAGGTAAATCAGTGATTTTTACAACCTCGTAGTCCCTGCAAAGCGAGAGAACGTCTTCAAGAGAGAGTCTATCCTCAATTGGAGGTCCAAATTCCATTTCTATTTTTTTCCACTCAGCTATAAGGACATAGTCAGCTATTTTAGCCCAGCAAAGATATTCTTCTGGTGAATCCATTTCATGGAGGACGTTTGAAAAGACTACGAGATCTATTTCGAAGTCCACTTGCGGAGGTTTTTTGCTTAAAATTATCCCAACATTTAGAATTCCATTTTCCTTAATTTTTTTACTCAAAATTTCTATCATCTTACTGCTAATTTCCACGGCATAAACTTTCTTAAAAATCTTTGCCAATGGAATTGTTAAATAACCTGTTCCAGCTCCTATGTCAAATGCAACATCCCTTTTGATTCTAACACCTTCCAAAATTCCAAGCACTTTCTCAGGGGGAAAGAATTTTCTTCTCTGCTCTGAATCTAGCAAATGGGCTTTTTCATACTCAAATCGATGGGGCATGAATAAATTTAAGGAACAAGTTTATAAATTTTTGGTATAGAAGTAGGACAATTGTATAGATATGGGAGTGTGAAATTTACCAAATTCTGTTTTTTACATCGTTTTATAAGGATTTAAGTCATAAAGGTGATTGATGATAGAAAAAAAGACTCCAAATCAGTTTTTTGGAAATTAGAATTATTAATCAAAATTTAAAAAACAACAAAGCTTAAATATAAGCAGAAGATTTTTTATTGGCTTTGATTTGCGTTGGGTGGTCAGCATGGAGAGAACAGAAATTCTCAAGCAAATTAAAGAAGCTGAGAGTAAGTTCGAAGAGATGATTAAAAACGCTGAAGAAAATAAGAAAAAAGCGATAACAAATGCAAAAATGGAGGCTAAAAAGATTTTAAGCGATGCAGAGGCGGAGGCTGCCAGGATAAAAAAAGAAATTTTGGATAAGATTAGACAGCAAATCGAAAAGGAAAAGATGGAAATTAAATCTAAGAAAACAAAAGAAATAGCAGATTTTGAATTAAAGGGGAAGACGAATATTGAAAAGGCCGTTGATATGTTATATAAAGAATTCTTAGGGATGATGGGGCATGTTTAAACCGGAAAAAATGGTTAAAGTTGCGGTTGTTGGAGCAAAGGAAAAGCTGGCAACCGCTTCCGAAGTTTTATACAGGTTAAACATGCTCCACATAGAAACGCCAAGTGAGGAGGAGTACTTCAGAGTTGGGACACCATTTGAGAAGGCAGCTCAGATTTCTAAGAATCTCCTACAACTCAGAAGCTATATCTCATACTTAAAGCTAGATCCATCGAAGATTTCGATAAAAAGGAAGTTCAAGAAAGCAGAAATAGAGGAAAAACTTAGCAAGAAACTTACTGAATATCAGGAGCAGATTGGAGCCAGATTGGATGAAATAAGGAGAATCAACGATACACTAAAGGCGATCGAAACTGAGATCACAAATCTAGAACCTTTGAAATTGCTTGGAATATCCCCGAGTCTGTTGAAGGGATATAAGTCAATAAGGTGCTTTGTGGGATTGATCAAAGATGACCCAACTGAGGAATTGAAGAAAATAACAAATGAATTCGACTTGGTCATCAAAGAATACGAGGACATCTTTGTCATCGCAGTCTTCGTCAAAGTGGAGTATGCTGAAGAATTTTTCAGGATTTTGCAAGGCTTTGGATTCAGAGAGCTCCCAGTACCGGATGTTGAGATAGATGCAAGGATTTCAGAGCTTGAAAAGAAGAAAGAAGAGTTAAATGCTAAGAAAAATAAGCTCGAAGTGGAAATAGAAGAATTGAAGGTAAAGGAGTCCGAATTGATTCTCGCAATTGAAGAATATCTTTCCTCTGAAGCTGAGAAAGCTGAACTTCCCTTGAAAGCTTTGACGTCCAAGCATACATTTGTACTCGTAGGTTATGTTCCAGAAAAAGAATTCAGGAATTTTAAGGAAGAACTCGAGAACAAGGGATTTGTAGTGGAGCAGTTGAACATGGATAAACACGAGATGCCACCAACGAAACTCGAAAATCCAGGATTCATAAAGAACTTTGAAATCCTTTCAAAGACATATGCAATACCGAGGTATAAGGAAATAGATCCAACTTTCATAATGGCGATCTTTTTCCCGATCTTCTTTGGCTTGATGCTCGGAGACATTGGCTATGGATTGCTCATAGTCATAATTTCGCTTTATTTAAAGAGAATTTTCAAAACAGAAGGGTGGCAAAGGCTTCTCAATATAGGCCTGATTAGCGGTATAGTTTCAATCATCTTTGGCTTCATATACGGCGAATTCTTTGGACCTTTCGTCGTTCCGGGAATTGAAAAACCGAGCGAAGTTCACTTCATCGGGGATCTCTTATCTTCGCTATACGCTTTCAACCATGGCCACCCGCTGTTCGATCGTGTAGAAGAATTTGGAGTCAAAGCGCTGCTGTTCATAGTTCTGATGATCGGTATGATAAAAATGCTCTGGGGCTTCATAATGGGCTTCTACAACGTATACGTGGAGCATGGATTGAAGGAGGCAATTCTTGAAAAGGGCTGCTGGATCTTTGGTGTCCTTGGATTGATCTGTATAATCCTCGGATTCTCCTACAATCTCGGAATCTTCACATCTCCTCCTCATGAGGGCTTTGGAAGAATTTTACCGGAAAATCTATACGTCTTCGGCAACACAGTTCATGAAGCTAGAGCTGTACCACTGCCAATTCCTGGCTTGGTAAGTGGTTGGGAGGCGGGGCTTAACTACTTCTATCTCCTAGCTTTACCACTGATACTCATCTGGCTTGTAATATTCCTTAAGGCAGAGATTCCAAAAATGGGAATATTTGGCACGATAATGGCTGTAGAACTGCTGACTTGGTTTGGTCAGATAATAAGCTACGCCCGATTACTCGCAATTGGTTTATCCTCAGTTTACATAGCCTTCGTCATCAACTACATCTCGCTCAAGTTGGGCTATGAACCTGGAATAGCCATACTTCCGCTGGCTATAGTGATAATGCTGATAGGCCATGGAGTTAACCTCTTACTCGGAATCCTTGATCCAGGATTGCAGTCACTGCGTTTGCATTATGTTGAGTTCTTTACGAAGTTTTTTGAGGGTGGTGGGAGAGAGTATACTCCGTTTGGTAGGATTAAGAAGTTTATAGAGGAGGGAGGTGAATAAAATGGTTGAGGCCTTGATTAGTGATGAGGCTTTTATTAAGGGATGTGCAGCAATAGGGGCTGGCTTAGCTGTAGGACTTGCAGGAATCGGTGCTGGAGCAGGTGAGAGCGGTATTGGAGCTGCAGCTGTTGGGGCAATAGCAGAAGATAGAGGATTCCTTGGACTAGGTCTTCTGTTCACGGTTATTCCAGAAACCATTGTGATCTTCGGTCTTGTCATCAGCTTCATTCTGATGTTTGCGTACGGATGATAGGAGAGAAATTCGTCCTAAAACTGGCAGAGAAATTGGGAAGTGAAAAGAACATTGAGAGATTTGTAAAATATTACTGGCTAGTCTCCACACTAAGACTTGCACTTGGTGCGAGCATTGCCATCTTAATTTTACTTTTTGGATTCAAATTTAGCGATACTGTGAAATGGGTCGACATTCTTCTGGGAGGTGAATAAAATGGTTGAGGCCTTGATTAGTGATGAGGCTTTTATTAAGGGATGTGCAGCAATAGGGGCTGGCTTAGCTGTAGGACTTGCAGGAATCGGTGCTGGAGCAGGTGAGAGCGGTAT
>JAWAQR010000002.1:0-108234 GCA_038893835.1 Archaeoglobaceae archaeon
CTTTTGGAAATCAAAAGGTGGGGGAGTGAGTGGAAAAACTTTTCATTTAACTAGCATTCCAACTGCATCGGATGGAAAAAGAATCTTTCTTTTCTTTAAATAATAAGCAACCATATGTGACGCATGTCCTGGAGCGTGGATGGAGATGAGTTCATCATCTCCAAGGTCGAAGCTCTGAAGATCTTCAACCTGGATAATCTTATCTTCATCAATGCTTTCTGGCTTTCCATAGATTTCAGCAAGATCACCAAGCACCGCTTTCGATGCCTGCCAGAGTTTTTCAGGATTTACCAAGTGTTTTGCACCTTTTGGATGAACAAGGATTTTTGCATTTGTATTCTTCGCTATTATCGCCGCACCACCACCATGGTCTATGTGTACGTGTGTTACCGCCACGTAATCAATATTTTTCAAACCAAGTTTTGAAAGAAAATTGAGAATAATCTTTGCCCCATTTGCTGTGCATGGCTCTATAATAACCTTTTTTTCAAAATCCAGGAGATAACTTGAAAAAATTCCGGGAATACTAAAGGAGTCTATTAAATAGATTTTTTCTTCAACCTTCATACCCTCATTTTTCCGGTAAGGTATCTCGAGATCACAATCTTCTGCGCCTCGCTAGTTCCTTCGTAAATCGTTCCAACTCTTGCATCGCGATAGTATCTTTCGACATCGTATTCCTTGCTGTATCCATACCCTCCGAAGATTTGCACTGCTTCATAGCAAACTCTAACAGCTACTTCACTTGCAAAAAGCTTTGCAGCTGAGCTAATGGCAGGATTTGGATTTCCCCGATCTATTAGCCATGCAGCTTTATAAACGAGCAATTTTGCAGCCTCTATTTCCGTGAACATTTCTGCGAGCTTGAAAGCTATTGCCTGATGTTCTATAATCGGCTTTCCAAATGCTTTTCTCTGTTTTGCATACTCCAATGCTCTCTCATATGCTCCAATCGCTATTCCCAGATGCAGAGATGCGATTTTCACTCTGCTCTCGTTGAAGAAATCCATTAGTTGGTAGAATCCTCTGTTCAGTTCACCTATTAAATTTTCTTCTGGCACTCTGACATTTTTAAGCACGACTTCTGCTGTATCATGGCAATTCATTCCCATTTTTCTGATCTTCCTTGCCTCATATCCCTCTCTATCAGTCTCAACGACGAAAGCACTAATTCCGCGATGTGGAGGAAAGACTTCTTCAGTCTTTGCCAAAACAACGACGTATTCTGCAATGCTTCCATTCGTTATGAAAGTCTTTGAACCGTTTATTACCCACTCTTTTCCATCTTTTATAGCCCTCGTTTTCATCGCAGAAACATCTGTCCCACAGTCAGGTTCAGTAACCGCAATTGCGGATGGCTTTTTCCCCTTCACTACTCCTGGTATAAATCTTTCTTTTAACTCATCACTCCCATATTTCAAAATCATCGGTACTCCAAGAACTGCCAGATCTATTGCGCTTCCAATTCCGCTGTCGGCTCTTGTAAATTCCATACTTATAACAGCCTCAGCCAAGCGATCCATTCCTGCTCCACCGTATTCCTCAGGAACACTAGCGCCTATATAACCAAGTTTGGCAGCCTTTCTATATATCTCCCACGGATATTCTTCTTTTTCATCAAACTCTCTGCCAAATGGTCTGATTTCCTTCTCAGCAAAGTCTCTAACGGCCTGTTGTAGGATCTTGTGTTCTTCATCTAGTTCGAAGTTCATATCATCCCTCTAACTTAAAATAGGGAACTATTCTTTTATCCTTCATCGGATAAAACATCTCACTCGGCATCTCCTTTGCGAAGACTGTAACTTTCCTATCTATCAAGTCGTTCTCTTCAGCAAACTTCGGATCCACATCGAGCCTTCCAATGATCCAAGGCCCCTCTTCCAGCTCGACCAAGGCCACAACGTATGGAGCCTCCTTTTCATACCCCATTGGGGCAACGTATGTTACTGTATATGTCTTAACCACTCCCCTCCCACTTAAAACTACTTTCTCCAAGTTCATACTTGAACAAACGTTACAAGTATGCTTTGGTGGACAAGTGTAATTTCCGCAGTCCCTACATTTCATCCCTAGCAGTTTCCCTTCCATGAGGGCGTTGAAGAATTCGAGAAACATCAATCCACCCCCAGAATAATGTTTACCAGAGTCCCAAAATCTCCACCAAGTGTATCTGTCATCGCAATTCTGGCATCTTCAACTTGGTTCCATTTGAATTCTCCACGCAATTGCTTAACTGCAGTGTATATTTGCGAAACACCCGTAGCTCCTACGGGATGACCTTTTCCTATTAAACCACCATCCGGATTCACTGGGAGATCTCCTTCCATACTAGTAACCCCTTCTGCAGTAGCATAGCAAGCTGTTCCGTATTCGAAGAAGCCCATGGCCTCGAGCGCTATTATTTCTGCAATTGTGAAACAGTCATGAACTTCCACAAAGTCTACGTCTTTTGGAGTTATCTTTGCCTCTTTAAAGGCCATTTCCGCAGCCTTTTTTCTCGGAACAGCTTTTATTATATCCTCCCCTTGCCTGAAAAGACTTCCTCCGGAAGCTTGCCCAGTTCCGAGTACGTAGACAGGTTTATCACAAACTTCTTTTGCAAATTTTTCATTTGCTATTATCGCAGCACTTCCACCATCGGTCATTGGACAGCAATCGAGTAAAGTGAGGGGAGAGCAGATCATTCTAGATTTTAGAACATCTTCAACTTTCAGATCACCATATTTTCCATAGAATTGTGCTTTTGGATTTATTGCACCATATTTGTGGTTTTTAACGGAAACGTGAGCCATCATCTCTCTTAACTTCTCCAATGGGATCTCATATTTTTTCGCATAATACCTTGCAGCCAAGGCGAAGACGCCTGGAAAAGTTAGGCCTGCAGTCATTTCATAAACTCCATCCACAGCTGTTGCTAAAGCTCTTGTCCCTATTGCAGTTCCAGCGCTTAAAAGCTTTTCAGCACCCCCAACAACGACACAGTTGTAGTAACCAGCTTTAACAGCTCTAACAGCTTCTCTGAATGCAACACTTGAAGAAGCGCAGGCTCCTTCATATCTTATAGCTGGCAAATTCTTCAATCCCACTTCATCAGCAACAAATCCACTCAGATTTGCGGAACCATCGGTCATTTCTCCGACAAAGTTGCCGAAATAAACAGCTTCGATATCCTTTAGCTCTATGTTCGCATCTTTTAAAGCCTCAAAAAAAGCCTCTGCAAACAAGTCTACCAGAGATTTATCCGGATGTTTTCCAAACTTTGTCATTCCTACTCCAATAACAGCCACTCTCAAACTTTCACCTCCTCAAAGTTTTCACCTTCATAGAGAATGAGCAAATAGATCAGGTAACTGAGCTTGTTAAGAACTTCTACAACCTCCTCATCTATCAATCCATTCCTGTAAAGACTCACAGCCTTTCTCTCTGCTCTCCTAACCACAGCTCTCGCTACACTTAACGCGGAGGTTGCTCCATCTTTTTCGAGTATTACAAAACAGTTTGGCCTTTCAACCTTCTTTTCAATCTCTTCTATCATCGTTAGAACTCTCTCAAGCTCATTACCTGAATTCCTGTTTCCCGCTATTTTTGCGCAGATGCGGAAAAGGATAAGCTGGATATCCTTTAAAATCGCCTTTACATCTTCTTTTTTACTCAAAACTTTTGCAAGTCCAACGAAAGCGTTCGCTTCATCCACGCTCCCAAGAGCTTCCACGATAATCGAATCTTTCCAGACTTTACCATTCAAAGTGCTTGTCTCGAATGGTTTCAACATTTGAGCACCTCTTTCACTATCATATCCGCAGCTGTGTATGGATCGATCTCTCCATCCAAAATGGATTTGTATCTCTTTATAATTTCAGCTCTAATCTCTTCTATGGCTATTTCTATAGCTGATAACTTCGCCTTCTCCTTCCTCTTTTCCTGAAGAATTCCATTCTTTTTCAGCACCTCGAAATGCTTTTCTATTTCATCCGCAAGTTCCCTTATCCCTATACCTCTGTCCGCAATTGTTTTAAGTACAGGTTTTTTCCACTTAAGTCTTTGGATTAGCTTTACCTCATCCGCATGACTTAGCTTGGAAAGTTCCATTACAGTCTCTTCATCCAGCGAAAGCATATATTTAAGCCATCTTTCTACGTTTTCAGCCCCTTCCAGATCTGCTTTGTTTATAACAAAGATGTCCCCGATTTCCAATATTCCAGCCTTGTTAACCTGTATATCATCGCCAGTTTCCGGCATTAAAATGACCACAACAGTATCCGCAACTTCCAATACTCCAACTTCACTCTGCCCAGCACCAACAGTCTCTACCAATATCTTTTCATATCCCGCAGCATCTAGGAGTTTAACAACGTCTCCAGTTTTCTTAGCAATACCTCCAAGCCTTCCACGAGATCCCATGCTCCTGAAAAATACTTTTTCATCCAGCCAGAGATTTTTATTGACATCAGCCCCTTCAAGGCGCAGTCGATCCCCGAGCAAAGCCCCGCCGGTGAAGGGAGAGCTGGGATCTACAGCGACTATTCCAACGCTTTTTCCCCTTTTTCTGAATTCCTCGGTTAACTTGCTAACTATTGTACTTTTCCCAACTCCAGGAAAACCTGTGATGCCTATTACATGAGCTCTGCCGGTTCTTGGATAAAGTCTTCGCAATATTTCCTTTGATTGTGGATGCTCATTTTCCACAAGCGTTATGGCTTTTGCTAGAAACCTTCTATTTCCACTTTCAACACCTTTAATTAATTCTTCTACGTTCATTTACTTCCCTTCTTCCTTTTTTCGGGGAGTTTCTCTTTTATAAACTTTATTATTTCCGATATGGGAGTTCCGGGAATGAAAATACCATCAACCCCAGCTTCCTTTAATTTTGGAAAATCGTCGTGCGGTATTGTACCTCCCACTAAAATTAGAATTTCATCGGGATTTCCGCCGAATTCACGTATGTATTGAATAACCCTTGGAACTAGCGGTATATGTGCACCGCTCAGTAAGGATATACCAACTACGTCCACATCCTCATCAACCGCTGCTCTCGCAACTTCTTGCGGAGTTCGATGGAGTCCAGTGTAAATCACTTCAAACCCCGCATCTCTCAAAAATCTTGCAAGAACTTTTGCGCCACGATCATGACCATCTAGCCCAACTTTTGCGATTAACACTCTAATCCTTTCCATCGCACCACCTAGATTATTATTGGTTTTCTATAGGTTCCATAAACCTTTTTGAAGGTCCCCATTATTTCGCCTATCGTAGCGTATCTTTTTACAGCCTCAAATACTGCTGGCATAACGTTTTCATTGTTCTCACAACAGCTTCTTATCCAGTCTAACACTTCTCTTACAGCTTCATTATCCCTTTCAGCTTTAACTTTTCTCAATCTTTCGATCTGCCTCCTTTGAACTTCTGGATCAACTTTGAGAAGAGGAATTCTTAAATCCTCTTCTATTCTGAACTTATTAACTCCTACAATTATTCTGCTACCTTCTTCAATCTCTTTCTGATATCTTGCAGCCGAATCTGAAATTTCACGTACGAAAAATCCATTTTCTATACCTTTCAGCACTCCTTTAACCATACTTCCATTTCCCATCTCTTTGATCTTTTCAATGTACTTCCATGCGAGTCTTTCCATTTTGTCTGTCAACCATTCCACATAGTAACTTCCAGCAAGTGGATCTACAACATTTGCAACTCCACTTTCGTAAGCGATTATCTGCTGCGTTCTAAGCGCAACTCTGACGGCTTCTTCACTCGGTAAGGCCCAAGCTTCATCGAAGCTGTTGGTGTGTAAGCTTTGACAACCTCCGAGCACAGCTGCCAAAGCTTGAATCGTTACGCGGACTATGTTGTTTAATGGTTGCTGAGCTGTGAGTGTGCAACCTGCAGTTTGAACATGGAACTTCATCCACCAAGATCTTGGATCCTTGGCACCATATATGTCTCTCATTATCTTTGCCCACATCCTCCTAGCAGCTCTGAACTTGGCTATCTCTTCAAAAAAGTCGTTGTGAGCGTTGAAGAAGAAGCTAAGCTGTGGAGCTAGTTTATCTATGTCTATTCCCCTTTCAATTGCAGCCTCTACGTAAGCCATGCCATCTGCAATTGTGAAAGCAAGCTCCTGAACAGCTGTAGAACCAGCTTCCCTTATGTGGTAGCCAGATATGCTTATCAGATTGAACTTTGGCACATTCTTAATACCCCACTCGAATATGTCCACTATTATTTTGAGCGATGGTTCTGGAGGGAGCACTATTGTGTTCTGTGCATGGAACTCCTTGAACATGTCATTCTGAATCGTGCCCCTTATTTTATCCCTTGGAACCCCTTGCATGTCTCCTATAGCTGTATACATGGCCAAAATTATTCCTGCTGGAGGATTAATCGTGAACGATGTTGAAACTTTATCCAGCGGTATACCGTCGAAGAGAATTTCAAAGTCCTTTAACGTATCAACAGCAACACCGCATTTTCCAACTTCTCCATCTGCGAGAGGATCATCGCTATCTAGCCCCATGAGTGTTGGAAAGTCAAATGCTGTGCTTAATCCCGTTTCTCCTTCCTCTAGCAACATCTTCCACCTTTTATTTGTATCTTCAGCAGTCCCAAAGCCTGAGAATAGGCGCATAGTCCACAATCTGCCACGGTACATGGTTGGATAAACTCCCCTGGTAAATGGGAACTCACCAGGATAGCCTATATCTCTTAAAAAGTCTATGTGAGCTATATCTGATGGGTCATAAATGTCAGCTATTTCAATTCCTGATAAAGTTTCAAACTTCTTTATTTCCCTTTCACTTTTGGATAACCAGGGTTCAAGGCACTCATTCTCCCATTCTCTTCTTTTTTCTTTTATTTTCTCGATCATTTCACCCATATTTGTATTTTTAACTATTAGATTAAAAACTTTTTCGTATTTATCTGCTAAAATTCGAAAAATTTAAAAACTTAGTAAAAGTAAACAAATTTTAGAGAAAAATTGAAGGTGAGATTATGGGGATGACAAATGTGTATAAAGAATTTATAAATTTGGTGCAGATGCCTGACGACGAAAGGAAAGCTAGGGCTATGGAAGAATTCTTCAGAAAGCTGAATACGATGGAATTGCCAGAGTATTTCAATTGGGCTAAAGAGGTATTTGAAGATATAAATGTAAAGGAGAGAGGTGATCAGACCGCGTTGCTTTGGGTGAATATCGATACTGGAGAAAAGAAGAAATTCAGCTATTCTGAATTCGCAAAAGAAGGTAACAAGCTGATCAACGCATTGAGAGGAGAAGGGCTTCAAAAAGGAGAAAACATATACATGATGATTCCACTTTTCCCGGAGATCTGGTTTGCAACATATGCAACTGTAAAAGGTGGTTTTATAGGTGTTCCAACTGCAACAATAATGACAGTTCGTGATCTCGAATTCAGGTTCAGGACTTATCCGCCAGATGCAGTAATAGCAGATGAAAACTCTGCAAAGGTGATAGATGAAGCTTTGAAGAACGTTGGAATGCAACCAAAGGTTAAGATTGTTATCGGAGCTAGGAGTGGCTGGAAGAGTTACGATGAAGTCAAGAAAGAGAAAAGTGATGCTGAAGCTGCAAAAACAAAGTCAAATGACATAGTCTTCTGTTTCTTTACATCAGGAACAACTGGATTGCCAAAGAGAGTCGTTCATACAGCAACGAGCTATCCACTAGGTCATCTGAGTACTGCGATGATATTAAACCTGCATCCTGGCGACATTCACAACAATCTAAGCGCACCGGGATGGGCTAAGTACGCTTGGAGCAGTTTCTTCCCACCGCTTACAGTTGGAGCTACAACTACTGGCTTTTATCATGCTGGAAGACTGAATGGAGAACAGTATTTACAAGCCATACAAGATTATGGAGTAACAACGTTCTGCGCTCCACCAACTGCTTGGAGAATTTTCATGCTCACCGATATTGGTAAATTCGACTTTAAGCTAAGAGAAGTCGTTAGCGCTGGCGAGCCTTTAAATCCAGAGATTTACGATAGATGGCTCAAGGAAACTGAAACAGAGATTAGGGACTTCTATGGTCAAACAGAAAGCACAGCAATGATCGGAAATCCTCCATGGTATAAGGGAGGGAAGATAGTCCCAGGCTCCTTTGGCAGACCAACTTTCATGTACGACATAACACTCGTCGACGATGAAGGTAGAGAGATAACTAAGCCAAATGAAGTTGGGCACATAGTGGTTAAACTTGACAGATGGAGACCAATTGGATTGTTCAAAGAATACATGGGGGATCCAGAAAAGACTGCAAAGGTCTTCGTTGGAAAATACTACTATACTGGAGATAAAGCTTTCTTCGATGAAAAGGGTTATTGGTACTTCGTTGGCAGAGCTGATGACGTGATAAAGACCTCTGACTACAGAGTTGGACCATTTGAGGTTGAAAGCGCATTACTGGAGCATCCAGCAGTTGCGGAATCTGCAGTAGTTGGCAGTCCACATCCAATAAGATATCAGCTTGTAAAGGCATTTGTTGTGCTTAAACCGGGTTATAAGCCATCAAGGGAGCTAGCTCTTGACTTATTCAAACACTGTAGAAACATTCTCGCCAGATATAAGATTCCGAGAATAATCGAATTCGTTCCAGAATTGCCAAAGACAATAAGTGGTAAGATAAGAAGAGTTGAATTAAGAGCTATAGAGGAGGAAAAGAAGAAGAAAGGAGAACGCGGAGAACACGAGTACTTCTACGACGACTTCCCAGAACTCAAGACTGCAGGTTAATTTTTTAATTTTTTATGTTTACTGGTATTTTTTATCATGAAAGCTTCAGTAGGAGAAGCTATCTAACCTTGGGTAACAGGTTGAGAGATTTTCCAAAAGCTTTTGAGCTCTTGGAAGGAAGAAGGGTGAAAATATTTGAATCTCCTGAAGTCAGTCTCAAGCTGGTTAGGAAAGTGCATTCGGAAAGGATGATTGAGGCAGTTTTTAAAGAGAAACTATGTTCAACAGCTCTAAGATCTGCGGGAGGTGTTGTTAAAGCTTCTGAAATGGTCTTTTGCAATCATTTGAAGAACGCATTTTGCTACATAGGCACTGGAGGTCATCATGCCGGAAGGGATTATTTCTGGGGCTATTGTTGCTTCAACGACGTTGTTTTGGCCATTGAAAATATAGTTGAAAAATTTGGAAGCAAGAGATTTGCAATCATCGACACGGATGCGCATCACGGTGATGGGACCAGGGAACTGGTTAGGGATGAAGTTCTTCATTTTTGCATTTGTGACAGAGATTATGAGTCGAGGGATGGCTTGAAGATAGATAGAAGCTATTTTACAAACGACTACTTTGACTGCATTGAAGAATTCGTAGAAAAATGTGAAAAATTCTCTCCAGAGTTGATTTTCTGGTACTTTGGCCATGACACTCACGTGGGAGATTACGCTGACATCGGGATGAAAGTGGAAGATTATGTGAAAATTGCAAAAATTTTGAAAGAATGTGCTGAGAAAGTTTGTAGTGGTAAGCTTGTAACGGTTCTTGGCGGTGGCAGTCTGCCTGAAATAGCAAGGGATTCGACGATTGCAATAATTAGGGAACTCAGTGAGTAATTCCAAAGAAATTCCTTGGAGTGAACTTTTTCTTTTTCAAAAATTCCTCACATCTTTCCCTAAACTCGTTTGAGATCCAGATTAGGGAAGTTAGATCTCTTGCAATCTCGTAGCTTGACATGGCAAATTCGGTCCAAAAATTGAGTCCTGATTTTATCACTCTAAAAGCCTGTGGACTGCAGTTTTCCAGAATCTCATTTGCTAAATCCTTCGCAGCTCTCTCAAGTTCTTCATCTTCCACAACCTTGTTTATCAACCCAATTCTAAACGCCTCCTCTGCATCTATTATTTTTCCGGTTAGCAAAAGCTCTCTAGCTCTTCTCTCTCCAATTAAAAGCGGTAGGAGCTGAACCCCAAGTCCCATTGCAGTGGAACCAACTCTTACCTCTGGCTGACCAAATTTTGCATTCTTGGAAGCTATGACAAAGTCACATGCCATCGCGATTTCATTTCCTCCAGCTACGCAATAACCACGTACTGCTGCAATCGTAGGTTTTCCAACACTTCGAAGAAAGCGAACAACATCTAGATAACTTTCAAACCATTTTATCGCATTCTCGAAATCTAGAGAAATCAACTCCCTGATATCTGCTCCTACACAGAAATTTTTTGTTTTTGTCGAAATTATGATTGCAAAAGCTTTTTCATCAGCTTCAAAAAGAGCTTTATGCAATTCTTTCAAAAGTTTCAATCTGAGTGTGTTCATTTCCGAATCTTTGAGATATATCCAGGCAATCTTTCCATCGAGCTGTAATTCGACACCCATGATGAAAGTCTGTTCGAAGTATTTAATACCTTCGAATAAAAAACTCTTTTCCATCTTCGAACCTAATTTCCCCTATTTCCACAGTATCGAAATCTGAAAAGGCAGATACTATCAGGATCTTTTCGTTTATACTCTTCAGTAAACCCATTCCAAGGTATTTCTTTCCCTTATACAGTCCAACGATCACGTTTCTAAGTTCTTCCTCGCTAAAAATGAATACGTCATCTACTTCATAAAGATCCTTGAGTTCTCTGATTATTCCTAGATCTATCTCGGCCCTCTTCTTCAAACATATGCTCAGAAAACCATCTCCCAGTTTTGCGAAGGCGACATCTTCTATCAGCGAGGCTATGAATTGTGTGATATCTTTTCCATTTAGCAAGTCTGGTTTGAGCTTAATGTTCTTCTTCTCAAATTCCATGATCTTCGAATTTCTCAAGAATTTTATATAAGACTCGCATCTTGCCTTAATTCTTTCAATTTTCCCCCTCTTCAATACAGGTCCCTTTTCAACTTCGTAAACTTCATAATCTTCGAACTGTTTCCCCTCGAATGAAACGATCAAGTCTGGCTCTGTTATTTCTATCTTTGCCATTTTATACTCCTTAGCTCTTTTACCCCTAATCCAGCCAGTTGTGTCAATTATTTTTTTACCCTCGAGCTTTTTCAGCTCTTTCCAAAGTCTTGCAACCCCTCTGAGACATTTTAACTCTCTACCTTGTGGAGTTATGCTGCCTACGAAGAAACCATTTATCATTTCAACCTGAGAAAGGGCTGCAACGTCTTTGACGAACCCGTAACCCATGGCTCCTGAATGGGCAATGTCTGCCTGTCCTATGTCTAAATCTAGAACGTAAGCTCCTCCAACTTTGTTTGCTAGATAAGTTGCTAGAGTACTCTTTCCACTATCAACTCCACCGTATAGGAAAATGGTTTCCCAGTCTTTTTTTGCAAGCTTTTTCCAGCTTTCAGGAATTGTAAAACCGTCTACGATGAAGTACTCTCCTCTAACTTCAGCCTCCACATCTCCAAAGCATTCGATTGGCACAAACTTGTCGCATTCAAAGTATTTTAACCTAGAACCAATTACCTCAGCATCTCCTTCAATTCTTACACATCCCTTCGCAATTAGAGTCTTACCTTTTTCGACCCTCATTCGCTTATCAAGATTCCCAAAATGTTCGGAGTCGCGTTCAACACTTTTTTAAAATCTCTATCTCCCATAACAGCGATGCTGAAACCATCCTCAAAGTTCTCGAAGTAATAGTATTCAAAGTTCTTCTCAGTCTCGTTTATGTTAGAGAAGAAGTAATTCTTGGTGAAGTGAATACCCCAGATTTTTTCATATCTCTGACTACTTTCATTGTATCTAAAACCTTGGAAAAAGAAATCCAGAGCACTCTCATTATCTTGAGAAAATTTTATATATTTTCTCGTCTCATTTCCAAAAATTAGGAAAAAGAAGAGGAAAGTATCGTTTAGCTTTGTAAGATGTGTCCCATAATCGTTGCCTTTTCCGCTGTTAATTCTTTTTACCACTTCCAGCACGAATGGTGTATAGCCTATGAGTAATGGATGAAAGTCTTCAACAACTGCAACCCCTCCGGAAACTTTGATTGAAAAACCATCAACATTTTGTTCGAACTGTTTGGCAAAATAAACTTTTGAAATGTTTTCATTTATGAAATAAATGTTGAAATCTCCATACTGTACGACTAGAAGCTCTTCAATTGGATGTGTGAACTCAACTATGCGTTTATTTAGATAATACATAGAAGCGAATTCGAGTTCTCTATTAAGATCTTTTTCGAAATATTCCAATAGTGGATCATTTTTACCGAGTCTTTTTAGGAGAGTATTATATTCTAAAATGTTATAATAAAAAAGTATAGTATTTTCTGGAACATAATTAACAGCTTCGAGCATCTTTAAATTTATTTTTATATTCCTCTTTTCCCTCATTCCACCTCCTGAAACGTATGCAAAGATTGAGCCGAGCATGATGAACGCCAATATTATTGCAAGGATTCTAGCAGATCTTCGTTCAAGTCTTCGAACCATGAACAGAGTTTGAAGCCAGAATATAAAAATTTGCTTTTTGAATTTTCAGCTTACGTAATTCTCTCTTTCATATCCAAGGCTTATATCTTGAAGCATTTTTGATGCCAAACCGAGCAAAACTTTGTCGTTCCCGATTATTTCTCTTATGAGCATAAGAGATGCGGATTCTTTTAGTTCAATACTTTTCAAGTCTTCGAGTAATCTTAGAAGCTTTATCGCTAATTTATAAATTTCCTTAAGCTTTTCACTATCCTCAGCGTCGATCTCTTCTTCCTCTTCGAAAAAATCGAATTCATCAAACTCGAACTCATCCATAGATAAGTGAAGCGATAAAGGAGAATTTAAGTCTTTCCTACAAAAAATTTTAAAATCTGTAGTCTTTATATTTGTTAGATTTAAATACTAACTTAATTCAAGCAAAAGTCTTATAAATCCAGAAGAAAAAGAAGATATTGCACAAAAACAAAAACCGCGGATCCAGCAAGGACCCCGACAGAGCATAGCTTTGGATGAGGGGTAGGATTCTAGTCCGCGGTAAAGCATAAGGAGGACCGCAAAAAATTTGCGGTCTGATGTGGGGCTTACCAGCAGGACAAACTGGTAGGCAGGGGACGTATTCACCAATTCCCCCGCCAATTCTGGTTGATCCTGCCAGAGGCCGCTGCTATCCGGCTGGGACTAAGCCATGCGAGTCAAGGGGCTTACCCGCAAGGGTAAGCACCGGCGGACGGCTCAGTAACACGTGGACAACCTGCCCTCGGGAGGGGGATAACCCCGGGAAACTGGGGCTAAACCCCCATAGGTGATGGATACTGGAATGTTCCATCACCGAAAGTCCGCAAGGAGCCCGAGGATGGGTCTGCGGCGGATTAGGTAGTTGGTGGGGTAACGGCCCACCAAGCCGAAGATCCGTACGGGCCATGGGAGTGGGAGCCCGGAGATGGACCCTGAGACAAGGGTCCAGGCCCTACGGGGCGCAGCAGGCGCGAAACCTTCGCAATGCGGGAAACCGCGACGAGGTCAGCCGGAGTGCCGATGCTTGCATCGGCTGTCGGGGAGTTTAAAAAGCTCCCCATAGCAAGGGCCGGGCAAGGCCGGTGGCAGCCGCCGCGGTAATACCGGCGGCCCGAGTGGCGGCCACTATTATTGGGCTTAAAGCGTCCGTAGCCGGGTCAGTAAGTCCTCCGGGAAATCTGGCCGCTTAACGGTCAGAATTCCGGAGGATACTGCTGGCCTAGGGACCGGGAGAGGCCGAGGGTATTCCCGGAGTAGGGGTGAAATCCTATAATCCCGGGAGGACCACTTGTGGCGAAGGCGCTCGGCTGGAACGGGTCCGACGGTGAGGGACGAAGGCCAGGGGAGCAAACCGGATTAGATACCCGGGTAGTCCTGGCTGTAAACGATGCGGACTAGGTGTCGGACAAGCTATGAGCTTGTCCGGTGCCGGAGGGAAACCGTTAAGTCCGCCGCCTGGGGAGTACGGCCGCAAGGCTGAAACTTAAAGGAATTGGCGGGGGAGCACCACAACGGGTGGAGCCTGCGGTTTAATTAGATTCAACGCTGGGAAGCTTACCGGGGGAGACAGCGGGATGAAGGTCGGGCTGAAGACTCTACCAGACTAGCTGAGAGGTGGTGCATGGCCGTCGTCAGTTCGTACTGTGAAGCATCCTGTTAAGTCAGGCAACGAGCGAGACCCGCGCCCCTAGTTGCCAGCGGTTCCCTTCGGGGAAGCCGGGCACACTAGGGGGACTGCCGGCGCTAAGCCGGAGGAAGGTGCGGGCAACGGCAGGTCCGTATGCCCCGAATCCCCCGGGCTACACGCGGGCTACAATGGCCGGGACAATGGGTTCCGACCCCGAAAGGGGTAGGAAATCCCCTAAACCCGGTCTCACCTGGGATCGAGGGCTGCAACTCGCCCTCGTGAACCTGGAATCCGTAGTAATCGCGTGTCAAAATCACGCGGTGAATACGTCCCTGCTCCTTGCACACACCGCCCGTCAAGCCACCCAAGTGGGCTAGGAGCGAGGGGGCGTCCGTAGGGCGTCCTCGAGCTCAAGGTCCGCGAGGGGGGCTAAGTCGTAACAAGGTAGCCGTAGGGGAATCTGCGGCTGGATCACCTCCCGTTCCTGCCTACCAGGTCTAAATGCTGGTAAGTCCCTTTTTCGTGCACCCGGCGATGAAAGTCGTCGGGGAAGGGTTAATGGGCTAAATGCCCAAGTGAGACCGTGCAGGGGTAGGTGTAAACTGGGACTGGCTACCGGCGGTTATCCCGGCCGGTGGATGGCTTGGCTCGGGCGCCGACGAAGGGCGTGCCAAGCTGCGAAAAGCCCGGGGAAGGCGCAGGGAGCCGTAGAACCCGGGATTCCCGAATGGGCAATCCTGTCCCTTCGGGGACGCTCCGTAAGGAGCGGGAACGCGGGGAAAGGAAGCATCTGAGTACCCGCAGGAAAAGAAATCAACCGAGATGCCGTTAGTAGGGGCGACCGAAAGCGGCATAGCCCAAACCGAACACCTTCCCGTAAGGGAAGGTGGATGTGGAGTTGCAGGACCCTGCCTAATGCCAGTAAGCGAAGCCGAAGTGGCCTGGAACGGCCTGCCGTAGAGGGTGAAAGCCCCGTAGGCGTAAGCTTACTGGCTATAAGGTGGGGTATCCTGAGTACCGCGGGTTGGAATTCTCGCGGGAAGCTGGGGGTCATCAACCTCCAAGGCTAAATACGTCCCGAGTCCGATAGCGCAATAGTAGGGTGACCGAAAGCTGAAAAGAACCCCGAGAAGGGGGGTGAAAAGAGCCTGAAATCGGCCGGGGATAGTGCGCAGTAGCCCCAAAGGCAACTCCGGCGAAGGAAAGTGTCGCGAGGCACGAGTACGAGCCGGAGTATGCCAGGGTTACTGCATACGTTTTGAAAAACGGGCCAGGGAGTGTATGTCAGTGGCGAGGCTAAGGGCATTAAGCCCGAAGCCGAAGGGAAACCGAGGACCCGCAGCCCAATACGGGTGAGGGGTCGGGTGTGCTCGCCTAAGTCACTGGCATACGACCCGAAGCCGGTCGATCTAGACGGGGGCAGGGCGAAGCGGGTCGAAAGACCCGTGGAGGCCCGCAGGGGTGTTGATGTGCAAATCGCTCCCATGACTCCCGTCTAGGGGTGAAAGTCCAATCGAGACCGGGGATAGCTGGTTCCCTCCGAGACATACCGCAGTATGACCTGCCCGGAGGCTGGTAGCGGGGTAGAGCACTGATTGGAGGAGTCAGGGGGTGACACCCCTGCCCTCCTGTCAAACTCCGAATCCGCTACCGCCGTAGAAGGGCGGAGTCAGGGGTAGGGGGTAAGCTCCTACTCCGAGAGGGAGACAACCCAGACCGAGGTTAAGGCCCCTAAGTGTCGGCTAAGTGTGAACGATAAAGGAGGTCCCGGGTCGAAGACAGCGGGGAGGTAGGCTTAGAAGCAGCCATCCTTTAAAGAGTGCGTAACAGCTCACCCGCCGAGACTCGGGGCGCCGAAAATGGACGGGGCTCAAGCCGACCGCCGATACCTCGGGGCGCCGAAAGGCGATCCGGTAGGAGGGCGCACCGATGGCGCAGAAGCTCGGGCGTGAGCTCGGGTGGAGCCGTCGGTGACGAGAATCCTGGCGGTAGTAGCAGCATAGTCGGGTGAGAATCCCGACCGCCGGAAGGGCAAGGGTTCCACGGCAATGTTCGTCAGCCGTGGGTTAGCCGGTCCTAAGGCGGCTCGTAACTCGACGCCGCCGAAAAGGGGAGCGGGTTAATATTCCCGCGCCACCGCCCTATGCCTTTAAGGCACCCGACGCCTCGGGATAGGCCGAGCGTCTCTGCCATGGGACGTCCAAGCGCCGAAGCCCCCGGAGATCCGTAATGGAGAGAAGGGGGTGAAGGCGTGATGGCGTAAGTCGGCCGACTCCTGGGGACCGTGAAAAGGGGGGCGGGGGACCGTACCGAGAACCGACACAGGTGCCCTGGGTTAGAAGCCTAAGGCGTGACGGAACATTCCAGCAGAGGGAAATCGGCAAATTGGCCCCGTATGTTCGCTAGAAGGGGTGCCTGCTCTCGCGAGAGAGCAGGTCGCAGTGACTTGGGGGGGGCGACTGTTTACTAAAAACACAGGGGGCTGCAACCCGGCAACGGTTAGTACAGCCCCTGAGTCCTGCCCAGTGCGGGTACCTGAAGCCTGGGTTCAACCAGGTCAAGGGCCCGTAAACGGCGGGGGTAACTATGACCCTCTTAAGGTAGCGTAATACCTTGCCGCTTAATTGGCGGCTTGCATGAACGGATTAACGACCCCCCCACTGTCCCCTGCTGGAAGCCGGCGAACCCGACGTCCCAGCCGAATAGTCTGGGGACCCCCGTTGGGAAGCGAAGACCCTGTGGAGCTTTACTGCAGCCTGCCGTTGCCTTACAGCTGGGGGTGCGCAGGGTAGGCGGGAGGCTTCGAAGTGCCCTCTCCGGGGGGCATGGAGCCGTCGATGAGACACCGCCCATCCCTAGCTGTAGGGCTAACCGCTTCGGCGGGACAGCGGTTGGTGGGCAGTTTGGGTGGGGCGCCACGCTCCCGAAAAGGTATCGGGAGCGCCCAAAGGTCGGCTCAGGCGGGTCAGAACTCCGCCGTAGAGTGCAAGGGCAAAAGCCGGCCTGACGTGAACCCCCACAATAAAGGTTCACGAGCCGAAAGGCGGGCCTAGCGAACCATCCTGGCCTTTTGATGAGGCCGGATGACGTCAGAAAAGCTACCCCAGGGATAACAGAGTCGTCCCCGGCGAGAGTACATATCGACCCGGGGGCTTGCTACCTCGATGTCGGCTCTCCCCATCCTGGCCGTGCAGCAGCGGCCAAGGGTGAGGTTGTTCGCCTATTAAAGGGGATCGTGAGCTGGGTTTAGACCGTCGTGAGACAGGTCGGTTGCTATCTAACGGGGGTGTTTGGGCGGCTGAGGGGAAGGAGGCTCTAGTACGAGAGGAACGAGCCTCCGGCGCCACTGGTCTACCGGTTGTCCGGCAGGGCATTGCCGGGCAGCTACGCGCCAGTGGCTAAAGGCTGAAAGCATCTAAGCCTGAAGCCATCCCCGAAAAGAGCCGCCCTTAAGGGCTCCGGTAAAAGACCGGGTTGATAGGACCGGGGTGTAAGCGGCAAGCTTCGGCGAGCCGTTCAGCCCGCGGTCACTAATCGCCCGCGCCGAGCCAGTTCCAGGCACAAGCTACCCCTGCACGGTTTTGATGGCAGAATTTTTAAATCCAAGAATATTAGATTAGAGTGTGAAGGTAAAAGATGCACCGAAAACAGCTACTTCTATGATCGTACGCTCAACAGCTACGGCAAGGGTCTCTCAGTCTAAAAATCCGATGCTCGAACTGATGAGGAGAATATTTAGGAAAGAGGAAGTTGCTTTAAAGGCCGTGAAATTTCTGAACATAATTGAAGAGAGGCAAAAAAGTGGAAAGCCTTTAAGGGTTGAAGAATGGGAAAAAGTAGCTCAGGAGTTGAAGATGGTCAGATCTTCCTTTTATTCCATGAGAAACAAACTTCTGGGCGCAGGTTTAATAGCAATTCGAAATGGAGAATACACTCTTTCTGGAGCCTTTAGCAAAGATCTCGTCGACATGGCAAGATGGTGGTGGGTTGCAGTTCTAGGATACGATCCGGAAAGTCTTTAACTTTTTATCTTTCTAATTCTTCTCTCGATCTCCTCAAGTAAAACTGGATCACAAAGAGCTAAGTTTTTTGCCTCTTCGAGTTTTCTGATATCTTTCTCTTCTTCGCCCCATTCCATGAGCAATCTTGCCAACCTTTTTTCAATACCCGGTTGATCGCTTATCGATTTATAAATCTCATACGCTTTTGGATAATTTCCTAGATTTTCGAAGATTTCTGCCATTACGAGTTTGGCTGATGGAACTTCATGAATTTTTAACGCCTCCTCTATTTTTTTTAATGCTAGTTCTGGATCGCTAGCAGCCAATTTTTTACCCCATTCAACGAGAATGTAAGACTTTGTCATTTTAACCTCCTCAGAAAAAGGTAGGAGATTGAGTATCCTTATAGCTCTAGAATGATCTCCAACATCGGAAACCTCCATTGCATGAAAGATCAACTTCTTGACATAATTTTTAAATCCTAAATTATAAAATAAATTCACTAATTTTGCAGCACTCTCATATTTTTTTATTGCAATTCTTTCATCTATTGCCTTCTTTACAATTTTAAAAACGTCATAGGGTATTTTTCTATCCCTGAACTCTCCAAGAAATGCCAAGCTGCGGAGAAATATTCTCATACACATATCCTCCTCTTCCCCCTCAAGGTATCTGCTTATGCTTTCCGATAGCTTTGCAGCGATTGCAACAGCATGAGGGTTATCTTTTATGAGTATCAAATATTTTTCAGCATTTTCCGGATCCTCAAACAATTTTTTTATGACTTCGAAGGCTGTCTGGTCTTTTATTACGATTTCCATAATTTTTCGATCCTCCTCATTTAGAAATTTCTCAAAAATTTCCACTTCTTTGTCCATAGATGTAGGCATATATAAAATTTAAAAAAGTTTTTGTTATGGAAGAATGAAGTCTAGAGGGCAAACTATTTTCATCCTTATTGCCCCTCTTCAAACCTTAGAATGCATATTCCACAGCCAAAACGTTTTTCGGATATAACTCTCGCTTTGAACTTCTACTGCCTGGAGGTCTGTAGAACTTTATTGCATCGAAGTGATCTCCATCTAAACAAGTCTGACAACTCTTACACTTTTCAGCATCTATCACAGCTTGCCAGTATTTGCCCAACTTTGGATCTTTTACTCTATTTTTATTTTCAAGACTCAAATTTGGAAAATCCAAGTTTTTTCATTAGAATCTCATAACTCATGAAAGTTTAATTTAAATTTCTATAAAGATTTTGCAGAGTTTAAAATCACAAAGTTTTTAATCTTTTTTCAGACTTTCTCTTATGAAGGTAAATGGTGTAGAAGTTGAGGAAACTTTTGCGGAGGCATTTGACATAAAGATAGCGAGAGTTTTGATAACAGCATACGACTATTATTGGGCCTGGGTGTCCGCAAACGAAGCGACGGGTTTCGGGACTTCTGTGATCATGTGCCCGGCAGAAGCGGGGATAGAGAAGAAAGCTTCACCAAGCGAAACCCCTGATGGAAGGCCGGGATATTATATACAGATCTGTCATATGAGTAAGAAAGGATTAGAGGAGCAGTTGCTCGCGAGAATTGGTCAGTGTGTGCTAACAGCTCCAACAACTGCTGCTTTCAATGGGCTACCTGATGCGCAAGACAAGTTTGATACTGGCTATAAGCTAAAATTCTTTGGAGATGGTTACGAAAGAGAGGTGGAAGTTGCTGGGAGAAAATGCTATGCTATTCCAATGATGCAGGGAGAGTTTATAGTTGAGAGTCACTTTGGCTATGTTAGCGGAATTGCGGGTGGAAACTTCTTCATAATGGGTGAAAACCAGCCATCTGCCTTAGCAGCGGCGAAGGCTGCGGTTGATGCAATTGCTGAAGTTGAGGGAGTAATAACTCCATTCCCGGGCGGAGTTGTGGCATCGGGTTCAAAGGTTGGGGCGAACAAGTACAAGTTCTTAAAAGCTTCGACCAACGAAAAATTCGCACCTACACTCAGAGATAAGGTTGAAGGGTCTCAAATTCCGCCAGGAGTTAATGCGGTGTATGAAATAGTGATCAATGGTCTGAACATAGATGTTGTAAAGAAAGCGATGAAGGTTGGAATTCTGGCAGCTACAAAGATTCCTGGAGTTGTTAAGATTACAGCTGGAAATTATGGAGGAAAGCTCGGAAAGCATATGATTTATCTGAAAGATTTATTCTAAATTTTTATGAAATTTATTTTAACAATTTCTGCTCTCGACCCAAGTGGTGGTGCAGGAGTTAGTGCAGATATAAAGGTTGCAAGACTCCTAAACTTTCATCCCTGTTCAGTTTTAACTGCTCTAACAGTTCAAAATAGTTCAAAACTATTTTCCATCTATCCAGTAAATCCCGATATTTTGAAAGAACAGATTGAGACACTCGTTTTGGAGTTCAGGTTTTCAGCGGTTAAGATTGGAGTTGTACCTGATATTAGAATTGCAAAAACGATATCGAGTTTTCTTAAGGAATTTGAGTGTCCAAAGGTTTTGGATCCAGTAATGGAGGCAGGAGTTGGTGGAAAGCTTGGGGATAAAGAAGCTTATGAGCATCTCATGAGATTCGTAAACGTTGTAACACCAAATTTTAGTGAAGCCAAACTTTTTGGAAACTCTAATGATCCGGAAAATCTGGCTAGGGAAATAGCTGAGAGATATGGTTGCAACGTTGTAATAACAGGGGGAGAACTTGGGGGTAAAGATTATGTTTACGAAAATGGAAAAATCTATACCGTTGAAGCCGATTTGATTCCAGGGAACTTTCATGGAACTGGTTGTGTTTACAGCACAGCTCTATCTTGCTATCTAACAAAAGATTCGCTTGAAGATTCAGCCAGAAAGGCTAGAATTTTTGTGCTTGAAAGCGTTAAAAAGGGTTTTAAAGTTCTCAAGCGCATTTTTGTAAATCCTTAGTAAAAATTATTTTAATTAATCAAAATTATTAAAGTTATTGCAATTGAACTTTTGTAATTTATAACCTTAAATTTAATTACTAATCAATATTACTGCGAAACAAATAAATTTAAGTCATATTCAAAATTATAGATAGAGATAGCAAATTTAATAAATAGATTTATAAATGGTTTGAGAAAAGCAAAAAACATGGTGAAAGAAGTAAGGGATCCTATTGAAATGATGAGAGAAGAATTCCAGAATTACGTAATACCAAAGGGTTGGGAGACTAAGATGGAATCGTTAGACGACTGGAAACAATTCTACGAATCGACGATAAAAGATAGGAAGGCTGTGGAACAGTGGTGGGAATACTGGGCAAATCAGATCCATTGGTTCAAGAAGTGGGAGAAGGTACTGGATGACAGCAATCCTCCATTCTATAAATGGTTCGTAGGTGGCGAGACAAATTTGGCATACCTTTGTACAGATTGGCAGATTCAGAAGGGTAGAAAGAACAAGGTGGCATTAATTTGGGAAGGAGAGCCAGTTGATGAGAGAGGAGAGCCAAAAGAAGTCAGAAAGCTTACATACTACGATATGTGGAGAGAATCAAACAGAATCGCTTATGCTTTGAAAGAGAAACTTAATGTTAAAAAAGGAGAAATATTGACTCTCTATCTACCAATGATCCCAGAGCTGCCACTTTTCATGCTAGCAGTTCAGAGAATTGGTGCCGCACACAGCATCGTTTTCAGCGGTTTCAGTGCAGAGGCTTTGGCTGTCAGAGCAATCGATGCTGGTGCTAGGATAATTGTCACTGCCGATGGTCTTTGGAGAAGAGGGAAACAGTTGAACTTGAAGACAATCGTTGATGAGGCTATAAAGATATGCGAAAAGGAAGGGCATAAGATAGAGAAGGTAATAGTGGTAAAAAGACTTGGAATAGAAATTCCATGGGTAGAAGGGAGAGACATTTGGTTCCACGATCTGCTTTCAGATGTGCCCAAGAACGTCTTCGTTGAATGTGAGCCTAAGGGAAGCGATGATTATAGCTACATACTTTACACATCTGGAACAACTGGAAAACCAAAAGGAGCGCAGCACAGCGTTGGTGGATATGCGGTTTATCTCTACGCTACGACCAAGTTGATATTCGACATACGTGAAGATGACATCTACTGGTGCACGGCCGACATTGGCTGGGTTACTGGACATAGCTATATAGTTTATGGCCCAATGATGCACGGAGCGACAATAGTAATGTATGAGGGAGCTCCAGACTATCCAGATCCCAGCAGATGGGCTGCGATGATTGAAAGATATGGTGTCACGATATTCTATACAACTCCAACTGCAATAAGAATGCTCATGAAATTCCCAGAGGAAATATATCTTAAGCATGACACTTCAACGCTACGCATAGCACATAGCGTTGGAGAGCCAATAAATCCGGAGGCGTGGAGATGGTATTTCAGAGTCTTTGGAAGAGAAAAGACTTGCAGTTCGAGCACTTGGTGGATGACAGAGACCGGTGGAATGCTTAGTGGTCATTATCCAGGTAGAGGAAAGATATTGCCGCTGAAACCAGGGACTAATGGTCCAATATTCCCAGGCATAACCTGTGCAGTGGTGGATGATGATGGAAATCCAGTACCACCTGGGCAGAGAGGGTACTTTGTGATAACTTCTCCATGGCCAGGAATGTTGATGACCCTTTGGAAAGATCCGAACAGATATATTGATGTCTATTATGGAAAATACAAGCACAAGGGTTGGTGGTTCTATACAGGCGACTTTGCAATGCTTGACCAAGATGGCTGGATTTGGGTAATTGGAAGAGCTGATGATATTATAAAGGTTGCAGGACACAGAATAGGGACAGCAGAAGTTGAATCGGCGATGATAAAGCATCCAGCTGTTGCAGAATCTGCCTGTGTTGGAAAGAGTGATCCGATAAAGGGAGAGATTCCACTGATATATGTAACGCTGAAGAAGGGATACACGCCTTCAGAAGAGCTGAGGGAGGAGTTGAAGAAACATCTGAGAGCAACCATTGGTCCTGTAGTGGCAAGTGATGCTGTGATAACCTTTGTAGAATTGTTGCCAAAGACGAGAAGTGGAAAGATAATGCGCAGATTGCTGAGAGCGGTTGCAGAAGGAAAGCCACTCGGAGATGTCACAACGCTTGAGAGCGAAGTTGCAGTTGAAGAGGCTAAGAAGGCGTACGAAATGGTAAAAGCCGCTCTTGAAGCAGGTTCATCTTCAAAGTAAATAATTATTTTTTTAAATATAAAATTAAAAATGGTGATAATATGAATCGTTGGCTCTTTATATTAGCAGGATTAATAATTAATATTTGTCTTGGAGCTATTTATGCTTATAGCGTACTTCAAGTTCCAATAAAAAAGCTTTTTGAAGCACCTCCTCCACAAGGATTTGGGCTCAAGGTTACCGCAACTGAAATGCAACTTCCATTTATAACTTTTCTCGCTTTGTTCGCTTTTACAATGCCATTGGTCGGAAAATTCATCGAAAAATATGGTCCTAGAAAGGTTGCAATAGTTGGTGGAATAGTAGTAGGATTGGGATGGTTCCTTGCATCATTTGCAACTTCTCCACTTTCACTAGTCTTTTTATACGGCGTAATAGGAGGTCTTGGTGTAGGGATAGCTTATAACTGTCCAATAGTAACCTCTGGAAGATGGTTTCCGGATAGGAGAGGTTTAGCCCTGGGCTTAACGATTTTGGGTTTCGGAATTTCTCCTTTGATTACTGCACCGCTTATAGATTACTTCACAGCAATTTATGGAATTCAAAATGCCCTTAAGATTCTTGGAGTAATCTTTACGGTACTAATATTGATTTTTGCATCAATTCTCCGCTTCCCACCTGCCGATTGGAAGCCAGAAGGTTGGACCCCTCCAGCAGGCACTGCTCCCACTTCCGGTCTATTAAGACATGAGATGGTTAGAACTAGGGCTTTCTATGGTCTATGGCTTTGCTACACCATTGGAACACTTGCTGGATTGCTAGCGATAGGTGTTGCAAAACCTGTGGGTCTTGAAGTAGCTAAAAACATAGGAATTTCTGAAGCAGAGATTTCAGCCTTTCTAACAGGTTTAGTAGGTGTATTCGCATGCTGCAATGGTTTTGGAAGACCTCTATTCGGATGGATAACGGATAAAATAAAGCCTGTGAAAGCTGCAATTCTTTCTTACATTCTCATAATCATAGCATCGATGGCGATCTACAACAATCAAACATCGCTCGCAGTCTATGCTATTAGCTTTGCAATCCTTTGGCTAAATCTTGGAGGCTGGCTGGCGATAGCTCCAGCTGCAACGGCAAGCTTGTTTGGAATGAAGGACTATGCCAGAAACTATGGACTGGTATTCACAGCTTATGGGGCTGGGGCTATAATAGGGAACATCTTGGTGGGGCAGGCTAAAGACATCTTCGGCGCTTATATTGCGGTTTTTCCAATTGTTGCCAGTCTTGCAGCTCTTGGAATTCTTTTGGCAATAACACTTATGAGACCAAAGAAAAGCTAGTCTTCTAAATCCCATTTTTTGCTTGGATCATCTTTTATATATTTTTCAATTAGTTTTTTTTCGATGTCCACGTCGAAATAATTTGCAAGACTTATGACCATGAAGAAGACATCTGTCAACTCCTCTTCTATTCCTTTTAAGTCCCTTTTTCTAATACTTTCTGCAAGCTCTCCAACCTCCTCAAAGAGTACTGAAAGTAAAAAAAGGGGACTGCTCTTTACATCGATTGAATAGTATTTTTCTCTTATTATCTTTTTGATTTCTTTAAATTCCATAAATTCTATTTCACTTCCCTCCCGACGCTCTTAGCCCAGACGTATGATAGACTTCTGTAGATTAAGTGTGCGAACTTTGTATAAGGTGCAAAGGCTATTAGTGTGAAGACGAGGATCAAATGGACCATGTAAGCATAGTAGGCGAGATGACTTTCGGAATATCTGAAAAATTCGATTAAGACGCCGCTTACACCAACAGCGAGTATGGTTGCTAAGAAAAGGAAATCGAAGTAAGTTCCATAACCTATCCTTTCATCCTTAAATCTTGCGACGATTGCCCATGTTGTGCCGATAAGGAGTAAGAGAGCTCCAAAGTTTCCGATGATTTTTACTGGATCCGTAATCGCTAGGGCTAGCTCATGATGGCCTAGAACATAAAGATAAATTATATCGCCGATGGTTGCAATTCCAAGTACAATGAATCCCCAGAAGATCAACAAATGGGCGTAGAATCTATACTTTGCCTTGTTGCATTGTCTGAACTTCGAATGCTTTAAAATATCCACTATTGACCAGAAGAGATATTCTATGAATCTGGCAGAGGCTTTTGTGATCTTTATCTCTCCTTTTTCTCCGATTTCATACTCGTAAACCTTGGAAACTTTTGAATTTATCGCTACCCAGAAGCGGTATGCGCTGATCGCAGCAACCAATAAAACCCAAGCTCCAACTGCAAAGCCAGCTAGTTCAACGTGTGTGTGCGGAATAAATTTGCTTAGCACTATTTCCCCTTCAGGAATTTGTGGATTGAAGATTGCCATGTAAAGCGCTAGGAAGAAAATGGGGATTGCGAAATACAGCAGTATGCCTGCAGGTCTTCTGAAAATTTTTGAAAGGAAGGATGGGAAAGTGTAATGCTCAACAACCTTCGCCCTTATCGCTGCAAGCACTTCGCCAGGTTTTGCCCCTCTCGGGCAATAATCGCTACAATCGTTGCATTGATGGCAGAGCCAAACATCAGCATCGCTTAGCAACCTTTCTTTTGCTCCCCATTGAGCCCAAATCATTTCCTTTCTTGGGAATGGATTTTCATCAGGACTTTGAGGGCAAACAACGCTACATGTAGCGCATTGATAGCACTTCTTTAAGCTTTTTCCACCAGCCTGAATTATTTCTTGTGCAAACTTCGCATCTACAATCATGCGATCACCTCAGAATCCTTTATACGGATTTGGACCAATTTGTTTAATTTCTTCGACGAATCCATTAACGATTTCCACAATCTTATCCCAGTCGTTAATCGAAACTTCAAATACTTTAACCCTTTCTTTTTCCAGCATCAACCTTTGCAATGTCTCTTGAACGTTCTCCATTCTCCTGTTCGCAAGCTCACTACCCCTTATAAAGTGGCACTGGTAATCCTGACCAAACTTACAGCCGATGAGGAGAATTCCATCAATTCCCTTTGAAAGCGCATCAGCGATGAAAACTGTGTTAACAGAACCGAGACAGCGTACTGGAATAAACCTCACAAGCGGGTTAATCTTTATCCCATTCAATGCAGCCATGTCTAAAGCTGGTAATGCATCGTTTTCACAGACAAAGGCCAGTATTCTGAACTTTTCTGTCGCACTTTCATCCCAGTTAGGATCTGGAACATATATGGCTTTTATGGCTGAAGAAATCTGATCAACACTGTACTGCTTGAAGCTGATTATTTTTTCAGGACATGCACCAAAACAGATGCCACAACGTCTGCAGCGCAATGGATTTGGCATTGGCGTTCCCCTTTCATCCTCATCCAGAGCTCCAAATGGACATTCTTCAGTACACCTCTTGCACTGAGTGCAACGCTGGAGGAAGAAGTTCGGATAATCTATATCTCCAGTCCTTGGAAAAGTTGTTTTTCCTTCTGAAACTAGCTCTACAGCCTGTATCGCCTTTAATGCAGCCCCTCTTGCATCTTCCATTGCAGCTGAAATTTCCATTGGCGCTCTTACGGCTCCGCATGCATAAATTCCAACTCTTCTACTCTCATAAGGGAAGCATATGTAGTTCGAATCTGGAAAGCCATAGCGAAGTGTTGGTAGTTCAGGACCTTGGCGATAGGCTAAATTCAATATATGGCCAATTTTCTTTATTTCTTCAACTTCTTCAGCGCTCTTTATCAATTTCGGCTCATAGATGTGCTTGTAAGGTACAGTTTTCTCATCGGGAAACTCTTCCTTTACAGTGTATAAGCCCTTAAGCGTCGATTCCATTCCAGTTGCCAGTACAACCAGATCCGCTAATATTTCGACATCTTCCCCAAGAAGGGTGTTTGTAACTTCGACCAAGACTTTGTCTCCTTTTTCCTTAACAGCCTTAACTTCTCCTCTTGTCAGGAAAATTCTTGGATCATCTTGCATCGTTTTATAAAATTCCTCCCATAGTCCTGGAGTTCGCATGTCTTTGTAGATTATAAAAGCGTTTCCACCCTTTTCAGTAACGTACTTTGCCTGCTTCAAGCTTACAAGGCAGCAAACTGTGGAGCAATATGGGAGGTGTTTTTCATCCCTTTGCCCAGCACATTGGATAAATACCACATCCTTCTTTCCAATCCCGTTCTTTGCTATGCTTTCAAATTCAACGTTTGTGACAACGTTCTTAAACTTTCCATAGCCAAGATTCTCTATCTTACTCGCATCATATGGTTTCCATCCAGTTGCCACTATTATTGCACCTACTTTAAGATCGAAAACTTTTCCATTTTGGTTCAGCTTCACATCAAAAGCTCCAGGTTGTCCGCGAATCGATTCTATGATCGTTGATGTAAAAATTTGCACTCCAAGGTTTTTAACTTCTTCTATGAGCTTACCAACAATTGGTTCTTCAAGCTTAGTATATGGTGGAGAAGTTGGAAGGGACTTGTAAAGCTTGGCAGCAAATCCGCCAAGTTGCGCTTCTTTTTCAACCAATATAGCCTTATATCCTGATTTTGCAATCTCAATTGCAGCAGTAAGCCCTGCAACTCCGCCACCGACTACTAGTATATCTTTAGAAGTCTCTATCTTGTAAGCTTCAGGTTTCTCGGCTTTTTGGGCCTTTACAATCCCCATTCTGAGATAATCTTCAGCCAATTCTTGTGTGTGAACGTTTATTTCATGACTCCACACAACTCCCTCTCTTAGGTTCACCCTTTCAACGTATTTGCCATCGAAGTTGAAAACTGCAGTCTTTACTCTTGGGGAGCATGCAGCAATTACAACGGCGTCAAGATTTGCAAGATCCTTCTTTATAATCTCAACTCCCTCTGCCGAGCAAAGAAATGGATGAACTTTTGCTTCAATTCCAAACTCCTTTGCAACTTCTTTCAATCTTTCAATATTGATTTTTTCAATTTCACAACCTGTGCATATGAAAACACCAACTTTTCCCATAAACTCACCTCCTAGCTAGTTGGATTGCTTTTAAAGCTGCTGAAGTTGCAGTCTCGTTTGAGAACATTACGTCAAGGGGTTTCATTGCAACTCCAGCAGGAATTATACCTGGTTTCTCCTTTACAAAGCCATATTCATCCAACTCTATTCCAGGTATAGGGTTCTCAGCCAAAGAAGGTTGCATTCCAGTGGCTAGGACGAGCATGTCAACTTCCTTATGGACTTTTATCCCACTTGCAGTGTCTTCTGCTGTAACTATTAACTTTCCTTCTCTTTCTTCAACCTTGGCAACCTTTCCCTTTATCAATTCTATGTTCTTTTCTCTCGCAACTTTTGCAAAGAAGTCCTCATATCTTCCAAAGGCTCTGATGTCGATGTAGAAAATGTATATCTTTGCCTCCGGATATTGTTCTCTAACATAAGTTGCCTGCTTCAAACTTGCAAGACAACAAACTGCTGAGCAGTAGGGGAGATGGTTCTCATCCCTGCTCCCAGCACACTGGGCAAAGGCTATCGAATTTATTGGCTTTCCATCTCTTGTCAAAATTTTCCCCTTCGTTGGCCCGTTAGGTGAAGCGATTCTCTCAAATTCCATGTTCGTTACAACGTTCTTAAACTTTCCATAGCCAAGATTCTCTATCTTACTCGCATCATATGGTTTCCATCCAGTTGCCACTATTACCGCGGAAACGTTTAAATTCAAAATTTTTTCAACCTCATTAAGGTTTATCGCCTTGTACTTGCAGACTTTCACACATTCTCCACACCTATTGCAGCTTTTTTCATCAATGGCGTAAATGAAAGGCATTGCCATGCCATGAGGGATGTAAATGGCCTTTCTTTTTGTCAATCCAAAATCGAATTCGTTTGGAACATCTATTGGGCAAACCTTTGCGCACTCTCCACAAGCTGTGCAGTTCTCATTCACGAACCTCGGTTTAATTTTGAGATTCACAGTAAAGTTTCCAGCACTACCATTTATGCTGAGAACCTCAGCGTTCGTGAAAATTTTGAGTTTTGGATTTGTTCTCATTCTTTTATATAATATTTCAAGTCCACAGAACGGCGGGCAGAGCTTGGGAAAGTACTTGTTTAACTGCGAAACCCTACCTCCAAGAAAGGGTGTTCTTTCAACAAGAATGACGTTGTAGCCAGTCTCAGAAGCTTCTATTGCAGAAGTTAATCCAGCAATTCCTCCGCCAATTACGAGGATATCTCCGCTCATATCAACACCTTTGCAATCCAAGTTTTGATGCTTAATAAAGATATCGAAATGCTTTGCTGCTATACAGTCCTTGAAATCTCTAATTATAAAAACTTTTGAAAATTGCGCAGTACTGCGAAATTTGAACGTAATTTTTAAATTCTAAATGATGATTATAGCTATGGATCTGGTAATTGCAATCACCATCTTGTATCTAATCCTTGTTTTCCTAATCTCCCGAATACCTCAAAATTCCGATCTTGGAATTTCATTGGCAATTTCAGCAGCTAAGACAGGAGTAAGATTTCCATGCAGGTTTGTAAAGAACTTTTATGGTTATCATTTGAGCGAGTTTGAAAGGAAATGCATAAAAGAAATAACGAAGTGCGAAGGCGATTGTGAAGAGTGCTTAGAAATGTAAAGGGACTTCAGTAAAAGATAAAAAGCTATGTGCCTACATTTGTAGGGTGGTCGGTATTTTCTGGGAGTTGGTGCTCTCCACTTCAGGAGTGCTCTTGGGTTTTTTCATTGGAGAAAATTTGTTGAAAAGGTTGGGTATTGAAGATAGGAAAAGAAAACCTGAGATAAAATTGAAAGATCTTCAGGATTATCTTAGAAATCGATTTTTGGTCAACAGCGCTTTAATCTATGAGGGAAGGAAAAAGTTGATTGGCGTTGATGAAGTTGAAGTCAAAAGGATGGAGGAAATGCTTGAGAATTTGAAGAGTGATGAGATAATCATTTTCAATGGAAAAGACTGCAGATTTGCTTTAAGAAAGGGAAATGTATTTATCTATGTCAGGGGAAAAATAGCCTCTCTTAGAGACTTCGTTGAGATATGGGAGGTAGTGCATGGAAGTATGAGGTGAATTGAAATGATAATTTTCCTGCTTGCAATTTTAAGCATGAATTCTGCTTTTCAGGGTGAAATTGTGAATATAACACTTTCAGAACCCGCCATCGTTTATCTTGATAGCTGCATGTTTTTCGAGCACAATTTAGGAAGTTCTGACAATCTTTCTGTCGGAACCTATGGCATAGTGATCGGTTATAACTGCGAGGGTTTGAAAGCGATAGTTGTAAAAACTGATTACGAGGAAAGATTGACAATAGAGGTGAAAAGACTTGCAAATTTTAGCGAAGAAGTTTACAAAATGCAGAAAGAATTTTTTGCCTTGAAAAAGGAGAACGAGAACTTAAAATCGAGGGTGAGCTATTTACAATCTCTGGTTGAAATAATAAATAGTATAAACGTGGACTTATACGATAAAATAAAGGAGTACAGCGAAAAAAATATGAGGCTGAGTCAAGAGCTTGAAGTTGCGAAAATGGAGATCCAAAATTATTCCAAAACTGTGATTCAGATGAATCTTGAAATTAACAACCTTCAGCTAAGGATTTCAGAGCTGGAAAAAAAGAATTCCGAACTGGAAAATGAGGTTCAGAGTGCAAAAAGTTACCTTCAGAACTCAATATTCTATGCCGAGTTGTTTAAGAATGCAACAATACTTTTAATAGCAATCGTCGTTGGAATATTCTTATCCTTTCTGAGGAGATACTGAATGAAAGTTCTCATCATCGGCCCTGCTGGAAGTGGGAAAAGCACTCTGGTAAGGGAATTTGGTAATTTTCTAAAAATTAAAGGCTACGATGTGAAACTTGTAAACCTAGATCCTGCAAGCGAGCCGGTTTATGAGGCTTATCTGGACATAAGGAAATTCGTTAAAACTGAAGAGATAATGAAAAGATATTCTCTAGGCATAAATGGAGCCTTGCTGAAATCCATGGATGAAATGTTGAAGTTTGTTGAGCATTTCAACGTATCTGCAGACTTCACTCTCTACGATACCCCAGGACAAATGGAGCTCTTCATATATTCTCCAAGTGGTGTGGAATTTGTTAAAAGAATTGCAGATAATTTCACAGCCGGAGTTTTCATATTGGACTCAACAATGGTTCTTACACCTGAAAATCTTATTTCAGGCATATTGCAAAACGTTGTTGTATCTCTGAGACTTTCAATCCCCATGCTCACAGCGATATCGAAGTGTGATCTCGTCGATGTGAACGTATTGGAAATTCTGGGAAAGATCAAACAATCAGATGGACTCCTTTCGGAGTTGATGGAGAAAATGGTTTTTGCATTCGATTACAGCACGCTGAAGTATAGGACAATAAAAGTTTCCAGTGTTAAAAAAACTGGATTCGAAGATCTGCTTTCAGCACTTAGAGAAACTTTCTGTGTCTGTGGTGATTTGAGTTAGTCTTCCGGGATCTTTATCTTTCCCTCATCGATCTCTCTTATCACTTCCTTTGGATGCTTTCCTTCTACTTTGATTCCCATTGAAACGCATGTGCCTAGCACTTCTTTTACCACGCCTTTTAGCGAATAGGCAAGTGACTTCTCTTTCTTCAGCCTTGCAATTTTTATCACCTGATCAAGTTTTATATCTCCAACGAATTCCCTGTTTGGATTTGAAGAACCTTTTTCTAACTTCAATTCTCTCTTTATCAACGCGGAAACTGGTGGAACGCCAACTTTTATCTCGAAACTCCTGTCCTCTTTTACTATTATTTTTACTGGAACTCTTAGACCCATATACTCCTTTGTCGCCTCATTTATCTTATCCACAACCTGCTTAACGTTCAGACCTAGGGGGCCTATTACTGGTCCTAAAGGAGGACCAGGTGTTGCTTGGCCACCTGTAACCAGAACCTCCACTTCCTTCATCTCTACACCTCCTTCTTTTCTATAACTCTAACGTTTTCAGCTCTTACGGTAACCGGAATTGGAACTACTGCCTCGAGAAGCTCTATAGTTACTTCATTTTTGGTCGTATCAACCCTTTTAACGACCCCTCTTTCCCCTTTAAATGGGCCTCCAACAACCTCTACCAAAAAGCCTTCTTTTATTTGCTCAACAGCCTTTTTAGGTGTTAGATAATGCTTTATATCTTCAAATTTGACCTCCTTTTTTACAACTCCTTTAACGTGTGGAAGCCCCCTTATAGCTCTAACCACATCTTCGACGTTCTCCGCTTCCAATATTACATAACCCTTTAGTTCTTTTGGAGCCAATATCGAGTAAACTTTCAATCCATACTTTTTAACAGTAAGCTCAACCAGGTTTGCAACAACTCTTTCCTGATTTGCAGTTGTTTTAACAGCTATGTACTTCATTTGAGAGCACCCGGAAGTACTTCCATGAGTAAGTAAATCGTGAAGCCAACAAAACCTATTATGGTTATAACGATTAGCGCGACTTTGGCTGTCAGCAAAAACTCCTCCCGAGTAGGTTTTCGGGCCATTTTCAGCAAGTTGTAATATTCTTTGAACTTCTCCCTGACCTTCGTGATTTGCATGCAACAAATCTTCAACCAGTTATTAAACTTTACTTTACGAAGTCAATTCCAAATTTCTGGGTTATCGGATATTTTCTACCAAAGATCTGAGGACTCTTAACACCAGTTATTATCACAAGAGTTCTTATAGTATTCTCAAGTTCTGGATCTATCATTGCACCCCAGATTATTCTGGCATCGGAATCCAGTTTCGTGTAAATTTCCTCAACGACACTCTCTGCCTCCTCAACAGTCATATCTGGTCCACCAGTCACATTTACAAGTGCTGCTTTCGCTCCTGATATATCCACATCAAGCAATGGGCTCTTTAGGGCTTTTCTAACCGATTCAAGTGCCTTATCCTCACCACTAGCCTCCCCCAATCCAATCATCGCAACCCCTCCCTTTTCCATTATCGTTTTTACATCCGCGAAATCCAGATTGATCAGTCCAGGCTTTGTTATTAACTCTGTTATACCTTTCACAGCCCTCATGAGTATCTCGTCAGCAACCTTAAATGCCAAATTCAAGGGATAATTCGGTACAACTTCTAGAAGTCTATCGTTGGGGATAACAATCACAGTATCCGTAACTTCCTTCAATCTCTCCAGCCCAGCTTCAGCATTTGACCTTCTAACAGCTCCTTCAGCTGTAAACGGGAAAGTAACGACTGCAATTGTTAAAGCTCCAGCCTCATGTGCAGCCTCAGCTACGACTGGGGCAGCACCAGTTCCAGTCCCGCCGCCAAGGCCACAGGTTACAAATACCATGTCACTACCTTCCACTATTTTCTTTATTTCCTCCTCACTCTCTCTAGCAGCCTCTTCCCCTATCTGGGGCAGACTTCCAGCTCCAAGACCTCTTGTCCTTCTCCTTCCAAGCAACACTCTCTTATGAGCCTTTGTGTAATAGAGATGTTGAACATCTGTATTCATCGCAATTAGCTCCGCTCCTTGAACTCCCTCCTCGTAAAGCCTTGTAATCGTATTGCAACCAGCTCCACCAACACCTATGACCTTAATAATCGTTTTGAGTTCATGAAGCACTTGAGTTATCTCGTCTTCAACGTTTTCAGCGGGTTTACTTTCAAGTCTTTCCCTTTTTTCCCTTTCTGCTCTCAAAAGAGCTTCCTCAATAATGGATTTCAAATCACATCCCCTCCCATTCGTTTTAGTTATGAATGCGAAATAGTATATAAATTCTTTCTCTCAACCTCCAAAACTTTCCCAACTTCTCTGAATTTCCCTGAATTTCTCCCTAGACATGCTATAAAATCTCTCTGCATCTTCAAATCTCTTCATTTCTCTGTACAAATCTCCAAGATGTCTCAAATTCGTCGCAACGAACTGAGAAAATGCATAGTCTAGTTTTTCAAGTTCTTTGAATATCTCGAGAGACTCTAAAAGCATTTTTTCTGCCATCTCGTATCTACCCATTCTCTTACAGAAAATTCCATAATTGCTGAGAAGGATTCCAAGCTCAAATTTACTGGATTTCTCTACTTTTACGATCTCTCTGAGCATTTTTTCTGCAGTCTGATAAAACTCTTCAGCTTTTTTGAATTCTCCAATTTTTGCATATATTTCTGCAGCTATCGAAAAACTCATCACGGCATCTGAATCCTTTCTATCACCTGCTAGCTTTATAGCAGAATCTATTTTTTCCCTAGCCTCCGAATATCTTCCTAACTCGTAGTATAAGCTAGATAAGTCATTGTAAACTCTAAGCAACTCTTCTTTATAATCCAGTTCTAGGCAGATTTTTTCAGCTTCTGTTAACATTCTTTCCGCTCTATCATTCATTTTCATCATGTTCAAAGCTTTTCCGGCTATTCGCATCATTTTTGGAGCAATCTTCATCATCTTGAGTTCTCTTGCAATTTTTATCGCGTTAACAGATGCTACGATGCAGGAAACCAAAGATTGGCTATCGCTTTCTCTGGACAACAGCGTTGAGGAGTAGGTGAAGTGAATGAGGAGTGCAAGATTTTTCCATAAACCCTCCAGATTTTTTAAAATTTCGACGTTCGAAATCGATTTCTCTATTATTGGCTTTACTTCTTCCGGAGCTTCGGAGAGTAGAAGCTGAAAAGCTTCAAAAAACTTTTCTTCCAGTATCAGTTCTTCGATTTTTTCAATCGTGTTCATAAAAAAATTCTAATTCGCATGTTAAAAAACTTTCTCAGCTGAAGGAAATGCTTAAATTTCTCCAACACTAAAAAAGTTATACCCTTGTTTAACATTGTAATAAAATAAATAAGTAATATTTATTATCGTTATTCCTCAGAGCAATTCGATATTTTCTCGACTTGCCAGTTTGGATATGCAAAACCTAGAGGGACAACTTTTATCGTTAGACTAAAATCTAAACAACACAATTAATAATTAACAAAAAATTTAAGTTTACTAGAGCAAAACATATATTATATGTTGGAAGTTTACAAAAAGTTACCCAAAGAATCTTTTGAATTAATTCTAAGAAACTTTACTGTTAGGGAATATTTAAAAAATGCTTGGAATAAATTCCTTCTTTCTGGAAACTTAGAACCTTCAAGTCTTGAAAAAATCTTTGATGAACTCTTTAGATTCTTTCTTCGTCCATTTGAGCTAATAATTTTCAATGAAAAAATAGTTAGATCAATTTTTCCGATAGAAAAAATTCTAGTTGGTGAAGATGTTCTCTCCGCTTACACCGAATTCGTTGAATCCTTTACTTCTCACATGAAGTTGACTTTCCAGCTTTTCTCTCAACCCTTCTTTGAGAGAATGCCTGTGGAGAATTTTATAGAAGAGTGGAAAAAGTTCTTCGATAAATTCGAGGTAAAACCTGTGATTCCATACGATCTACCCTTTGCTCTGCCAGAGAATGCAAAGAACTATCTTATCGACTGCATCTTGCATTGGAAAGAGTTTGTCATAGATTACGAAAAATACAGAGACTTACTCAGAAATTCCTACATGAAATCTGTTGAAAAGTTCTGCGAATTTTTGTCAAAATCCAAACCAAATAGTTTTGAAGAATTTAGAAACTCTTTCATGGATTTTATGGCAAAAGAATTCGATTCTTTGCTGATTTCAGAGGAATACCTGAAATTACAGCAAAAGCTCCTGGATGCCCTTTTTGACCATATCTACTGCCTTCGCAGATTCTTGGAGTTACTAATAGAGAACAATCCTGCTAGCCCATTTGCAACAGTATCGCAGATCGATGAAGCTTACAAGCGGATCATGGATTTGAGGAGAAAAGTTTTGGAGCTTGAAAAAAGAATAGAATTGCTAGAGGGTAAGTATGCTCGAAAGGATTAAAGATTTGGAAGTTAAGCCATGGAGCTGTGAGTTTGAAGTGGTCCATGAAGACTGGTTGTTCAAATTGCTCCACTTTAAGGGGGAGAGAAAGCATAGAACTCCTTTGTTGTTCGTTTACGCATTCATAAATCGCCCTTATATCCTCGATTTGCATGAAGATGTTAGCATAGTGAAAAAATTGGTCAAAGAGGGAATCGATGTATGGATGATCGACTGGGGATATCCGAAGAGGGCTGATAAGTTCTTTAGAATTTCGGATTACATAGATTACATAGATTTTTGCGTGGAGAAAATAAGAAGGGAAACAAAAAGCGACTCCATAACTCTCCATGGTTACTGTCTAGGTTCAACACTCTCAGTTATATACGCGAGCCTGTATCCTGAAAAGGTAAAGAATTTGGTGATTCAAACTCCGCCCATAAACTTCAATACCGAAAATACTTTAGCCATCTGGGCAAAGCACATAGATCCAAAGAAGATATCTAGAGCAGTTGGAAACGTGAGCGGTGAAATGTTGAATCTGGCATTTCTACTAATAGATCCAATTCGTCTCGTTTATGCAAAGTATCAAACTCTCTTGGACAATTTCGAAGATCCAAAGTTCTTAAGGGAATTCTTTTATATGGACTTCTGGATCTTTGACTCACCATCAATTCCAGGAAGCGTATTTGAGGAGTTCATAGAACGATGGTATCACAGGAACGAACTGATCGAAAATAGATATGATGTGAACGGGAGAAAGGTTGATTTGAACAACATAAAAATGCCAGTTCTAGCGCTTTATGCTGAAAAAGACCATATAACTCCTCCGAGTTCAATCATTCCCTTCTTAGAAAAAATACCATCAAAGGATAAAAAGGTGCTTAGCGTTGATAAAGGACATATAGGCTTGACTGTGAGCAAGAGTTCGCATGCAAAATTGTGGAAAGAAGCGATAAAGTGGATAGTTGAGCACTCAGATTGATCTTAAATCCACAACTCTCCTTGCTTTTCCCATGGATCTCTCTATTCTACCTTTTTCAACCAGCTCGACATTGGTTCTTAGCATTAGTTCCCTCTGCAATGCTTTTTGTATTTTCTCCTGCAATCTTTTCAAGTCTTCAAGCTCTCCTGTAAAGAACTCATCCCTTACCTCAACTCTTATAGTTATCTCATCCAGAGATCCTTTTCTAGTCAGCAATATCTGGAAGTTATCCCCCACTTCAGGTATTTGCATCAAAACATGCTCTATCTGGCTTGGAAAAACGTTTACTCCACGAACTATGAGCATGTCATCGCTTCTCCCGAGAATTCTCATTAGTCTTGGATGTGTCCTTCCACAGGCACATTTTTCCGTTTCGATGATTGTTATGTCTCCCGTCCTATATCTCAATATCGGCATCGCTTCCTTAGTAAGGGGAGTTAACACGAGTTCTCCCCTTTCCCCTTCTCCAACTCTTTCCCCAGTCTCTGGGTCTATTATCTCGACGAAATAGTGATCGATCCAGATATGCAACCCCTGCTGCTCTTTACATTCAAAAGCAACTCCAGGTCCATTCATTTCGCTTAAACCATAGCTGTCATATGCCTTTATTCCAAAAGCATCCTCGAGCCTTTTTCTAGTATTCTCGCTCCAAGGTTCAGCACCAAAGCAACCAAATTTCAGCTTCAATTTATCCAGCAAACCCAGCTCTTCGGCAACTTCCTTAATGTGCAAAGCGTAGCTGGGTGTTGAATGAATCGCAGTTGTGCAGAAATCGACCATGTACTGTATTTGTCTTTCCGTATTTCCAACACCTGAAGGAATTGTTACAGCTCCAATTTTCTCCGCTCCATACTGGAATCCCAGTCCTCCTGTGAAAAAGGCGTAATTCACTATGTTCTGGAAAACATCTCCCTTCCGAAGTCCTACCATGTAAAGACATCTTGCAACCATATTTGCCCAAGTTTCTATGTCTTTGGCCGTATATCCTACAACTTTTGGCTTTCCAGAAGTGCCACTCGAGGTGTGTATCCTTACAATCTCACTCTTTGGCACCGCAAACAATCCAAAAGGATAGTTTTCAGCGAAGTGTTCCTTTGTCGTGAAAGGTATTTTTTCAACGTCATCGAAGCTTTTTATATCATCTGGAGTGACGTTTGCGGCTTTCATTCTTTTTTTAAAGAAAAAAACATTTTCATAAGCTCTCTTTATTGTTTGTTTTAATCTTTTAAACTGCAACTCTTCAAGCTCTTCCTTTGGAAGACATTCTTCCCTATCCCAGAACTCCTCGCTCCATGGCATACTGTAACAAGCTCTTTGAGATGATAAAGATTCCCAAATTCTAAAGGGGAAGCAGCTTTTTCAAATCGCTCGCAAAGATACCCGATTTATATCCATCCGGATTAATAAAAACTTTTTCAAATCCAATGGAAAGTAGGGAATCCTTTATGACTTCCTTAAATTCCATAACTTTCCAAATCTCATCCCTTTCAACTTCAACAACTGCAAGATTCTTGATAACTCTTACTCTCACGTTTCTAACCTTCGCAATTTTGATCACTAAATTCTCTGCTTTATCAATTCTTCTCAACATTTCTAAAGTTATTCTCATCTTAAACGGAATTCTAGTTGCTAAACATGAAAGAGATGGACTGTTGTAAAAGGAAAAACCATAATCTTTCGCAATAGCTCTTATTTCCTCTTTTTTTATTCCAAAGCACGCCCATGGGCTAAAGGCTATGCCAGAGTCTAGGACTGCTTTGTAGCCAGGTCTATGTTCCTGAAGATCGCTTCCATTTGTTCCTTCAAAGATCACTTCATAACCTTTTTCTTTTGCAATTTCCGTCATTGCGCATATCATGGATTTTTTGCAGTAATAACATCTATTTTCTGAATTCTCTAAAAAATCCTTATTCTTAAATATATCAAATTCGAGAAAAACGTGTTTTAATCCAATTTCTTTTGCAACCTTTTTTGCATTCTCTATTTCCCTACTTGGAATATTTTCAGCTTTTATAGTTACAGCCAGTACATTTTCGATCTCCTCTTTGCATATCGCTGCTAGAGTTGCGCTATCAACACCACCGCTAAAAGCAACAATTGCGTTGTTGAAATTTGAAAGAAAAGCTCTTAATTTTTCAAGTCTCTCTTTTAAGTCCATGGAAATTACTCGATCTGAATCTTTCTTATTTCCTTTTTCTCCTTTCTTTCTAATTCCTCTATTTTCTTTATTTGTGCATCGATGAGACTTCTCAAGGCAATCAAGAACTCCTTATACGCTTTCAGCGTATGCTCCAAGAATTTTTCAGGAAAAACATCTTCTAAGCTTGGAACTGTGATCCTTATATCTTTTGGCATATCATCACCTAAACCTTACTCGGATTTCGTTGTTATTAAAGCTTGCTCCAATTGTTTCCCTTAATCTAAGAACCTGTGGCAAGAATATCGTCCTTTTCCACTGTCCTGCAATGATGATAAGTTCTTCCCCTCTTCTATATATTTCTATATCCTCTTTTTTTAAAAATGGTACTTTTATCCTTAAAACATATTCATCTCCATTTTTTTCAACTTTCATGGGTCTCTCTGAGATCATCTTTTTGGTTGGATCAAAATCGAAGATCTTATCTGCTAGCTCGAAGAGTTTCTCTCCAACTATTTCGGATCGCTGGAAAGGTATCTGTATTATTGGGACTGGGAAAGATTGCTGTACCCTTTTGAGGTAATCTTCCTGCATCTTTATCCAGTCAGAAAAGAAATCTCCTATGTCTTTTGGAAATACCTTGTTAACGATTACGCAATCCACGGTGTAGCCAAAGAGATTTAGATACGTAAAAGCTCTTTCAGACTCCTTTATAACCATCTTTTCTGGGTTCATGACAATTCTTATGGCAGCCTCATTTTCAAGGAGATCTTTTATCTTGCTTATCCTTACGTACATTTCTTGTATTTTATCCATTATCTCCTCACTCGGTAGAGGAATTTTGATCAAAGGCTCTGCAATTGGTTTTACTATTTTGAGCAATTTCTTTTCAATTCCAAAAAATCGATTCATATACCATTTGGCAACTTCCGGAACGCTGAGAAGGCGAAGAGTTTCTCCAGTCGGAGCACAGTCTAGGATTATTGTGTCGAAATTTCCCTTTTCGTAAAATTCCAACAAATTCAGAAGACTTGCAACTTCGTCGAATCCAGGTAAAATTGCCAGTTCTTCTGCTATGACATCTTCTATGCCTTGAGATTTAAAGAAGAGGAGAAGATAGTCCTTTATAACTTCCCAGTGTTTCTTTAGCTCATATTCTACGTTGACTTCCATTCCGTAAAGTCTTTCGGCAATCTTTTTTGGCTCAGCACCAAGTTGGAATTGAAAGGAATCTGAAAGGCTATGTGCAGGGTCTGTTGAAATTATCAGCGTCTCATGTCCGAGATTTGCTGCCTTTATTGCAGTCATTGCTGCAATCGTAGTTTTTCCAACTCCCCCTTTACCTGTGAATAGCAGGATGTTCACAAAAACAAATCTTGTAAAATTTAAAAATCTTTGCAGTTATTCTTTCTTCTGCTGTTGTTTCCTCTTTATAACTTCTTCAAGCTTCTTTTCTAAAGGCTCCTGATGTGTGTAGGGGCAGATCAAATAATGCTCAACAGCTTTTGCTATAGCATCTTTGGTTGCAACTTCACCGGTTTTCTTCTTCAACTCCTCTAAAACGTTTTCAGGCAATACAGTTTGTGCGTGGACGATCTTTACCATCGATAATCACCCCCATTATAATTATCAACACAGCGTATATAAAGTTTTCTCATTATTATGATATCATACATTAACTTACATAAGGATTTTAAAGACTTACACTCCAGTAGTCTCATGATCCTTAAGGAAAGAAAGGACACTGTGCAACTTTTAATTTTGACAGAGCTGATGCTAAATCCCGAGTGTAATCAGAGAGATATAGCGAGAAAACTAAATCTAACACCCCAAGCAATTTCTGAATACTTCAAAGAACTAGTTGCTGAGGGCTTTCTAAGGGTTATCCATCGCGGATATTACGAAGTAACCAAGAAAGGAGAGGACTGGTTGACAAAAAATCTACTCGATTTACACTTATTTACAGAGGAAATGCTGAAGAAGATATATTCAAAGACAATCGTCGCGATTGCAGTTGGGGACATCGAAGAAAATTCCAGCGTAAAATACTGGTTTGAAGATGGATTCATTTTTGCAAAAAAGGAGGAAAATGGAAATGGAATAGCTCTAACTTCTGCAAAAGATGGAGAAGATGTGCTTTTGAAACCAACAGGTAGCTTTGAGGCGCCACAAAAAGGGGAAGTAATAGTTGCAAAAGTCCCCGATGTCGTTGAAGGGGGAAGCAGAAAGGCTAAGATAGAGATGCTCAGAGAGCTGATAAAGAGCAGACAGAGAAGCATAGTTGTTGCAATTGGTGTAGAAGCTCTTATTTCCTGCAGAAAGGCTGGAGTTGAACCGATCTTTTTTGGTGCAAAAGATGTATGTGTTGAAGCGGCGCATCATGGATGTGGAGTAATAGTTGTTTGCACAGAGAGCAGAACAAACGATCTCCTCAGAACCCTCATCGAAGAAGGATTGAAGTTTGAAGTCAAAGATTTTTGAGAAATATTATGTTCCCTCTCCCCTTTTTAACCTTCTCAATTAAACCCCTTTTTTCCAAGTCCGCAATTATAAGACTCATTTTCGCCTCGCTAAAGCCAAGTCTTTTTCTTAGATCTTTCTGAGTTATTCTGCCACCATTTGCTTTTATCACATCTATTACAACTTTCAAATCTTCTGGTAAGATTTCCTCTTTCCTCTTTTTTAATTTATTTTTTTTCAGAAAGTAGATGGCAAGGATTCCAGAAAGACTGAGAATTGCAACGAAAAGGCTATGGTCCTCCTCTACCACTGGCATTTGAGGAACTTCTTCATAAAGCTTTAGTTCTGGGAATAAGATTAAATCGAAACGAACATTTCCTTCAACGCTAACGTTCTCTAAAGCGATTAAGTCTCCAATTTTTGCAAAAATCGTATAATTTCCTGGTTTTACTTCGAAATAATAGCTACCATTTAATGTAACCATTTTTTGCTCGACTCCATTTCTTATCGTCACTATCGCCTCAGTTGGCTCCAGAGTGTCCCAGCGATAAACTACCCCATATATCGAATCCGCAATTGCAGGGGAAGTAAGGAGAAGTAGAGATAGAAGGATCATCACCCTCAAATGAGATCCCTCACCTTGGGAATTGGTGGCAACATTCTTTTGTGTTCAGAGGCTTTTATTAGGTTCATAACTCTCTGAAACTTTTCATCTTTCCTTTCAATCCCTTTCTCAATCTCCTTCAGTATTTCATCCAGTTCATAGTAACTCATCCCAATCTCCTCCTCATCTGTTTGCCCAACGTAAAGTCCTGCGGTTGGCCTCTTCTTTATTATCCTCTCTGGTACGCCTAAATATCTCGCAAATTCAAAGATCTCTGTCTTATAAAGATCGCCGATTGGTTGAAAATCAACACCACCGTCACCAAATTTCGTGAAATATCCAATCATGATCTCGCTTTTGTTTCCAGTTCCAGCTACGAGTCTGCGGAGCTTGTTTGCATAGAAATAGTTAATGATCATCCTTATCCTAGGTTTTAAATTTATAACAGCATTTTTATTTTCTCCAAGAATATCTAGGAATAATTTTACAATTGGACTTATCTCAATAATATTATATTCAATTCCAAGTTTTTTTGCCACAAGTAAAGCATCTTCAAGATCCTCCTTCATCGTTACCCCTTTTTCTGGCATGATATTTGCCAGAACTTTTTCCCTGCCGAGCGCTTTGGTACAGAGAAAAGCCACAACTGCACTGTCAATTCCACCGCTTAGACCAAGTACGACTCCAGTTGAATTGGATTTTTCAACTTGTTCGCGGATGAAGTTTGTAATTCTCTCTTCTATCGCTCTAAAGTTCATGAATTGAGCTCTCTTTGTGAAATTTAAGTTTTACTAGTAGCTGAATTACCAAATTATTTCATCAAGCTCTTTAGCATTATTTACTCAACAGAAGATATTTATTTTCCGAGTATACTGATTTTTGCCCCCGTGGGGTAGCGGAGATCCTTGAGGCCTTCGGAGCCTCAGACCCGGGTTCGATTCCCGGCGGGGGCGTTTTTGGCTTTTGCTTTCTAAAGCCTTTTTCTCTTATAAGAGGTGTTTACTATCAGACTTTGTTCTAATATTCGCTTTTGTGCTTGGCGATATCGTTGTGGGGCAAAAAGAAGAAATTCAGTCGTTAGTAGAAGCTGAGCTGGAAGCTCGGATACAGATCGTGGAATAAACTGGAAGGATTTCTTCTTCAGAAACCAAGCATTAAGTAGCCTTTCATTGCAAAAGCCATTGCAAGGTTAACAGTTACCGTGCTTTTCCCAACATCCCTTGCCACTTATCACCACAATTTTAGGCTTAATTTTGCCCATCCACTTCTTGTTATCCTTCCTTCTCTCTCAGTTCTTTAATCCTTCTCTCCAATTCCTTAAGCTCTTCTTCGATGCTCTCCTTCTGGGCTTCAAGTTTCTTTCTGTATTCCTCCAATGCAGAAATTTCTTCTTTTGGTGAAGCACTTAAATTCCAAAAATGCCTTTTAATTAAATACCTGCAGAAGCATTTGCCATAATACCATCCTGGTCTCTCCCAAGGGGGAAGATGGCTAAAAGGTCCAAATCCCGGCCATTTTTTGATCCATCTTCGAGGCATAACACCACCTAATTTTGTGCTTATGCACAAATTTTTGGCAAGGCATATAAGCTTTACTTAAAGCATTGTTCGTGTGGCAAAGAAGGCATAGATGTGGAAAGCGTGGTAGATGCCCAAAGCCTGTGATGCTCGACTCATTTCCAACAATTCAGGACCTCATACCCGCTCCGCTGGTGAATTCAGAACCAGTTTTTCTTGATCTTGCAGAATTTGAAGTTCTAAGACTGATCGAACTCGAGGATCTTTCTCAGGAAGAGGCTGGAAAAAGAATGGGCGTCTCAAGGGGTACAGTATGGAGACTGCTCAAAAGTGGTAGAAAAAAGCTCGTAAAAGCGTTGGTTGAAGGAAGACCTATAAAAATTGTCCACGGGAGCTTGGAGAATTCAGAAGAAAAATTTTGAGAATCTAACATTTTTAGAAATACCTTATATGTTTCAAATTGACTTCTTTTATAATTAGACTACAAAACTTTTCGCCATTTTGGGAGTTATACAGTGGGTTTTGCAGTAGAATGAAGTTACAGTTTATGTTTTCAAGAATGGATTTATTGTAGACTGGTTCTTTGTAATTGCAATCCCCGAAAATTCTGTTGAGATGAAAGAGAAGTTAGAAGATGAGATCCCTTCAATTTGCCAAGTATTGCTACACCTTCTGCGACCTCTTTTGCCTTAGCTCGGCTATTTAGCTTTACAACATTGACTTCAAACTTGGAAAGAAAGTGTTCAATTTCTTTTTTAGCATCGCTAAAGAATTTTATAAGTCAATCTCCAAAATCTCAGCGAAGTTCGTCCCATTTCCTTTTTCTTCTAAACTTCAATCCCAAGAAAATAACTGCTATTGCCACAATTACTGCTCCAATTATGGCAAAGTGTTGGAGAGATAAACTTGGAATTGGGATCCACAAACTCCGGAGTTTTTCTGCTTCAGAGTTGAGTAAGGATATGAAGTTTGTGAGCTTTGTGATCAAAGAAGTAGAGTTTACCTCTATCTTCCTCAAAGTCTCTATCGCTTTTGTAAACTCTTTCCTATCCATTAAGGATTCAACGCTCCTCATCAAATCCTTAAGGGCGCTGAATTCATTTTCAAGCGTTTTTTGCTCAATTGCGAGCTGCGTATAGTTGCTGTGAGTCTTAAGTTTTTCAAGCAAAACAGAAGAATTCATGAGCATTTTTTGGATTTCAGAAAGCTTTAAATTCACTTTAGAGTATAGATCTTCTGCAATCTTTTTGTTTGTCAAATCTACGAGTTGATTTAATGAATTGTTCGCATCTAAAAGCTTCGCATTTGCATCTAAGAACCTTTTAGCTATTAAATATGATTCTGCGGAATCTATTGTTCTTTTGACATTGTTAAAATCTTCCTCGTTGTAAAGGTTTTCAGCCCTTAGTTTTTGCTCCAACTCGCTCAGCTTCGCCCTTAAGGACTTTATGTCGTTCTTAAACGCATTTTCGTTTGCGACACAGATCTTTAATTCTGGAAGGGCATCTCTTTCACAATCTTCGCAGCTCGCCTTAATGGCAGTGAAGTTGCAAAGCCTAACGCTACAAATCGGAACTATTGCAGTGAGATTTGCAGATATCTTTGCAATTCCCTTTACTTCTCCCCCAATTGCAAAATACTTAGCTTCGATTGAGACTTCTTTACCACTCTTTTCCTCATCCCATACTCCGCCTTGATAATAATCGACAGCAAGTCTCCATAAAGCATCGTTTAGATCAGTTTTAAAATAATAAGACCTTGCATTAGCTTCTTCTCCACCTAAAAGAGGTCTGTAGGCAGAAGATTTTGGTAAAATTTCGTATTTTATGCTTATTTTTTCTCCACCTGTGAAACATTCCTCCTTTGGAGATATCTCGTATTCGACGGTAAAATGCTGACTCGACAAAGTTTCCAAAGCTAGGGATGGGAAAGTTAGGAGTACTAGAGCTGCTAACACTGCAACAGACCGCATATTACGTTTTTTTCAACAGGAAATTTAAAATTTTCCAATGATCTTTCATAACATCAAGTCTTAATTCCAAGCGTTTCAGGCTGTGAATTTCAAGAGAATTTTTAAATTCCGAAATCCGATTTCGTGCCATGAAAGTATTAGTAGCAGAACAGATCAGCGAAAGCGCGATAGAATTTATGAAAAGTAATGGACTTGAAGTTGATGTAAAACTAGGAATGAAAAAAAGTGATCTTCTAAATGTTATTCAAGATTACGATGCATTGATTGTAAGAAGTCAGTTAAAGGTAGATAAGGAGGTAATTGAAAAAGGAAAAAGACTCAAGATAATTGCAAGGGCTGGAGTAGGTGTAGATAACATCGATGTCGATGCAGCAACGCAGCGTGGGATTGTTGTGATCAACGCACCAGGTGGAAACACGGTTTCGACTGCAGAGCATGCAATAGCCTTAATGTTCGCAGTTGCCCGTAAAATACCACAGGCCTATCTTTCGATGAGAGGGGGTAAATGGGAGAGAAAAAAATTTGAGGGTATAGAATTAAGGGGAAAAACTGTTGGAATCATAGGTCTTGGAAGGGTTGGTTATGAGGTTGCGAAACGTTGTAAGGCTCTAGATATGAACGTGATAGCCTTTGATCCATATATCCCAGCTGAGAGAGCTCAAAAGATTGGTGTTAAACTTGTCGACTTGGATACGCTTTTGCGAGAATCGGATATAATCACAGTCCATGTCCCTAAGACAAAAGAAACGGTCGGTCTAATAGGAAAGAGGGAAATAGAACTCATGAAGAATGGAGTAATCATAATAAACACAGCCAGAGGGGGAATAGTGAGTGAGGATGCGCTGATAGAGGGATTGAGGAGTGGAAAGATATTTGGAGTTGGTTTAGACGTTTACGAAGTTGAACCGCCCAACTTTGAAAGTCCGCTTTTCAAATTCGAAAACGTCATAACAACCCCACACATTGCAGCTTCAACGAGAGAAGCACAGGAGAGTGTTGGAAGAATAATTGCAGAAGATATAGTCAATTTTGCAAAGGGGTTGCCTGCAAAGAATGCCATAAACCTACCGCCTATAGAGCCTTCAGAATTCGAATTCTTAATGCCTTACGCAATTCTCGCAGAAAAAATGGGTAAAATAGCCAGCGCTAGACTTGGTGGAGTTATAAGGAGAGTAAAAATGATTTTTAGCGGAAAAATAGCTGAAAAGAATACTGAATTCATCGTAAGATCGCTTTTAAAGGGATTGCTTGAAAGAACTCTGGGAATGGGTATAAACTTAGTATCGGCAAGAAGTATAGCTGAGGAAAGAGGAATAAAAGTTGAAATTTCGCTTGGCAAAAGCGAGTATTATGAAAGTTTGTTGGAAGTTGAGGTTGAGACTGAAAAAGGAAAGATTTACTTCGCTGGGACTTGTTTTGGGAAGGAATACAGACTTCTGAAAATAGATGTCTATCATGTCAATTTCATTCCAAAAGGGCATTACATAATATCCCTGCACGAAGACAAGCCAGGAGTCATAGGGAGAGTTGGAACTTTATTTGGTAAGAACAACATAAACATCGCCGGAATGATAGTAGGTAGAAGTGGTGACAAGCCTGGAGGGGTGCAGTTAATGCTCCTACTCGTCGATGATCCTCCAAGTGAAGAAGTGCTGAGAGAAATGACAAGGCTGGATGGCATCATAGATGCAACCTATGTCGAGCTGTGAAATGTACAAAGCAGAGCTCCACGTTCATTCGAATTTCAGCGATGGAAGGGATAGTGTAAGAAAATTGCTTGAAGAGGCTTTGAGAAAAAGGATCGAACTGATTTCAATAACGGACCACAACACGATTCAAGGATCGCTCGAAGCCATGGACATCGTGATCGAGGAAAAAATACCCATTGTGGTCATACCTGGGATAGAAGTGTCAACTTCTACAGGTCATCTGCTCGTGTTCGGGCTAGTTAAAGATATAGAGCCTGGGCTTTCTATGAGGGAAACGTGTGGAATTGCGAAATCCCTTGATTGCATAACTGCGTTAGCTCATCCATTTGACATCTTTCGTAAAGGGAGTTTAAAGATTGAAGATTTTAAGATCGTCGATTGCGTCGAGGTTTTCAATGCGAAGAGCTATTTTAATTTCCTTGCAAAAAGATATGCAGAGAAATTTGGAAAAAGAGGCATTGGTGGAAGCGATGCGCATGCAGCAAATCAGATAGGTTTAGTCGTGAATTACCTTGAAATTCCCGAAAAAAATGCAATTCTTAAAGCTTTCTTTGATGGAAGAAAGCAGAGAATCAGGGAAAGAGTGATTTCTCTACTATCTCGGATAAATCCAAAACCTTGATCCTACCTCCACCAGTTCTGGAAAAGTTATACTCGCAGAATGGACAGGAAGTTATAACAACATTCGTTCCCGTCGAAAGGATTTCTCTTATTCTTTCTTCACAGATCGCAATTGAGATGTCCTTGAACTGACTCCTCAAACCCCCTCCTGCCCCACAACACAGAGAGAATTCTCTATTTCTTTCCATCTCGATCAGTTTTATCCCAACTTTTCTTATGACTTTCCTCGGTTCCTCATAAATTCCCATATGTCTCCCTAGATGACATGGGTCGTGATAAGTTGCGATAAGATCTAATTTTCCCTCCACGAGCTCTGCAAAGACTGAAGAAATATGTTTGACTTCGAAATTGAACTCGTAACCTAGTTCTCTGGCAAATATGGGATAATCCTTAGAAATCGTCTTATAGCAACCAGGACAGGAAGTTATTATCTCCTCTATTCCAGCCTTTTCCCAGACATGAATGTTCTTTTTGAAAAGATATCTTCCAACATCCCTTTGTCCAGTCCTCAAAAATAGTGAACCGCAGCAGAATTCTGAAGAGCCGAGAATGGTGAATTCCACTCCTAGCTTTCTCAAAGCATTTGCAGAAGCTTTTGCTATGTTTTGAAGCTTATAACTCGCAGTACATCCAGCGAAGTAAAGGATTTTAGATTTTTTAACTTTAAAATCTAGCCATTCAGCTCTTTTCTCTGGATTGCCACCGTATGGATTATAATCCCTTAAAGTCATATCTCTAAGCTTCTTGTGAATCGGCAAAGGTGCAAATTTTCTTTCCACCAGTTCTTCTCTCTTTTTTTCCCAAAATTCTGTGAGACGAAGATTTACTGGGCAAATAATTTCGCATAAACCACATATACTGCACTTAAAGAAATCTTTAACCATTCTAGCATCTATTTTCACATTTTTATTGAAAATAGATATTTTTCCTCTTGGCGATACAGATTCAATTTTTTCAACTCTGAAAACCGGACAAATGTTACAGAGACCGCATTTTATGCATTCAGCCATAAAAATCTCTCTAAAATGGAAATTGTGATAGAGAACGCATTCCAGCCAATTTTCCCTGGATTTAAAAGGTTCTTTGGATCAACTCTCCTCTTATATCTCCTTAATTCTTCGTCACATTTGTGTGAAAAAAACATTCCTTTAGCGTAAACTTCCCCACCCAGCTTTTCGGCAATCTTGACGAGCTTTAGAGCTTTCAGCATATTCCCATAACTGGCGCTGAAAGTGGAAATGAAGACGACACAATCTCGAGTGAACACAGCTTCAACACCTTCTGAAATATTTCTAGCATAGTTAAAGAATTCTTCTGCCTTCTCATACGGAACACATGTTTCTGAGAATATTTTCTTTTTTCTTTCAACAATTTTAAGCGGAGTAAGTCTTTTTCTCCACAATTCCTCTCCCATTTCATTGTTCTCACCATTTTCTGAACAGATTAGAAGAGTATCTCCAAGCTTGTATCCCTCAAGTCTTAGGTACTTTGAATCCTTAAAGCTTGCATGATATGCGTTTTTGATTTTTGAAATAGCTTCCTTAAAACTACTCTCTATCGCCAAACTAGAGATTTCAGAGTTTTTTCTAAGCTTTATACAAGCCTTTGTGATCAAGCCAGTAGCGCCAGAGGCTCCAACGTAGTACTTTAACTCATCTCCCTTAACGATCTTTACACCCTCAAAATCCACAACTTCTAACCATTCAACGTTATCCTTTATACCCCCATACCTCAAACTTCCAATCCCAAATCCACCCTGCGCAATCCAGCCACCAACAGTTGAGACTAACGCACTAGTTGGATAAATTCGAAGTGCTTCCCCTCTTTTTCTCGCCTCTCTTTCTATATCTATCCAAATTGCCCCGCTTTCCGCAATCACCTTGCCATCCTGAAATTCGAATCTTGACATTTTTTTAAAGTCGACGATTACGCAGCTTTTAAGAGGAACGCTTCCACCGTAAGCAGAAGTTGCCGAGCCCCTAGGGACCAGCGGTATTTCATATCTCTCACAAAGTTTAAGTATCTGCAAGAGATCTTCGACAGAACTTGGCTGCACGACGATTACAGGTTTTTTTATGAAGCTTGAAAATAACTTCGGAATGAAAGAAAAATCATAGCAATAAATCTTTAAAATTTCCGGGTGATCCTCAACCTTCCCTAGCTTCGAGAAGATTTCTCTAAATCCCACAAGTTTTGTAGTCTTAACATTAAATAACTTTTTGCATAACAATAAAAAATTAAAAAAGTTTATTAACTATTAACAAAATCGTCTAAATGACACAAACGAAAAATTTATATTGCTACTTTGAAACTAACTGACATGATAGGGAAAAGGATTAGATTGGAAAGGATAATAGACAGGAATACCAAGCATACAGTCATCGTTCCCATGGACCATGGAGTCTCGATGGGGCCAATAGAAGGGTTACAGAACTTGACAAAAACGATAAACGCCGTAGCAGAAGGAGGGGCAAATGCAGTAGTTGTTCATAAAGGAATCGTTGCTTATGGGCATCGAGGTTATGGGAAAGATATTGGCTTAATAATACACCTAAGCGCATCTACGATGCTTTCGCCGGATCCGAATGAAAAGGTTTTAGTTTGCACAGTTGAGGAAGCGATAAAACTTGGAGCAGATGGTGTCAGCATACACGTAAACATAGGGAGCAAAACAGAGGCTGAGCAATTAAAAATGCTTGGAGAAATATCGAGAATTTGCGCTGATTGGGGAATGCCCCTTCTTGCAATGATGTATCCAAGGGGGGAAAAGATAAACCAGTTTGATCCAAAAGCAGTGGCTCTTGCTGCCAGAGTTGGTGCGGAGCTTGGGGCAGATATAGTTAAAACGAACTTCACTGGAGATGTGGAGAGTTTCAAAAAAGTAGTTGAAGGTTGTCCAGTTCCAATAGTTATCGCTGGAGGTCCAAAGATGGGAAGTAGCGAAGAGTTGCTGCAAATGGTCAGAATGGCCATGGATGCTGGAGCCAAAGGTGTTGCCATTGGAAGAAATATATTCCAGGCAGATAACCCGACAAAGATGACCAGAGCTATAGCGATGATAGTTCACGAAAATGCAGATGTAAAGACAGCCTTGGAGTATCTGCGAAGCTAATCTATCTCCTCAATTTTTAACCTCCACAGAGAATTGATTTTAGTCGCAAACTTTGGATTTTTGAACCTGGATATCAACTTAAAATCCCTGGGATAACCGATGAATGGATCAACTGTGAGTTTCTCAGGATTTACAACCCATACCTTTGCTTTTGCCATTTTAAAGTTTTCAGAGTGAATCTTGAAGAACTTGATGAACTCATCTGGTTTCTCTTCAATTTTCACGGCAACAACGTATTCTCCATCAAAGCTTGAAGATAAATTAATATGCATATCCACATCTTCAAAGGCATAACGGATTGTCGAAAAGAAGACTGCATAGCGATTTTTATCTGAATATATTCTCAAAAAATGCCCCTCTTTATCGTAACCTTCAAAGAATTTGTCTACTGAAGCCATCATCGCATCTAGTTTGCTTAAAAAGTTTTTTGCATGGATGTACTCCTCATAAGCCTTGATGAAATCCTCTTTTGTTGGAGCTACGGTGTGTAAGTGGTAGAAGCTTATTCCATTTATCTCAACCTTTTCTGAAAAGTGTAAACTCTTCAAAGTTATTGGGCAATCTAGAAAACTGCAAACAACTTCTTTCAAATCATTTTCACTGAAATATATAGCTTTTAGCCCCAAAGCTTTCAAAGCAGAGCGAATCGCTTTTACTTTTAACTCCTCCTCAGTCACAACCACTTTGTTGGAAAGAGATTCTGAGAGTTTTTCGATCACTTCTACTTCCACAGATCTTGTAAGGCTAAAGCTTTTAATATTTTTCTCTACACTTTTTTTATGCGAGTAAGAACCGGTTCACGAATTCACATAACTCTCATAGACATGAACGCAAGCATTGGAAGAGTCGACGGTGGTGTAGGTATTGCTTTGGATGAGCCAAAGATTGAAATAAAGGCCTTTAGGAGTGATAAAGTCGTTGTTAAAGGTGATTCCGAAAATTTTGAAAGATTTTATACAGTTGCCAATAAAATGAAAAATTTTTTTGGAAAAGGAATCGAAATCGAAATTCTTTCCGATTACAAAGCACATGTGGGTCTTGGAAGTGGAACTCAAATAGCTTTAGCTGTTGGTAAAGCCTATTCAGAAATTTACAACCTTGGATTGAGTGTCAGGAAGATTGCTGAGCTCCTCAACAGAGGTGGAACCTCTGGAATTGGCGTATCAGCTTTTGAATATGGTGGATTTTTGGTCGATGGAGGACATTCTTGGAAAGAGAAGGGGAGTTTTTTACCATCTTCTTTCAGCAAAGCTAAACCTGCACCGCTTATTTCTAGATTGGAGTTTCCAGACTGGAAAATTGTGGTTGCAATACCAAGGTTAAGCGGCGCATATGGTGTTGGAGAACTTGAACTGTTTAAAAAATCCTGCCCCGTGCCAATTGAAGAGGTAAGAGAGCTCTGCCATATAATACTCATGAAACTGCTTCCATCTGTAGTCGAGAGTGATCTTGACTCTTTTCTTAGCGCAATTAGAAGGATACAGCAAATAGGTTTTAAAAAGGCTGAAGTTGAAAGATATGGGAGAATAATAAAGGATTTACTGGATTTACTACCTTTCGGAATGAGCTCAACTGGTCCAAGCGTTTATACTGTAACGGACAGCGATGCTAGAAAAATGGCAGTTGAGGTGGAAAATTACTTCAGCGAGAGAGGGATAGATTGTGAAGTGATAATAACAAAAGCTAGAAATAGGGGTGCAGAAGTTGAAGTATAATCTATGGTTCGGAACACTTGAAAAAGATTTAAAGATCTCCGAAAACTTTGAGAGTAGTTTTCTTTCTGCAGTAAATCATTCACCTTTACCCTTCAATCTTTCAGAATTCGGAATGAAGTTACTTGGAAAGAATTATTACCGAATTCTAAGAAAGGTTGCGATCGAAATCGCTGAAAAGAGAATCAAAGAGGAATTGGGGAGTGATGAAAAATACGTGATAGCATTGGTAAAAGCGCTGGATGGAGTTGAGGAGGCCATAAACATCGTAAAAGAGAAAAGGGATGATTTAAAAGATATAAGAGATACCATACTCGGAAACTTTGAAGATGCAATTAAAGAACTCGAAAAGCTCAGGGATGAGATAGAAAAGGAAATAAATGCTACTATGCATAAAATAGCGCCAAATTTAACTGAGATAGCAGGATATAAAATAGGTGCGAAGCTCATCGAAAAATTCGGAAGCTTAAAGAAATTGGCTTTTTCCAATGCGAATAAAATCCAGATTGCTGGGGCTGAAAAAAGTTTATACAAAGCTCTTACAAGGATAAAAAAAGGAAAAGAAGCTAAAATACCGAAGCATGGTATAATATTCCTACACAGCTTTGTTAGGAGTTTACCGAAGAAGAAAAGAGGGAAGATGGCAAGATTTTTGGCTTCTAAAATATCCATAGCTTCAAAAATAGACTACTTCAGAGGTGAACTCGAAGAAGGTTTATTCGAATCTTTAAAAAGGAAGTTTGAGGAGTTGAGGAGGAAATGAGGAACGTAAAAATAATAAACGGTGTTCCGGCTACTAAGAGTAAATATGGGAGCCATTATGGTGAGAGAATATTCTTTCTGGGAAATGAAAAGTTCAGAGAATGGGTACCTTGGAGGAGTAAACTATCTGCATTAATCCTAAAAGGCTATGAAATCGACTTCAGAGGGGATGAAAAAATTCTCTACCTTGGTGCAGCAAGTGGGACAACTTTAAGTCATTTAGCAGACATAGTGGATGAGGGGATAATATATGCTGTTGAGTACTCAGCGAAGCCTTTCATAAAGTTACTCGAGCTCGCAAAGGAAAGAGATAACATTATACCTCTTTTCTTCGATGCAAGCAAACCTTGGCTGTATAGCGGAATCGTGGAAAAGGTTGATTTCATATACCAAGACATAGCTCAAAAGAATCAGATTGAGATTCTAAAAACAAATGCTGATTTCTTCTTAAAAGATAACGGTATGTTTTTGATCATGATAAAGGCTAAAAGCATAGATTCGACTGCCGAGAGTGGAGAAATTTTCTCTCTCATAACCCAGAAAATTTCTAAGGATTTTTCAATTCTTGAAAAAGGTTCTCTAGAACCATATCATAAAGACCATATGTTCGTACTTGGGGTGAAGATATGAGATTCAGAATAGTTAGGATCGAGTTGAAGGAAGAAGATGTTCTTGTTTTTATGAAAAGAGTAGATAAAACAATACCGCAAAGAATACCGCAGAGAGTGGAAATAGAGAGACCAGAACAGATAATAGAATTCGGCTTACAGCTGGGAATGAATTTAGCGAAAAGATTTGAAGACATCTTTGGAGTTGATGCCTTCGTTACGTTAAAATACGATGAGTATATCACGAAGGAGCTGAAAGTTGGAGATTTCGTTGACATAGAAATAAAGGAGGTGGAATGATGTTCTGGAACCCGAGCATTGAAAGGATGCCTGTGGCAGATTTGAAGGAAATACAGGAAAAGAAGCTGAGAGCACTCGTCAACAACGTTTATCAATATTCTCCGTTCTATAGAAGGAAGTTCAAAGAGCTGGGCATAGATCCCTCCCAGATAAGGAGCCTCGAAGACCTTCCAAAACTTCCTTTTACGAGAAAACAGGATTTGAGAGATAATTATCCCTTTGGAATGTTCGCGGTGCCAGTGTCACAGATAGTTAGGTTTCACGCTTCTAGCGGGACTACTGGAAAACCAACTCTGGTTGGATACACGGAAAACGACATAAGAGTTTGGGTTGAAAGTCTGTGCAGAGGACTGGTTAGCTGTGGAGTTACTCATGAAGATATAGTTCAAATAGCATACGGCTATGGCCTCTTCACCGGCGGACTCGGTTTCCATTATGCTGTCGAAAAAATCGGAGCCACAGCTTTGCCAATATCAACTGGAAACACTGCAAGACAGATTGAACTTATGAAAGATCTAGGTGTAACTGTAATAGCATGCACACCATCTTACATGCTCTACATGTCAGAATACGCAGAGAAAATGGGAACTAGCTTAAAGGATACAAAGCTGAGAATCGGAATTTTTGGTGCAGAACCTTGGAGCGAAGAAACTAGGAAAAGAATTGAATTAAAAACAGGATTAACTGCCTATGACGTCTATGGAACTTCAGAACTAAGTGGCCCTCTTTTCACAGAATGCGTCGAAAGAAATGGGCTCCATGTATGGGCAGATCATTTTCTGATAGAGGCAATAGATCCGAAGACCGGTGAGAACGTTGGAGAAGGAGAAAAAGGGGAACTGGTGGTAACTACGCTGAGCAAAGAAGCGATGCCTCTAATAAGATGGAGAACTGGAGATATAACGATAATAGAGACTGAAAAGTGTAATTGTGGTAGAACTCACCCAAGAATAATGAGAATTCTCGGGAGAAGCGATGACATGCTCATAGTTCGCGGAGTAAACGTTTTTCCAAGCCAGATAGAGCATGTTTTGATGCAAATTCCAGAGCTTGGAGAACATTACATGATAATACTAGACAGAGTAGAGAATCTGGATGAAATGACGATTCAGGTTGAACTAAGCGAAAGAGTTTCAGTGGATAAGCCAGCAGATATACTGAATCTAAAAAAGAGGGTTGAGGAAAAGCTTAAGAGTGTTCTGGGAGTACATGCAAAAGTTGAAATCGTAAATCCTGGAACTCTTCAAAGATTTGAAGGTAAAGCGAAAAGGGTTATAGATAAGAGAAAGATATGAGGTGATACTTGTGATAAAACAAATTTCTGTGTTCGTGGAAAACAAGCCTGGAAGACTTGCTTCTGTAACTGGGGTCCTATTTGAAAAGGGAATAAATCTCAGAGCATTTATGATTGCGGATGCTGGAGACTTTGGGATAATCAGAATGGTTGTGGACAGGACTGATGACGCTTACAAAGCTCTAAAGGATGCCGGATTTACAGTTGCAATCAACGATGTCTTGGCAGTTGAAGTTGAGGATAAGCCGGGGGAATTGTATAAAATAGCGAAAGCCTTAGGAGATGAGGGTGTAAACATTGAATACGTTTACGCTTTTACCTCGGAAAAACATAAGGCACTCATAATATTCCGCGTCGATGATTTGGAGAGAGCGAGAGAAATACTAGAGAGAATAGGTGTACTTTTCAAAGGGAGAATTGACTAGTTTTGACAGAAAAATTTTATAAGCTAGAGATCAAAAAATGAGCATGCTTTCAATCAATCCAACTCTGGTTGTTAGAGACAAACCCTATAGCAAGGAGGAATTGATGGAAGCTCTGCGCTTGGCAATATCTGCTGAGCTGGATGCAATTAGCCTTTACGAGCAGATGGCAAGATTTAGTCCAGATGAGAACTGCAAAAAGATATTTCTGGATGTTGCAAGGGAAGAAAAAGCACATGTTGGCGAGTTCTTAGCACTTCTTCTGACCATGGATTCGGAACAAGTAAGTGAGCTAAAAAGCGGTTTTCGAGAAGTGGAGGAGAAAACTGGGATAAAGACTGCTCTGGATGGAGGAGATCAAAGATTCACGAAAAGGGAGTAAAATGGTCGTAGAAATTTTAAAGGACATTTTCACAGGTGGAATCATAGTTACGCCATCGATTGAGGAAAAAGTCATCGTTTTTTGCCAACACACCAAGTGCTGCTGACATAGTAGTTGGATAGGAGCTGGTAGTGCTCGAGTGATGGATCGCATAAACTTCGATGCGGAATTCATTCCACTTATTTTAACTGGAGAAAAGAGGACAACGATAAGAAAAGGGATCAGAAGTTATCCTGTTGGAAAAGTTGTAGAATTAACGGTTGAAAACAAACCCTTCGCGATGGCTAAAGTTAAAAAAGTAGTTGTGAAGAGAGTTTCAGAGCTGAGTGATGAAGATGCTAGATCCGATGGTTTTTCAAGTAAGGAAGAACTTTTGAACGCTTTAAAAAGAATTTATGGAGAGATACTAGATTCTGAGTTCGTTACAATCGTGCATTTTGAAGTTTTGCAGCCTTAAAATCTTTGATCGACAATAAAACTTTAAAAAAATACACACCATTCTTAAAGCGATGCGAATAAGAGTTGAGTTTCACGATCTGGACAAAAGTTTGAAGAACTTTGTCCTCGAAGGGGTGTGTTCACAAATAACTTATTCTCTTATTACTGTAACTATCATAAGCTCATATCTCGCAACGACCAAAATTCCCCCTTTTTTGCTCAGCGTTCTGATATCGATTCCTCACACTACAACTGTTGCACAGATAATTTCGGCGAAGTTTGTAGAGAAAAGAAATAGGAAAAAGATATCGATCTATGTTAGTTTAATAGCCAAAATAACCCTTATAGGAATAGCAGTGAACTCCTTTTTTGGAGGAGATTACGAAGTTCTATTCTTCGCAATTCTTTACCTTATCTTCAACATTTGCGAAGACGTCTACACAGTTACTTGGAGTTCTTGGTCACGGGATTTGATTTCTGGAGGTAAAAGGGGGGAAATTTTTTCCAAAAGATCAGCTTATGGTAGAATTTTTGCCATTTTTGCAATATTGCCACAGATATTCGTTTTTGATCGAATGGATAAAACCGGTTTCTCCGTCCTATTCCTAACTTCTGCCCTTATAGGCCTTATAGGAGTCTATTTTTTGAGGAACGTCGAGAATGTCAGATCGAGTAGAATAAGCGAGATAAGGTTGATAGAACCAATGAGGAACATCAATTTCCTGAAACTAATTTTTTCCGTCTCCATATTCCTGTTCGCCATAAGCTCTGCTAGAACTTTTTTTACAGTCTTTTTAATCAATTGTCTGCAGTATTCCCTTTCAACAGTCCTTTTTCTAGCTTTCTTAGCCCATCTCAGCTCCATATACTCCTTCCGTATTTCAGGCATTTTTTCAGACAATCTTGGAAATAAGCCCCTCTTTACCCTATCTTTTCTGACCTTTTCAATTTCAGCAATCCTTTTTGCATTTTCAACACAGAAATCTTTTTGGATTCTCGCAATCGCATATATTCTTCACGGCTTCTACACTTCCGCCCCAACAATTGCTCTAACAAATGCAATAGCAGACTTGACTTATAAGAAGTATTCTGCACCATATTACGCTTTGAGTAACTGGTTACAGGACACTTTTTCAGCCATTGGCTGCGTCTTTGCGGGAATTTTAGTCTCTTCCCTTTACGAGAGTGGAGATATTGCTTTTCGAGTTCTCTTCATTTTTTCCGCTATTCTTTCTCTTCTTTCATTCTTCACAATAAGACTCTACGATGAATATGCGCCATCGCAATGGAATGCAATGTTAAAGATGCCAAAGTTAATAATTCAGGACATTGCAAGGATTTTTAGAATTGGCTAAGGATTTAAATCAAAACCGAAATCCCTGCAAATCTTCTTTACCACTTCTGAAGGATGTCATCAACTTCATCCGCAAAATCCTCTTCCCCTAACCTTGCAGACGTATGCACCAAGATAAGCTCTATTAGCTCCTGCAAGAAGCATTAAGGGAAGAGAGTGTATGTTCAAACAAAATCCTAGTTCCGCAAAGGTGTTCCGTTCACTGGTTGAAATCCGGAAATGGAGCAGTGTTTTAAATATCCTCCTTCAAGCGTAACCCTGCCCATCCCACAATCCTTTATAAAATCAACAGCTTTACAGAACTCCTCCAAGTTCATAAAACTCCAAATTTCCACTTTCAATCATGGAATTCGTTATTTCCGGATGAACCTTTATATCAGATGGTATTCCGAAAAGTGTTGAAGTTAAATCCCTAGAACAGTTATTTTGAGAATTCTCTCAACTTCTTTCGCTTTATCTTTACCCAACCTTTTTTCAAGAATTTCAATAATTTTATTTTTATTTCTAACAATTTCTTTAAGTGTCTCTTCTATCATCTCGCCTCAATTGAAAAGAAGGGATATAAAATCTTCTCAAAAGCTTTAGAAATCTAAAAATGTCCAAAATAATCCTACAATAAAAGCCGCCGGCGGGATTCGAACCCGCGACCTGGTGATTACAAGTCACCCGCTCTGCCAGCTGAGCCACGGCGGCGTTTAAGCATCGTATCTTTTTAGTTTATTAAACTTTTTGCCTTGAATCGAGCGAAAGATTTTTATGCTCAAATTTAGGTTAACCTAAATGATGATTTCTATGGACTTAGCTCGTGGAAAAGTCAGGATAATAGAGATAAGAGGTGGTAGAGGATTTGTAAGAAGGCTCATCGATATGGGTCTAGCTCCGGGACAAGTTGTCGAAGTTATATCAAACGGCCCACCAGTTGTTGTAAAGGTGAGAGACTCCGAGATAGCCATTGGAAAAGGAGTTGCTAAAAAAGTTTTTGTAGAGGAAGTAAATGTATAAGATTTTCCTGATTTCTCAACCGAATTCAGGAAAAACTACTCTCTTCAACAAGCTAACCAGTCAGCAATGTTACGTTGCAAACTGGCCTGGAAAGACTGTGGAAGTTTTCCAAGCAAAAATAGAACATCATGGAAAAGAGATTTTGGTAGTTGATTTACCGGGAATAAACAGTTTTAAAACTCTAAGTAAAGAGGAGGAGATAACAAAGGAGTACATATTCAAAGGTAAGGATGGTGTCGCGGTTATTGTCGTGAATGGGAATGCTCTTTTCAAATCCCTATACTTCGCAATACAAGTGCTAGAGTTGAAAAGCGAAGCTGTCGTTGTCATAAACAAGGCAGATTTTCTGGAAAAGAGCGGAATACATGTAAATGTCGAAATTCTTGCTAAACATCTTGGAGTCGACGTAATCCTTATCAGCGCCCTTCGCGGAATTGGCTTAAACCAGCTCATAGATCGATGTCTCGACGTTTTAGAAGGGAGAAAGAAGAATTCAAAATTAAAGATAAATTACGGAAGCTTAGAGCCTTTTATTGAAAAAGCTGAAAAAATTGTGGGAGATAGGGGTAGTGCCATAAAGGCGCTGGAAGGGGATGAGTTCATTCTCACAAGACTGCAAGAGGAAGAAAGGAGAGAAATAGAGAATATTGCTAGAGAGATCTCAGAGATTTATGGTAATCCTGAAGAGATAATCGCAATGCATCGATTTAGGTTTGTGGAAGAGCTAATTAGTTCTTCTATCAAAGAAGTAAAAATTTCAAAGGTCTCTTTTGGTAAAAAGTTAGATGAAATATTTTTCAGCAATTTTGGTCCAATTTTGGCAATTCTAATTCTCTTCTTCGCAATTTTTTCCTCCTTTTCAATAAACACAGGATTTCCGCTGAATTTGCTGATGAGGTCTATTGGTAATGAAGGGTTCGCTGAAACTATTGAAAGTTATAGCATTGTGGGGATCATTTCCAGAATCTTCGATTCCATTTCGGAATTTCTCAATGAGAATTTACCGGATTCCATGTGGAAAAGTTTATTGATAGATGGAATAATTCCCGGAGTTGGTGTGATCGCATCCTTCTTCCCCCTGATTTTGATTTTGAACCTCCTCATGTCCTTCATAGAAGATAGCGGTTTAATGTCTAGACTTGCTGTAACAATGGACCGTCTCTTTGCAAATTTTGGTTTGACAGGTAAATCCTTTTTCCCTTTTTGCATAAATTTAGCCTGTAACGTTCCCGGAGTTATGGCTTCAAGAATACTAGAAACTGACTCCGAAAGACTTAGAGTTGCCATATCTTCTCCCTTCGTGCTATGTCAGGCGAGATTGCTTGTAATAATTCTTTTCACAGCTTTCTTTTTTGCTTCTCCCCTTCTCCAGAGTGTAGTAGTGATCTTCATTTACCTACTCTCCGCACTACTATTCCTTTTTTTCGCCGCAATTTACAGAGAAATATTCAAGAAGGAGAAATCAGAATTGTTGATAGAACTGCCACCATATCATTTTCCAAGCCTTAGAGTGAGCTGGTGGATAACCTGGACTAGGAGCAAGGCTTTTATATTTAAAGTTGGAAAGATAATACTTCTGTTCTCAATTTTCATATGGTTTTTAAACTCTTTTGGACTGACAGTCTTCCTCGGAAAATTGATCGCAAAAGCATTTTCTCCAATCGGAATTGAAAGTTCCGAGCTCGGTTTTGCTTTGCTAGTAGGTTTTATAGCGAAGGAAATGATAATATCTTCTCTAGCCATATCTTTTGGAACTTCCAACATCTTTGAAATCCTCTCACAACTCGGATTGTCAATGGCACAGGCTTTTGCGCTGATAATCTTTATTTCCTTTTACACACCATGCATAGCAACTCTAGCTGCAATCTATTACGAAATTAGAAACTTGAAAATTCTCCTGATTTCCATAGTTTTCCAGCTCCTCTTTGCATATTTCCTGACAATAGTAACTTATACGATTCTAACGCTTTAGAAATCCGATAGCGTTTTTTGTCTTTTCTTTATCAGAGAACCTATCTTCCTGAAATTCTCCACATACTCATCTCTGAGCTGTGGTCTGTAAAGAACTGCTGCTGGATGATAAAGAGGGATTATTTTAACTTTTTTCTCCCAAGCGTCTATCTCAAAGATTTTCCCTTGTAGCTTTGTGATCGAAGTAAACTGGAGCCCAAATGTCCTGAATATGAATTCCGTCGAATATCTTCCAAGACATATTATAATATTTGGTTTTATAATTTCTAGTTGTCTCAAAAGATATTCGCCACATGCCTCTATTTCCTCTGGCAATGGATCTCGATTGTTGGGCGGTCTGCATTTTAAAACATTGGATATGAAAACCTCATCCCTCCTAAGACCGATCGCATTTATCATTTCAGAAAGCAATTTTCCAGCACTTCCGACAAATGGTTCCCCCCTTATGTCTTCCTCCCTTCCAGGAGCTTCTCCGATGAATACTATCTCAGCTTTCTCATTTCCACTACCGACGACATATCTCGTCTTCGTTTTATGCAGTTCACACTTTTTGCACTGTAGTATTTCTTGTGCTACTTCTTCCAGAGTTTCCATGCCTAAAATTCTGCAACAATTTTAAATTTTCGATGTGATGGCGAAAAATTTTTTACAATCTCTGCAACTTTCGAGAGATGTTAAAGTTGAGAGTGTTGAAGCCATTCGATCCATGGAAATCCAAACTCTGTACCTGTGGAAGTAAATTGTCCTTTAATCCATACACTGGCTGCTCACACAGATGTGATTATTGTTATGCAACCTATATTCCAAGATTTTGGGAAGTTAGGGAGAAAAAAGATCTTCTACACAAATTAGAAAAAGATCTCGCAGAAATTGGGGATAAGGAGATAATATCGATGTCAAACAGCTCCGATCCATATCCAGTAGTGGAGAAGGAAAAGGAGATTACGAGAAAAAGTTTGAAATTGTTCAAAGAGTATAACGCTAGACTTTTGATAATAACGAAGAGCGATATAATCTTAAGAGATCTAGACCTGTTATCGGAAATAGATTGTGTTGTCTGTTTAACAATAACTGGCTGTGATAGGCTCGAAAAGTTTGCTCCGTCAACGGAAAGAAGGATTGAGGTCTTCAAAGAACTAAGCGAGGTATTGCCAACAGTTTTAAGATTTGATCCAATAATCCCTTTCCTGAACGATTCAAAGCTTGAAATCATCGAGATTTGCAATCCAGAGCATGTGGTTACTTCAACACTTAAACTGAGATTTGATTCGTACAGAAGGATAACCCAAACAATACCTCAGCTAAAAGAAGTGCTGAAAATGCTATATTTCGAGAAAGGGGAAAAAATTGGCAATTATTATTACTTAAATAGGGAGCTAAGAATTCAGCTGCTGAGAAGAGTGGAGAATTTTTGTGAATCTTTAGGGATAAGTTGTGGATTTTGTAGAGAAGGAATAAATTTCAAAGCCAAGAGCTGTGACGGGAGACATTTGAGCAGTAGTTTTAAAAATACGAGCAAGAGTTGTATCGGGGGATGGAATGTTGTCTAAACTGTTTCTCCACGAGAGAGCTGTAGCAATACTCCTAGCAATCCTTTCATATGAGGAGAAAGGAGAAAGAATTTATCCCCTTCAGATTTCAAATCTCCTGAAATCACCCTACAGTTATGTTTCCAAAGTTCTTAACGAGTTTGAAAAAAATTGCATAATAGAGAGCAAGCTAGAGGGGAGAACTAGAGCTATAAAGCTTACAAAACACGGAAAAAAGATTGCGACGGCTTTAAAGGAAGTAAAGAAACTACTGGATAGGGATATAATTGCAGAAACTAAGCTCGAATTCCTAAAGAAAATTTTTGAAAATGGACAAAAAGATTTCTATTCCCTTGCACCAATCTTGGCGGAGCTGGAATTACTCATGAACGCTACGAAGGATGAATACGTGATTGAAGAAATAAAGAATTTGAAAAGGAGATTGGAGGAAGTGATATGCTGAAGGAGATAGAGCGTAAAAAAAATGAAATGGTTCAGCTTCTTTCAAAGCTGATAGAAATAAAGGCTATTTCTCCAGATTTTGGTGGAGAAGGGGAAGAGAAAAAGGCTGAAGTTCTGATGAATTACCTAGATGAATTCGACTACGTTGAGAGATTTGATGCAATCGATGAAAGAGTTGGAAAAAGGCCAAACATTGTTGCAAAAATAAAAGGGGCTGTAGACAGAACTATATGGATTGTTTCTCACCTGGACGTCGTCCCTGCTGGGGATGAAAAGCTTTGGAAATCTCCCCCATTCAAAGCTGTTTTTGAAGGTGGTAGAATTTACGGAAGAGGTAGCGAGGACAATGGACAGGGAATAGTTTCATCTCTCTTTGCTGGAAAGGCAATAATAGAGTCTGGATTAAAACCAAAGTACAACTTTGGTCTTGTATTTGTTTCAGATGAGGAAAGTGGAAGTAATTTTGGAATAAAACACCTGCTGAAGAAAGATGTTTTTTCGAAGAACGATATGTTTGTAGTCCCTGATGTTGGTTCACAAAAAGGGGATGCCATAGAAATCGCGGAAAAGAGCATTCTTTGGTTAAAGTTTGAAATTTACGGAAAGCAGACACATGCAAGTACGCCTGTGATGAACGCTTCGAGAAGGGCGATGAAGTTCATTTTGGATCTGGATGAAAAACTTCATACGAAGTTCAATGCAAGAGATGAGCTTTTTAATCCACCTTACTCAACATTTGAGCCCACAAAGAGGGAAAAGAACGTTGATAACATAAATACGATTCCTGGAATCGATATAAGTTACATGGATTGTCGCATATTGCCGGAGTATAGGCTTGAAGACGTAATCGATTATATAGAGAGCGTTAAGAAATTCCACGAGATCAGAGACAACGAAAAGATAAATGTAGAAGTGATTCACAGCTTTAGCTCTCCAAAGACTCCTGAAAATTCTGAGATTGCTTTGAGACTTTCAAAAACCATAGAGATGATTAGGGGTATAAAAACCAGGTTCATAGGGATTGGAGGAAATACCTGCGCCTCTTTCCTTAGACATGCTGGTTTCAAAGAAACCGTTGCCTGGTGCACTGCAGATGGGACTGCGCATAAGCCAAACGAGTACTGTGTTGTAGACAACATGGTGGAGGATGCAAAGGTTTTCTTCATGCTGTTCTTTGATCCAAAATGATCTCACAATCTTTATAAGTCCAAAGCCCCATTCAATTCAAGGGCCCGTGGCTCAGCCAGGATAGAGCGACGGCCTTCTAAGCCGTAGATCGCGGGTTCAAATCCCGCCGGGTCCGCTTTTTACTTAGTATTTGGGTTTGTTTCAACCAGAAACTTCTGAACTTTATTTCTGGAGTCTAGAGTATCAAAATCAAAAGTTCCTTTAACGTTGGGCATTCATTGCTCTCAAATGAAAAACTCAGAAAGATTTATATATTTTTATGCTTGAAAAATAATGGTGATTGTATGGCGCTTAGTGAAAGAATTCTTAAAGAGCTGAACGTTCAGCTGAACAGGGAGATTTACTCAGCCTATCTATATCTTTCAATGGCAGCATATTTCGAATCCATAGGTCTCAAAGGTTTTGCAAACTGGATGAAGGTACAATGGCAGGAAGAACTGATGCATGCGATGAAGTTCTTTGAATACATCACAAACCGAGGAGGAAGGGTTGAGTTATATTCAATCGAAGAGCCGCCAAAAGATTGGAAATCCCCTCTCCACGTTTTTGAATTTGCATTGGAGCATGAAAAAAATGTCACTAAGAGAATTTCAAACCTAGTGGAGCTGGCGATTGATGAGAAGGATCATGCAACATTCAACATGCTCCAGTGGTTCGTTAATGAGCAGATTGAAGAGGAAAAGAGTTTTGAAGAAATCGTTTCCAAACTGAAGTTAGCTGGTGAAGATACGAGGGCCTTGCTTTTCCTAGATGTAGAATTTGGAAAAAGGAGAATGAGGGTAGAAAATGAACCTCCAAGCACTGTATAAGATTAGCTATGGTCTATACATAGTTTCATCCGTGAAAAACGGTAAATTTGCTGGACAGATAGCGAATACTGTTTTTCAAGTTACTTCTGAACCTCCAAAAATAGCTGTATGTTTGAACAAGAAGAACACCACTCACGAATTCGTAAAAGATTCAAAAGTTTTTTCTGTAAGCATTCTTGAGAAAGATACTCCCCTACAGTTAATAGGAAGATTTGGTTTCAGGAGTAGCAAGGATTTCAACAAGTTTGAGGGTTTAAACTTAAGAATTGGAAAAACTGGAGCCCCAATTGTGTTGGATCATTCAGTCGCCTTTTTGGAGGCTAGAGTTGTGAATGATTTCGACGTTGGAAGTCATACACTATTCATCGGAGAGCTCGTGGATGCGGAAATTCTCAAGGATGCGGAACTTATGACTTATGAGTATTACCACTTTGTGAAAAAGGGAAAGGCTCCAAAAACAGCAACTGTCTATCTGGAGAAATGAAGGCTGAAGAGATTCTAAGAAAAGCCCTATAATTGGAAATGAAAGCGATTGAAACCTATAGCATGATAAAAAAAGATGCTTCTCCCGAAATAGTCGACATCTTAGATCATCTCATGCAGGAGAGGGAGAATATATAAAGACTTTGGCATTCTTTTAACCGGTAAATAGCCTTCCCAAATTTTTAAAGAGTGGTATGCGACTGAAACAAATTATATAACAATTGCGGCGGCTGTTAAAGTGGGTCTTTCTGTTCATTTCAAACTCCCTTCTTTTCCATTTCGATTTTGTTTGAATTCTCCTAGTTATCTCCTCTATATTTCCCGAAGACAAATTTTTTATCTTCAACAGGTTTTTCTGTTGGAATCACGAACACGAGTGATTTATACTTACCAACAATTATATCACCTTCTGAAAATACCTCAGTATAATCAAAGGCCATGAAAACATCAAAATCAAAAATTTTATTATGAATCTTATATATTTTATTTTTATAAGATAAATTTTGAATTAATTTTATCCCCTAATTACTTTGCTTTATCATTTTTATATATAGAATTTTTTTCCAGAAATAAAATTCCACAGCCTTCAAAACGAAAATCGAGCAATCCAGAAAAGCGGGAATTCAACGATAGCCTTTTATACATCTCCAATCCTCGAAAAAAATGGGCTCGGCCGGATTCGAACCGGCGATCTCCGCCGTGTAAGGGCGGTGTCATAACCGCTAGACCACGAGCCCTAAAAAATTGTTGAGGCTGGAAATTTAAGTATTTTGTTTCAAAGCCTTGACAACTTCTACTATTTTTGGCAATATCTCTCCCGCCTTTCCATAAATCCTAATGTCAAAGATGTGATCTGCAACCGTTGGTTCGGCATTTATCAATATCATTTTCGCCCCACAGCTCTTTGCAATATATGGCAGCTCTGCAGCTGGATAAACGACAAGACTTGAACCCACAACAATGAATACGTCTGCCATTCTCGACTCCTCAATAGCCTGCTCTAAAACATCTTTGGGCAGCGGTTCTCCAAATAAAACTACTCTCGGTTTTACATAAAGGCTCCCACATACTTTACATCTAGGAATTTCTCTCTTCTCAAAGTTTTCAATGAAGTCTCCCCAATCGTATTCCTTTCCACAGTCGAGGCAATCGATCTTTGCAGTACTACCGTGAAGCTCTAGAACCTTCTTACTTCCTGCTTTCTGATGTAGCATGTCGATGTTTTGTGTAATAACAGCTTTAACTATCCCCATTTTTTCCAACTCTGCAATTGCATAATGTGCTGGATTTGGTTCAGCAAATAGCTTACTTCTGAGTTCAAAAGAGAATTCCCAAAAAGCCCTTGGATTCCTTCTAAATCCCCAGATCGAGGCAACTTCTTCCGGATCATACTTTTTCCAAAGACCATCTTCTCCACGAAAAGTCGGTATTCCACTTTCAGCAGATACTCCTGCACCGGTAAAAACTACCGCATACTTGGCACCCGCAATAATCCTCCCCGCCTCTTCTATTCTGTCCCTTTCAATCATAATCCGATTTGGATAACCATTTTAAAAATCTTTATCCTATATTTTTTTCAGCTCCACTATCATCTCGTTCAAATTTAAGGTTGCAAATCTCCCCCAAGCAACTGGTCCAGGATTTATGACGAATACTTTCCCTCTGTAAACACCAAAAGACTCATGCACATGTCCTGTAATCGCAATATCGAAATTTTCAATTTTCTTAGCAATTTCCTCGCTTCCTACGTTTAAACCATGCTTTGTCTTATCTAGAATTCCCTTCGCCGGTGAATGCGAAAGGAGAATGTTTAAAGTTGAATAATTGAATTTTTTAAAAATTTCTGCAAAATAATTCTCCGGGTATTCTGAAGGGGTGTTGAACGGAGTTTGCAGAGATCCTCCTATTCCATGAAGTGTAAAATCTCCAATTTTTATACTTCTTCCATGAACAAATTCTATGCTTTCCAGCTCTAGCTCCAAGATTTCTTCATAATCACAATTTCCGTGAACCGCATAGCATTCTAAGCCCTCCGAGGATAGAATCCTATCTATTAAAAGTGCATCGCTAATTTTGAAATCCGTTAGATCTCCTGAGATCAGTAAAAGATCGAAGCTCTCCTTTTTAATAATAGCCTTTAATTTTTCCACCTCTGAATGAATGTCAGATGCTATCAATAGCTTCATATCACAAAGACATCTCCATTCTTTGGAGCGAAAGCATCTATTCCCACATTCTCCCTTATCCATGAAGCAAATTCATCGCACTTTTCTCCATGGACTGTAAAAACTATCTCAACACCTTTGTCCGCAGATGCTCTTACAAATTCTTTAAGTTGCGAATCGTCTGCATGAGCTGAGAAATCGTATTGTTCAACCTTCATTTTGAGCTTTACAATCCTAGTTCCCAGATTTATCATTCCAAGTTTCAAAGCCATATCACCGTTCGTTCCCTCAACTTGATACCCTGTGATGATCAGTTTCGATTTCGGATCATTGTAGACTCTTGAAAGGTAGAACAAAGCGGGACCCCCATTAAGCATACCAGCGGTGGTTACAATTACTGAAGGTTCTTTCAACACATCCTCCCTTTTCTTCCACTCAACCCATATGGCATTTTTATAAGCCCTTCTAAGAGCCTTTGGATCCCTTATATAATCCGGATATCTTTCCAGTATCTTGAAGACTTCCCTACCCATTCCGTCAACGTATGGAGTTATACCATGACTTTCGAGAATCATAAGAACTTCCTGAGTCCTTCCAACTGCAAAAGCAGGAATGATTGCATGACCCTTATTTTCCAAAGTCTCAATCACACTCTCGACGAATTTTTTCTCAAGCTCCTTCCTATCTGGATGTTCAACGCTATAATACGTGCTTTCAATGATTAAAATATCTGCCTCAGGTAAATCTTTCTGGGCACCTTCAAGCAGACGTGTATCTTCAAGTTTTAGATCTCCCGAATATAGAATTCTTAGATCGTTTTCTAGGCATATCATCGCACTTCCAGGCACATGTCCGGCGTTCAAAAACTCGACCTCGAACTTGTCAACTTTAAACTTCTCGTTATAATCCACTATAACGCAATTACTTTCAAACTGCCTAATCTCTTTCTTCGAAAATGGAGGCGGCTGCATGACGTTTATTGAATCATAAAGGAGAAGTCTACCAATATCTACCGAAGGCGGCGTTAAATATATCTTTGGATCATAATCCATTAGACTCGGCACGAAGCCGAGATGGTCGAGATGGGCATGAGATACAAGAATTGCCTTTGGCGAGAAATCCATTGGAAATTCAGGAGGAGAAGAGGGTTTGATTCCATAGTCTAATATGATCGAATCTACCGCCACCGCTGATCTACCAACTTCCCCGCATCCTCCAAGGAACTTTATCGTAGACACCTTTAAAATTAAAATGCTTTTGAAATATATCTCTTTCGGAGAATTTGGGAAATCTTAAGCAATTATAAAAAGTTATTAAACAAACGATGGGGTCGGTGGGATTTGAACCCACGACTTGCGGGTCTCTTCGGTCAGAGCTCCAACGGGTCATCACAATTCAGCAGACCCACAACTCATCACACCACTGGAGCCCGCCGCGCTTCCTGGCTACGCCACGACCCCTTGCTTTCTATAACTTCTCAGTAAATATAACTGTTTTGGTCATCATTAAGCAAAATAATTCAATCGATCATTAATGTTTGTTGTGAAGCGAAAGAGATTTAAATCTTTTCAAACTTCGTTCTTATAAGCTCCGGTGGTGTAGCCCGGTCAAACATTCGGGCCTTTCGAGCCCGCGCCCCGGGTTCAAATCCCGGCCGGAGCACTTTTAAATTTCTGCTGTGCATTTTTTTAGATTTTATTTTCATTTACTATAAAATTACAAACTCTCTCTGTTAGCAAATCGAATTTTCCAAAATAAAAGTGATCTGTATCCAGAATCGCAAAATCTTTCGGATCTTTTGCCTTTAAGAATAACAAGAATCCATCGGAAAGGGATATGAATTGATCTCTCTTCGCAATAACGAAAAGCTTTGGCACTTCTGAGTCCTTAAAACTTATCGACCCAATGGAAGGTAATGGAGAAATGAAGACTGCAGAATTGCATAGATTTGCAACGTTTGATGCGACGACACTTCCAAAGGAGTAACCCACTATTGTAACTGTGGAATGCATGGATTTGAGAAAATCTATACAAATCTTCGCATCTTCTATTTCCCCAATCCCCTCTCTATAGCCCCTATAATCGAAGATCATCGTTGAAAATCCGAGAGAGTTCAACCTTCTCGCTATCCTCACAAGTCTTTCATCGAACCTACAACCACCCATCAGTGGATGTGGTGGGCAGAGAAGAACGGCCTTTTCCCCTACTGGATCATAAGTAGCCTTTATCTTCTGAATCTCAATATCCATATTTTTCCCTTATCATTTCAATTGCTTCCTTTGCCGATTCGGAAAGATTTACGTCCATAAGATAGTTTTCCAATAAGTTCAAGTCTTCCTTTTCCCCAACTATGCCTAACATCATTATTGCATCCTCCTTTATTCGCCTATCTTCATGCTCGAGCAGCCTTATTATCTTTTCTTTTGCTTTTCTGCTTATCTTTTTTCCATTCTTTTGCAAGTTTTCTATCAAAGCCATCGCACCAAGGCGAACAAAGAAGTTTTCATGCGCTATTAATTCAACTATCGTCTCTGTTTTGTCAACGAGTATTTTTAAATCATCAATCTCTCCCCTCTCTAGTTTGTGAACCATATATTCATAATAATCTCCTTCCAGTCCCAATTTTATCAATCTTTCCAGTCCCCTTTCATTGAGTGCCCCTCTAAAAACCATCTTATCCACAAAAACCGTAGGGACTCCCTGAACTCCAGCTTTCTCAGCCGTTTCAGGGAAAATGGTAACATCGACAACATGATGCTCTAAACCGAGTTTTAAGGCGATCCTGTTCATAGAATCCAATAAAAACTTACAGTTCGGACATATGGGTGAAACAAAGGTTATAACTTTTGCTCTCTTTTCTTCTAATTTTTTATCAAACTCTAAAGCCATCTTGATTGCGAGTAAGAACGATTCGAGCTCCGAATACTGTGGAATAGCATGAAAGAATAAGTTATAACCCTTTAATTCGATTGCAGGTAAATTCATTTCTTTTTCAAATTCCGTTTCGAATTCGTAATCAACTGGAATTATTTCGCTCAATCTTTTTACAAATTCCAGCATTTTTTGATCTCCATAAACTTTTAGATGAATTTTTCTTGACAAATTTCCTATCGCTCTTTTTACAATTTTTTCTGTTAGCATCGTAAAAAGATTGAGGGGTAAATTTTTTAAGTTTTTTGCAAAGACTAAATATGATCAGCTGCCCAGAACTCTGGACAGAGTTCTTTGAGAAATATTATGCTGAGGAGTTGAACAAATTAGCATTTCGTATCAAAGAGGGAGGTGATAAAAGATCGATTTATGTCAATTTTACCCGGGATTTACTTGTTTTTCAAGAAGGCAGACTCGGGGAGGAGTTGATCGAAAATCCCGACATAGTTCTAGCACATGCAGAGCAAGGCCTTGCAAGAGCGACGAACATTTACGGAGTTCCATTGGAAGGTTGTAAAACTAGAATATTTTCACTCCCAGCAACCAGAAAGATGCTCATAAGGAATCTGAGAAGTGTCCATATTTCAAAGCTAGTTGCAATCGAAGGAATTGTTAGAAAAGTAACTGAAGTTCGTCCAAGGGTAGTTTCTGCTGCCTTTAAATGTCTTGATTGCGGTTCCATTTCTTACGTTCCCCAAGATGAGTCTTTGCTGAGATATCCATACCAGTGTACTTGTGGGGGGAAGAAATTCGTTTTTTTACCAGAAAACAGCGTGTCTGTAGATAGTCAAAGAGTTAGAATTCAGGAATATCCCGAAAACCTTCGCGGTGGAGAGCAGCCACAGAGTATAGATGTAATACTCGAGGGAGATATATCGGGAACAGTAAATCCTGGAGATAGAGTTATAATCAACGGGATCGTAAGAGCTAAGCCAAGGGGAGTTCATCAGAGAAAATTAACACACCTAGACTTGTTCATCGAAGGAAATTCGGTAGAAATAGTTCAGCAGGAATATGAAGAGTTCGAGATAACGGAAAAGGATAAGGAAAAAATAATAGCGCTTGCAAAAAGTGAAGACATATATGAAAGGATTGTAAAAACGATTGCCCCGTCGATATATGGATATGAGGATGTAAAACTTGCGATAGCGTTACAGCTATTTGGAGGAGTTCCGAAGAAGCTTCCGGATGGAACAGAAATAAGGGGAGATATACACATTTTACTCGTTGGCGATCCCGGTGTTGCGAAATCTCAACTTTTGCGATACGTGCACAGAATTGCTCCGAGAAGTATATACACTACTGGGAAAGGGACAACAACCGCTGGTCTTACTGCTGCTGCTGTAAGAGATGAAGTGGATGGTAGATGGACACTTGAAGCTGGGGCATTAGTTCTTGCAGATAAAGGTATAGCGCTTGTCGATGAAATAGACAAAATGAGGAAAGAGGATCGTTCAGCACTACATGAAGCCCTTGAACAGCAAACGATTAGCGTTGCAAAAGCTGGAATAAATGCAATATTAAAGGCAAGATGTGCGCTTTTAGCTGCAGCAAATCCAAAGTATGGAAGATTTGATCGCTACTCATCAATTGCAGAGCAAATCGAGCTTTCTCCAACTCTCCTATCCAGATTCGATCTGATATTTGTTTTAACAGATGAACCAAACATTGAGAGAGATAAAAAGCTGGCAGAGCATATTCTAAACATTCACCAACTTGGGGAGGTTCTTGAAAGATCTAAATCCATAAGTGAAGATGTAAAACAAAAAACTGAAAAAATAGAGCCTGCAATTGATCCAGATCTCTTAAGGAAGTACATAGCATATGCCAAAAACTTTTACCCAGTTTTAAGTGAGGAGGCGAAAAGAAGGATTGAAGAATATTACATTTCACTCAGAGCAAAGGCAAAGGAGAATTCACCGATACCGATAACTGCAAGACAACTTGAGAGTATTGTAAGATTAGCAGAGGCTTCTGCGAGGATAAGATTGAGCGAAGTCGTGACAGCTGAGGATGTGGAGAGGGTTATAAAGATCATGGAAAAGAGTCTTGCCCAGATTGCAATAGATCCTGAAACAGGAGAACTCGACATAGACTTCGCTTTCTCCGGAACTTCGAAGAGGCAAAGAGATAGGATATGGATTATGAAAAAGATAATCGAGGAGCTAGAAGAGATGAATGAATTCGGAGCCCCTGAGGAAGAGATTATCAAAAGAGCTAAAAGCAATGGAATTGAGGAAGAGAGAGCGAGAGAAATCATTTCGAAGCTGAAGATAAATGGAGAGATATTTTCACCAAAGTTCGGATTCTATAGAATTGTCAGAAAAAGGTAAAATATAAAAGATGTGAGGAGTGGAGATTATGAGAGTATTTAAAACTGGAATCGTTCCACTCGACGTTCAGCTCGGCGGTGGAATACCGGGAGGAGCTGTGGTTGTAATACTCGAAGAGCCAGGCGCTGGAGGAGATGTTTTTTCTTATTACTTTGCAGTAGAGGGAGCAAATGCTGGAGAAAATGTTCTATACATTTCAACAGACGATGCGACGAAGGAAGTTAAGAGATATCTTGGGCTTTACTTTCCAAAGTATCAGAACTTCACGATTATCAGCTTGAAGGATAGAGAAGAGCTGGATGCAAAAGGTTATTTAAAAAAGACTATGCATGACATTCTTAGCGGTGTTAAAACGATAATAAGGAATGAGAAATTCGATAGAGTTGTGTTGAACAATTTGACTTTCTTCTTCTCCCACTACTCCCCTGAAGATGTTGGTTCGCTGATCGAGTTCTTCCTGAACGATGCAAGAGAAAAAGAGTCAGCTTACCTACTGCTAATGACAAAGGGTATGTTTGAGGAGAGAGTTGAAACGATGGTGAAACATCTGTGCGATGGAGTTATAGAACTCTCTTTAAGAGAAGTTGATAATGAAATTCAGAGAAGGCTAAAATTCATAAAGTTCAAAGGTATAATCGTTCCAAGAGTTGTGATGAGATACGATTTGACCGAAAAGGGCATTAAAATGGAATCAATGATAAGAGTGTTATGAGAGTGACATATGGAGTTGGGAAAATAAACTTTGGAGAATTTGCATGCTTCATAGATCCAAAGTTTGTCGTAGATTTGTTTACTGTTGAATTTGCAGCAAAAAAAGCTTTGAAAAATTGGGAAGCAGGTAAAAGGATTTCAAAAAGTCTTGCAATGGAGATTCTCCTTTACTTCTCGGCAACCAGACAAATCGAGATCGCAAAAAAGGTGACCGCAAAGGATAAAGCAGTAGCTGTTGTATTAGATGAAGAAGAATTTTCCAAAATAGAGTTTAAAGAGCTGGAATTTGTCCCAGAATATGACTTAAAGGCTGTAATGGAATTGTATGATATAACAGAGGAAGAGTTAAGAATAGTAGGCATAAAAAAGTTACCCTTGCTTGTGAGGGAGAGAATTGCACTATTTTCCTTACTTGGTGAGTGAATGAAGGGTAAAGCTTACGCCGCTGGAACTGTGCTTAACGCTCTAGCAACTGGAATTGGTTGCGCCTTTGGAATTGAGCTCTTTCTTAAGTTGAAGATTAAACCCGACGACGAAAATGTTCTAATTGTTAACGGTACCGAAAGAAAATCTGATTTAATTGAAAAGATTTTATCAGGGTTAAATGAAAGAGCCTGTGTCATAGTAAAGTCTGAAATTCCAGAAAAGAGTGGGTTAGGTAGCAGCAGTGCTTTTTTAAACGCTTTGCTGATTGCGATCTATAAGAAAAAAAGGGATGAACTGATCGCATCAAAATTACTAAAGTTAAACGCAGAAATCTCGCTAGAAGTTAAAATTAGCTACACAGGCGCTTTTGACGATGCTTCCGCATCTCTACTTGGAGGTCTCGTAATCTCTGATAACTACAGAAGGGGTTTAAAGGAATGGATCATTTTAAGAGGTTATGCTGCGATTCTTCTTCCGGAATTTAAGAGGGGAAATGTGGATTGGGAAAAAATAAAGAGAGAGAATTACAGACTTAAGAACGTTGAGTTGAAGTTAAAGAGACATGAATTTCGCGAAGTAATGAGAGAAAATACCAGATTTTACTGCGAGATGATTGGATATCCGTTAGAAATTGCTGAAAGATTATGGAAAGAGAATATATGCTGTGGATTGTCTGGAAATGGTCCATCTTTTGTTGCAATTGGCAATAAAAATGAGATGAACATAGCAAAGGAGATCTGGGGAGAATACGGTAAAGTAATTGTTAAAAAAATTCCAGAAAAGCCAGTAGATGAATTGGTAATAGACAGAGAGTTGTTTTTGGAATAATTTACTTTTTCATCTTTGTGAGTTTCTCATCTCTCAAAACCCTTCTCAACATTGGATTGTTCATCAGAGCTAAACTCATGCGCTAGTCCAATTAAATCCGATATTTTAACACCGTTAATTCTCAAAAAAGCTAAGAGACTTTCCTTTAAGCTGTAAAAGATCCTCTTACTGTAAAAAATCGCTGATCCTATTTCAACAGCAGTAGAACCTGCAAGAATGAATTCCAAAACGTCTTCAAAACTCGTTATTCCACCGCAACCTATTATCGGAATTTCCAGAACTTTATAAAGATCATAAACACACTTTAAAGCAATTGGCTTTATCGCATGACCGCTAACTCCTCCATAAACGTTACTCAACACAGGTTTTTTCGAGATTATATCTATCTTCATTCCCGGAAGTGTGTTGGAGATCGTTATCCCATCCACCCCAGCTTTCTCGAGTTCCTTGGCCAGCTTTATATAATCGTGCATGGCAGATAGTTTTGCAAAAACAGGTTTATCCGTGACATCTTTTACAGCATTTACTATAGCGCTCGATAATTCCAAATCTTTACCTATTTCCATCCCAGCTCCCTTAACGTGAGGACAGCTCAGGTTCAGCTCAAAACCATCTGCAAAGTCGAAGATTTCAACCAACTTTACGAATTCCGCTTCATTCTTACCATAAAGGCTAACTATCAAAGGAGATAGAAAGTTAAAATTCTTAAGCTCCCTTGCAAAATCTTCCGCAGATGGTGAAGCTAAGCCAATAGCATTGATCAATCCACATCTCCAATTTAAAACAGTTGGATTTCTATATCCATGTCTCTCCTCCAGACCTACTGATTTCGTTACAACTGCTCCTACTTCCTCAGAAATTTCGTTAAGCGATGAACAAGAGCTTCCAAGAACTCCACTGGCTAAGATCAATGGATTTTTTAATTTCATACCGCAGAGTTCAACTTCGAGCATAGAAAAAGTAGATAAAAAATTATAAATTTTCCGCTACATTTTCGAATTTGTAAATCCCAGCATAGCCACGTGTTTTCGAGCAAAGTTTGAGAAATATCAACTGTATAATCCTAGCGTTTTTCTTCAACCAAATTCCTTCAGGATTATGGACGACTATTAGAACTTCGCTCCTCCCTTCATATCCAGCATCCCAAACTGCAGTTTCCACGCTAACACCGCATCGTAGTAAAGTGCTTCTAGGCTTTGCAATCGCAATTAAATCATTTCCCAGTCTCAAAATCTCGTTTAGCACCGCTTTATAAACACCCTGCGGAAGGTGAATCCAATCCTCGAACTTTAACTCCTCAGTCTCTGAAATTATCCTTTCTTCGTTGCTGAAATCAACCTTTCCCGCAGATTTCAACATTTTAATGCTTCGCAAAGTGCAGTCAAAGCCATTTGGTTGTAGCTGAGTTTCTAAATCGATGTAATCGCTTATCAATCCATCCTTTATTCTCTCCCTTATTTCATCCGCAGCTAGGACACACAGCTCAAGTCTTAGCAATAGCTAATAAGCTTTTTATGCTTTCCAACTGCATGTTCATCGAGTAAATTGTAAAGGCGAGATAGATGATGATTGGGATCGATGATACCATTGCAGCCTTCTTCAAGCTCAACTCTCTCGCATTCTTGACTGCAAATACCCAGTAAACGTATATCCAGAGATTTGTGGCAATCGAAAAAATCGTCAAAGAAATTAAATTTTCAAAAGTAGTAGATCTGAATAGCTCGATTGTTAAATAAGTACCAATTGGGCTGAGTAAAATTGAAGGAATAAAGCTAAAAGCTGTGAATTTCATCAAATTAGAGAAACTACCTTTTCCACCAAATATTGCTGAAAGGACGTGAAGAATTGCAGTCATCAAAATCCAAACCAAAAAAGCTCCAACAAAAGCGCTTAAAGAACCTGTAAAGCTGAGAAAAGAGAGAATTAACTCCGCATCTTTACCAAAAATAGATCTTAAATTTTCGCTAAGAACTTGTAGCGAAATGTTTGCAGAAACTGCTGAGATTATTGCGTACAGTAAGACTACTGCAATAGGTAGCCTGAATCCCATTCCTTTTTTCCTCGCAAAGAACTTGTCTGGATTTAGCAGAACATCCATATGTCAGGTATAGAAAATTATATAAAAACCTTTCGAATGGTTTTTAAACTTTGGTCAGAAAAATCGATATGAAAGTTGCAACTTTCAACGTGAACTCAATAAACTCGCGGCTTCATATAGTGATTCCATGGTTGAAGGAGAACAAGCCCGATTTTCTATGTATCCAGGAGACAAAGACCGAAGATAGAAAATTTCCTTCAGCAGACTTTCACAGAATCGGATATCAAGTTATCTTTCGTGGTAAAAAGGGACAGAGTGGAGTTGCAATTGCATCGCTGAGAGAGGCTGAGAAAATAAACTTTGGACTCGCTGGTAGGGATGAGGATAGACTCATATTTGCGGAATTCGGTGACCTGAAGCTCATAAATGTTTATGTTCCCCAAGGTTATAGAATAGACAGTGAAAAATACAGTTACAAGCTCCAATGGCTTGAAAAGCTTTATGAATGGCTGAAGGGCTTTGATTTAAGGGAAAAAATTTTGATATGCGGAGACATGAACGTTGCTCCTGAGCCAATAGATGTTCATAGCCCAGAAAAGCTAAAAAATCATGTTTGCTTCCATGAAGATGCTAGAAAGGCATATAAGAGAATTCTTGAACTCGGATTCGTCGATTTGCTGAGAAAAATGCACCCCAATGAAAGGATATACACTTTCTACGACTATCGCGTAAAAAATGCGATAGAGAAAGGTTTGGGCTGGAGGGTTGATGCGATCCTCGCAAGTCCTGTGCTTGCAGAGAAGTGCATTCGCTGTGATGTTGATCTGAAGCCAAGAATTGCTGAGAAGCCTTCAGATCACCTTCCAGTAGTAGCTGAATTTCTAGATTAGACTTCTTTTCCAACTATAATCCCATCCTCATTTCTCACAACTTCAAATTTCACAATCTCTCCAACCTTTTTATCCGTTATAACTGCAACACTTCTATTTTTAGCAACACAAAGCATCTCACCAAACATTCTCCCTTCAGCGACTATTCTTCCATGACAAATCTCTCCCTTCCTAAAGGGGTTCTCTATTGAGGGTCTTTTCTCTATTCCAAAATCCTCTGGTTTCAGCACAAGCTTTATTCCATATTCCTTTTCAAGAGTTCTAAGCCTCTGATAGAATTCCTTAAAGGAAATGCTCTTTCCAACCTTTCTTCCAAAGCGATATGGGATGTATTTCTGAATTCCCAGTGGGGGATATTTCTTCCCAGCACCTATTTCCAAGGCAAATTCGATTATCTTCGGGATTTCCTCATCATTATAGCCTGGAACCCAAACGGGAGCTATAAGGAGATCTATCTTACTGTTCGCTATCATTTCTGCAATTTCTAGAACTTTTTTCAATGGATAGGCACCATAAAGCATTTTTGCCTTCTCCTTAGAAATTGCACTAATTGAGAGATTTATTCTGCTCATCTTCCCTTCCAGTGCAGAGATTCTTTCCTCATTTAGCGGTATTCCGTTTGTCTGCATCGAAATAATTGAAACGTTCTTCATTCTTGAAACTTGCTCGACGAAGTATTCCAGATAAGGATAGAGAGCTGGTTCTCCCTGAGCGTCCAAATGCACCTCCACTCCTTCCCCCTTAAATTCCACAATCTTACCTAACTCCTCCAGCATGTAATCGGGGTCGACTATGTAATCCGTTTTTCTCGTCCTACTTTTCCTCCCCTCATCGACGCTACAAAAGATACAGTTCAAATTGCACCCAGTAATACATCTAACCTGTAGAAGATTTGTTCCCCGATCTATTATTCCAAACGCTGAATGACCTAGCAAGGGAATTCCGCTTTCCTTAGTTACAAAAACGAGTTCTCTACCTGTAACGCGATTCAAAATTCTCTTATTTTCATAGTTAGAAATAATATATTCACGACTATATTTTTTGCTCAACTTTTCAAAATCTTGCTTTGGAATCCTTATCTCGATTATATTTCTCAGTATGAAGACCTTCTCATTCTTATCTTCCTTTTCCTCCAACATTCTTTATCTCTTTAATCGCCTTTTCTCCCTTCTCAGTTAACTTGTATACGTTTCCCTCTTTCAAAATCAAACCTTCGTTCATCAACTCTTCTAAGAGTGCTTTTGCTGTATTAACCGGAATCCTCGTCTTCTTCGAAATTTCTTCAATACCTTGCTCTTTTTTTGCAATCATCTCGATCAATTTGAGTTTATTTGGATTCGTTGCAAGAGATCCCGATTTCATAGTAAAAGATTGCTCCCAAAACTATTAAACATTTGCCCTACAATCATCAAATTCCCCTTCCCTTTATCTCAATTTCCATTCTTTCCTCATCCAATTTAACAGCATCACCAAGAAAGCTGTTTATTACGTATACATTACTCCGCTGATGCATTGTTATCTTGGTTGTCGTATACTTAGTCACACCTCTAGCTATTGCCGAGAAGACCATGATCTGATCTGCAAGATGAGAGTCGAATAAACCTCTGCTTGAAAATTCATCGTAAAAGTTCTTTCCAGCTTCCATACCAACTTCTTCCGCTCTCTTACCCTTTTCTCCTAACGCACTACCACCTTTATAACCGCACCATATTGTAATTCCACTACCAGTAGATGTGCCTTTCAAAACTTCCAAAGATATTTCAGCCTCCAATCCTTTTTCCTTCAAAAACTTCAATGCAGCCTCTTTTTGTCTTTGTGCAACATGATCTGGCAGATTTTGACAATGACTTATTCCATAAATTCTGCAATCCTTTTTTTCAAATTGTTTTCCGGACAACCTGGATGGAAAGATTTCAACCAATATCCTTCCTCCTCCCCTTGGATAATAGCCTCTATTCTTTAGCTGCAAAGAAACCCTGCAATCCAGTTCCTCCATCGCTTTAAGAGTTACATTTTTGAAATAATCCACTGTAGGGGCCCATGCCACATCTGTTCCTCCTATAATTTCAAGCTTCGACGGTCTTTCAGCGATTAAAAGAGGGGGAAGAATCGTTTGAAGGATCAACGTAACACTTCCAGCTGTACCTATATCTATCTTATATTCTCCCCCCTTCACAGTTTTTGGCTTAAAAACAACCCTCGTAGATCCCAGTTTTAACCCTTCTACTTCAGCGTCGCTTATCAGCTTTGCAGCTTCAATTCCCTTCAAATGCTGTGCTGCCAGTCCAGGATTTGGACGATTTGCCCTTATTTTCGTTATTTCCATTGCTTCTCCAGTTATGCACGATAGGGCTATCGCCGTTCTCAATATCTGTCCCCCTCCTTCACCAAAGCTACCATCGATTCTTATCATGCTGATCAGTTTTCAATGGGTTTAAAAACTCTTGAGAGGCTTTAGTTCATGAGAGAATACAAGTTCAAACGCGGATATGAGCCAAAGATTGAAAGACTTGAGGAAATGTTGAAAAAACACTTTGGTAATTTTGAAAAAATCGATGATTTCTACGTAGTAAAAAACTTCGGTGGAATTGAGGAAATGAAGGCGAAGATAAACGGTAAAGTTCTGTTGGTGGAGACAAAAACGAGGATTGTCGATGATGAAACAGCAGTCATGACTTTGAAGACTTACAATAAGTTCTTAGAAGAACTCACAGGCTATACTGCAAAAGAGAGACAGAAAATGCTCAGAAAGGAAGTAGAATCGATATGAGATCACTTCTATTATCATTTCTGACCTTGTTTCTAGTTTGCTGCACAGGAGTTGAGATTGGAAAAATGAGCAAAGAAGAGTACTGTCAGAAAACATGGAAATTTGATCTAGAATGCGCGTTAAACCACACTCTTTCAGATGAGGAAGTTCAGAAAATCTCTGAACTTGCAGAAAAACTTAAAGGAGAGAATTGCAAACAGACTGCTTGGAATGCTCTGAAGTGGGTAGAAGAGAATTTGAAGTACGATTATTACAAAGCTTCCCTTCCTCCACCAACGATTATCACTAAGGGGAGAGAAGTAACTGTATTAAATCCGGAAAGGATTTATCAGACTCCGGAAGAAACGATGATGCTTAGAAAAGGGATATGCGGAGATTTTGCAATTTTAACAACAGCGATTTTGATTAGAAACGGTTGTAATGCATACGTCCTTTTCGTGGATTTTATCGACTACGAAATCGATCACTTAGCTTCAGCAGTTCTGCTCGACAAAATATACGTTCTCGACCAAAAACTCCCTCCCATGGATCTGGGAAGCTATTACAACAAGTGGTTGAGAGAGGGAAAGAGGATTGGGGGCATCGTAATTTACGAGAGGGATAAAAAGTTGATGAGTTTTAACGAGAGTGAAATCATGGCTCAGAATTATAAGTTTACAAAAAGAGATCTCGAAGAGTTAAAAAATTTGCTGATTGAAAAGTTAAAGAGAGAACTCGCCTATGGAGAATTTTACTACAGAGAAAAGCTTATTATAACCATGTTTTTCGACGGATTGGCTGACTATTATACTCCTATGTTCAGCGAAGAAATCGCGGAGATGATCAAGGAAAGATTGCTGGAAAAAATAGAAAAAAAGTGGAAAGGATTTAGCCTTGAACTTGAAGTCAGCTGGCCAGACATCGTTCTAAAACTATCTCTCACCAACTGAGTCAAGAAGGTAGCAAAAGAGAATTGGCAACGCTATGGTTGCATCGCAATAAACTGTGACTGTTTTTGCGTCTTTTTTCAGCTTTGCCCAGCTCTTCGCTTCCTCAAGCGTAGCTCCGCTCAGTCCGCCAAACTGTGGGGAATCAGTGGTTATCTGAATCGCATAATCAAAACCCCTCGATAAAAGCATCGCTTGTAGAGCGAAATTTTTTGGCACACCTCCTCCAATTATAACGATACCCATACCTCTTTTTTGCGAACATAGTTCTAAAATTTTTTCTAAATCTTTCTTATAGTCTAAAAAGAGCTTTTTTCCATAGAGCATCAAGTGAAGCCCAGCGATTGAATCGTGAAAGGTCGGACAGAAAATTGGAATCTTTTTATCAAAAGCTATTTTTAAAAATGAGTTCTGAAGTCTTTTGCCTATCTCCCAAACCAGCTCATAACTTGAAATATTTCCGGAAAGCTCTCTAAAAACAGCTGAAAGAAACTCCTCAACTGCAATAAAAGCTGAAGTTGGAACAAATACATCATAAATCCTGTTCAAATCCTTATCTGCCAATTCAGAGTCGTTAACGTTTTCAGAACCAATTTCATGACTATATCCGAGAGTTTCACAGATCTCATGAACCAAGTTAGCTCCAGTGATCACAAGAGAATCCGCAAATTTCAGCCTTAGAATTTCAGCGATCACTTTCCGCATCCCAGCTGGAACCATAGCACCAGCAATGGTTAGGAAGATGAATGCATCCTCTTCAATCATTCTTCTCCATAACCTTCCAGCTTCTCCAATTCTTCTTGCATTAAAAGCGGAAAATAGAAAGGCTTCAACCAATTCCGAAACTCTCATATCCTTCTTTATCCTCAACGGCTCCACTTTCATGCAAATCCAACGTCATTTAAGTTTAAAAAGTTTCAAAAAACATATATATCAGCTGTCATATTTTTATTGATGCTTGTTCTCGTAAGTCCGAAAAATCTTGAGGAAGCAATAGAAGCCATCGAGGGAGGGGCGGATATAATAGATGTCAAAAACCCTGCAGAAGGCTCACTTGGGGCAAATTTTCCTTGGGTTATAAGAGAGGTTGCAAAGATTGCGAAAAAATTTGGAAAAAAGGTCAGTGCAACAACTGGAGACATGCCATATAAACCTGGGACTGCAAGTTTAGCTGCCCTAGGAGCTGCGATGGCAGGGGCGGATTATGTGAAGGTTGGACTTCATGGAATAAGGAATGAAAAGGAGGCTGAAGATGTTATAAAAGCTGTGGTTAAAGCTGTAAAAGATTTCGATTCAGAGAAAAAAGTTGTGATCGCAGGTTATGGAGATTTCTACAGAATAAATGCCATAGATCCCCTGAAAATTCCACCAATAGCAAGCTCATGTGGTGCAGATGTTGTGATGGTCGATACTGCGATAAAGGACGGAACTTCGATCTTCGACCACATGCAATTGGAAAATCTGCAAAAATTCGTCAAATTAGCCAGAGATTCCAATCTAATCTGCGCAATTGCAGGAAATCTAAAATGGAATCACGTGGATGTACTTAAAAAGTTGTCCCCTGATATAATAGGCGTTAGATCTGTCGTTTGCGAAGCTGGAAGGGATTCGAGAATAAGGAGAGAACTAGTCAGAAAACTCAAGGAACTTGTTTCTTAATTGCAGAACATAAATTCAGCAACTCTTTTTCTCCATCTATTGGTCCTTTTGCAATCAAAACGTCCCCCGCAAAAATCTTTGTATTTGCAGTTGGCCTAGTAATCCATTCTCCTCTCCTCTTTATTGCAATAACGTGCATTCCCGTGTTTGTCTCAACTTTTGCTTCCCCAAGAGTTTTTCCCTCAAGAGTTGAGTTTTCACAAACCGTGACAATAGTCAAAACTTCATTAGTCTTCCTCATAGCCTCCTTGAATATCGATGGTAGCTCCATTTTCTTCAAAAGAACTTCCGCTATCTCTCTTGCACCATCCGCGATCTGTTCAGCACTATGGGCGAGCTCAAGTATGGGGATCAAGGTTGATGGATCCTCAAATTTTTTACTGGCAAGCAGTATGTTTTTTTCAACCTCAAACTTAAGATTGTCCACCAAGCTTTCCAAGTACACAACCTCCAACGCAACATCCTCGTTTCCATATATTAGTGAAGAATACGCTAAGTCCACGGCAAGTTCGGAGAGATTTTTCATCTCTACAAGCACATCCACTGCTTTGTCAAGTTCAGGTATTTCAAGCTCCAAAGCCGTCTCCAGCTCCCTTCTTTCACCAAGAACGAATTCATAAACCTTCGGAGCCATGTTTGGATCTCCTCTTACGAATATCGTATCTCCCTTCAAAATTTTCGTATTTTTGTTCACATCAAATATCCACTCCAGATCCCTTCTTATGGCTATGACTCTCATTCCGGTTACTTTCTGGAACTTCAGCTCTCCTAAAGTTTTGCCCGAAATTTGTGAGTACTCTGGCACAACCAGCTTCAATATCGTTTCTTCCGAGTGGCTTAAAATCAGCTTTATTATATCCTTTTCAAGTTTGTAATTTCTGAGAACGAGGGTTGCCTTATCACCAGCCGCGCTGCTCATTTTCTGGCTGGCATTGGCTATCTGTAAAATTGCAGCTATTCTCCTAGCATCCTCAACTCTTCTAACGGAAAGAGTTGCAAGAGTTCTTATTTCATTTAAAAGCTCATAGAACTTTGCTTCAAGCTCTAAAACTTCTTCAGCTATGTCCTCTGCATCGTAAAGGACAGAGGAATAAGCTAAATCTATTATCAACTCTGTAACATTTCTTATTTCGATCAGTAAGTCCTTAACTGTCTTAGGCATTTCATAACCTTTCAAGCATATAACATAAAAAACTTTTCCACTAGACTATTTATATCGAAAAACAGAAGGTAGATTATGTGCGAATCAAAGGTTATTTCAAGGGGAGAAATTCTGTTTGAAGACATAGTTCAGGTGAAGGTTGAAAGTGATAGATTGCTTTTTTTCGACATTTTAGGAAACAGGCGTGAAATAAAGGGAAAAATATTAGAAGTTGATCTGCTTGGACATAAGATAACTGTGGAGGTGTTTCAATGATAAGGGTAGCGATAAACGGTTATGGAACAATAGGTAAAAGAGTTGCAGATGCCGTAGCCTTACAGGATGATATGAAAGTCGTAGGAGTGACAAAAACCAAGCCCGATTTTGAGGCAAGGCTTGCAAAGAGAAAATTTGATCTATACGTAGCAAAACCCGAAAACGTTGAACTTTTTGAAAAGGCAGGAATAGAGATAAGTGGAACAGTAGAAGATCTCATAAAGAAGGTCGATATCATCATAGACGCCAGTCCTGACAAAGTTGGAGCGGAAAATAAGAAGATTTATGAAAAATTCGGAGTTAGGGCAATATTTCAGGGTGGTGAGAAAAAAGAGGTTGCAGAGGTTTCCTTCAATGCAATAGCAAACTATGATGATGCTATTGGTAAAAGATATGTTAGAGTTGTGAGCTGTAACACGACTGCACTTACCAGAACTATCTATCAGCTGAAAAAAAACTTCAAAATAGGTAGGATTAGAGCTACAATTCTAAGAAGAATTGCAGATCCAAAGGAAGATAAAAAGGGTTTGACAAATGCAATCGTTCCAGATCCAGTATCTTTGCCGTCGCACCATGCAATGGATGTAAAAACAGTTCTTCCGGATGTCGACATCGTAACAACTGCGTTCAAACTTCCAACAACGCTGATGCATGTTCATTCCTTGGCCATAGAGCTCAAGGAGAAGGTAACAAGAGAAGATGTCATCTCTGCCTTGGAAAAAGAGCCAAGAATTCTACTACTATCAGCAGAAGATGGATTCACATCGACTGCAAAAATAATAGAATATGCAAGAGAGTTGAGAATGAGATATGATCTATATGAGAACGTTATATGGCTAGAATCTATAGCGATAGACGGATATGATCTATTTCTAACCCAAGCAGTGCATCAGGAGGCAATAGTGATCCCGGAGAACGTGGACGCGATTAGAGCAATCTTTGGAATTCCAAAAATGGAAAGCATAAATAAAACAAATAAAACACTTAAAATAGGATATTTATAATTTTTGGTGAAAAATATGGGAGGGGAAGTCAATAAGATAGTTACCCTTTGTGGAAAAAGTTGGGCCAAGATAGGAGCGGAATTCATATTCCTTGGCGGAAAACCTGAGTGTGAGAACTGCAAGATTAAAAAGACTTGCTTAAAACTGCGTGAAGGTGCAAAGTATAAGATAGTTGGGCTTAGAGATGGAACAGTACAAGAATGTCAACTTCATGAAGACGGTGTTGTAGCGGTGGAAGTGATTGAACTCCCAATAATAGCGCTCGTTGAGTCAACGCTAACAGAGGGTGTCAAGTTTAGATATCAGGAGAGAAAATGCGGACATTATGAGTGCAGTATGTACAATCTATGCCATCCAGTTGAATTAAAGGATGGAGAGATTGTTATAGTTGAAAAGGTTATAGGAGAATCACCGGAAAAATGCGCTCTAGGATATAACTTTGTAGTCGTAGAATTAAAAAGAGAAGAAGTTCAAAGTTCAGCGTAAAAGTGGCTTTAAAATCACCGCTTTCGGAACTTTCAATCTAAACTCCTCAGGATTTGCCTCTGTCCTTGGAATTGCTCCATAGTGCATTGGAATGTAAACTTTCGCCTTTATATCCCAAGCAGCCTCGACTGCTTCCTTTACATTCATCGTATAAGTGCCCCCGATTGGCAAAAGAGCTATATCTACTTCTAAACCCTTCATTTCTGGAATTCTATCTGTATCACCGGCATGGTATATCTTTACCCCATCCATCTCAACGATGTAGCCGACACCACCCTTTTTGTGAAATGGTTTATCCACATTGTAAGCGGGGAAAGTTTTTATTTTAACGCCGCTTACAACCCTTTCCTCTCCCTCAGCAAGAGAACAACTTTCAAAACCCTCAACTATGCAGCCTTTTGGAGTTACAACCACAGTATCGCTCTTTGAAAGTCTTTTTATAGACTTTATATCCAAATGGTCAAAGTGATCGTGTGTCACCAAAATCAAATCCGCTTTTTCAAGCCCTTCCGGCACTTCATATGGATCTATGTACAACACCTTCGAGCCCTTTATTTTGAAGCCAGCGTGCTTTAAATAAGTTATTTCTAAGTTTTCATACTTTAATGTGTTCATATAAAAAATTACTTTCAAGCATTAAAAATCTTTTGTTGAATTGAAGGGAAAAGTGTATATATAAGAAATAGGATTCAAAGGTGTGAAAGAAATAATAATGAAGCACGTTGCAATTAATTCCGCTAAATTCGGGAAAGCTGATGAGAAAGCAGTTCTTGGGAAAGTTATCGCCGAAAATCCTGAACTGAAGGCAAAGATCAGGGAAATCATACCGCTGATCAGGGAATGTATATTGGAGTTCGAATCCATGAGTGAGGAAGATAGAAAGGCTATAATTAGTAAATATTCATTTGAAAAGAAAAGTGTTGAAAAAGAGTTAATCCTTCCACCGCTTCCAAAGGCTGAGAAGGGAAAGGTAGTGATGCGTTTTGCACCAAATCCAAATGGTCCACCAACACTTGGATCTGCGAGAGGAATAATAATAAATGGGGAATACTGCAAAATGTATGATGGTAAATACATTATAAGATTCGATGATACGGATCCAAAGACAAAAAGGCCAATGTTGGAAGCTTATGATTGGTATCTCGAAGACATAGAATGGCTTGGATATGAGCCAGATGAGGTGATTTATGCGTCAAAAAGAATTCCTATTTATTATGAATATGCCAAAAAGTTGATCGAGATCGGAAAAGCTTACGCATGTTTCTGTAACAAGGAGGAGTTTAAGAAATATAGAGACAGCGGAATTCCATGTGTGCACAGAGAGAGTGAGGTCGAGAAAAATCTTGAAATATGGGAAGGGATGCTTGAAGGCAGATACGATGAGGGTGAAGTTGTGCTAAGGATAAAGACAGACTTGTCACACAAAGATCCAGCCGTTAGAGACTGGGTTGCTTTTAGAATAATCTACACACCACACCCACTCGTTGGAGATTCTTACATCGTTTATCCAACTCTAGATTTTGAGTCTGCAATCGAGGATTTTCTCTGCAAAACAACCCATATCCTTCGTGGCAAGGATTTGAGGGATTCGGAGCTGAGACAAAGATATATCTACAATTACATGGGCTGGGAATACCCTGTGACAATGCACTGGGGTAGAGTAAACGTGGTCGAATTTGGAAAACTTTCAACTTCTCTTATAAAGAAAGAAATCGAGTCCGGAAAATACGAGGGCTGGGATGATCCAAGGTTACCAACTATTAGAGCTTTAAGAAGACGAGGAATATCGGCAGAGGCAATAAGAAAGTTCTTCATATCTTTAGGACTAAGTGAAAGTGATGTGAACATAAGTCTAAAGAATCTATATGCCGAGAATAGAAAAATCATAGATCCGAATGCAAACAGATACTTCTTCGTCGCAAATCCCGTGGAGATAGAAATAGAAGGTTTACCGAATGAACCTCTCGTAGAGATTCCACTAAATCCGAAAAAAAATGAAAAGAGAGTGTTAAAAGGAGAAAGATTTGTTTATGTTTCATTAGAAGATTTTGAAAAATTTAAAGGGGAAAATGTAAGGCTAAAAGATTTCTGTAATGTGATTCTAGAGAAAAAAGCAAAATTCGTCAGCTTTGAACTATTGGGGGCAAAGAAGGGAAAAAATATAATCCACTGGTTGCCGAAGAGTTCTGCGGTGAAGTGCAAAGTTCTTGGAGAGAAGGTATGGGAGGGTCTAGCTGAGAAGGGGATTGAGAAGGAGGTTGGAAAAGTTGTTCAATTCGAGAGATTCGGATTTTGCAGGATTGAAAGAGCTAATGGGGAAGTTGTTGCCATATACACACATGACTGATTTCAGGGTAAATCTTTTATGTTGTAGCATCTACAAACGAAAGATTAATATAACTCCACATGGTTGAGCGAAAAAAAGAAGGAGGGATCGGAGATGGCAGAGAATGCGGTATTTGTTGGGAATAAACCTGTGATGAATTACGTTTTGGCCGTGTTGACTCAGTTCAATAGCGGAGCGACTGAGGTTTCAATAAAAGCGCGTGGTAAGGCGATAAGCAGAGCTGTGGATGTTGCGGAGATAGTCAGAAAACGCTTTCTGCCAGATGTTGACGTTAAAGATATAAAGATCTCGACAGAACAGGTTACCGGTGAACAAGGGACCGCAAACGTCTCTGCTATTGAAATAGTCCTGCAGAGGAAGTAATTATTTTTATTATTATATTTATTTAATAATGATTTTTGAGGTCCGCGCTTTTGGGCATCCCAACATAACTGCCAAACATCCCTCCACAGTTGAGGTTACGAAAGATCCTGAAATTTCTAAGAGAGCTGATTGTGTAATAGGGGTTAAGGCAGATAAAAGTATCTCCGATTTGCCTAAGGAAGTGAAGGAAGAGTTAAAAAAGAATGTTAAAGTGGAGGTTGAACTTCTCCTACCAGAATATGGGATAAAAGATTGTCTAATAGGTTTTGGAAGTGAAAAGTTGATCCTGAATCACGAAAGAGATATTGTGATCAGAAAAAGCACGTTCATATGTGGAAGAACGCTGCTAATCTCGGCAAACAAGTCTGCTAAAGATATAAGGAGGGAGATGGCCGAGCTTTTAAAAGATAGAAAAACTGAATTGGTTTTACTTTTTAAGATTGAAGATTAAAAATGTTGCCAGAGATGCTAGCAATCCAGGAACGACTGGATACGTGAAGTAAACTCTGTAGAAGTAGATTTGCCAAATTATACAAACAGCTACGGCTACGATCATCGAAGATATAACTGCACCCTTTCTTATATTCCCAGCATAAAGCGTCGCGATTAGCGGAATTAAAAAGGCAGAAGTTATGACGGAAAAGCTTACTCCAACTATTTCAACTATGATTCCCGGTGGGCTAATCGCAAAAGCTACTGGAATTAAGGCAAAAACTACTACAGCCAACCTAGTTAGCTTTAGTGCCTTTGAGTCATCTATTCTTCTCAAGTTTTGAAGTAAATCTCTGACTAGAGCAGTTGCGGAAACGTGGACCAAGGAATTTATCGTCGACATTGCAGCAGCGATTATGGCTGTTAGAAGTAACGCGTTTACCCCTAATGGGAGCATCTTCATCGCCATGTAAGGCACAACTTTGTCCGCATCTTTTAAAAATGTGGAGATTTCCTCCTTAGGTATAACAAGCCAGCCAAATGGGCCTATGCTAAATACGCAGATTGCAAATATTCCAACAATTGCAGGTGTTAGGATCATGCCATATGCAAGAACTCGCTGATCTTTTGCGGCCACAAATCTTATCACCAACTGTGGACTTGAGAGCTGGGCAATGCTTATGGCAAATGTTAGGCTGAGGACAAAGGGGATGATCATACCAGCATTCATTACTGGTGTTGGACCCATTTTTCCAATTTCAAAGACTTCAGGCTTTACAACCCTAAGCTTTGCTATCGCTTCAAGTCCACCAAAGGAGTAAAGAATAGAAAGGAAAAGGACTATGGCTCCTATGAACATAATAGCTCCCTGGATTATATCAGTGGTCACAACGGCTCTAAAACCACCTATGGCCGTATAAATCGTCACTATAATTGCAGTTATCAGTAAAGCATCGAGATAACTTATGGACAACATCGTCTGAAGAAGAATTCCTGCCCCTTTGTAAATCGAAACCATGTAGAATTCAAAGAAGAAAAGTATTACAAGAGCACAGATTATCTGAACGTCTTTTCCAAACTTTCTACCAAAGATTTCCGGAATTGTCATCGCTCCCTGTTCATCGGCGATTCTCTTCAATGGGGGTGCTATTAAGAGCCATGCGAGAATTGCAAATAGAATGTGGAAGAAGATTAAAAAAGCGGACCATTGAAAGCCTAAAATGAATCCCGTTCCTCCGCCACCGAGGAAGGCTGCAGTGCTGAAATATGTTGCAAAGAAAGAAAAGCTAACGGCTAATGGACCAAGTTTTTTTCCGGCGATGTAAAATTCCGGAAGGTTTCTAGTCCTTCGATACTCGTAAATACCAATGAGAACCATTAAAATCAAATATGCAACAAAAGTTTCGAGGATCATAGCTTTCTCGCCTTTCTAAATGCCACTATTGTACCAACAAAAATCAAAAATATCGAAGTTCCGTAAACGAGTTCCAATATCATATTCTTATCAACCTCCTAGCCTTACCTTCAAACCTTTCAAGCTGACCTTTTGAAACGGAAATAAGTTCAGGATTTATTCCTATGAATTCTCTTATATCCCTAGCAATACGTGGGAGCAATGAGGGATCTCCTTCAAAGAAAATTTTGACTTCAGAACCAACTTCGATCTTATACTGAGTGATCCCGTATCTTGCAAGGATGCTTTCGACATCACTCGGATAGAACTTCACCCCACTATGAATTATCATATCATCTGTCCTTCCCTTGATTCTTTTCAGCGTTATGTGCTCTATTCCACATTCGCACCGCTCTTTTGAAACGATTTCTGACACTTCTCCACTTCTATATCTTATCAACGGCATAGCTTCCCTGTTTATCGCAGTATAAACGATTTCTCCCTCCTCGCCCTCTTCAAGCACTTCTCCAGTCTCAGGATCGACGACTTCGATTATGTAATTATCCTCCCACATGTGCAATCCTTTACGAAGAGGACACTCAAAGCCAACAGTTCCAACTCCCCCCATCTCAGTTAAGCCAGGAATGTCGAAAGTTACGGCTTCAAAAGTTTCCTCGATTCTCTTTCGCATCTCATCGCTCCATGGCTCTGCTCCTAAGAGCATTTTTTCAATTGGCAACTCTGAAGGCTTATAGCCAAGTTCCTCCGCAACTTCAGCAATTCTTAAAGGATAACTTGCGGTAGCACAGAGTACGGTTGTGCCAAAATCGAGCATGAAGCGAATCTGATTCCTAGTGTTACCAGGACCTATTGGAATTACAAAGGCGTTGATCGCATCTGCTGCAAAGTGAAAGCCAAAACCACCATTCCACAATCCAAAAGCAGGAGTTATTTGTATGACGTCTTTTGAGGTTATTCCGGCAATTTGAAAGGCTCTCAGCATCATCTCTCTCCATTGATAAACGTCTTTCCTCGTATAAGGAACTATCACCGGCTGTCCAGTAGTGCCACCACTCATCTGGATGCGAACGATTCTTTCCTTGGGCACGCAACTCATCTTCAATGGATATGCGTTGCGCAAATCCTGTTTAGTTGTGAATGGGAGCTTTGATAAGTTATCTGGTGTTATTCTATCGATGTTTATACCCTCAAATTTTCTTCTATAAAATTCACAATTCTGATAGACGTATCTCAACGTGTACCTTAGCCTTTTTCGCTTTATTTCCTCAATTTCCTCCCTTTTCATGTAAATTCCATCACTCACGTAGAAAAAGTATATGCTCACTATATAAGCTTTTACCTTTTTATGTGGCCTATGACTCAATGTGTAACATGATTTTTGTGCAAAGGATCTTATACATGTTCAGCAAGTCCATCATAATGCTATGGACCGAAAAATATCGTCCCGAAAATCTAAATGAAGTTGTGGCTGATAAAGAGATAATTGCAAAGGTATTAGATTGGGCAAAAAGATGGCAAAAAGAAAGCTGGAAACCACTTTTACTGGCAGGTCCACCAGGAGTCGGTAAAACATCTCTAGCACTCGCTCTTGCCAATACCATGAAATGGGAAACTGTAGAGCTAAATGCAAGCGATCAGAGAAATTGGGAAGTAATAGATAAAATAATAGGTGAGGGTGCATTTAGTGAAACTATAAGCGATGAAGGTGAATTCCTTTCTTCAAGCGGAGGAAGGTTGAAGCTGATAATACTTGATGAAGTAGACAACATCCATAAGAAAGAGGATGTCGGCGGAGAAGCGGCTTTGATCAGGATAATTAAAAAGAAGCCAAGACAGCCAATAATTCTCATAGCCAACGACCCATACGAGCTTTCCCAAGAACTTAGATCTCTCTGCGAATTTATTGAGTTTCGGAGAGTTCCAAAAACGCAGATTGTGAAACTTTTACAAAAAATATGCTTAAAGGAGGGAATAGAGTGTGAAAAAGAAGTTCTAGAAAAGATTGCAGAAAATGCAGGGGGTGATTTGAGGGCTGCAATAAACGATCTGCAAGCAATTGCGGAAGGGAAAAAAAAGATAACGCTCGAAGACTTTGTAATTGGAAAAAGAACTCAGGAAATAGATATTTTCAAACTACTTCAGAGAATATTCAAAACAAACTACTCCGCTTATTCCGACGCCATGCTGCTTGACGAGGCACCGGAAGATTTAATACAATGGATAGAAGAGAATCTTCCACTTGAATATCAGAAGATGGATTTGGTTAGGGGGTACATGGTTTTATCCAGGGCCGATATTTTCCTAGGAAGAGTTCGAAGAAGGCAGGCTTACAGGCTTTGGAAATATGCGACATTCCTGATGACAGATGGTATTCAAAAAATAAGAGAGGAGAAGAGGGCTGGATTCACACACTACAGGCGTCCACAAACGTGGCAGTATCTCTTCCAAACGAAAAAGAGTAGAGAGATAAGGGACAACGTTTTAAAAAAGATCTCCAACTACTCTCATCTCTCAACTAGGAAAGCGAAAAACGAGATGCTTCCAACGATTGCATTTTTACTCCAAAATCTAGACATTGAAAGGAGTGCAAAAATTGCCGCTTTTTACGATTTCAGCAAAGAAGATTTGAACTTCTTGGTTGGTGAAAACAGGGCAAAAGAGATCATGGATTTCATAGAGAAAAATAGAATTCATAGAGTCGATGAGACCTGGATTTCAGCCAAAGCTTTAACCACTGAAAGTGAGAGAGAAGTTGAGGAAGAAAGAATAGAGGAAAAGGATGTAAAGAAGACTGAAGAAGCTGGCAAAAAGAGGGGGAGAAAGAAAAAAGAAGTGGAGACAAAAAGTTTAACTCTCGAGGACTTCTTCTAATCATGGTGTTCGAACTCGAAGAATTGCTTATAGAGAAGAGAACGCTGGAGGAAAAGATAGTTGAAGAGATAGCTAAAAAGACTGGAAAAAGCATTCAAGAAGTATTTTCAATGATAAGCGAAAGACAGGAGAGAATGGAAAACCTCGTCAGCTTCGAGATTGTTGCCCTTATAGTGGCGAAAGAAGTTGGTTTAAACATCTCTGAATACCTTCCCATAGTTGAAAAGAAAGTTTTCGATGAAGTTTCTGACTGACGCAATTGCTGTGGGAAGGAAGGTTATAATAGCAGACTTGCATTTTGGTTTAGTATCATTTTACGACAGAGAATTACTCGAAAAAGTTGTTAAACTCGCAGAGAAATTTCAAACTATCATAGTAGCTGGAGATTTCAGGCATCTGGGTAAAAAGAGTCCAGTCAAGGAATTCATTGAAAAGATATCCGAAATTTCGGAATTGCTGATCGTTCGTGGAAACCACGATGCTGGTATAAGTGGTTACAAAGCTGTTAAGATTGGAAAGTACAGCGTATTTCATGGTCATTCGATTCCCGGAAACGAGTTCTTTGAATCGAAAAATCTCATCTTCGCACATGCGCATCCCTCTATTTTCATCCCATCTGAAGTTGGCGGATTTAAGGAGAGGGTTTTTTTGGTTGGAGAAATAGAAGTTATGGGTGAAAAGAAAAGAGTTGTTGTTCTTCCAGCCTTCAATGAGCTCTGTTCATCAACACCGGTGAATTTAGAGAAACCTGCTGGATTCATGTTCAGGAGATACAATTACCATAATTGGGATGCGATTATGCCAGATGGAACTTTTTTAAGCTTACGTAGTATTTTAAAGGCTCAAAAAGGTGTTGAACTTGAAGGGGGTTCTGATCGCGATAGAGGGTATTGATGGAGCTGGTAAAACTACTATTGCAACCCATCTTCTAAAATTCCTTCAGGACAAGGGATATGAATGCGTTGTCTTCAAAGAGCCGTCGAACAGCGTATATGGAGAAATTCTGAGGAGTTTAAAGGAGAACTTGGATCCAGAAGAGGAACTAAAACTCTTCCTGCTCGACAGAAAAGTGGATGTGGAGGAGAGAATTAAACCAGCTCTCGAAAAGGGGAAAATTGTAATAATGGACAGGTATTACTATTCGAACATAGCTTATCAGTCTGCAAGGGGAATAAATGCGGAAGAAATAAGAAAGATGAACGAAGAGATTGCGCCAAAACCTGATCTCGTAATACTTCTAGATTTAAGCCCAGAAAAGGCGATGGAGAGAATAAAGAGCAGAGGAAGGTCTACGGTTTTTGAGAGAAAGGAATATCTGGAGAAGGTAAGAAAGAAGTTTCTCGAGATTTCAGATGATAGGACTCTGATCGTGAATGCCGAAAGAGATCTTGAAGTTGTAAAGAGAGAAGTTGAGAGTGCAGTCATGAAATTGCTTGAAGAGAAGAGTAAAAAAAGATGTTTTGATCGATCTTTTTAAGAAGTTTTGAACAAGCATCAAAACCTCTTTCAGAACTGATTTAAAGAACAAAAACGGGCTCGGCGGGATTTGAACCCGCGACCGACGGGTTAAAAGCCCGTCGCTCTACCTGGCTGAGCTACGAGCCCTCAAGATAACAAAGGGTGAAGATTTAAATTCTTTTCGAGTCATTTAGATTGCCCTACCTTAGCTTAGCAAAATGAATGCTCAAAAAGCTTGAACTGTAAAGCTTTTACGCCATGCAAAAAAGGGATTTCATGCAGAGGATAACTGATGAGGAGATCAGGAAGAATTTGGAGAAAGTTGATTTCAAAATAGCCGTGATGAGCGGTAAAGGTGGGGTTGGAAAATCGACGATTTCAGCCTTACTTGCCCTGCATTACGTGAAAAAGGGAGGAAAAAAAGTGGGTATATTCGATGCAGATTTCCTAGGTCCAAGCATTCCAAAACTTTTTTCACTCGAAAAGGAAAGATTGGCTTTTGTAGGCGGAAAAATAGAACCAGTTTTAACGACGAGATACGGTATAAAGGTAATATCAATCCAGTTTCTTCTCCCTTCTCCAGACACTCCAGTAATATGGAGGGGTCCGTTGATAACTGGGATGATAAGGGAACTGATCGGAAGGGCAAACTGGGACGAGCTCGACTACCTCATCATCGACTTACCTCCTGGAACTGGGGACGCGCCACTAACAATTCTACAGGACATCAAACCAAATGGAATTATCGTTGTCACAACTCCTCAAGATTTGGCGATTTCGGTGGTTGAAAAATCGATTAGAATGGCTGAAGAGCTGAAATCCGCTGTTCTTGGAATCGTTGAAAACATGAGTTATATCCCATGCCCAAAGTGCGGGGAAAAGATTTTTGCATTTGGAAAGGGGAAAACTGAGCTACTCTATCGCAAGTACAGGCTCGAGTTTATAACCCAGATACCCTACGATGCCGAGCTCTTTAGACTTGCGGAAATGGGAAGAATTGAGGAGTATGAGATAGATTATTTCGAATTTTTCCCTTATTGACACAAAATTAAAATAACCGAGTTTCCAAAGCTTCTACATGAGACTAATACTTCCACTTTTATTGCTCATCGGAGTTGCTGACTCCTCTTACCTTCTGTACACACATTACATGCTCCACATTTCTCCATATTGCCCAGTAGATTGCCTACCTCCTGATCTACCCTTTCCAAGCTATTACTTTGCCCTTCTTGGACTCTTATGGTTCCTGGTGGGAATAATAGTATGCCTACTGGTAAAAATAAAAAGAGTTCTTAAAATCTGGCAAATTCTCGGCTTTCTAGGAGCGATTTCATTACTCCTATACTCTATTTCCATAAAATACTTCTGTCCCTACTGCTACCTAGCCCATTTTCTTGGAATTCTATCCGTAATTATTTCCTGGAAATTCAAAACCTAAGCGCCGATGCGAAAAATTAATTTCTTTTGAATTCCCAAAATCTATAATGAAACCTCACTGCATTTACATCGTTAAATACATTCTCCCAGCTTTAAGAGCTCATCTAGCTAGAGAGCTTTTTAAGAGAGGATTTAAGATGAAAGATGTTGCTGAAATGCTTGGCTTGACACAAGCTGCAGTTTCACAGTATTTAAGCAGCAAAAGAGGGCAAAAAGGAATCGAAATTCTAGAAAAGGATGAAGAAGTTAAGAGCATAGTTTTAGAGTTGGCAGATCTGATCGCCCAGCATAAGATTACGATAGATGATGCAGATCATCTGTGTAAGATTTGCGAGGTGATAAGGAAAAGAGTAAGTTACTAATATCAGAGAAAAAATTGTTGACATGAACGTTCTCGTAGTTGATGCCGGTGGAAGAGGAAATGCGATCGCTCATGCTTTTTCTAGAAGTGAAAAAGTCAAAAGGGTATTCGTTGCTCCAGGAAATGCTGGAAGTGAGTTTTTCGAAAAGTGCAGAATTGCAAAGATAGATGGGAAGCCGATTCAGTCGATTAGGAGCATAGAAGAGATAGTGAAATTCGCAAAGGATAACGTTGACTTGGCTTTCATTGGCCCAGAGGAGCCACTAAGTCTAGGGATAGTTAACAGGCTTGAAGAAGAGGGGATAGCTGCAGTAGGTCCAAGAAAAGAGATTTCTTGGCTTGAAGCGAGCAAGTGCAGAACAAAAGATTTTCTAAAAGACTTAGGAGTTCCTATTCCAAAGTATAAGAACTTTGAGTCGGCTGAGGAGGCAAAAGAGTTCATAAGAAACTCCTCTGGAAACTTAGTTGTTAAAGCAGATGGGCTTGCTGCAGGAAAAGGTGTTTACGTTTGTGATTCTGTTGAAGAAGCTTTAAGAGCTGTGGATGAAATAATGATAGAGAAGAAGTTTGGTCCTGCTGGGAATAGGATAGTGATAGAGGAGAAACTAGCTGGAACAGAAATAGCATTCACGGCGGTATGTGATGGTAAAAATGCAATTCCTTTTGGGCATGTAAAGGACTACAAAGCCGCATTTGACTTTGAGGACTTTGAAGGTCTTAGGGATTACTACATAGGACTTAGAAAGAGATTTTATCGAAGAGAAGAGATAGAGGCCCTATTCAAACAGGGAAAGCTGATAAATCCGAACACAGGCGGAATGGGTGCCATTAGCCCTCATCCAGAAGTGGATGAAGATGTTGAGAGAAGGATAATGAAAAAAGTTGTCGAACCCGTGGTTAAAGCGACTGGATTTAAGGGGATACTTTATCCAGTGATAATGCTTGTAGATGGAGAACCAAAAGTTCTGGAGATAAACATAAGAGAATGCGATCCTGGAGCTCAGGCAAAGCTTCCCAGGCTTGAAAGTGATTTGCTTGAGATTTCTTTAGCAATCGTGGATGGAAATTTAGATGGAGTAGAGATAAAGTTCAGCAGAGACTTTTGTTGCGCAGTCTGTGCAGTGAGTGGAGCTTTAAGGGGGAGAGAAGGCTTTAAGCCAGGATATCCTGCTGATCATTATACAAGTCAACCTATTTCTGGAATAGAGGAGGCAAGAAAGATGGCTATAATTTATGCGAATGGAATTGCAAAGCAAGATGGATACGTAACAACTGGTGGAAGAGTTTTGACAGTTGTTGGAAGAGGCAAAACCTTAAAGGAGGCTAGAGAAAAGGCTTATAGCGCTTTAAAGTTGATAAATTTCCCAGGAATGAGGTACAGAAAAGGAATAGGCTTAGAGTATATTTCTAAGGACTCCTAGCTCTCCAAGATATAGAACCTCATCTTCTATCGCATATACTTCGATTTTTTTCGCCTTCCTAACTATTGGTGAAAGAAATTCACCCTGAAGTACATCACTTCCACCAACCAATTTCGAAAAGGCTGGTAGAACTATCTTGGTTTTGTCTAGGACTAAAAAGCATGGAAAGGAGTAACTTGCCCCTCTAACCCTCACTTTTATCGCTGGATGCTCGTGTCCAAGAATGATCTTTTCTTCTTCACATTCATTATGACCATGGACGATCGTGTAATCTTCAACCCTTTCCTTTTCCTTGAGTTCTATTGAATAATCAGCGAGAATTGCGGAAAGAAAGTTGTCATGATTCCCTCTAACAATAGATACATCGATTTCCAGAGAGTTCAGAAAACTTCTGACATCATCCCATTCATATGGAAGATTTTCTCCAAACTCGTGCTTTAAATCTCCGGCTATGATGAGTTTTTCTACTTCATAATTCTCAACGAGAGCTCTGGTCCTCGATATTATGTCCATTATTTGCATTCTTGGCACAGCTATTCCAGATTTCTGCATCGCATTTTCTATGCCAAGATGCAGATCTGCTATTACAGCTGTCCTTTTTAGAATTACTGCTCTTTCAGGAAGCAACTTCAACACATTTAAGATTGAAGAAAAACTTAAATTTCTTTTCATTGAGAGAGATTGAAATGTCGTATGTTTTGCTCCTTGGCGAACCAGGGGTGGGGAAATGTAAGATACTTGAGAGAATCGTAAACGATTTTAAAAACGTAGTTTGGATAACAACAACTTACAGCTTCGAAAAAGTCAGAGAAAGATTGGGAGAGAAGCCCTGGATCATTGACGTATTCAGTTGGGGGATGAAAGAAGTGAGAAATGAGAAAGATGTCATCGTCGTTAATCCTATGAATCTAAACGAAATAAGTCTTGCCGTATCAAAAGTTCTTGATAAAGTTAAAAAAGATTATATACTCATTTTTAACTCGATATCCGGTCTCTCAGTTTATCAACCGCTTGCAAAGGTTATAAACCTCCTTAGAGTTTTGTTGATGAGAGTTGAAAATGATAAGGCCAAGGCGATTTTTACACTTGTAAGCGGAGCTCAGGAAAGACAATTTGAGATTGGATTGATGATGCTCTTTCCAAACATCGTTGAAGTGTTCGATCGTGAAATAAGAGTTTTGAAATCCTTCAATTTGGAATTGGAAAAAGGAGAGTATAAAGTTGAGAGGGCAAAAGAGATATTAACTAAGTTGTTAAACGTTTAACATGGAAGTTTTCTACGTAGATTCTCGTGCAAAGGTTCTGGATCCTGATGAGTGGTACCAGCCAAATCTCAGTCTTGTAAACAAGCTGAAAGACCTTCTCGATAAAACTCCAGTGCTGGATTCAATTGACAATGGAGATGTTGTGGCTGTTAAGACACATTTTGGAGAAAAAGGTACTACGAAGACTTTGAGAGTTCAATTTATAAGAGCAGTTGTTGAAAAATTGCTTGAAATCGGTGCAAAACCATTTGTAACTGAAACAACTGGTCTTGGATTAACTAGACTAAGATCCTCTGCAATTGGAAGGTTACAAATAGCTGAAGAGAACGGATACACTCAACAAACTTTAAAAGCACCAATAATAATAGCAGATGGTTTGAAAGGTTTTGATTTCGTCGAAGTTTCGATAAATGGAAGACATTTGAAAAAAGTTTACGTTGCAAAGGCGATTGCTGAGAGTGATGCGGTTATTCTCTGCACACATTTCAAATTGCACATGCAATCTGGAATGGGAGGAAGTATTAAGAATGTTGGCGTCGGTTGTGTTGCCAAACCTTCAAAATTCGACGTTCATGCAAGTGGATTTCCAGAAATAATAAAGGAAAAGTGCACAAAATGCAACAGATGTCTCGAGGTTTGTCCAGTTGATGCAATATCTAATTATAGAATTGTTGAAGAGAGATGTCTCAAATGCACTGGCTGCTACGAGGTTTGTGAGGAGAATGCTGTAAAGATAAACTGGATTTCTGGAAATGAGATTGTTGAGAGAATAGTTGAGTGTGCAAAGGGCGTCTATGAAGTCAAAAAGAACATGGTTTTTCTAAACTTTATGTTAGACATAACCCCCCACTGCGATTGTCATCCATACAGCGATAATGCCGTTGCACCTGATTTCGGGATATTAGCATCAAAAGACATGGTTTCTATAGACAAAGCAAGCTACGAAATCTACAAAGAGTTACCCTGCATAAACGATATTTTTAGAGGAGAAAAATTCTGGGCTTGGACAAGTCCAGAGAGAATGATAAGTTATGCTGAAGAGATCGGACTTGGAGAAAGTAATTATAAACTAATAAAAGTTGATTAAGTTCTTGAATTTTTAAGAACAGGAAAAGGATCGGAAAAATTTAATTAGAGAAAAATATATTATATTTTTCCAAAATGCTGCTAAAAATAGGCTTTTTTTGATTTCATTACCAAAAATAAAGATACAGAGAACTCGGAAATATAATTGCAATTCTTCGTAGGTAAAGTTAAAGGAAATCAGTTTTTTTTAGGAAAGAATGCAAAAACGTAAATTTTTTAAACTACGGAGGTATCTAATTTACAATGGTTGAGTTCGCAGTCGAACTCGATGATGTGTCGAAGAGATACGGCAATTTTGAGGTAGTTAGAGAAATAAAACTGAAAATTCGCAAGGGAGAATTCTTCTCAATCCTTGGTCCAAGCGGTTCTGGTAAGACGACAATCTTAAGGTTGATCGCTGGACTAATTTTTCCAGATACTGGGTCGATAAGGTTGATGGGACAGGATTGTACCTTTACTCCTCCATACAAGAGAAACATTGGGATGGTTTTCCAAGATCTTGCATTATTCCCGCATTTGAACGTATTCGAGAATGTGGCTTATGGTTTGAGAGTTAGAAAGATGCCTGAGAATGAAATAAAAAGAAGAGTTAAGGAATGTCTTGAAATCGTAAATCTAGATCCTCAGATTTTTGCAAAAAGAAAGATTTCTCAGCTATCTGGTGGACAGCAGCAAAGAGTTGCAATTGCCAGAGCTCTGGCAATAGAGCCAAATGTTCTGCTTTTAGATGAACCGCTTGGCTCTCTTGATTTAAAGCTGAGGCAGCACATGATGACGGAGTTGAAAAAGATTCAGAGGAACGTAAAGACCACGTTCATATACGTAACCCATGACCAATCTGAGGCTCTTGTTATGTCTGACAGGCTAGCAGTAATAAACCATGGCAGGATAGAGCAGATTGGAACGCCAGTAGAGGTATATGAGAGGCCGAAAACGAAATTCGTTGCTGAATTCATTGGAGAAATGAACTTTATCAAAGCAGAAGTTCAGGAAGATCGTCTTGTAAGCGAGCTTGGAGAGATCAAAGCCAAAATAAATGGGGCTAGAAAGGTCATCCTAGGAATTAGACCTGAAAAGATAAAAGTTGGACTGGAGCTTAAGAACGTTGAAAACGTTTTTAAGGGAAAAATAAAAGACCTCGCTTACCTCGGAGGATTCGTAAAACTAAACGTGAACGTAAATGGTGTTAACATCAAGTGTATAACCAAATACAATGGATTTAGGGAAGATGAGGAAGTTGAGATAGGCTGGAATTCGAGCGAAGCGATTGTTTTTGAAGCATGAAAAGAATATTCGCGTATCCAGCTATTATTTACTTATTACTCCTTTTCTACCTTCCTTTTTTCATAGTTGTCCTTTACAGCTTTGGATTTCCAAATTTCACACTAAATTACTACATCGAGGTCCTAAAACCTCTATATTTCAAAGTTTTATTGGATTCCATCATCCTAGCTGGGATCACCACAATCCTCTGCCTTCTAATCGCATATCCTGTGGCATATTATATAGCTTTGAGAGCTCAAAGGTGGAAAAACCTGCTCCTCGTGCTCATAATTCTACCATTCTGGATTAGTCTGCTATTACGAACTTATGCAATAATGGTAATTCTAAGCCCACTCGGTCTGCTTTTCACCTTCCCCGCAATCGTTATAGGGATGGTTTACGATTACCTTCCCTTCATGGTTCTACCAATCTATGCATCGCTGGAAAAAATGAAAAGATCACAGATAGAAGCTTCCTACGTTCTCGGGGCAGATCCTGTAAAAACTTTCATAAAAGTCACTTTCCCACAATCCATTCCCGGAGTTGTTGCTGGAGTCATACTGGTCTTCATTCCATCTCTCGGCGAATTCATCGTTCCCTCAATGCTCGGAGGAACTTATATGACAATAGGAACGATTACTTGGGACTTGTTCCTGAGATACCACGACTGGTGGCGAGGATCTGCAATTTCAATAATATACATGCTCATAATTTTCGCAGCACTTACAGTTTATATAAGAAAGGCGAGGGGAGTAGAGATATGATGGTGATTTTTATTCTTATAGTGTTCCTTTTCCTTTATGCTCCAATCGCCTTTGTAATTTACTCCTCACTTTTCGAAGGTGGAACAATAACCCTGAAATGGTTCGAAGCCGTTTTCAGAGACGATAAAGTTGTAAAAGCCTTCTACAACAGTCTCAGCCTCGCCTTGCTATCTACTTTGACATCTGTAATCCTAGGCACCATGGCTGCTTACGCCTATCTTAGAACAAAGATCAGGCTGGAATCCCTTTTTTATACCCCAATCGTTATTCCGGAGATAACTGAAGCTCTATCCCTTCTCCTTTTTTATAAATTTATAGGTTTTCCTCTTGGCTTTTATTCCGTTCTTCTCGGACACATAGCCTTCAACGTTGCATTCGTCTTCGTAATAGTAAAGGCAAGACTTTCTGGCTATGAAAAGTCGATCGAAGAAGCTTCCTTAACACTTGGAGCAAACGAGATTCAGACTTTCTTAAGAGTTACAATACCAATCGCGATGCCAGGAATAATTGCTGCCTCGCTCATAGCTTTCACACTTTCGTGGGATAATTTTATAAAAACTGTTTTTACAACAAGTCCGGGCTTTCAAACATTGCCCATGCTAATCTGGTCTCAAGCTGTCAGAGGCGTTGTAAGTCCAAGTTTGAGCGCTTTGGCGACTCTAATGCTTCTAGTATCAATAATTTTAGCTTATCTTTACGTAAGAATCTCACATAAAAGAGAGTAAAGCTTTTATTCTGAATTGATTAAAGATTCACATGGTAAATGAAGGCAGAAGAGATTTTCTAAAAATTGCAGTAGCAGGAATTGTCGGAATTACAATTGGCGGCATTTCTGGATTCTTCCTTGGTTCTTCGGTGTCCAGAAAGAGAATTGAAGAGCTAGAAAGTGAAATTAGAAAGCTGGAAACAATGGTTCAGGCACCATTGGAAAATGAGTTGAGAGTTTGGAACTGGTCTTATTATATCAACGAGGCGCTACTGGATTTGTTCTCAGAAGAAACCGGAATTCCAAGAGAAAGAATTGTTTACGACGAGTTTGAAGATCCAAATTACGTACTCGCAAAACTCGAAGCTGGGGGGAGTGGATACGACGTTGTTATACTTCCGGGTTACTGTGTTGAAATAGCGATAAGGAAGAGGCTTTTGATGGAAATTGATAAAAAGCTAATTCCAAATGCAAAGTTCGTGGATAAGAGATTTCTAAACCCACCATATGATCCTGAGGGAAAGTACAGCATAACTTACATGTGGGGATCCACAGGCTTTGCTTGGAGAGAAGAGGTCGCGGAAGGAGTAACAACTTTAAGGCAGATCTTTGATCCAGATTATGGATTTCTTAAAAAGTATAGAAAGAAGATAACAATGCTTGAGGAGCCTATGGAAGTTATAAATTTCGCAAAAGCGTATCTTGGAAAAGATCCAAACGACTGGAGCGATAAGACGTTGGAAGAAGTTAAGGAAGTTTTGATAAGGCAAAAACCTTATCTAGCAGGCTATGCTGGGGCAGAGAAATATTACCCGGGGCTGAAAATGGGTACTATTTACGTTGCCCAAGCGTACAATGGAGACATAGCAAGGCTAAGGGAAGAGTATAGCAAAATCAACTACGGGATCCCTGAAGAGGGTGGAACGATTTGGACAGACAACTTCTGCATCCCAAAGGATGCCCCACACAAAAACTCTGCCCATGCGTTTATAAACTTCCTCCTAGACCCTACGGTTGCTGCTGTGAACTCGAAGTATATAAAATATGCAAATCCAATAACAATTTCCTGGCAGTTTATTGAAGAACTTCTCGAAGACCCTGTTGTTTATCCGCCAGAAAACGTTCTTAAAAGAATGTGGCTCGAACCATCTATCAGCGACGAAGTTAGGAGAAAAATAGGAGACCTAATGCTGGAAGTCAAAGCAGCGTGAATGAAAAAAATTAGTAAAGCTTTTATTCGGAATACTAGCGATGGCTCAAGAAACTAAAAGGTGACAAAATGAGACTCAAACTGACTATATTAACTGCTCTCGTCGTCATCTTATTTTTAGGATGCGTTGAGGAGAGAGTGCAGTTAGTTGCTGAGAAAAACGTCGTTTTTAACTGTCAGTGCCATGAAGAGCCTTGGAAATCTCCGAAACATTATGCAAATGTTACAAGCTGCAAAAGTTGCCATGGAAACGAAATTCTAGATTATCATAAAAAATTGCCAGACTGGAAGTGGGAGACAGTTGCAGAAGTTTCCTGCACTTTTTGCCACGACCCCTCGTTGTTGGCAAATCATGATGGGAAATGCGACACCTGCCATAGATCGATTTACTTAACGCACAGCAAATATCTGGAAAAATACGTAAAGAGGTGAATGTATGAAGAGAGTCCTAGCATTCTTATTGCTACTAAGCCTTCCATTTCTCTTTTACCCAATAAATGCCGGAAATGCTACAAAAAGCTACACGTGTGATGTTTGTCACAGCCATGCAAATGTGTACAAGAGCCATCTGGAGGGAGGGAAATACTGTTCAAAGTGCCATGGAGAGGTTCATCAAATTCACAGTTTCAGCTGCGAGAGCTGTCATGTTAAAAAACCGTTAACAATATTATGCCATTCCGCCCCAAGCGATGCTGTAATACTCACAACACCAGTTGGGAAAAATTCCGTATGCGAAAACTGCCACATAAATCTCGTGGAAATACATAAAGGGGATTGCCAGATCTGCCATGTCGAGGACATAAATAAAATACATATAAAGGCAAAGTGGAGGTGATCTCGTGCTCGAACTCGTTTACTATGGGTTGCTAATAATAGCATTGGCGATTTTCATCTTTGGAATTAAGAAGAATATAGACTTCGTCAAATCTGGACAAAAGAGTTCTGAGCCAAGACTTGACAATCTAAGTGAGAGAATAAAGGTCATGTTGAGGGATTCCCTTGCGCTGATAAGGCTTTATAGGAGAGAGAAAAAGATATCCATCGCGCATCTTTTGATTCTCTGGGGATTTATAATTCTTTTAATCGATATTCTGGTAATAACAATTTCCTACGCTTTTCCTGAAATCATCAAACAACTTTATCTCCCATTCAAATATTCCATGACCGTTGGCGGAGTTCTTTTCACACTCGGATTGATCATCATGGCCGTGAATCGCTACTTGCTCAAACCATCAAGATTTAGCAAGAAGTACGATGCCAAAGATGACAACATATCCCTGTTAATCCTATTCTTCGCCGCAATCTTTGGGTTCGTCCTCAAAGAGTTCCTCAGATTTTCAGAGTTCGCAAATAGCTATATAGTGCATATTTTCTGGCTCATACATGCTTTGCTCATTCTAGCCTTTGTAGCATTGATACCGTATTCAAAGCTCATGCACATTTTTGCAGCTCCTTTGAGCATATTAACGAAGAGCAATAGACATCCGGGAATCGTAAGACCTCCCCAGCAAAGGGAAGATTATTTAGGGCTTGTAACTAGAAAAGATTTAACGAAAAGAGATCTTCTTTCCAGCCTTGCTTGCATGAGATGTGGAAGATGCCAAGATGCTTGTCCAGCCTTTAACTCAAGGACTTCACTCTCTCCAATGTTCCTAATTCAAAATCTGAGAAATGTGGATAAGATAGCGAGTGGAAAAATGAAGATGTTGAAACCTTACGAAGCGAAGGTTGAGGAAGATGGAGGAGAAGTAAGGGAGGAAAGAGAGAGGACTACAGAGAATGGAGAAGTTAAATTGGTTGGAACTCTACTAGACATGCATGCAGTCTGGGCCTGCACGACTTGCAGGGCTTGTATGGAGATGTGTCCAGTTTATATAGAGCAAATGGATATAATAGTGGAAATGCGGAGGGGAATAATAGAAAGCGGCGAGGCTCCGCCGGATATAAGAGATTTGCTTACAAACATTCAAAAGCAGAAGAATCCATGGGGAGAGGCGAAGTTTAAGAGAGATCAGTGGATGAAGAAAGCTGAAATTCCGGTAAAGCTTGCCAAAGATGGTGAATTCGAATGGCTATGGTTCGTTGGTTGTGCACATAGCTTTGACAACCGTAATATTCCAATTACTGCAAAGCTTGCAAAGATATTGAGCGATATTGGGGTGAATTACGCAGTTCTAGGCAGAGAAGAGGGTTGCTGCGGAAATGAGGTTAGAAGAGTTGGAGAAGAGGGGCTTTTCCAGCTATTGAAGGAAGAAAACATCGCTCAATTTGAAAAGTATGGGGTTAAAAAGATAATTGCAACATCTCCGCACTGCTATAACACTCTGAAGAACGAATACGAAGGATACGATGTGAAGTTCGTTTTGGAAGTTATCTACGAAGCGATTAAGAGTGGAAAGCTGAAGCTAAGAAAAGAGATCAAGAAAAAGGTGACCTTCCACGATCCATGTTATCTTGGTAGATACAACGGAATCTACGAGTTACCGAGGGAGATCTTGAAAGCTATTCCCGGAATTGAATTGGTTGAGATGCCGAGAAATAGAAATAGAAGCTTCTGTTGCGGAGCTGGAGGAGGAAATCTAGTCAGAGAATATCCAGGAGAGTATAGACCAAACAATCTTAGAGCAAAAGAGGCAGCTGATACCGGAGCCGAGATCTTAGCCGTTGCTTGTCCGTTTTGCATGATAATGCTGGAAGATGGTGTAAAAAGCGAGAAACTAGAAGATAGAATAAAGGTTCTCGACATAATCGAGCTTGTTTACGAATCTGCTTACGGTTGATCACCTTTCCTCTTTTTCCCTCATTACTTGAGCCTGCGACAACAGTTTTATCCAAATTCTTCTGAGCAGCATATCTCAAAGCCACAATTGCGTTCACATTTCCATCTTCCAGTGCCTAAAGGGGTTCTTCGGATTCTTTACATCGAATATTTCCACCACAGTAGTATAAAGAAAGAAACCAGAATTTTGATTCAAGTGTATCAACACTACCTATTCCGAGTGAAGAGTGATAGCATTCTAGGTCTGTGCAAATAAGTGGTTTGCAGGTAAGGTAATCTGCGCAACCTCTTCCAAAGTATATCAGCAAGTTGTTTTCCGAACTATTCTCATTATAAACGTTTACTCTCTACCCACCCCCCCTTCATTTCCTGTGGAAGTTGAAACTTGGTCTTTTGACTGAAAAAGGAGTTATATATATGATTTAAAAAGCCATTTAGACTTTAAAAAATGGACCAATAGAATTTTTCAGAGAGAAAAGACAAAAATTGGCTTTTTAAGAATTAAAAAGTTGATCAAAACTGCTGAGAAAAATTTATTAATATCGTCAAACTTCACTAAACTTGAGGCGGCGGGGTGAGTGTTGTGATATCGGATAAAGTCGAAATAGAAAAAATCGTGAATCTGATAAAAAAGGAGATAGAAAACTCGGAACTTGCAAAA
>JAWAQR010000003.1:0-64049 GCA_038893835.1 Archaeoglobaceae archaeon
AATTCTTCATCGATCACAGGTCTGTCAATTTCCCTGTCCCAGTTCTTGCACGATACGTAGACCGAGAACTTCATTGGCCTAACATCTTTCTCAGCCCATACATCGACTTCTATCGGATCTCCAGTTCTAGCGGCCCTTTTAACATTAGTATAAACTTTGAAGCCGAGATCCCTTAGTACTGAGGAAGCAATGCTTTCTAGGATTTCTTTCGTTGGCTTTGAAGTCCTAATAACTTCAGGTGCTGGTGGTGGAGGTAGTAGAGGCTTTGCTAACTGAGGCTCTGCTTCCTTCAGAATGTCTATTATCTCATCTGTAAGACATGGGGCGGGAATAGTATAGTAGTCGTATATTTTATGTATTGCAAGTCCACTACTAGTCAAGTATGACAATAATTTGTTAGCTTCTTCCTCCTTGATACCATGATAAGTTTTTAGTCCTTCCACAAAATTTGGTCCGTAAAACTCGGTGGTTCCAGCGAGCGTAATAACTCTTACACTGTAAAGAAGGCTTCGAATATCGAGAAGCGCTTCATGTAATACTTTTATCTGCTCTTTTGGAATGGTTTCAAGCCTAAGATAATTCTTAAACGCTTTTGTAAACTTTTCAATGAACTTTGCCTCCAAATCGTCAAGAATTTTGTTCCTATGGTAATAACTTAGTACGCTCTCGTCCTTGAAGAGTCTGTCTATGAATTTAGCTGCAGCACTAATGGCTTCTCTCGCTTCAGCAATTCTCTCAGCGAAATATTTAGCAAACAAACTTCTCATTTTGTCTTCCTGTAATATTCCGTCAACTGATGGCTTCGCGTCATAATTCTTCCATTTATTCTCAACCCTCAAGTAGAAAAGCGTTAAGTAGACTCCCATTGCTTTCGCATCGGTATCGATGAGATCTGTTATCCACGAATATTCACCCATCATATTAAATTCATACTAAAATGGTTAAATCTTTTACTTCTCACTTTTCCGCATCTCCAAGTCTGCAACCATTTTCACGCAAGCTGTCTTTGGTTTCACGTAAAGCAATCAAATAATTTCTGGATAAATTAATGAATCAACAATTTTTCAAGTCTTTTTACAGCTTCCTCAATCACTTCCTTACTCCTAGTTAGGGCAAATCTAACGTATCCTTCTCCGTTGTTTCCAAAGCCTATGCCAGGTGTGGCGATGATTCCTGCGACATCGAGCATTCTCTTCACGAAATCTATGCTTTTACCCGGAACTTTACACCAGACGTAAAATGTGGCCTTTGGTTTTTCAACCTTTAAACCCAGCTTTTGCAAACCATTTACAAGAATGTCTCTTCTTTCAGCGTAAATTCGACAATTTTCATCGATAACTTCATCACTCCCAGTAAGAGCAGCTATTCCAGCTTCCTGCACGGCTTCGAATACTCCGCTGTCCACATTTGTTTTTACCTTTAGCAACCCTTTCAAGATTTCCTCATTCCCGCAAGCAAAACCGATTCGCCAGCCAGTCATGTTGTAAGTCTTTGATAATGAATTGAACTCTATGGTTACTTCAAAGGCATTGTCGAATTCCAAAAAGCTTGGAGCTCTATAGCCATCGAAACAGATTTCTCCGTAGGCGTAATCATGTGCAAGAATTATTTTTTTATCTATGCAAAAATCTATGGCTTCTCTGATGAAATCCTTCGTAGCTATCGATGCAGTTGGATTGTTTGGATAGTTCAAAAACATTATCTTTGCCTTTCTAGCAACCTCTGCCGGTATTTTTTCCAGATCTGGCAAAAAACCATTCTCCTCTTTTAAAGGCATGGGATATGGATTTCCTCCAGCCATTATCGTGGAAGCATGATACACAGGATATCCTGGATCCGGTATCAAAACGTAATCTCCTGGGTTCACGAATGCGAGAGGTAAATGTGCAATCCCCTCTTTTGAACCAATTAGCGCAATCACTTCTCTTTCCGGATCTAGTTCTACTTTCTTTCTTCTTCTGTAAAATTCAGAAACAGCTCTTCTGAATTCCAGCATTCCTTCGTAGCTCGGATATTTTTGTCTTTCAACTCTTTCAACAGCTCTTTTCATCGCCTCAACAACATGCACTGGCGTTGGCAAATCTGGATCGCCAACTCCAAGATCTATGACTTTAACACCATCTGCAATCTTCTTTCTCTTCATCGCATCTATTTCAGCAAAGAGATATGGTGGTATTTTCTTCATTCTCTCAGACATTTCAAACATAATCAGCGAAGAATTCATTGCTATATCTTTCTTTCTCTTCAAACCTCAGGGTTTTATTCTTCTTTCCTTCGGAACAAAGTTGATAATTTTCTTTCCATTTCCCTTTCCACAACCAAGAAAGTATTCTCCCCATTTCAGGATGCAATAGCCCTTATACGGGATTTCAAGATCTTCTCCCATTAACCATTTCTTTGCCTCCTCATCTTTCAATTCAACTACTCCTTTTTTAGCGATTTTCCCAATGATAAAGCTACCCTCTATCGAAAGTCTCAACCCATCCTTTTCAAGCTTTCCAAAGTATATTCCTTCCTGAACACTCCTAATCCTGAAATCACATTTTTTATAAGCAAAAATCCTCCCCTTACCCTTAACTATAAAATCCAAATCAACTTCAACCCCAAATTGCTCTTTCAGCATTTCTAGGATTTTATCATTTTCGCAACGAAGAATCCCTCGGTGTCGTTCATTTGTGGGTGTATTCGCAGACACTTTCTCACCTCTTCCAAGAACTCGAGCTCCTCGAACTTTGTAAATCCCTCCATAGATTTTATTGGCAAGTTTATCTTTTCAATCTCTGCATTTGTGTTCCTTAGCAGATAATCTACAACTGCCTCATTTTCGAGCGGTTCAAGTGTACATGTGGAATAGACAAGCACTCCTCCAGGTTTTAGTGCTTTATATCCAGCAAGTATGAGCTCTTTTTGCAATTTAGACAAATCCATGCTCATTTTTAGACTCCATAATTTTGCATAGCGGTAATTTTTTCTTATCATCCCGATGTTGCTGCATGGAGCATCGACGAGAACGGCATCGAATTTTTTTTCAAATCTCGCGAATTTCCTACCATCCATCATCGTCACTTTCGCAATCAAAACACCGCATTTCTGTAAGTTTGAAATCAAAATATTTATCCTATCCATTTTTACATCGTTTGCAATTATGCAACCAACGTTTTCCATGTACTGTGCAATCTGCGTAGTCTTCGCTCCTGGAGATGCGCAGAGATCTAGCACTCTCATACCTTTTTCGAGTTCCATGAGCAGTGGAGGTATCATCGATACAGCGGATTGAGGAAATATTATTCCAAGCTGGTGTTCTGGGATGTTTGAAAAATCCTCTACCTTAACATAAAAACCCTCCTTGCACCATGGTATTCCTTCATCGATTATGTCAAGCCTTTTGATCACTGAATCTATACTCGCCTTTAGCGTGTTGATCCTAACACTCTTCCTCAAAGGTTTGTCAAAGTACTGAAATATTTCTTCTGACCGATCTATTTTTTTTAACCTTTCATAAAGCTCAGGATTTATGTTCCTCAGCATATCTCATAAGCATCGCTTTCTTCGAATGTAAACTTAATTTTCTGAAACTCTTTTCTGAACTCCTTTATTTCTTCTCTTATCTTTTTAACTTCTTTCTTACCTTTTAGAGTTGAATCTATCAGCTCCGCTATTACCATCATTTCACTCTCTTTCATTCCAAGTCTGGTAACTTCCTGAACCCCAATTCTTATTCCGGAGGGATTTGAAGACATTTCAATGCTATCCCATGGAAGCAAATTCTTATTTACGAATATCCCAACTTCTTCAAGCTTTCTAGCAACAAGGTCCCCCCCTCCAAGCTCTCGAACATCTATGGCTATCTGATGAGTCTCCGTGAATCCAAAAGTCTCACCCAAGACTTTGTAGCCTAGATCGTATAAAGCTTCAGCCAACTTCCTTGCATTTCTTACTACCTGTTTTGCATAGGTTTCGCCAAATTCCAGCATCTCCATTGCAGCAATCACATATCCGGCGAGTGAGTGGAGATGGTGATTGCTAACAACTCCTGGAAAAACGGCTTTATCAACTTGCTTTGCAAGACTTTCACGACTGAGAATTAACCCCCTTTGAGGGCCAAAGAAGGTCTTGTGAGTAGAAGCTGTGACGACATCTGCCCCTTCTTTCATAGGATTCCTATAAACCTTTCCAGCGATCAATCCAAGGACGTGGCTGGCGTCGAACATGAGATAAGCATCTAAATCTTCCGCAATCTCCTTCACTTCCTTTACTGGCTGGTGTCTTAGAATGAGACTTGAACCCAGCACAAAAAGCTTTGGTTTAACATCTTTAGCGAGCTTCCTTGTTGCATCTACATCTATGTTCATGTCTTCGACGCTGAATGGATAATGAACCACTTTTAATCCCCTATAACCAGCTGCGGAAATTTTGTCATGACTTATATGCCCTCCACACGGTACTGAGATGCTGAAAATAACATCGTTCGGGCTTGTAAGTGCAAAAAATGCTGCAAGATTGGCAACGACACCAGATATAGGCTGAACGTTTGCGTGCTCAGCTTCAAAAAGTTTTTTTGACAATTCTATTGCCATTCTTTCCACTTCATCTATGAACTTGCATCCAGCATAATATCTCTCCCCAACCTTCCCCTCCGCATATCTGTGCCCGAAATCGGAGAGATAGCATTTTCTAACGAGTACAGAAGTCAAATTTTCACTTGCTATAAGTGGAATGGAATTTCTCATCATTTCGTTATGTTCTCGTATGATCCTTTGAATCTCTGAATACATGTTCCCTTTTGAGTGGACAAAAATATTTAAGGTTTCCGCGATTTTTGGCTATGGATGTGATAACTTCGAGAGACATGAGAGTTCTAGAGTTGAATTGTGAGTACTTTGGACTCAGCAGACTTCAACTTATGGAAAATGCTGGCAGAGCTGTTGCTGAGGAGATAAGAAAGAGATTTGAAAGTGGGAAAGTGGCAATATTTGCGGGAACTGGAAACAATGGTGGGGACGGTTTTGTCTGTGCAAGGCATTTGAGGGATTTCGATGTTGAGGTTTATTTGATAAGTAGAGAAATAAGGAGTGAGATCGCAAAGAAGAACTTGGAGATTTTAGAAAAAGCTGGATATAAAATATATGATGAGATTAAAAAAACCGATGCAGACATTTTGGTCGATGCAATTCTTGGCACAGGTTTGAGGGGTAGGTTGAGGGAAAATTATGTGAGAGCGATAGAAATAGCAAATTCCATGGACTCCTTTAAGGTCGCAGTAGACATTCCTAGCGGACTCGAATCGGATACGGGAAAATATGAAATAGCTGTAAAAGCAGATCTTACCGTAACTTTTCACAAGCTCAAACCAGGAATTTTAAAAGCCAGGGAAATCTGTGGAGAAGTTGTTGTTAAAGACATTGGGATACCTAAGGAGTTTGAGAGACTTTGTGGAATTGGGGATGTTGTTGAGACCTATAAGAGATATGAGGATGCGCACAAGGGGATGCATGGAAAAGTTGCAGTCATAGGTGGTGGGGATTACACTGGGGCAGTTGCCCTTGCAAGCTTAGCCTGTTATCATGCTGGAGCAGACATAGTGATAACGCTAGTTCCTGAAGCAATAAGAAATGTTGTTGCATCCTTTAGCCCAAATCTCATCGTCAGAAGTCTTAAGGGAGAGAGAATAGGTTTGAGGAATTTGAAGGAAGCAGAAGAAGTTGTAAAGAAATGTGACGTTGCAGTAATTGGTATGGGAGTTGGAGAGAATCCTGAATTTAGAGATTTTGTTGAAGAATTGCTTAAGAGCTGTAAAAAGGTTGTTTTGGATGCTGAAGGTATAACTGGAGAAATTCCTGAAAATGTTGAGGCGATTTTAACTCCACATAGGGGGGAGTTGAAGAAGTATTTAAAAGCGGAGCCTGAGGATGTTGTGAAGGTTGCAAGAGAAATTAAGGCGGTGATATTGCTGAAAGGTAAGAGGGATGTGATAACGGATGGAGAAAGAATTAAGTACAACTTAACTGGAAACGCTGGAATGACTGTTGGTGGAACGGGAGACATTCTTGCAGGAATTTGTGGGGCCCTTTTTTGCAACGACAACGCCTTTAACTCCGCTTGCGCAGCAGCTTTTATTAATGGCTTTGCTGGAGATATATGCCTTGAGAAGTATGGATATAACTACACTGCGACGCATTTACTTGATAGCATTCCGATAGCTTTCAAGAGGTGTTTTGAATGGATCCGATAGAGCTGACGAAGGAGTTGGTTAAAATAGATACCCGAAATCCACCTGGAGACACTTCAATGGCTGTGGAATTTCTCCAAAAACTTTTTTCCAGTTATAGGACTAGGGTTTACGAGAAAGAGGGTAAGGAAAGCATTGTGGTTGAGATTGGAAAAGGTAAGAAGACTCTAATGCTCGCTTCCCACCTTGACACAGTTCCAGCGACTGACAGTTTGCTGAATCCAGTAATTGTAAATGGGAAACTCTATGGAAGAGGGAGTTGCGATGCAAAAGGTTGCATAGCAGCGATGTGCTCTGCAGTTGAAAAAATTGAACCGGAATTTTGTCTAAAGCTTGCTTTTACTGCAGATGAAGAAGTTGGAGGAAAAAATGGTCTAAAATTTGTTTTTGAAAGGGAATGGGCTGATGCTGTCATCATCGGTGAGCCAACTGGATGCGATGCAATTACAGTTCTTCAGGCTTGCGTTCTAGCATTGGACATAAAGTTTTTGGGAAGAGATGGTCATACCGCAATGCAGGATGCCTGTGAAGGAGCTATTTTTAAGGCTGCGAAATTCATCGTCGACTTAGTTGAAAAATTCAGGAAATTACATGGAAATTACGAGCATTACAAACGGATTTTTACAGATATGGGTCTAGAATTCGTTATAAAGACCTGGGAAGCCGTTTTCAATCCCTCAATAATCCGAGGTGGGATTAAGAGAAATGTAGTTGCCTTTGAATGTGATTTGAGCGCAGATGTTCGCTTTGCGCCATGGATAAGCGTTGAAGAAGTGCTGAATTTGTTTCAGAGAGATGATTTGGAAATAATAGTTTCGGGATTCCTTCCAGCTTATGGTTTCTTGGCTGATAAAGTGAGATTTGAGAACGATTTAAAACTGCTGAACATAATTGTAGATGCTATAAGATCGGAAAATCTGTCTCCAAAAGCTGTCTTCTCCCTAGGTGTTGGAGATTCGAGACACGTTAGAAAATTTGGCGTTCCGTGTTTTTATATTGGTCCAGGAGGTGGAAACTTACATTCAGAGGATGAGTTTGTATACATTTCTGAATTAAAGCTTGCAACAAAAATATATAGAAATATTATTGAAAAATTTAGAATGTTTTGATTTCACCGTTGACTATCTTCATCGTTAGCCCGGTGATGTCCCCTATCATTTCCTCAGCTATTTCTCTAAGTTTTCTCTCCATTCTCTCAACTTCATATCCTTTTTTCGGTATAACCTGAATGCTTAGAGACTTTGGATCGTTTATAGGTCTTCCTATTTGGCTCAAAATTCTAACATAGATCTCCTCTATTCCTTCAATCTCCTCATAACACCTGTTCGCGATCATATGTGCTAGAATGTTGTATAGCTTCCCAACGTGATTTATCGGATTTTTGCCACTCGTAGCTTCCATGCTCATCGGCCTTCCAGGAGTTATCAGTCCGTTGCACCTATTCCCCCTTCCCACGTTACCATCATCTCCATTTTCAGCTGAAGTGCCGGTGACAGTTAAATAAACGCATCCCCTTTCATAGTCATCGGCAGTGTTAACATAGACTTCAACTCTCCTTTTTGTGTATTCGGAAGCTATTTCTTTGACAAAATTTTCAACTTCTTTTTTAACGCTGTCATATTCAGAAACGTTGTTCAGAAATCTGTCCACCATGGCAACTGCAATTGTGAGCTTTATAACATCTCCCTCTCTTAGCCCCATTACCTTAACATCTTCCCCAACAGCAGGCTCCTTTTTTCTGAGCTCTTCGTAAATCCTCCTTTCAACGTTGTAAACCAATTTCTCCGTCTCAGAAAGAGGAGCGAATCCGATGCCAAACGAGGTGTCATTGGCAAGAGGAATCTCCTTCCTTCTCTTAAAAACATCCTGAAGATCTGCACTCCCTTCGCCAAGGCGAACGTCGAAGATTATGTCGAGTTCAGGATCTAGATATCTCATCGTTGACGCAATGTACCTCTTTGCAGCTTTAAGTGCAACTTTATCAGTTGGTATCATTTCTTTGCCAACACTTTTCGTCGCTCTGCCGACTAGTATTATGTTTATTGGCTCAATGACTTCTCCGCCACCGAATCTTGGGCAAGATTTCCCCGCGATTATCTGAGTTTCATCGGTGTTGTGGTGGAGCACAACGCCAAATCTTTTAATGTATTCCTTGCAGAGTTCTCTGCTCATAGCCTCAGCTATGCCGTCTGCAAGACTGTCTGGATGCCCCATCCCCTTTCTCTCAACCAATTCGACTTTCTGCCTCTCTATTGGTGTGTGCATGAGTTCTTCGATGAAAATGTTGACCATGGAATCACCGAAGATTGCATCTCCTTTCAAAATATAAAGTTTATACAATTTATAGCTTCCCCCTATACATCTTGGTCGCTGGACAACCGAGACATCTTTCACTCTTATACCTTCTGCATTCCATACAGAGAGCATTGCAGGGTGGTTTATCTAGCTTTTTTGCAACCACTTTTATATCTAAAAAAGGTTCATAGTGTATTTCCTGAACTGGATAAACTTCATATCTCTTTATTCCACTCTGTGCCCTTAAAGAGCAGCTTTCAAGAGTGATACTTTCCAGAGACTCAAAATCTTCGGAAAAGATTATAGCGAAAAGATTGTAGCTGCCGGTTGTGACAAAGAATTTTAACACTCTTGGGCATTCACGAAACTTGTCTATTATTCTGTTTAGAGCGTTAGAGTCCTCGACTTCCATTACAAGGATTGCAAGATAGAGTTTCTCAGCATTAATTAAAGCCTTTACTTTTATTTCTCCTTTATTCAGAAGTTTTTCAACCCTTTTCTTCACACCCATCGCAGTCATTCCTATATTTTTCCCCAAGTCAGAATAACTTGCCCTTCCATTTTCTTGAAGCAGAGCTATGATCAGCCTGTCTTTCTCATCCATGAGAAATGTTTTTTGAAAAATATATGTAGTTTTCTTTTTAAATTTAATTCGCTTTTATGGTTTCAAAATTAATTTTTTCTTTATGCATATGCTTAAATACTCTGAAAATCTTAAGTATTTAAGCCGGGGTTGCCGAGCGGTAAGGCGCACGCCTGGAGAGCGTGTGGGCTTTAGCCCGCGTGGGTTCAAATCCCACCCCCGGCGTTTAAAAATGAATTTCCATTCAGAACAGAAAAATTTTTAAATTTCCAAAAAATTCACTTCATGGCAAAATGCAGTAGGGGTAAGAAGGCGAAGGAAGAAAAGAAGGCAGAAAACGCCAAGGAGAAGGATATGAAGAAATAAGTTGGGCTTTGCCATATATCTTAGATCAAAATAGCTCAATTTTTTAATTTTTAGGTTTGCAAACTCGATATGCATTTAGGAATAATCTTATAGTCTCATTTCACTGGTGATTTATTTATCTACCCTTAGATTATAATGCAAATCGAATGCAAGTTCTACTAAGAAAATTGCTGCATCCCAACAATTACCGAATCAGTTTCTGTATAAGGGAAGATAATGCGGTATATAATCCAAGGTTTCTCGTAAACCTTTATGCTCATTTATTATAAGCGCTTTATCTTTCCCCTCCGCAAACTCTAATAAAAGGACATTTTTTTCCTGCTTGTTATGATATCAAATGCTGTTTTGCTCGTATCTTTCCATGAAAGCATATTTTCAACTATTTTGACGTCAAATTCTTTCAAATAGAATCTCTTTCTATTCTCAAACCCAAAAATCCTCATTCTTTTTGAAAAACAGTACTTCATTTCGAATAATACGAAATCAGATTAGAGATTTTTCAGATTAGACCTTTCAGGATCTTTATGGATTGGAAAAATTTTTAAATCGAATGGATCCACATACGATCATGGCAAAGAAGAAGAAGGAGAAGGAGGAGAAGAAGGAAGAGAAAAAAGAAGAGAAGAAGTAATTTTGAATTTTTCTCACTTTAGTTTTTTTAAAGTAATGAAAATTTTTTAAGCTTATAATTTTATTCCACTTGTGAATCGAATACTGGCAGTTTTTAAAAGAGTTAGTAAAATTTTTACATTGCCACTCGAAAAAGTTTCATGGCTATGGATTTCCTGAAAATCATAAATACGAGAAGGAGTATAAGGAGATATGCAAAGAGGGAAATACCGGATGAGGATATAAAAAAGATCATTTACTCAGCAATGCAAGCTCCATCAGCCGGAAACGAGCAGCCTTGGCACTTCATTATTGTGAGAAATAAGGAGAAGCTTAAAGAGCTGAGCGAAATACACCCATACGGAAAAATGCTCTCAGAAGCATCTGCAGCGATAGTTGTATGCTGCGATCCTAAACTTTCCAAATACAAGCTTCCTATGTGGGTTCAGGATTGCAGTGCAGCTACGCAGAACATTCTTCTCTCTGCAAGAGCCCTTGGAATCGGCTCTTGTTGGCTAGGAGTTTATCCGGATGAAAAAAGGATGAAAGGAATAGCAAAGGCTCTTGGGGTTCCGGATGAAATCGTCGTCTTTAGCATAGTCTCTCTCGGTTATCCGGTTAGCGAGGAGGAGTTTTATGAGGCGGATAGATTTAGAGAGGATAGAATACACTACGAAAAATGGTAATAAAAAATGATCAGGAAATAAAACGTTCAAGCCTTCTAAGGAATTCTGCAATTTTATCTCTAGATGTGGCGTAGCTGAGCCTTACCCAATTCTTGAAAGAAACTCCAAAAGCTGATCCGGGAGTTAATGCAACATATTCCTTTCTCAAAATTTCCTCACAGAACGAATCTCCATCTCTTTCCACATTCATGAATATGTAAAACGCCCCCTTTGGTGGAGCGTAGCTTATTCCTAGTTCATCGAGTTTCTCGATTATCATATCCCTCCTAGCCCTAAATTCAGCAACCATTTCTTTAAGGAAAGAATCTTCTAGCTTTAAGGCTTCCAGCGCAGCGTATTGCACAAAGGAAGTTGGATGACTTACGGAGTGCGATTGAATCGTGTTCATCTTTTCAATTATCCATTTTGGAGCAACGGCATATCCAATTCGCCATCCAGTCATTGAGTATGTCTTTGAAAATCCGTTTATCGTTATAGTCCTTTCGAACATTCCATCGAAGCTAGCAAGGCTGTAATGAGTGCCTTCAAAGATTATCTTCTCGTAAACTTCATCCGACATCACGAACAAATCTCTGTCGATCGCGATATCTCTTATCTTTTTTAGAAAATCTTTTCCGTAAACAACTCCTAGTGGATTGCTAGGCGTATTCACAATTATCATCTTCGTTCTTGGGGTTAAATACTCCTCAATTGGTGCATCGTTGAAATCGCTGCTATGCGGTACCCAGATCACTTTTCCTCCTGCCATCTGAATGCAGGCCTCATAGCTAACCCATGAGGGATCGAGCAATATAACTTCATCTCCCTCATCTATCAAAGCCATTATGGCCTCATATATAGCATATTTAGCTCCTGGAGTGACAATTACATTCTCTTCCGTCGCTTTTACACCATTCTCCTTTCTCATTTTCTCCGCAATTGCACTCAAGAGTTCCGGAATTCCCTTTGTTGGTGTATAAAAAACCTTTCCCTCATTCATCGCTTTGTATGCAGCATCTATTATCTTCTGCGGAGTCTTGAAATCTGGTTCTCCAACGCTCATATCGATTACATTCTTTCCCTCTCTCATCAGCTGTTTTGCAATCGTCGATATCCTCAAAGTTGCAGATGGTTTTACGTTTTCAACCCTTCTTGCTGGCTTCATATTCTCTCAACCTCTTTACAAGCTTTACAGCTGCTTCCACAGCTCTCTTTGCATAATCAACTCTTTCAGCAGCAGCAATTCTTCCCATTCCCGGACCGCTAATTCCTAAAGTTACAGGTTTTCCGTATTCGATGCTGAGATCCATGATCTTTCTTGCAGAGTGCTGTGCGACTATTTCGTCGTGTTCCGTCTCCCCTTCAATCACACAACCAATTGTAACTACAGCATCGACATTACCTTTTTCGAGCATTTTTTTAACCGCTATAGGAATATCAAAAGTTCCTGGAACTCGAATTATTTCGCTCACTTCTGCTCCTAGAAATTCAGCATGTTCTTTTGCCAGAACTTCCATCATATAGGTTATATCTCTATTGAACTCTGAAACGACGAAACCCAATTTGATCTTTTCCATGCGATGAAGGTTTGCTCAAGTTTTTAATACTTGTCGCCTAAAAAATACCATGAAACTTGAGAATGTTCAGTGGGAAGATAGAGGTGTTTACAAAGTTGCAAAAGGCTTTGAACTTTCAAAAGACTGTTTCATTCAGTTGGTGGAAGTAAAACCAAAGAAGGAAGTTGGAAAGCATTATCATGAGAAACAGACAGAAATCTTTGTAATTTTAGGTGGAGAGGCAGTTCTTGGAATTGGAGACAGGGTTTATAATGCCAAGATGGGAGATGTTTTCATCTGCAGGCCAAGAGAAAGACACTGGGTTAAGAATTACAACAATGAGCCATTTAGGATTCTCGTGTTTAAATATAATTATGCCGAAAATGATTTATTCTGGGAAATTTAATGGGATTTTATTTTCTTTAATATTTTCTTTTTCATTGAAAACCTCGTTAAAAGTTTCAAAGATCAAATTTGGCCATCATTCATTCTTGTTTCTAAAAAAGAAGTGCCCGGACCCGGATTTGAACCGGGGACTATGCGGTCTTCAGCCGCACGCTCTCCCAGGCTGAGCTATCCGGGCTCTTGAAATTAATGTAACCTCAGAGTATTTTTGTCTTTCGCTTTACACTTCTCACCTCTAAAAGCTTAAAAGAAAAGTTTCGGAAAGAATTGAGAGAGTTCCGACTATCGACTTTCTTATGAATACCTCTTTATTTCTAAAAAAGGATTGCATTGGAAGAGTAAAGGGGTCGGTAGGGAAGGATAGTTCATTATCAAAATTGTGTCAGAATTTCAACTTTTTGTCTTTTGAAAAAGTTTTTAATCAGCACGTGGAGTGATTGCATGTTTCTTAAGGAGAAAATTTTTATTGGAGTCACGTTGCTCGCAACCTTTCCTTGGATTTTGTCTTTACTTTTAAACTTTCATCACTCTCCCCATATTCAAGCTCTGATTTCTGGTATTGCTGTAGTTTCAGCAGCATTTTTGCTTTCTTGGGCTGCTGAAACAGCTGAAAAAGATTTACCTCGATCCCTAAGCTTGGCTGTCGTGGCATTGCTCGCGGTTCTGCCAGAGTATGCGGTGGATCTATACTTTACTTGGATGGCGGGTAAAGTTGGAGGGGAATACATTCACTACGCCGCCGCTAACATGACGGGAGCAAACAGACTTCTGCTGGGAATTGGGTGGAGTTTCATCGCAATATTTGCAGCTTTGAAGTTTAGAAAAAGGGAATTGGTTTTAGATGAGGGTATCAGACTCGAATTTTTCATATTGCTCGTAGCATCCATTTACTGTTTCTTAATTCCTTTGAAGAGTGAGATTTCAATTTTAGACTCATTCGTATTACTTTTAATCTACATTTGTTATATCTACATCGCAACAAAGGCTCACCGAGAAGAATTTGAGCCGGTTGGAGTTCCAGCTTACCTCTGCTGTTTTTCAGCGACGAAAAGGAGATTTTCTGTAGCTCTTTTATTTTTGTTCTCAGCTTTCATAATTCTGATAAGCGTTGAGGCTTTCGCAGAAGGGCTTGTGAAAACTGCGGAGAACTTTGGAATTGACAAGTTTTTGATGGTTCAGTGGATTGCACCGCTTGCGAGTGAGTCGCCGGAATTTATAGTGGCAATTTATTTCATTCGCAGATTTCGCACAACTGCGAGCTTTAACACTCTCGTTTCATCAAAAGTAAATCAGTGGACTCTCCTTGTTGGTTGTTTGGCCATAGTTTACAGCATCTCACTTGGACATCTAAGCTCTTTACCGCTAGATGATAGGCAGAGAGAGGAATTTTTATTGACTGCAGCCCAGTCCTTGCTTGGCGTTGCAATAATAATAAACTTACGTTTCAGCATTTTCGAGGCTCTTACACTCTTAATTCTCTTTCTAGCCCAATTCTTTTACCAAAGCGTTGAAATGCGGTATATTCTGAGCTTTGTTTACGTGCTCTTAGCAATTCCACAACTCATTGCTCATAGAGGGGAAATCATCAGGAGCTATTACTACGTGCTCGGACTTTTAAGGCGTTAAAATTAAATACTTTTTTGCATTTTCATCTTGAGGTGGTCTTATGGGTATCTTAGACAAGCTAAAATCACCAAAAAAAGTTGTTGTAGAGGAATATGAGGAATTGGATTTGAGTCAATATGAAGCTGAAGTTTGTGAGAAGGCTACAATGCTGATAAAAGTTGTTGAAGTTACTGGTTTGGGAGAAGTGCCAAAGATAAAAAAGGAGATATATGATGGTAACATAATTATTGCAGATGTTGGCTTTTTGAGACATGACCAGTTGACTTTAGACAGAATTTTAAAGGACTTGAAGCAGTTAACCGATGAGATAAATGGAGACATCGTTGGGCTTGGAGAAGATTACGTTATCGTTACACCCACTGGAGTAAAGGTTGACAGGACAAAGATTAGAGGGGGCAGATGATCTGTCCAATTTGTGGGAGGGAGATAAAGCTAATCGTAACTACCTATGAGGTCCCCTTCTTTGATAAGATATTTTTAACATCCATCTCATGTGAGTGCGGATTTAGGCATGCGGATTCGATAGTTTTGGGTGAGAAGGAGCCAGTTAGGTATATAATAAAAATAAATGGGGAAAACTTGTTTACAAAAGTGATAAGGTCAACTTCAGGTACCATAAGGCTGCCGGAGCTTGGAATTTCAATAGAACCGGGTCCAGCCAGTCAAGCTTTTGTGACGAACTTGGAGGGGATTTTGAGAAGAGTTGAGGATATAGTGAGAATTGCTATGCGTTGGAATGAGGGAGATGAGGAAAAGGTCAGGAGATGCGAATGGATTTTGAGTAAAATCGAGGCCACAATTGAGGGAAGAGATGAACTGACATTAATTCTTGAGGATCCATTTGGCAACAGCTTAATTCTATCGGAGGAGTGTTTTAGAGAAAGAATGAGTGAGGAAGAGGCGAAAAATCTGAAGACTGGTATTACTGTGATCGAGTTAACTGGGCTCAGCGAGGAGGAGATTTTGAGGCTTTGAGTTTTTCAACTTCCAGTTCGAGTTCCTTAAACTTCTTCTCCATTTCCTCTCTTAACTTTTCATCGCTTGGGATGCCGTAAATAACTTCAAGCTCAACCATTTTCTTAACTTTTTGATATTCCGCATAAATTTTTCCAATTTCTCTAGCAAACTCTGTCAATTTTTCTGGTGTGAGGATTACAATTGCCAGTATTATGATAAAAATGATTTCTTCGAAGCCCAGCACAATATCAATCTTTGCGACGATTTTTATCTCTTTCGATAAAGCTATATTTTCAAGAAGCTACGCTTATCATGCAGAGAGTTAAAACAGGGATCAGTGGGATGGACGAGATTCTGAACGGTGGAATTCCTGAAAGAAGTGTAGTATTACTCAGCGGTGGACCTGGAACCGGGAAAACGATATTTAGTCAGCAGTTTTTGTGGAATGGGTTGAAAGTTGGTGAAAGCGGGGTTTATGTAGCTTTGGAAGAACATCCTGTTCAGGTCAGGCAAAACATGAGTTCTTTTGGATGGAATGTAAAAAACTTCGAAGAACAGGGAAAATTTGCATTGATAGATGCATTTACTGCTGGAGTTGGGAAGGCAAAAGAGTTCGAGAAGTACATAGTCCAAGATTTGAACGATGTTAGAGAAGTTATGGATGTCATGAGACAAGCTATCAAGGATGTGGATGCGAAAAGAGTTGTAGTTGATTCGGTAACAACTCTTTACATCAACCGTCCTGCAATGGCGAGGAGCATAATTTTGCAGCTGAAAAGAGTTCTTGCTGGTTTAGGTTGCACATCAATTTTTGTCAGCCAGATCAGCGTTGGAGAACGTGGCTTTGGAGGACCTGGGGTTGAGCACGGTGTTGATGGAATAATCAGACTAGATCTGGATGAGATTGATGGAGAGTTGAAGAGATCTCTGATAGTTTGGAAGATGAGGGGGACGAAGCACTCAATGCAGAGACACATCTTCGAAATAACGTCGGAGGGCATAGTTGTTTATCCAAACAGGATCCTTAAGTTGAGGTGATGCGATGGAGGAAATACCATTTACTCCAATGGGCAGAGCAGATATACATAAGCTTGAGAGCATTTTGCTCTTTGCAACCTTGATGAGAAAGGAAGTCATCGAGATGATAAAAGATCCAAAAGAAAGGCTAACTTGGGTTGATAGTCTAGCTGTTGCAGCAAGCGCAATTGCGAGAGAAAAGGCTATGATGAGTATAAGTGAAATTGCAAACGAGCTTGGAAGGACTGAGGTATCGATAAGGAAGCATTTAAAGGGAGAAAGTAAGGCTGGACAGCTAGTTAGGGAGACTTATGAACTTTTAAAACAGGGAAAGCTTGATGAAATATTGAAGGGGATTGCATTTGAAGATAAGAGGTTGGAAGAAGAGATTGAGAGGTTAAAAGCTGAGAACGAGAACTTAAAACTTAAGCTTTCAAAAGTCAGAGAAAAGCTTTCTGAATTGGATGAAATCCTAAAATCATGAGGGGAATTATTAAGATCATAAATCCCTACGATGCTGGTTTATTTTTTGAAGGGAATGTGATAAATCTGAGTTCAAATGAAAATCCCTTTGGACCAAGTGAAAAAGTTAAAAAAGCTTACTTAGATTCATTGAACAGGATAAACCGCTATCCCGATGCCAGTTATTCGAGGCTGAAACTTGCCATCTCAAAGTATTTAAATGTTGAGCCTGATATGATCTCAGTTGGCTGTGGAAGTTCAGAGCTAATATCGAGGGTTTGTGAAGTTCTAGTTGAAGAGATGGATAAAGTCGTAATTCCCATGCCATCCTATTCGCTATACATGCTCTACGCATTCCTCAGGAATGCCAGCGTTGTCACTCCGATTTTTAAGAATTATGAACTAGAAGTTGAAGCTTTTGAAGATCTAAAGGCAAAGCTTACAATCATATGTTCACCAAACAACCCGACTGGTAATACGGTTGGAAAAAAAGTAGTTGAAAGGATTGCAGAAAATTCGGAATATGTTTTGATAGATGAAGCTTATGCTGAATTCTCCGATGAAAGCTTCGTCGATTTTGTCACTGAATTCGACAACATAATAATCCTCAGATCTTTTTCAAAGTTTTTTGGTCTTGCGGGGCTTAGAATAGGTTATGCAATTTCAAGCAGGGATGTTGCGGAAGCAATAGAAAAGATAAGATTGCCATTTGCAATCTCAACAACTGGATTGGAAACAGCGATCTCAGCAATAGAATCGTTGGACTATTATCAGCAGATTAAGAAAGAAATAGTTTTGGAAAGAGAAAGAGTTTCCTCGAAACTAAGAGAAATGGGTTTTGAAGTTCTCCCATCAAAGGCGAACTTTTTACTGGTGAAAGTTGATGGAGAAGTCTTCGATTTTCTCTTGAAAAGAGGAATCGTTGTAAGGAAGATAGAGAGAGTTCTGGGGCTTGAGGGGAGTTATCTGAGAATTACGATTGGAAAAAAGGAAGAAAATGATGCTCTTCTTGATGCTATTAAATCATATAGTTGCGAATCCTCTGCATAGAAGATAAATGGCTGCGAATTCGGGAACTTCAGCACTTTCTCCAGGAGATAAGTTTATTTCATAACCACCAATGCGCATTTTCACCTTTTTTAACATCCTAATTCTAACTTTCTCTTCCTCAAAGGCTATCGCATCTTTTAATGGATCGAACGTGTCCAGATTTTCAACTCTCACAACTTTGAGCCCAGTTTTTCCGTGTAAAGATTCCGGCATCCTTATTAACCTTTTTACATCCGAAGTAACCGGTGCATCGATGTGGACTCTTAGCTTTTCAATCGCAGATGCTATCGTACTCTCTTTCTTCATCTCTTTTTCTGGAATTCCTTTTTTGTTTAAAAACTTGTATATTCGAATTGCAGCGACGGAGTTAACAAGTTTTCCTCTCTCAAAAACTTTTGGATTGTTTAGCATCAAGTAATCGACTATTTCTCTCCTCTCTAGAGAATCGAGAGTTCGGAAGTCTTCATCGAGCACGTGAACATGGTAACCTCTTCCACCGGAAAAGTATATTTCCACTTCTCTAACACCAAAATCGGTTGAGAGTATCTTTAAAAGCTTTCTAACTTCATTCTTCGCTATAGCTAAGGCTTTTTCTATCGACTTAGTACTGATTGGTAAATGATCCGCATCGATGTCAAAGATTAGATCTGCACCAATCCAGCCTTTGTCTTCCATCTTTTCTTCATCAGGCCTTTCATAGTAAGCAGAGGAGTAATATATATGCGCAGGAGTTTCGGAAATTACGTAGTTTCTAAACTCCTCTTCAGAACTAAAGGAGATGTGTCTTTTCATGACAAAATCTGGAATGGATTCGAAAGGAACGAATGCAAATTCACGATTTTTAAAATTTTTTGGTAAATTAATTTTATTATTTTTATAATATTCATTAAATTTTTTGATTAGATATTGTTTTACATCCATATCTCCAATAGTAAAAGTAAATGCCCTTGTAATTCACAAGTTTCCCATCGCAAAAATCACCGTAAAGCGGTTTTATAATGCAATCTGCTCTCAACTTTTTTGAAAGTAATTTTATTGCACTGAACAATTCTGGTGGAGGGCGAATTGAGTAGACGAGTTCGACGCCCTTGTAGATGGAAAAGTTCGGATTGGATACATCGTCGATATAGAATTCGACAGAAGTGTTTATTGGTCTTATGTCAGTGGCTATAACTTTAACTCCCCTCTTTTTAAGTAACTCCGCTATCTTTTTATTTTCACCAATCCCAATTTCCGCAACCTTTCTATATCTTTCTGCAATGAAATCTACAAGTTGGAGCACTAATTTTAATAATCCCCATGCTCTATAAACCTTGTGCAAGTGATGATCAGGGAGTATTCGTTGAGGGATTTCAACGAGGTACTCGAAATAGATAAGGAAGCTTTTAACCCGCGAAATCCATCTTTTGACATGTTCGTCTATCTCACTTATTGCAGCGATCTCCTTGTCGCCGACATTGGGGGAAAAGTTGTTGGATACGTTGTTACAATGGAGGTGGATAAGGTTACTGGTAAAATCGTTTCGATAGCAGTTAGAAAGGATTTCAGGGGAAGAGGGATAGGAGAAGCTTTGCTGCGAAAGGCTATAGAGAGGTTGAGATCGAGAGGGAAGACGAGGATTACACTTGAAGTTAGAGTCTCAAATAAACCGGCTCAGGAACTTTATAAGAAATTGGGATTCAAGATAATGGACACGATTCCAAGCTATTATAGCGATGGAGAGGATGCATATTACATGGTTCTATCGCTCACTGGGCAATAATTTTTGCAGCCAAACTTTCCCTTATTTTTGGGTTTTGAAGCAGTTTTTCGGGATAATTCGTTTTAAAAACTTCAGAAATACCTCTGCAAAGCAAAAGAACGGCTTTTTTGTGTTCTGATTTGCTTTTGTTCACCTGCACAGGACTTATGCCAAGATTTTCATAAGCCTTGAAATGACCGTTTGCAACACCAGCGTTTTCAAGGATTCTCTTTATATGAAAAAGTACTAAATGTAGTATGAGCACTTCCTCTTTCTGCATCAAGAATTACTGCGACCTTATCTATAAAAAGTTTTCTCTCATAACAAAAGAAATTTTACATGTTTATTTCTTTTATTTAAATTAAAAATTATTTATAGCTCAGCCACCAGATATAACTCTAAGAACTGTTAGTTCTCCTTCTTCAGCGAATTCGTCTATCGGAACTGGAGTGGAGTTCTTTAGTAAAACTACAGTTTCTGGATTTATCTTTAACTCCTCAAGTATTTCAAAGTATCTTTTTCTTTCTTTAAACTCAATAACTTCCTCCTTTCTGTTGAAGCCAACGAATTTCAGTTTCAGGATCATTCCTCCGATAACACCTCCTTTGAAACGTCTTTCAAACTCCCTTTAACTTTTGTTTCAAGTATTATTTCCTTCACCTTTTCTTCAAGCATTCTTTCATCTTTACTTGCAATCTTCTTTGTTCCCTTCTTCCTAAATTTTCGCCAGTCAAACCTCCTCATAAAAATCCCATAAATACTTTGTTTTGGAATAGAAAAAACTTTTGCTCAAATTAGAAATTACCTCATTTCACTCTTCATTTTTTCTAATCTTTTCCTACTTTGTGCAAGCTCTCTTTTCGTCACTGAAACCCTTGCATCAACATCTTTTAATTCCTTGTCTAGAATCTTTATTTTTCTCAGCTGTACGATGTTCAGAATTATGCTGATCGTCAGGAGAATCAACAAAATAAATTCCATCGTGTTTGTCATTTCTTTCTCCTCCTAAACACTTTTAACATCTTTGCAATTGTACTCTCTTTCTTTTTAACTGGAATTTGAACCTTTGCCATCGCTATATCAGCATCTGCGATTGTGACGTCATAACCTGGCTATGTAAGTGCAATGCCGAGATTTGCGGTTCCTGAAGCTGTCACTTAATTATTTATTATGAAAAATATAAATACTTAAGCATTTTTTAATTCCAATCAAAAGAGATACCGTTATATATATCTTGATTTTGTTTTAAAGTAAAGGATTGGTGATGTTATGGCAGTTGTTGTGGAACTGATAACTGGTAGAACTCTTGATCAGGGTGCAACGGTTGAAGAAAAATTGAGCGATGAATATTACAATGCGGTAAACTACATAGAACTGAGTGAGGAAGATTTTAAAACTCTTGGACTTGAGGAAGGGAGTAGGGTTAAAGTGATCACAGATTTTGGGGAAGTGGTTGTTTTTGCAAAGAAATCAGATCTACCAAAAGGAGTTGCATTCATCCCGATGGGTCCATATGCGAACATGGTAATAGATCCCAGAACCGATGGGACTGGGATGCCACAATTCAAAGGTGTTAGAGCAAGGGTTGAGAAAACCGATGAGAATGTTAAAACAATTAGAGAGCTTTTGGAGGCGATTTGAATGCAGAACGTTGTTTGCACTTTCTGCGGTAGCGTTTGTGATGATGGAGAATATGATTTGGAGAAGAGGAAGATAAAGAAGTTCTGCAAACTTGGGAGTAGCAAGTTTGCTGAAAAGGAAAGAATCAAAGCTCCGATGATCGATGGGAAGGAAGTGAGTTATGAGGAGGCAATAGATAAAGCAGTGGAAATTCTCGTGAATGCAAAAAGACCATTACTCTATGGATGGGCATCTACAGTCAATGAGGCAATTAGGCTTGGAGTAATTCTAGCTGAAAAACTTGGTGGCGTTTATGATCAATGCGCGAGCGTCTGCCATGCTCCGGGAACATTGGCTATGATTGAAGAAGGGTTACCTGGAGCAACGCTTGGATCTGTGAAAAATCGCGCAGATGTTGTAATTTTCTGGGGATCGAATCCGATGGAAGCCCATCCTAGGCATGGAAGTAGGTATTCGATTTCGGTAAAGGGATTGCTCGTAAAGGATAGGAAGCAGAGAAAGGTAATAGTTGTCGACGTCCGTCCAACTAAGACATCTAAAATTGCAGACATGTTCGTTCAAATAAAACCGGGTTATGATTATGCGATATTTTCAGCACTTAGAGCGATAATTAGCGGAAACGCTGATGTTGTACCAGAAGAAGTTGGAGGAGTTGCGAAAGGAAAGCTGATAGAGTTGGCGGAGATCATGAAGAATGCTAAATATGGAGCGATTTTCTATGGTCTCGGAGTCACTCAGTCAAGGGGAAGAGATAGGAACGTTGAAAACGCTATAAAGTTGATTCAGTTGCTGAACAGAACAACTCGCTGGGTAATTTGGCCAATGCGTGGACATTACAATGTAGTAGGAGCCGGAGAAGTGCCGGCTTGGGAGGTTGGTTATCAGTATGCGATAGATTTCAGCCGTGGATATCCACGCTTCTCTCCAGCTGAGTTCTCAGCAGTTGAGCTTTTGGAAAGGAGAGATTGCGATGCTGCACTAATTGTAGCTTCTGATCCTGTTGCTCACTTCCCAAGACTTGCAGTTCAGCATCTAAAACGGATTCCGGTGATCCAAATTGATCCTTATCCGAACATGACGACTTTGATCGCAAAAGTAGTTATACCTTCTGCAGTATATGGAATTGAAGCAGAAGGAACAGTTTACAGAATGGACTGCATACCTCTGAGGGTTAAGAAAATACTGGACACGAATTACTGGACTGATGAAAAAATCCTGGAGGAAATGTTGAAGAGAGTTGAAAAACTGAAGGGGTGAAAAAAATGCTTTGGATAAAGAATGGAATTGTTGTGGATCCGAAGAATAAGATAAATTGCGAAAAAATGGATATATTTGTTAAAGATGGTAAGATTGTTTCTGAGGGAGAAGTAAAAAAGGATGAATGCAAGGTAATCGACGCTAGCAATAAGCTGGTTGTGGCTGGCGGAATTGACATGCATGCTCACATTGCTGGGAGTAAGATAAATACAGGCAGAACAATGCGTCCAGAAGAGATGAGAGTTGTTAGAACGATTGCCGGAAAATTCAGAGCTACGGTTGGTAGAGTTCTTTTGACTGCTCCAGCGATTGGCTATGAGTATGCAAAAATGGGATATACAACTGCTTTTGAAGCTGCACAGCCACCAGTTGGAGCTTTGCACACACATGAGGAGTTGGACTCGATTCCAATGATCGACAAGGGAGCTTTACCAGTGTTCGGTAATTGGCATCTTGTTTTCAAGTGCATTGAAGAGAAGAATCTGGAAAAGTTAAAAGCTCTAATCGCATGGGCGATGGAGAGGACTAAGGGTTTTGGTGTGAAAGTCGTCAATCCAGGTGGCGTTGAAGCATGGATGTATGGAGGAAACGTGAAAAGTCTTGACGATCAAGTTCCGGGATTTAATGTTACTCCTAGGGAAATAATTACTTGGCTTATTAGGGCGAATGAGGAGTTAAATCTACCCCACTCGGTGCATTTGCATTGTAACAACCTTGGTGTTCCTGGCAATTATCAGACGACGATCGAATCTATAAAGCTCGCAAAGGGGTTCAAAAATGATAAAAGACAAGTTCTTCACGTTACACATGTCCAGTTCAATGCCTATGCTGGCAGCAGTTGGAGAGATGTCGCCAGTGGGGCAGCGGAGATTGCTAAGGTTGTGAATTCCATGGATAACGTAACTATTGACATGGGACAGCCAATATTTGGTCATGCAACTGCAATGACAGGAGATGCTCCTTTTCAGTTCACCTTGCATAAGCTGATTGGGGCTAGGTGGAGCAACAAAGATACTGAAGTTGAAACTGGTGCTGGAATAGTTCCAATTGTGTACCTTCCAAACAATCCAGTTCACGCGGTCCAGTGGGCGATTGGCTTGGAACTTGGACTGCTCATCGACAGCGACAAGGTTGTGCTAAGCACTGATTATCCAAACGGTGGCCCATTTACGGAGTATCCTTACATAATGGCAATGCTCATGAGCAAAAAGATGCGGGATGAGGAAATTAAGAGAGTGCATCAGTACGTTCAAAAAGCATCGAGTCTAGCAAGTATAGAGATTGAGAAAACTCTTTACGAAGTCATACACATGACCAGAAGTTTACCTGCGAGAGTTCTTGGACTTGAAAATAAGGGACATCTTCATATTGGAGCAGATGCTGACATAGCCATTTATAACATAAACCCGCTAGAGACAGACTTCAGCAGAGAATTTGAGAAAGTTTACAAGGCATTCAAAGTTGCGGAATATACAATCAAAGGTGGTGAGATCATTGCAAAGAATGGAGAGCTTGTTAAAGAAGTCTTTGGTAGAACTTTTTGGGTTGATGCGAGGAAAAAGGTCGATCTTGAAGCAATTATGCCAGACATTAGCAACTATTTCAATTACTACAGCATCCAGCTCGGCAACTATGGGGTTGAGGAAAGATGGCTAAGGAATTCAAAGAGACTGGAGGTGGTTTAGATGCTCATCATAAGGCCAAAAAGAGATTTTGAGGTTTGCGTAGAGGCAGAAATAACTCCGGATTTAGCTTTGAAGAGCGTAGAAGAGGTAAAAAAGTTCAAGGTTTACTATGGTAATCGTGTTGTGGAGCTGGGGGAACTCTTCGAAGTTGTAAAGGAGGGAGAAGATAAAAGAGTTGTCCTCGAAGGCGATTTCAGCAGGGTTAAGTGGATCGGAGCTAGAATGACGGATGGTGAAATAGTTGTTAAAGGAAGTGTTGGAGCGAATTGTGGAGCATTTATGAAAGGGGGTAGAATAATCATCGAGGGTGACGCAGATGATTGGCTTGGCATCGAAATGGGTGGCGGAGAAATAATTGTGAAGGGGAATGCCAGAAATCTCGTAGGCTGTGCTTACTATGGCAATGCAGTTGGGATGACTGCTGGCAAAATTGTTATAGAAGGAAATGCTGGAAACTACATTGGAGAAAAGATGAATGGGGGAGAAATAATAATCAAAGGAAATGCTGGTGATTTCATTGGCACGGAAATGCGTGCAGGTGTCATAGAAATCCATGGTTCGTGTGGTTTTGTGGGCGGTGATATGAGAGGTGGGGAGATAAGGATTAAAGGTAGCTTTGAACTACTTCCCACTTTCAAGAAAACCGAGAAGGGCTGGGTAGGAGATGTGAACGTAAAAGGTGAGGGAGTAATAAGAAACTTTTAAATTTTTTAACTTCTGATCTTTTTCCAGCATTCAACGCACAGACCGTGATAGAAGTAGCATTTTTTGCATACATTTTTTCCACATCTCCTGCATTTGAACTCCGAAATCCTTCCACAGCTGCAAAGCATGGATAAAATCTGCTGCACAAAAATTTTATTCGTTAGGGGTAAATGCATATGATGAAAATAATTGCAGTGGCGGACACTCATTTGAATCAATGGAAGCTTCCAGAAAAGCTTTTGAAGTTGATTAGAAATGCTGACATGCTAATACATGCAGGCGATTTTGTCAGTTACGATGTCTACAAGAGGTTCTCAGAATTCAATTTGGTTGCTGTAAGGGGGAATTCTGATGATGATAGGATAAAATCGGAGCTTAAGGAAGTTCAAAGGTTTAGTGTTGGGAAGTTTAAGTTTGGTTTAATCCATAAGGGGAATTACATTAACGAATTTCACGATTTGGTTTACAGAGCTCTGGAGATGAAAGTGAAAGTCCTAGTCTTTGGTCATGTTCACAGATTTGTTTTGGAAAAAAGAGGGGGTGTAATAGTCCTATGCCCTGGCAGTCCAACTCAACCGAGGATGTCAGTAGCAAGTTGCGCGGAAATTGAAGTGGAGGGAAATGAAATTGTAATCAGGCATCATGTAATTCAACCGATCATTTGCTCAATGGAGGTGGGAGAGTTTGAAGATAGCTTTCGGGGATGAAAGATTGTTTGAAGAGGCTAAAAAGATTGGAAAAGCTGTTTTGGTGTCGAAATATGGAGGAGATTATACAATTCTTGGAGAGTCGTTGAAAATGGTAACTGAAGCCAAAAATCTTAGAGAAACAATTGAATGTCTTGCAGATTTGGGATTCGAGTTTGCGATCCTTAAAGGTTTTGAATTTGAAATAGAAACCCTTGAAAAGGTTTTTGGTTTTAAAATTCCGAAAGTTGAGAAATTGGAAGACCTTGCAAATGCTCCAGAACTTGAGACGTTGAAGTCAGTTGTGGAAAAGATAAAAAAAGGTTCTATTAACTGTGGAGCAATTGGAGTTTTCATAGGAGTTGCAAGAGGAACATCTGATGGAAAGAAGGTTAAAATGCTAGAATACGAAGCTTACGAGGAAGTTCTTGGAGAAAAAGTTAGAGAATTGGAAAAAAGAATAAGAGCTTTTCCCGGGGTGGAGAATTTTAAATTTTACCATAAGCTTGGTAAAATTCTGCCCGGAGAGGATATAGTTTATATTGCGGTTGCTGGAAAGCATAGAAAGGACATCTGGGCACCTTTGATGCTGGCAGTGGAGTTCATGAAAACTGAATTACCGATATGGAAGAAGGAAAAATTTGAAAATGGAGAGAGATGGGTTTGATGTACAGGAATGAAAGGCTTGGAAAGTTTGATTTTAGAGCCCTGAAGTTTTCGAGCTCAGTGGAGCATGATTCGAACATCTTTTACTACGACATACTCGTAGATGTTGCACATGTTCTCAACTTGTATAAAAACGGCTATTTGACTAAAGACGAGGCACTCGAGATAGTTAATGCATTGAAGGAGGTTGCAAGCAAGGGATATGGAAAGGAATTCGAGGACGTTCATGAAGCGATAGAGTATGAAGTTACGAAGCTGACGAAGGAGGGAAAGAGAATGCATACAGGGAGATCGAGGAATGATGAGGTTGCAACATGTCTTAGGATGTTCGCAAGAGATTCCCTGCTGAAAATCGCTGAAGGGATTTTAGAAGTTCAGTCGACAGTATTTAAAATTGCTGAAAAAAAAGATTTTATAATGCCAGGATTTACGCACTTGCAATTTGCACAGCCTACTAGGCTTTCCCATCATCTAATTGCCTATTTCGACATGCTGGACAGAGATCTTGAAAGGGTGCTCGAAGTCTTTAGAAGGGTTAATCTCTGTCCTCTGGGATCTTCAGCTTTCGCTTCAACGAGCTATAAACTGGACAGGAATTATGTGGCAAAATTGCTCGGTTTTGATGGTGTTTTGGAGCACAGTGAAGATGCCGTTTCTTCTAGGGATTTTTTAATAGAAACGATCTTCGCTTGCGCTTCTACTATGTTAAGTCTTTCGAGAATTGCTGAGGAGATCGTTCTTTTTGCAACTCTGGGCTTTATAGATTTACCAAGTGAGTTTGCCTCAACATCCTCAATAATGCCGCAGAAAAAGAATCCAGATATTGCTGAGCTGATAAGAGCCAAGGCTGGAAGGGCAATTGGAAATCTGACTTCCGCAATGGCAATATACAAAGCGATGCCATTCAGTTACAATAGGGATTTTCAGGAGATGAACTCTATTCTTTACGATACAACGAAGATTACATCTGAATCCTTAGAAGTGATGAAGGGGATGTTGGAGGGTATTAAATTTAGGGAGTCTATTTTGAAGGAAAAAGCAAAAGAAGGGTTCACAGTGGCGACTGAAATAGCGGATATGTTGGTCAAAGAATTCAGGATACCTTTCAGAGATGCGCATAGGATAGTTGCGAAGATCGTTGCGAATGGAATTGAAGTGAATGCCTTGAACGTTGAGAGGGTTGCTAGGGAACTTGGATATGAAATAAAAGTTGATGAGAAGAAGTTGACGGATGTAATGGATTTGGAAAAAATAGTTGAGGGGAGAAAAAATTTGGGAGGAACGGCGAGTGAGGAAGTGAGGAGAATGCTTGGTAAAAGGAAAGAAAAGCTTAGAAGCAGGGAAAGGGTGATCAGGAGATTGAAGAAGAAAATAACCATAAGATTGAAGTTGATCGAGAAAGAGGTTGAGAAGTTAGGAGGGATTTTCAGTGTTGGAGGGGAAAAGAGTTAGGATAAGGTCGAAGGGAAGAATTTTTGAAGGAATTGTCATGCCAAGCTTCACGGGCAATCTTGTATTAAAGCTTGACAATGGTTATAACGTCGGTTTTGTAGAATACGAACTATTGGAAGTGATTGAGGAAATCGAAAAAGTGCCTAGGAAGCTGGAGATTGTAAAAAAAGAGGGTTTGCCCGAAATTAAAATAATATCCACTGGTGGAACTATAGCTAGCAGAGTTGATTATAGAACTGGTGCTGTAACGAGTCAGTTTACTGCAGAAGAGATAATAGCAGATGTTCCTGAAATTGCAGAGATTTGTAACATCTCAGCAGAACTCCTTTACAACATTCTTAGCGAGAACATGAAGCCAGTATATTGGATAGAACTTGCGAGAAGAGTTTACAGGGCTCTGAAAGATCACGAAGGTGTCATAGTAACTCATGGTACCGATACGATGCATTACTCTTCCGCAGCTCTCTCTTTCATGCTCTCAACTCCAAAGCCAGTCATCTTTGTTGGAGCGCAGAGAAGTAGCGATAGACCGAGCAGCGATGCGGCGATGAATTTACTTTGCTCTGCAAAGCTAAGCGTGAGCGATGTTGGAGAAGTTCTTGTATGTATGCATGGGAGTAGCAGCGATGACTTTTGCTATGCTCATAGAGGAGTGAAGGTTAGAAAGATGCATACTTCCAGAAGGGATGCTTTTCAGTCGATAAATGCGAAGCCTGTTGCAAAGATATCTTATCCTTCCTTGGAAATAGAATGGCTTTCTTGGAGATTTAGGAGAGGGGAGAGGAATCTTGAACTGAAGGATAAATTGGAGGAAAAAGTGGTGCTTATTAAGTTCTTTCCAGGTTTAAGTGCAGAAATAATGGAATTCTTTTACTCAAAAGGCTATCGAGGCTTTGTGATCGAAGGGACTGGATTGGGACATGTATCTACAGACTGGATAAGCACGCTGAAAAAAATCTGTGAGGATTCAGTAGTTGTTATGACTTCACAATGCTTGTATGGAAGAGTCTGTGATCGCGTATATGATACGGGTAGAGATTTGTTAAAAGCTGGAGTCATAGAGGGAGAAGACATGCTGCCAGAGACTGCGCTGGTTAAATTGATGTTTCTTCTCGGTAATTACGACGTTGAAACAGCGAAAAAACTAGTTAAGATGAGCTTGGTTGGAGAAATAGAGAATAGAAGTCTTTATTGATTATTCCGTCTTTACAACAAAATTTTTTATTCTTGATAAAATGCGTTATAAATCATATTATTTAAATTAATCTCTTCCAAAAAAATTTTTAAAAGCTTAAGACAACTAGATTTATGGCAACCGTGCTGTTTCCACCATTTAAAAGCACGATCATAAGAGATAAATTCGATGAGGAAATTTTGGTTAGGCAATACGATCATGAGAAAGATAGAGAAAAATTGATCGAAATGTACGTAAATTATGATCCAGATTATCGTTGTCTCGGTTTACCGCCTTTGACTAGGAATGCGATCGAGAATTGGATCGATTATCTCGGAAAAGAGGGCTTTTCTATAATAGCTGAAAAAGATGGAAAGATCGTTGGACATTTAGTGATCGTTCCAGATGAAAAGAATAGAGTGGATCTAACGATCTTCATTCATCAAGATTACCAGAATCGGGGGATAGGGCAGGAAATGATGAAGCTTATAATAGATTATTGCAAAAAAGTGGGCTTCGATGGTATAACGCTGGTTACGGAGAGGACAAATTTGAGGGCTATACACGTTTACAAAAAACTCGGTTTTGAAGTCGTAGCTCCATATTGTGAATACGACATGTACTTACCCCTTAAGAAATGAGCTTTATCAACACCGCTTTTTGCGCATGCAACCTGTTCTCTGCTTGATCAAATACGACGCTGTTTGGCCCTTCTATGACTTCTTCCGTTATTTCTTCCCCTCTATGTGCTGGAAGGCAGTGCATAACTATTGCATTTTTTGAAAGCTTAAGAAGCTCCTCGTTCACCTGATAACCCTGAAAAGCTTTCAATCTCTCTTCCATCTCTTTTTCCTGCCCCATTGAAGTCCAGACATCGGTGTATATAACGTCGGCATTTGCAACAGCTTCTCTAGGATCCCTTACTATCCTCACATTACCACTCTGCATCGCTTGCCTTAGAATCTCTGCATTTGGCTCATAACCCTTTGGACAAGACACATCCATTCTAATCCCAAGCTTTACAGAAGCCAAGATCAAGGAGTTGCAGACGTTGTTTCCATCCCCAATCCAGGCCAATTTTATTCCATGTAGCTTACCCTTTTTTTCCTTAATGGTCAATAGATCAGCCAGGATCTGGCAGGGATGTTCCAAGTTGCTCAATCCATTTATCACAGGTATGGAAGAAAATCTGGCAAACTCTTCAAGCGTTCTGTGATTCCTTACTCTCATCATGACTGCATTGACGTATCTACTCATAACTCTCGCAGTATCCTTTATCGGCTCCCCCCTTCCAAGCTGAAGATCGTTCCAGTTGAGATAGAGAGCGTAACCACCTAACTCGAACATGGCAACTTCGAAAGAGACACGAGTTCTTGTCGAGGGTAATTCGAAGATCATTGCAAGACTCTTGTTTTTCAAATAGTCCTTAAAAATACCATTTTTTCTCTCAGCTTTCAGTTTTTCGGCCATTTCTATTATTTGAAGAATCTCGTCTCTGCTTAGATCTGAGATCGAAAGAAGGTGTTTCATAAATAAAGAAGTATTCAGGATAATTAATCTTTTCGTTAATCAACGCTTTGAATCGTGTTCCGCTTTTTCTGCGAATTCTATTATTCTCCTCATAATTTCTATGTCTCTATCCTTCTCCTTCAACCTGAGTTCGAATATCTTTGCTCTACACATATAATATGCATCGAACGCTTTGTAAACGATTTCGTCAACTATTTCGTAAAGCTTTAACATCTCTTTTTCTCTTAAATTCATCTCTCTTGCAAGCTCCTTTTTTAAATTCCCAACGAGTCTTATACATTCACTTGGAGAAAAATTCCTATCTGTTGCCATGTATCGCATTAAATCCTCTATTGCGTCATCGATTTCAACCTTTTTACCATTATAAATTTGAAAAACACCAAAAACGATTTTTTCCACGGCTTCTCTTATGTAGTTCACAACTTCGATGGCAGGGGTTATTGGATAAGGAGCGAGAATTTTTTCCACCATTTTATCAACGATCGAGTTTAACCTTTCTTGCATGAATAAAGTACGGGAACTAATTTAAATCTTATCGCTAAATTTTAGCCGTGGAAATAGTTAGGGATATTGGAGAGGAGTTGAAAAGCTCTTACATCGATTACGCGATGAGTGTAATCGTTGGAAGGGCTTTGCCAGATGTTAGGGATGGATTAAAGCCGGTTCAAAGAAGAATCCTTTACGCAATGCACGAAATGGGATTAAAGAGTGAAAAACCATTTAGAAAGTGTGCTAGAATAGTTGGGGAGGTATTGGGTAAATATCATCCCCACGGAGATGCTGCTGTTTACGAAGCTCTCGTCAGATTGGCACAGGATTTCACGATGAGGTATCCGCTTGTTGAAGGACAGGGCAACTTTGGAAGCATCGATGGCGATTCACCTGCAGCTATGAGGTATACAGAAGCTAGGTTAACAAAGATCGCTGAAGAAATGCTTGCAGACATAGATAAAAATACAGTTGATTTTGTTCCAAATTTTGATTCAACCCTTCAAGAGCCCGTTGTTCTTCCAGCGAAGATTCCAAATCTGCTTATAAATGGTTCAAGTGGTATAGCTGTTGGAATGGCTACTAACATTCCCCCCCATAACCTTTCAGAAGTTTGCGATGCCATTGTTTATTGCATAGAAAATGAGAATGCTACATTGGAGGATGTCATGCGTTTTATAAAAGGCCCCGATTTTCCAACTGGTGGGATAATAGTTGGTGAGGATGGGATCTTAGAAGCCTATAGGACAGGGAGAGGGAAGATAACGATAAGAGGGACTGTGGAAGTGGAAGAGGATCGCATAGTGATAAGGGAAATACCATACACGGTAAACAAGGCGAGGTTAATCGAAGATATAGCTAGGCTTGTTAAGGATGGGAAGTTGGAGGAGATCAAATCGATAAGAGATGAATCGGATCGCGAGGGAATAAGGGTTGTCCTCGAACTAAAAGGTTCTGCAAATACTGCTTTGAAAAAGCTTTACAGCTATACAAGCTTGGAAACGACTTTTGGAATAACCTTTTTGGCCCTTTACAACAACGAGCCGAAGATCATGAACATTCTCGAGATAATCCGGCACTTCATAGAGCACAGAAGGGAAGTCGTGAGGAGAAAGATAAAGTTCGAACTCGAAAGGGCTAAAGAGAGACTTCACATACTTGAGGGATTAAAAAGAATTTTGGAAGACTTGGATAAAACGCTAGCTATAATAAGGGCTTCAAAATCGCCATCAGAGGCTAAAAAAGTCCTTATTCGGACTTTTGAATTGACCGATGCTCAAGCTGAAGCTGTGCTGCAAATGAGGCTTCAGAAGTTAACAGCATTGGAGATAAGGGCAATAATGGATGAGCATGCAAGTTTGCTTAAAGCTGTGAAAGAAATGGAGGAAACTCTGGCTAATCAAAAGAAAATAGATGAAATCCTGATCAGGGAGATAAGGGAAATTAAGGAGAAATATGGAGACAGTAGAAGGACAAAAATAGTTCCAAAAATTGAGGAGCTTTTTGAAGTGGAAGAAACGATTCTTCTCATAACTTCAAAGGGAATTGCAAAGAGGATCGATGTGAACTCCTTTAGAAAGCAGGAAAGGGGATCAGCTGGAGTTGCAGCAATTCAAATGGATGAAAGCGATGAGGTTGCAGTTTTTAAAATTTGCAGAAATGACGAAAAGATCCTTATATTTACAGAATCCGGTAAAGCTTTCAGCGTTGAAGCTGAAGAAATACCGAAGCTGGATAAAAATTCTGCCGGATCATCGCTCAAAAAGTTAATAAGACTTGAAGATAAAATTGTATCTGCTTTTGGAGTAAAGAACTTCAAAGGACACGTCATCGTTTTGACCGAGAATGGTCATGTAAAGAGAGTTCCTGTTGAGGAATTTGAAAACGCGAAAAGAGCAGGGATTATAGCTTCTACCGAAAGAATAGCTTGTGCAGACATTTTGAGGGGTAAAAATCTCATCATAGTTACGGCGAAGGGATACGTTTTGAGATTGGATGCGGAAAAAATCCCCATCTATTCTAGAAACTCGAGAGGGGTTGTTGGTATAAGCTTAAGAGAGGGAGATAGAGTTGTTTGCATAACATCAGGAAATGGGAAAAATCTGTTAATTGTGAGCAAAAACGGTTATGGAAAGATTTGCCCCCTTTCCGAGTTCAGAGTGATGAATCGTGGTGCAATGGGTATAGTTGGATATAAGGTGACTGAGAAAAGTGGAGAAGTAGCTTTTGCTGAACTCTGCGATGATGGGGATGTCTTTCTTATAAGCAGCGACGGTTATTGCTTGAGACTTGGCATTGAAGATATACCGATTCAGCGCAGAAGCTCTTTAGGTGTGCTGTTGAGCAAAAAGGGTGTAAAGAGGGGATTTGTTTATCCAAAACATGACGAAAAGGCTTAAATATCTAGCCAGCAATATGAATTGCCGACGGCCATAGGAGCGGGGGAAACACCCGGACTCATTCCGAACCCGGAAGTTAAGCCCCGTTCCGTTCCGTGTTGTACTGGGTTCCGAGAGGTCCCGGGAAGCACGGAAGCTGTCGGCTTCGGCTTATTTTATTTTATTCTATTATACTTATTACGTCCAGTTTTTCAACTCTGGCTTTGAAATTCTGTGAGAGATTGGGTTCAGTTCTTCCATCATCACCGCTGACCAATTCCTTCACGTAAAGCCCAGCATCTGTTTCGAACTTCAAAACTGCTACTCTTCCAAAGTGCTCAATTATCTCAGCCTTATAAACTCTTCGAACCCTTAGAATATCAGCTCTTCGATGAAGAACTCTTTTTGGCGTTCTCTGTCTTATTTCCCCTACTATCTTGCTCAGAGCAAATTCCAATTCTTCTCTGCTAACCTCTCTATCGAAAACAACTTTAGCTCGATAAATCTTTCTGAACCGCTCTTCTTTTATCCTCTTAACTTCTTCCGCCCCAGCAATTCTCAGCTCCTTAACAGCAACCTTTCCCTTACAGAAATCGTTTATAATTCTCTCGACTTCTGAGATCTCAACTTTTCTCCTTTTAGGTTCAACTATCTCCAAAACAAATGGTCTTCCATTTCCAAGCATTCTCGCATCAACATCCTCCCTTCCTGCGCCATGTAGTATTGCATCCTTTGCTTTGAAAATCTCGATGACTGGTGTTGAAATCAATTCCTCAACTGAGCTGATGTATTTTTTACCAGTAAAATTGCAGATATTGCATCCAGCTCCTTTGCAAAAACCACAGAGCCACCTCGTCTGAGAAATGTTGCGAACCCTTTTGATGTATCTACCATAAAGAAAGATAGGTCTTATTTCGAGATTGAAGGAGAAATCCTCTGGATTGAAAGTTATGAGCAGATCGGGTTCGTTGGACAAAAACTTACCAGTCAGATTTTTGATCTCTCTCTGAAGAACCTTTCTTATATTCATTTTCAAATCATAGCCAGTATCGGAAATTAGCTCCAGCAGAGCTCTGAAGCTTCCCTCGCTTTTTATGGCTACGTTGAAACTGTTGAACTCGAAGTCAAAATTTTTGACGATTTCTTCAGCTATTTTTTTAGCTTTTTCAAAGAAATTGCAACAGACTACGCAGCTTTCCCCTTTTCCCCAGTTGAGCCTTTGATTGCAGAAATCGCAGAGCATCAAAAAGACTGGAATCTTTAAATTAAGATTTCGATTAACATCATGGAGCTGATAAAGAAGGTTGCAAAAGATCTCTTAGAATCTAGCTATGCTATAGCATTTACAGGAGCAGGGATTTCGACTGAATCAGGAATACCGGATTTTCGCGGTCCTTCTGGGATTTGGAGAAAAGATCCTGAAGCAGAAAAGAGGGCTTATGAGATATATGGCAAATTTTTGAGAAATCCAAAAGATTATTGGATCGAAGTTCAAAAATCCTCGATATATCCATTGCTTGAAAAGGCATTGCCAAATCCAGCACATAAGGCTCTAGCTGAACTCGAGGAAATGGGAATTATAGAGTGTGTAATAACTCAGAACATCGATGGCTTGCATCAAAAAGCCGGAAGTAAAAACGTGATAGAGTTCCATGGTAGCGTTTTAAAGCTTCGCTGCATTAGATGTGGGAGCAGGTTTGATAAAAGGGAGTTTCAATCAACAATAGAAATGATGGAATTGCCGAAATGTAAGAGATGCGACAGCGTTCTCAAGCTCGACGTTGTGCACTTCAACGAACCAATTCCAATGGATGTATACGTTAGAAGCTTTGAAGAGGCAATGAAATGCGATTTAATGCTCGTTTGTGGAACTTCTGCAGTCGTTTATCCTGCAGCTGAACTTCCAAGGGTTGCGAAGCGAAGAGGGGCTAAAGTGATAGAGATAAATTTGGAAGAAACTCCTTTAACGTTCGAGGGAGTTTCAGATTACATTGTAAAGGGCAAGGCTGGAGAGATATTGCCAGCTATAGTGAAAGAGGTGAGAAAGATTTATTAACTTTAGGGCAAAAAAGGAGCGATGGATGTTTCAAAGATGTTCATAGGTACTCAAGAACTGATTTTAATCGCTTTAGTTGTTTTAATTCTCTTTGGAGCCAGCAAACTTCCAGAAGTTGCTAGGAATTTGGGAAGAAGTGTTGCAGAATTCAAAAAAGCTCAAAAAGAGGCGGAGATTGAGCTGAGAGAGCTTGAAAAGGATATGAAAGCTTCAAAAGAGGAGAGAAGGGTTAAACTTGAGAAAATTGCAAGAGATCTTGGCATAAATCCTGAAGGAAAAAGCGATGAAGAATTGCTTGAGGAAATAAACAAAGCATTACCTAGGGTTGAGAAGACAAAGCCATGAGCTATGAATCTTAGGACTGCGATAGCTGAAGTGAATCCTGAAGTTAGGGATGTGAATCTTAGACATGATGAGGTTATAGATTATTTGAAGCGCAATGGATTGCTGAACAAGCCCGTCATTATCAAAGTTGAGGGAAAAAGAGTTGCAAAGAACTTTCTCAGTTCCAGAGAAATGCTAGCCAAGTTTTTAAAAACGGATCCAAGAAATATAGCGATAGAACTTGCAAGGAGATATGAAAGGAGGGAAAAGATAGAAATAAGGGATTTCGAAGAGCTTGAATTTAAAAAAATCCACAGCATTTTCGAAATCCCCATAATCAAATATTTTCCGAGAGATTCCGCCAGATACGTGACGGCTGGTATAGTGATAGCGAAGAGAGATCATTACAATGCGAGTTTCCATAGGATGATGGTTCTCGATGAAAAGAGGTTCGCAGTTAGACTTGTAGCACCAAGGCATACTTATCTAATGTGGAAAGACGCTGTTGAGAAGGGGGAGGAGTTAGAGGTTGCTGTTTGCATTGGTGTACATCCATTGTTCATGCTAGCAGCAGCTACAAGGGTTCCGATTGGGGAGGAGTTCTCTTATGCATCAAAACTGATGGATGGATTGACGCTTTTTAAAAAAGGAGATCTTCTCATTCCAGATTCCGAGATCGTTCTCTTTGGCAGAATAACTGCAGAAACTGTTCCTGAGGGACCTTTTGTCGATCTCACAGGAACTTATGATGACGTAAGAAACGAGCCAGTTCTTGAAGTGGATGAGATCTTTGCAAAGGAAGACTTCATTTACTACTCAATAACCCCTGGTGCAATGGAACATCGTATTCTTATGGGCGTTCCTTATGAGCCCGTGATTTATAGATTTGTTTCAAACGTTTGTAAGGTTAAAAACGTTGTTACGACGAGTGGAAGCAGAAATTATTTCCATGCAGTAGTTCAAATAGAAAAGAAGACCGAAGGAGATGCAAAAAATGCAATCTTGGCAGCATTAGCTGCAAATCCGAGCTTGAAAGGCGTTATTGTGGTGGATGATGACATCGACATATTCAGCTATGAGGACATAGATTATGCGATAGCAACACGATTTCAGGCTGATAGAGGGCTAGTAATTGTGAAAGGTGCTAGGGGTAGTAGTCTTGATCCCTCGGCTGATGAAACTACGACCAAATGGGGCATAGATGCTACCAAGCCATTGAATAGGGTAAAGGAGTTCGAGAGAGTGATCTGATGATTCTGAGCTTTGTCGGAAAATCTGGTTCAGGGAAGACTAGTTTAATAGAGAGACTTGTTTCCCAGCTACAAAAATTAGGTTACAGAGTTGCCGTTATAAAGCATGCGCATAAAGGCTTTGAAATCGATGTTCGGGGAAAAGATTCGTATAGAATTTACGAAGCTGGAGCAGATGTGGCAGTTGTTCATGATGGAAAAATTGCAATATTCAGAAGGGGAGATTTAAAACTGGTTGTTGAAATGTTTAAGAATTACGATCTGATTTTAACAGAGGGATTCTCAAAAGAGGGATTTCCGAAGATTGCCTTGGACGATGGAGAGTATGAGAACGTCATTTTTAGATATAGGGGCAACTTTGAAACCCTTCTCAATTTTATTCTCGAACTCTTGGAAAAGAAGAATGTGAAATGAACAAGTTCTCTCAAGATGCAAAGGGGAAAAAGCTTATTTAGAGTCTGATGAAGATATTGTTAAATGGCTGAGAAGGAGGTTGAGCTTAAATACGTCATCTTACGCCCCCTTGGATATCCTTTAAAGGCAAGCTTTGTTGAGTATCCGAAAGTGGATAATCCAAAAGTCTTCAACGTTTATGCAAGAGAACAGTGGAGAGGGGAGATAGTATACAAGGGAAAACTGATCTTTGACATGAAAATGTTCCCAGATTTTGCATTTGAAGTTGTAGAAGCAGTTCCACCATCTGGTTACATTTCTGATTCGACAAAGATAATCGTCGAGTCCGAGGCTAGGGTAATAGAGACTGAAATCGTGAAAAATATAAAGCTGGATGATGTAGTTGGGCAAGAGGAGGCGAAGAAAAAGGCCAAGGTTATTCTAGAGTACCTAAAAAATCCGAAGAAATTTGGAAAGTGGGCCCCGAGAAACATTCTTTTCTATGGCCCTCCAGGTACGGGGAAGACGATGATGGCAAAAGCTTTGGCAAGTGAAGCGAATGCACCCTTCATTTCTGTGAAATCAACAAAGCTAATCGGTGAGCATGTTGGCGATGGAGCTAGAAAAGTGCATGAGCTCTATGAAAGGGCTAAAGAGCTTGCGCCGAGCATTGTTTTCATCGATGAATTCGATGCGATAGCTCTTGACAGGAGTTATCAGGATCTACGCGGAGATGTATCTGAAATAGTGAACGCGCTTTTAACTGAGCTTGATGGTATACAGAACAATGAAGGAGTATGTACGATAGCGGCTACGAACAGAATAGAGTTCATAGACTTTTCAATCAGGAGCAGGTTTGAGGAGGAAATAGAGTTCAAACTTCCGAGCTATGAGGATAGATTGGAGATTTTGAGAAGAAATGTGAAGGAGTTACCGTTGAAAGTTTCTGCAAGGCTTGAAACGATTGCAGAGCTTTCAGAGGGATTGAGCGGCAGAGATCTTGTTGAAAAGATAATAAAGGCTACACTGCACAGAGCTATTGTGGAGGGTAAAGAAGTGATAGAAACTGAAGACTTCCTGAACACTCTGGAAAGACTTAAAGTCACATCTAGGCAGCCACCAAAGCATATGTTCATCTAGATAGCACTAGCTAGCATTATTGCGAGGAAAATAAAGCCCAGCTTAATACTTGCAATCTTATACATTTTCTTTGCCATCGTTTTGCTAGGCTCCATAGCGAATTTTATACTCTTTATCAAGAAGTAAGTCGCGGGAGGTATGGAGATCAGGAAGTAAATGGGATGCATTGGTAGGTAAAAGTATAGAGCAACTACTGCTCCGATCATTAAAATCGTTGACAGGATTATGGCTTTCACAGTCTTTTCAACGCCGAAAATAACGGGAAACATCGGAATTCCTGTATTTCTATAATCCTCTTCGTAGTGGATTGCTATGAACCAGATATGCGAGGGTATCCAGAGGAATACTATTGATGCCATGATGAAGCCGGGAATCGTAAAGCCTTTAACTACAATCCACCCAGCTAAAGCTGGCATCGCTCCTGCGAGACCGCCAATGATTATGGAATATGGACTTCTTCGCTTTAACATCACGGTGTAAACAAATATGTCGAAAAAAAGACCAAGTAGAAGGACAAGGGCAAATTCCAATCTTGTTATCAAGGCGAGATAGAAGCCGAGGAGAAAGAGAATGGTACCATAGATGGCGCAAGTCTCTGGGCTAAGTTCTCCAGCTGGTACCGGTCTTTTCCTAGTTCTCAACATCATCGCATCTATGTCGCGATCGAGCCACATGTTCAAAGCAGTTGTACCTGAGATCGCGAGAAAGGTTGCTAAAGGTGGTATCAAATCCCTGCCTCCAGCTACTGAAAATGGAATGAGAAAAGTAATCATGAGTAGCAGCGTTTGCTTTGGTTTTATGACATCTATTAAAGCAGAGAGTTTCATAAAGAAAAGACTCAAATGTTTTAAAAAGTCTTGTGAAAGTCTGCAAACGATAAATATAATAAGATTTTTAAAGCAAAGAAGAACTCAATTCATGAAGTTTGGTAACGTCATTTCTCCTCCTATTGCAGTTGACAGGGCCTTGAGGATTGCAATGCAAAGCGAGGAACTCGGCTTCCATTCCATCGTTTTTCCAGATCATACTCTCATGGTTCCACCGGGTTTAACTCCAAATACTTTAGCCTTAATGAGCGCGATAGCTGTGAAAACTCAACGCATCGAACTTGGAACGGGAGTTACGGATTTTTCGAGGTATCATCCATCAATTCTTGCACAATTTTTTGCAACTCTTAGTCATTTAGCTCCGGGAAGAGTTTTTCTCGGAATTGGTGCTGGAGAGGCTATGAACATTAAGCCATTTGGAATAAAATGGAAAAAGCTTTCAATGCTCAGGGAAGGTATTGAAATAACCAAAAGACTCTGGAACGGAGAAATTTTTTCTTACAAGGGTAAAGCATTTGAAATTTATAACGGATTTTTGCAGATAACACCAGCTAGGCCAATACCGATCTATCTTGGAGCTAATGGTAAAAAGACAAGAGAACTAGCTGGAATGATGTGTGAAGGTTGGATGCCAATTATTGAAACTCCGAAAACATATAGGGAAAATTTGAAGGACGTCATACGTGGAGCGGAGATTGTAGGGAGAAAAATTGATGAAATAGATACAGCCCTGCAGATATATACAGCTATAGATATAGATAGCGAAAAAGCTATGGATAGGGCTAGGCAATTTTCTGGAGTTGTAATTTCTGCGATTGAAAAGGTTGAACAGGCAGGATATAATCTTGAAATTCCAAAAGATTTTCCTAAAAAATTTTACTTTGAGAAATTGATGCTCACAGACGATAGCCTTGCAAAGTTTGTTGAATACTCCTCAAAGGTTAGTGAGGAGATAATTTCAGACTTTTTTATAGTTGGTAACGTTGAGGAGGCTATATCAAAGATCGAGGAGTTCGCAAAAGCAGGAGTAAAACATTTAATGTTGATAAACATAGGCCCGGATCCGAAGTTTGTGAACAAGGCTTATGCGGAAAAAATAATACCTGTCTTTCTCGAAAATAAGATTTAAAATATTGGCTATAGAAGCTGAATTACGCAGATTGTTCTGATCTCATATTTTTTGAACAGACTCTCTTTTCAACTTCAAATAGAAATCTGAATCGCCAAGCGCATTCTTTATCAGTTCATCAATCCCTTTACACCATAGGACATTCAACAGACAGCTATAATATTCTTAAACTAACTATTATAAAAACTTTGATGCAAAAGTTTCCGGGCGTTTTTTACAGTCCTCTGCAAATGAACAAATTTTGCAATATTCGCTCTCCTTTCTCTCAGGCAGAAAACCCCTTTCTATCATTTTCAATCTCTCGATTAGTTTGATCGTCTTTCTTTTCAACCCAAAGTCTGCATTTACGAATCTAATCTCACCGGAATAGGCGTAGTAAACAACACTTTTATCCAGGTTCGCAATGAGTGAAGCCATACCTGCCTTGATCGAGTCTTGTATCCATACTCCATTCTTTGGAGCGTTTAGGGAGATGAAAAGAGGATAAGTTTCTCCTCTGAATTCCACAAGCTCATCCACGGTCATAATAACTCCAAGCTTTTCAGAGAAGTAAACTACATCCCAGTCGAGTGTCTTGAAGTTCTTTAACTCCTCAATTATTTTAAACTTTTTAGCTGCTGCGTTGAAGATCTCTTCAGAATAATTTTTGTTCATCATTCTAACCTTTTCCCTAGCCCAGTCTATCCCAAAACCTCTCCTTAAACTCTGATAAATTTCCTTAACTGCCTGCTTTTCGGTAAAGCTATCTTCGCCAAAGTTAAACCTGTAGTAGGCAAGTCTTGGACAAGTAAGATAGCTGATCACATGACTTAGTTTTATCATGCAAAACGGTTTAATGAAAGATTAAAAAATTTTCTACAATTTTAAAACCTCGAAAATCCGAGAACGTCGAACATCGTATAAATTCCCGGCTCCTCTACCTTTGAAATCCATTTTGCAGCAATCAGAGCACCCTTTGCAAAGCATTCTCTACTCGTTGCTCTATGAGTTAGCTCAATTCTTTCCCCTTCACCGAAGAAGAGAACTGTATGCTCTCCAACCACATCTCCTCCACGAATGCCAAAGACCCCTATCTCGTCTCCTTTCTTACCATCTCTGAAGAACTTTATTTCCAACTCTCTCCCCTTTTCAGCCATCACCCTTTTAATTATCTCAGCTATCTTAATCGCAGTTCCACTCGGAGCATCTTTTTTATGTCTATGATGGATCTCAAAGATTTCAACATCGTAATCTTGAAGGAATGAGGAGGCAAATTCGACTATTTTAAAGAAAACATTTACACCCAGGCTGAAATTCGGAGAGATCACGGATGGAACTTTCCTACATATTTCCTCAAGTTCTTTTCTTTGAGAATCACTAAAACCAGTCGTTCCTATTACAAGTTTTACCCCTTTTCGCGATGCGACTTTTGCATTTCTCAAACAGGCTTCCGGATTTGTAAAATCGATTAAGACATCTGCATTCAAATTTTCTATATCATTTTCAATTTTTACTCCAATTTTTCCAATTCCAGCAATTTCTCCAGCATCTTTTCCAACTTCTACTATGTCGAATGCCTGAGCAATGGTTAGTCCCTCTTTTATGGCATTTTTAATTACCAGTCTTCCCATTCTCCCGGCAGAACCGGCTACGGCGAGTTTCATGAAGTAAGTTTTTTAATGTTAAAAAAATTTATTCCAATTGCAAAAGCTTAAAAACCTTGAACCAAATTTTCTTTAAGCTCCGGTGGTGTAGCCCGGTCAAACATAGGGGCCTCTCGAGCCCCTGCCCCGGGTTCAAATCCCGGCCGGAGCATTCTTCAGTTCCTTTTTAAGCATGAAGGGCGATATTTACGAAAGGCTTAAGCCTACAGGCAGAACATCACTCATATGGCTTTAAGTAAGCGGTATGTGGCTTTACTTGAGGTCTATCTAGTCACTTTAATTCTGATTTTTGTTGCATGGCTCCACGAGACTTATTTAAGTAGCATATTGCGTGGTATATTTCTTGGCTTTAGCTTTAAAACGTTCGTAATGCTCATAGCTCTACTCGCCATCATCTTGCCTAAGAGAAGTTTTAGGATCTACGGCTTCATACCAAAGAATTCGCGCTTCACGTTGAAGTGGAGTTTAGTGTTTATAGCGGTTTTTATCATACCTACTGCGGTTTCAATTGTTATGTCAGCAGCTCTGAGCATAGCTAAGCTTGCTAGGCTGTCGCTGCTCAGCGTAATTCTAAATGTGATCTTCTACATGGTCTTCGTCGGGCTTGTTGAGGAGGCTTACTTTAGAGGCTACGTGCAGTCCAAGCTCAACGAAGTCTTTGAGAAGCGATGGCGAAGGCTCGTCTTTAAGGCTTGGAAAGTTAACTATGGAGCAGGTTTACTTCTAACCTCCATGATCTTTGCCCTGATTCACATAGTCAATTACTTGAACCCGATTGTCTCAAGGTGGGAACCAACTTGGTGGATGCCCATACATATTTTAGGGTGCTTTGCCTTCGGATGCTTGGCCGGGGCTCTAAGGGAGGCATCGGACATTTATGTTCCAGCTTCATTGCATGGAAGCATAATAACTGCCTATACGTTCCTATCCATTCATACAAGCGAATTGATCTTGAACATCAGCTTATTCATCAGCTGGTTCATCTTCTTCTACCTTCTGACTATCTTCTTCCATGAATCCGAGAATCTAAAGCCCAAAATCATGATTATATATCAAAAGGATAGCCGTGAAAATTGGAAATAGATTGAAAATTTCAGGCTTTAAAATTGATTTCACGTGATCTCTTGGTAAGGCTGGGAGCATTTAAGACGAAGCATTTTTTAATGGAATGTATAACTGAATTTATGGAACTTTACTGTGATACCTGTAAGAAAGTTACGAGGCACGAATTCGTTAAGAAAAATCTCTATCGCTGCTCCCTCTGTAACACTCATGTTAACTTTTTACCTCCAAAGGAGATAGAGATAAAGGCAATTCTGAGCAGTGATGATAAAACGGAGATTGGAAAAATAAAGATTGCAGAAGATGAAATCATCGCCAAGGATTCAGAAATAATAGTGGATCTCGAAAACGAGAGCAAGATTGGTAGGATAACAGCGCTCCAGCTAAAAGATGGGAGGATTGTAGAGTTCTCGAAAGCTAAGGATGTATATTCAGTATGGTTAAGGAATGTTGGGGAAGTTTCTGTAAAATTCAGTCTTCATAAAAGGGCAGTCACAAGCTCTTACAAGCTACCTTTTGATGGAGAAACAGAGTTTATCGTGGGAGAGATAATAAACATTGAAGGAAAGAGATATAGAATTCATAGAATAAAACTGCTCGATGGCAGACTGCTGAGAAAAGAGGGTGAGAGGGCCATGGCTAAAGATATTAAAAGGGTTTATGCGACCTATACGCCTTAGGGATTTTGTAAAAATTGGTGATCTATATTTTTCAGTTTTAGGCTATAAAAACTCAAAGAAAGTCAAGTGCTTTCTAAGATATTCCCCCAGAAGCGATGGGGATAGGGAAAAGAATGGAAAAAAGTTCAAAAAGCTAAGTCATGATGAAGCGATAAATCATCCACAGGCAGCCAAGTATTTCGATGGAAAAATATTCAGAGTTCCTGTTGAAGAAATAGAAATGGTCTACAAGCCGGAAGAGAAGTTAAGAGAGGTAATGGATTCAGAGGTTTCAAAAATAGTGAATTTCTTCAACTTTATTCCGATGCAGGAAATGGGGGTGACGGGTTCGAGACTCATCGGCCTGCAAGGCGGGGAATCGGATGTGGATTTTGTGGTTTATGGGAAGTGGTGGTTTTTGGCTAGAGAAAAGCTTAAAAAAGGAATCGAAACGGGAAAGCTTCTGGATTTGGACGAGGACTCTTGGGAGTTTATATATAAGAAGAGAAAGGTGATTTTACCCTTTAATGTTTTCGTTGCGCATGAAAAAAGGAAGTTTCATAGAGCCTTCCTTGGAGATACGTATTTTGATTTGCTCTACGTTCGTGGATATGAAGAGATAGATAGAGATATTCCTGAGGAGCCAGGAGAGAAAGTTGGGAAGAAAACGATAAGAGCAAAGGTTGGAGATGACAGCTACATCTTTGATTATCCAGCTTACTACCCAGTTGATCGCGAAGTTAAAGCAATACTTTGCTTTACTCACACATTTGTGGGCCAAGCTTTCAGGGGGGAGGAAGTAATTGCCAGAGGTGAGGTTGAAATCATCGATGGGGAAAAGTATCTGGTAGTTGGGACGAAGAGAGAAGTGGAGGATGAGTTCATAATATCGCTGGATTTGCTGGATAAGGAGAATTTGAAAGAAGAAATTTCAAACTGTCTTGATTTTTAGATTTGGAAATGTTTTGATAAAATGGGGCCGCCGAGATTTGAACTCGGGTCACCGGCGCCCCAGGCCGAGAGGATAACCAGGCTACCCCACGGCCCCAATTTTGCATTCATGTACTCTCAGCTATTTAAATATTTTTTCCAACGCTGAAAGAAAAATTCGATAGAAACGATAGAAATAAATAACGCAGACAAACTTAACCCGATGACTTTGCCAAAGAAAGAAAACTTCTCAGAATGGTTTCACGAACTCATTCAGGTTGCGGGAATAATGGACATCCGTTACCCGGTTAAGGGATTGTACGTATGGCTACCATTTGGCTTTAAGCTTAGACAGCTAGTTTATGGAAAATTGAGAGAAATAATGGACAGAGAACATGAAGAAGTTTACTTCCCAGCTTTAATTCCAGAAACAGAACTTGGAAAGGAGAGTGAACACATAAAGGGATTTGAAGATGAGGTTTACTGGATAACTCATGGAGGGCTAAGTCCGCTTGACGTAAAACTAGCCCTTCGCCCAACCAGTGAAACTGCAATGTATCCGATGTTCAGGCTATGGATAAGGACTCATGCAGATCTTCCTTTGAGAGTTTATCAGATAGTAAACGTATTTAGATATGAGACCAAGCACACTCGCCCCCTTATAAGGCTTAGAGAGATAACTTCCTTTAAAGAGGCCCATACAGCACATAAAAGTTATGAAGAAGCGGAAGAGCAGGTAAAAAAAGCGATAAAGTATTATAAAGAATTCTACGACTTTTTAGCCATTCCATACTTCGTAATCCTCCGTCCAAGCTGGGATAAATTTCCGGGCGCAGTTTACACAATAGCCTTCGACACCGTGATGCCAGATGCTCGTACTTTGCAGATCGCGACTGTTCACAATCTTGGAGACAACTTTTCAAGAACCTTTGACATAAAATATGAAGCGATTGATGGGGAACATTATTATGTTCATCAGACATGTTATGGAATCTCGGAAAGATGCATCGCATCTCTTATCGCCATTCATGGCGACGATCTTGGCCTAGTCTTACCTTTTGAAGTTGCACCAGTTCAGATAGTCATAATACCTATTCTATATAAAGAGAAGGAAGAAAAGGTTATAGAATTCTGCAAGGAAATAGTTGAAAAGGTAAAGGGATTCAGATATTACCTCGACTTGGGGGAAGAGAGACCTGGAGCGAAGTATTACAAATGGGAATTAAAAGGTGTGCCGTTGAGATTTGAAGTCGGTCCTAGAGAAGTGGAAAGAAGAGAAGTTTTGGTATCCTTCAGAGATGAAAGAAGAAAATTTGCTGTGCCTGTAGAGGAGATAAACGATGAAAAAATCAGAAATTGGGGGGAAGAGATGAGAAGGAGACTTAAAGAGAAAGCTGTAAACTCTATTGTGCAGAAGATTAGGTTTGTAAAGGAACTTTCAGAGGTGGAGGAATTTGTCAGAAATTCGGTCGTTTTACTCCATCTCTGCCAAAATAGAGCTTGTGGTGAAGAAATTGAAAAAAGAGGGGGAAAGTTACTTGGATGGTTAAAAGAGTCTCCAGATTTTATCAGCTTTAGCTTGGAAGGAGATTGTATCGTCTGCGGCGGTAAAGGCGGTCTTGCAGTTGCTGCGAGGAGTTATTGAAATTATTTTAACTAAAAATAATAGTTTTTTCCATCTTTGGCTAAAAAAGAGGTAAAAAGATCTCTTTTGGCTCAAAATTATCAGAAAATTACTGCATTCTCTATGATCGATATTTTCTAGAGTTTTTGGTTCTAGATAGGGGATTGAATTTCCGTTTGAATCAAGCGAAAAATTTAAAAATCAAGCAAAATTAGATTTCTCTTGTCCTTAGTTGAGTAAATCTGAAGATAGTCCAAGCTGAATGGTTGTTTGGTCCTCGTAAATGAATTTCAGGGGGGTGAGGTCATGGAGGGTGATGAATATGATAGTCGGCAAACATATCATTGCAGAACTTTATGGTGTAAATCCCGAGCTGATCGCAAGGGAGGAGAAGGTGAGGGAAATTATGGAGGAGGTGGTGGATGAGGCAGGGTTGAACAAGGTGGGTAGTATTTACAAACAATTCAATCCCCATGGAGTTACAGGGATCATTTTGATTTCAGAAAGCCACGTGTCGATACACACATGGCCTGAATATGAGCTTGTAAATCTCGACATTTTTACCTGTGGTGATAAAAGCAAAGCTGAAAAAGCTTTTAAGCTATTTCTCGAAAAGTTTAAACCAAAATCGTATCGGCATTACATACTAGACAGGGGTTAAAAATGGACAGAATTGAGATTCAGCTACTTCAAAATCTGATAGATGGTGAAAAGAGTGTTTATGAGGTAATAGATAGACAGGATGCTTCTTTACAAGAGTTTTTGCAGATAATGGAAAATCTTCTTGAATTGGGTCTCATTGAATATTTGGATGGGAAACTCAGGATTACGGAAAGTGGGAAGAAATTTGTAGAAAATTTGAGAAACATCGAGGCAAAGTGCAATTTATGCGATGGGACGGGTTATTTGTTTGATGATTTCTATTCCGAAATTCTTTCGGAGTTCAGAAAAATCTGTAAAGACCGCCCTCCAGCGGTTGAGAAATTCGATCAGGGATTCATAAGTGAGGAAGGTGTCATCAAACGCCTTGAGTTCATTCACGAACGTGGAGATATTTATGGCAGGTTTTTCGTCGTCGGAGATGATGACCTTTTCAGCATTGCAGCATCGCTTACGGGATTGCCTAAAGAAGTTGTGGTGGTAGACATAGATGAAAGACTTGTCAACTTCATAAACAGGATTTCCAAGATTTATGGTCTAAACATCTCGGCCCACGTTTACGATGTTCAAAAAACTTTTCCAGATGAATTCAGAAGAAAATTTGACGTCTTTATAACGGATCCCGTTGAAACGATTGATGGGATAAAGCTCTTCCTTTCTCGCGGTGTTTCAACGCTCAAAGGAATTGGCTGTTCTGGTTACTTTGGCCTCACAACGCTTGAAGCCTCTAGAAAAAAATGGTATGAAATAGAGAAGATGATCCTCGAAATGGGGTTTGTTATAACTGATGTGAAGAGAAGGTTCAACGTATATCCGGTGGATGAGAAAAGTTACTCCTCCTTCGAGGAAAAGCTGCCAATATATAAAAAGCTTAGAGCAAGAAGCGATTACAACTGGTACACTTCAGCCCTATTCAGAATAGAGGCAGTTAAAGAGCCTAAGCCTTTGATTGAAGGAGAAATGTTGATAGATGAGAGAGTTTACAAAGACGAGGAAAGTCTCGCTACTCCTTATTAAAAACTATGAAAGCTGTCCTCATTTTTAGTGGTGGAATAGATAGCTCGACTCTTCTTTATCATCTCTTAAGCAAAGGTCTCTCAGTCTATGCCCTCACTTTCTTATATGGCCAAAGACATGCAAGAGAGGTTGAATCTGCAAAAAAAGTTGCGAGAGAAGCGTCTAAGCTTGGATTTGTTGAGCACAAAATCGTGGATATAACTTCAATCCACGAGCTGATAAGTAAGGGAGCAATTACAGGAAGTGAAGAAGTTCCGGAAGGTTATTATACTGAAGAGAAACAAAGGGTGACAATAGTTCCAAACAGGAACATGATCTTCCTTTCCATTGCTGCTGGATATGCTGTGAAGATCGGTGCAAAAGAAGTTTATTACGCAGCGCATAAAAGTGATCAGATTTATCCTGACTGTAAAAAAGAGTTTGTTAAGGCGATGGATGCAGCAATTTATCTGGCAAACATCTGGGAGCCAGTAGAGTTAAAGGCTCCTTTTGTAGACATGACAAAGGCCGAGATTGTAGCCTTGGGTTTGAAGCTTGGAGTTCCATATGAGATGACTTGGAGCTGCTATGTGGGTGGAGAAAGACCTTGTTTGAAGTGTGGGACTTGTGTGGAAAGAACAGAAGCTTTTTTGCTGAACAATTCAAGAGATCCGCTTTTAAGCGAGGAAGAGTGGGATAAAGCTGTAAAGATTTTGATGAAGTTTAAAAATAGAAAGGTCTAGGAACAAAGCAAAGTGCTGCGATTAAGTAGCAGAAAATTCCAAGCAATATTCCTTTCGAATCAAGTCTTTCGTCATTCAATAACTTTGGATGCTTCATGGTTGAAAAGAACAGCAAGATTATACCCCAGAATAGCCATATTTCTCCAAAGAAAAACCCTAGTATAATTAAGAATGGCGGAACACTCTTAGATACAATTTCACTCCTTTCTCCAAACAAAGCTCTCGCTACATGTCCTCCATCGAGCTGTCCAACTGGAAGAAGGTTGAAGAATGTAAGAAGGAACCCTACCCATCCTGCAAAGGCTATTGGATGCAAAACTTGGCCTTTGAACCCAGTTAGATTTATCAAAAGCTCAAAGATTAAAGGTGTTCCGAGCATGATTTCTCCTCCCTTTAACTCCACTTCATATGCAATTCCAAGACCTAGGATGCTTACGATGATTGAGGTGAAGAAACCAGTTATTGGCCCACTTGCACCAACTTCGATCAGAGCCTTCCTACTTGGTATAGCCCCTCTTTGCTTTATCACTGCCCCAAGGGTTCCAATGATGGTTGGAAAGGGTATGAAATATGGTAGGGATACTCTCATTCTCCATTTCCTTGCAACTAAATAGTGAGCAATTTCATGACTGCCGAAGATTGAAAGAATTGCCAAAGAAAATAGAAGACCTCCAAGGATATTTGGCTCTTGATAAAGCAGGGAGCCAAAAAAGGTTGTGCTGACAAAAGTTGCTATGAATAAGGCTAAGTTTATCCATTTCCTTTCTCTGATCCTCTTTATTTCCAGCACAAGCTCTCCATATCTCTGCTTTAAAGACACATCGTAGTTTAAGGAGAGTTCTGTAAGAAAATCCACTATTTCCCTTTCACTTTTCCTTGGGACGACATAATATCTCATTCCATCCTTTATCCTTTCGCTGTGGTAGATGTAAAAGTGATCTTCAAGCTTCATATATTTCCACGTATCCATCCACTGCGTTCACAAAAACTCTATCTCCAGTCTTAATTTTTGAGAAAAACTCTTCCTCAATCAAATCGACGAGTGGAATCTCTGCTATTATTGCTCCTATTGCTATAATTGCTTCACTTTCCCGATTTATTATCGCCTTTGGGGCTAAACCCTTCTTTTTCAGTCTGAGGAGTATATAGCTACCAACTGTAGAACCTCGACCAAATGGAAAGATGAGCACCTTATCTGCAACGCTAAATCCACGTAACTTTCCAACTGTGAAAACTCCATTTTCATCTATATCTCCAAGAAGGGAAACGGGATCTTCGGAAACTAAGGCCTCTCCTTCAGCTATTCCTGGATTTATAATCCTGCATCCATATCTTTTAGCCACAAAACAAATTGAAAAGGGTATTTAAAAATTATATCGCAGGAACCCTTTTCTTTTTTGCAGGAGGTCTTGGCTTTCTCAAAATTCTGTTTCCGCACATCGTACACTGGACTCTACTTTTATCAGGATCTATATCCACTTCAGCTCCGCAGATCATGCAGATGTAACTCATACTTCCTTCTCCATTATCTTTACAGCCGTAGTTGATGGAATATAACAACCTCCAGCAAACTTATAGCCACAGCTCCTGCATTGCCATATGCCACTACCAATCCTTTTCACAGCTTTTTTACCGCATTTCCTGCAAACGTATTTCTGCCTCTGCGGTATATCTATTTCAAGCCATTTTCTGCGAACGCTCAACCCGAATCCTGCTCTGAATTTTGCTGCTTGTCTAACTTTCTTTTTTCTTGCCATGAATTTTAAAAACTCATAGGGCTTTTAATATTTTCGCTTGGAAATTTGGCACGATATCTTTTTTTACCTGAGCATCGTGAAAGAATCGATGGAAGATTTCGAGATATGGGTTGAAAAGTATAGACCTAAGACTCTGGATGAAGTGGTTGGTCAGGATGCTATAATAAAAAGATTAAAAAGCTATGTGGAGAAGAAAAATATACCTCATATGCTCTTCTCCGGCCCTCCAGGCACTGGAAAAACGGCTACAGCTATAGCTTTAACGAGGGATTTATTTGGAGAAGTTTGGAGGGACAACTTCATTGAAATGAATGCAAGCGATGAGAGAGGAATAGATGTTGTAAGGCACAAGATAAAGGAATTTGCAAGAACTGCGCCGATTTCAGCACCCTTTAAAATAATATTTCTCGATGAAGCTGATGCTTTAACAGCAGATGCTCAGGCAGCGCTTAGAAGGACTATGGAGATGTTTTCGAAGAGTTGCAGATTCATACTTAGTTGCAACTACGTTAGCAGGATCATAGAGCCGATTCAGAGTAGGTGTGCCCTTTTTAGATTTAAACCGGTTCCAAAGGAAGCGATGAAGAAAAGACTGCTGGAGATATGTGAGAAAGAGAATGTAAGGATAACCGAAGATGGCATTGAAGCCATTCTCTATATCGCTGGAGGAGACTTCAGAAAGGCTATAAACGTATTACAGGCAGCGGCTGCAGTTGGAGAGGTGATAGATGCTGAGAAAATATATCAGGTGAGCGCAACTGCGCAGCCGAAGGAGATAGCGGAGATAATAAATGATGCATTGAAGGGAAACTTCATCGAAGCGAGAGAAAAGCTTGCAAAGATAATGGTTGAATACGGTATGAGTGGAGAAGATGTCATATCTCAGTTCTTTAGGGAAATAATTTCCTCAAACATGAACGAGAAACTAAAGGTAGTTTTAATCGATAAACTTGGGGAAATAGATTTTAGATTGACTGAAGGGGCTAATGAAAGAATTCAGCTCGACGCCTTCTTGGCTTATGTTTCAACAATTGCAAAGAAGTGATTGGGAATGGTATAGGAATAAAAAAATTGAAGGCTATAAAAATGCGTTGAGAAAAGGAGAGATTGACGAGGACCTAATCGCACTCCTTGAAAAGATAAATTCGATAGAAAGCTATGTTACGCTTTCCAGTTGCAGCGGAAGGATTGCAGTCGTGGATCTCGATGAATTTGGTGAAAAATTGAATTCGGAATTCCTTGGAAAGTGGCATAGACCCGTAAGCTTTGAGGAAGTTCTTTCTGCAATTTTAAAAGCAAAGAGGGAGACTTGGCTAATACAGTATCCTCCAATAATCCATGTGGCATGTAAAGATTTAAATTCTGCAAGGAATCTATTGAACTTGGCCAACAACTCAGGCTTCAGGAGGAGTGGAATAATTTCGCTAGAAAATATCGTTGTTGAAATTGCCTCTCTTGAAAGATTGGAATTGCCTGTTGCGCTTAAGGGTGAAATTCTGCTCGACATGGATTATTTACGGATCGCAGTATCTTTTGCGAATAAAAAGCTGGAAAAAGGAAAGGAAAAGCTTAAAAGGCTTGAAAGAGCCTTATCTTCTTGTAAATAAAAGTCCTATTGCGGAGATGAAGAGAGCAGCAAAGACAACTGCTGCAAATCTGTAAATCGAATCCCTGACCTCTGGGCTTATTATATATCCACTCATACCCCAGATTATGAGACCCATTGAAATCGCGATGAAAGCGGAGGTGAAGTATTTTCCAACTTTCTTACCTTCGCTGAACGCATCAATGGCTCTTGCAATTGCTATGGCCACCATTGACAATGTAATCCAGCCTATGCTGAAAAATATGAAGTTCGCAATGGCTAAATGTGGAATTGTATGAGCAATGGAGGCGTTAAAGCCTGTTGAGATTCCTATCAGCAGAAGCATCCCTGCGCCAAGGTAAAAGATGAAGGAAAGCCTTCCTTCACTTGCACTCCTCTTTACTGCACTCATAAATTCGGAAATAACTTTGTCAAGTCCATAAGCCTTTACAACAAAATAAAGTCCGAGAAAAAGGATAATTCCTCCAATTCCCCATTCTGGATGTTGCATTAGCAGAAATATTGAATAGACTAGGAACATTATTCCCAATGGAGCCAGCGTTACTCTTGCAACTTTAGGCTCGTTGAACATTCTTTTTAGCAGGAAATATGTGCCTTCGAGCGTTTTACTCTGCCTCACGACAACTCTGTGAAGAGCATCTACTTTAAATCTCGAGTAGATCAGGGGTAGAACAAACTCATCCTCGGATCCATCAGTAACAACAATTACGCTTCTTGGATCGAACTTCATTTGAATCGCATCAAGTTGTTCAGCTATTTTGCTATCCGAAATTTTTCCAACGTTCTTATTTCCCGTAACGACCACGACTTCACAATCCTCTCCTTTTTCCACAAGCTCGTCGTATATTTTTATGGCTGAAAACATCGTATTCGCATCAGAATCTTCTGGATCTGCTAGTATTAGCCTAATTGCGGCTTGTAGAACATTCTCTCTTCCAATAACTGGGGAAGAAATTCCGGTTTTTTGTCCAAGATCGTCGTCTCTATCTATCGTTAATACGAGCTTTTTGACCACAAAGGAGTTTGGCAAAAAAATATATAAAACTATCTCATTTTCCCAAAAATTTCTCTGGAAATAGTGTTAAGCTGAATCTCTTTTGTCCCCTCGTAGATCTCAGTGATTTTCGCATCTCTGAAGAATCTTTCAACCTCGTATTCTGCAACGTATCCATAGCCACCGTGCAGCTGTACAGCTTCATCGCATACTTTTACAGCTAGTTTTCCTGCAAGGTATTTTGCCATAGAAGTAAGGGCGGGATTTATTTTTTTGTTATCCCAATTCCATGCTGCGCAGTAAACCAATAATCTAACTGCCTCAATTTGTGCCTTCAAATCTGCAATTCTATGCTGTAATGCTTGAAAAGCTCCAATTGGCTGCCCAAATTGCTTTCTCTGTTTCATGTAATTCACAGTTCTATCAAAAGCTCCTTGGGCTATGCCGAGAGCTTGTGCAGCGATCTCAATTCTACTCTCGTTGAAGAATTCAAGAACCTGGTAGAACCCTCTGTTTAGCTGACCTATTATTGCTGAATCATCTACTCTCACATCCTTGAAGGAAACTTCTCCAGTTGGAGAGGCTCTTATTCCCATTTTACCCTTTATCGGATTTATTTTTATCCCATCTAGTTTTTTGTTGAGCAAAAAAGTCGTGAAACCTCTATATCTTGGCTGCGTCTCCTCTGTTACGGCAAGGACGATGAAGTAGTCTGCAATCGGAGCATTGGTTATGAACGTTTTTGTTCCATTTATAACCCATTCATCCCCATCTCTGACAGCTCTTGTCCTTATCGCTGTCAAATCGCTTCCAGCTTCAGGTTCTGTGTAGCAACCAGCTGTGATCGCTTTACCCTTTGCAACCTTTGGTAAGACCTCCTTTTTTTGCTCTTCACTGCCATAAAGTAGGATGAGCTCGGAGGAAAAGTCTGAAAGTATTATGGCACTCCCTATGGTGCTGTCAGCTCTACAGAATTCCTCTGCGATTAGCGTGTTTTCTAGACAACCCATTCCGGCACCACCGTATTCTTCGGGGAAATGTATTCCTATGAAACCAAGATCGCAAGCCTTTTTCCAAATTTCAAACGGAAATTCCTCCTTCTTATCGTATTCCTCTGCCTTCTCCTTTAGAAACTCTTTCGTTGCAAACTCTCTTGCAGCCTTTTTAATGTCCTCCTGTTCCTGCGTGAGCTCGAAGTTCATGAAAAATATTAACCCAACACGTTTAACTATTTTTCTATTTTCACCGCAATGCATGAAAAATTTAAAAGCTGATGAGACTTGGTTTCATCGTATGAAGATTGCAATTCTCGGCGGGACTGGGAATCTTGGCATCGGTTTATCGTTGAGATTCGCAATTCTCGGTTATGATGTTATAGTCGGCTCCAGGGATGAAAAAAAGGCAAAAACTAAGGCTGAGGAATATTCCAAAATTCTTTTTGAACACGGTTATACTGGTAAGATAACTGGAATGGTCAACTCATATGCTGCAAAGCAATGCGATTTAGCAGTAATTACCGTGCCATACGAGCAGGCTTTTAAACTTGCGGAAAATCTAAAGGTTGAACTGGCTGGGAAGGTAGTTGTATCACCCTTAGTTCCAATGAAAAGGGAAGGAAGAACCTTCAGGTACATTGACATCCCAGAAGGATCTGCTGCTGAAAAGATTGCGAAGATACTGGAGAAGAGCAAGATAGTTTCAGCTTATCATAACATTCCTGCAGAAAGATTTGCAGATCTGAGTTCTAGTTTCGACTGGGATGTTTTGGTTTGTGGAGATGATTTTGAAGCAAAAGAAAAGATAATTAGAATTACAAACGAGATAAGAGGGCTGAGAGCTTTGGATTGCGGAGATTTGAGGAACTCAAAATTGATAGAGAGCCTTACGGTTTTAATTCTAAATATAATGGTGACTAACAAGATGGAAGAATTGGGGATTAAATTCTGCTAAAATGCCATAAAAAGCTGAAAGTGCGGGGGGAGGGATTTGAACCCTCGAACCCCTACGGGACTGGCCCCTCAAGCCAGCGCCTTTGGCCACTCGGCAACCCCCGCGATGATTTATTGCTCAATCGGATTTATGAATCTTGTGGTATCAAGATTTAAAAAATTATAAAATTATAATTCAGAAATTATTTCATCTAGCAAGGCCAAATATTCTTCTTCTTTCCTCCAGAGATTTCCGAAGCTCATCGCAGCGTTTGGATGATAATAGCGATCAATTGCAATTGCCCTAATATGTGGAGCAAAATTCTTTATCGCTGCAAGCATTTGCGAGCCATGGTAATAAACGCTGCCCAAGAGTAGCAGTAGGTCGTAATTTCCTTTTCCATCAAAGCCCTTCCAGTTCGGATCTAGCAAAAATTGGGTTAACTCATGCAGCACTGCATATTTTGCATCAATTCCTGCATTCTTAAGTTTGGTTATCGCATTTCCGGTTGCGACAATTGTTATACCTTTTTCTGCGAACTTCTTAACCCTTTCAATTATCGCTGGCGTTATGTCAGGTCCAACTATTAGCAAGGGATGCTTAGCCTTCTTTATCGCCAAGGCCACAGGTTTTCCCTTTTCCAACAGCATCGCCATCTTCGGTCCTGGAATGTTTGCAGCATCGAATGGGGTTTCAATAGTCCTTGGCATAATATCACCTCACTTCTTAGCAACGCTTGAGAATCCTTCTTTAAACAGCCTTTCGACACAAGTCGGATTGAAGCCAGCATGATACGGTCTTATTGGCCCCTCTATAATCTTCTTCCTGCTCCAGTCTATCTTCCAGCCATGTTTATCTTCCAGTATCTTTAGCAACTCTTCTCTCTTGGCCAATGGTAAGTCGCTTTCAGTTCTAACATAAAGATGCCAGTCATCTGGCATTCTGCCTAGGTACTTTAGGCTTAGATCTATGTAATGCGTCAACTTTATCGCCCTTCCTCTATCTGTGTCGTTGGGACGGAAGCAGAGCTTTGCAATCAGCGGAATTGCCTCCTCAATCGTTTCCGCAACGACTAACAAGTCCTGAGGAGCGGGCTCTATTCTGACTCTTTGCTTACTTCTGACATCGTAAACCATCCAGTCCTCTTCGTTGTATGGTCTTCCAAGGTATGCTCTGCGATATTTGCTTCCGTGAGGTCCAACTACTACTGGAATTCCTAGTCTGTTAACTCCAGTAGCTATGCTGGCCGCCTTTTGACTATATGCTCCCCAAGCAACTCCACAGGCACCAACTCTGTTTAGTATGTAATCTGCAATTTCTTCAAAGTTCGCCCTTATGTTTCTCATCGCAAATATCCTTGCCACTTTTATAGCAGCACCATGGATATGGGCATTGCTTATACAGCTCCCTAGATTAGCAACGCAACCTCCATCGAAGTCATCTCTGTATTTTTCATATACAGTCTTCCCTTCTTCATCCTTGTAAAGCCCAGCATCCATTGCCATGCATCCAGTTGTAACGACTATGTAGTTTCTTGAAGCAAACTCGTTCATTATCGTGTAAGCATCTTTGGTACCATTTGGATAGTTGCTACAACCAACCACTGCGATAACTCCGGGAATCGTTCCAAGCACTATTGGAGCTCCAACATTTCGAATTTCTGAATCCCTTACAGGCCCTCTACCCCTTCTAACCTTTCCCTTCTCGTTTATTATTCTATTCCATGCAGCATAATTGAAGACATCGATGATTGGAATCTTCTTTGGACAAACCTGTTCACATCTTCCGCAGGTTATGCAAACATCCCATTTCTCTTCAAGTTCCTTTCTATTTCCTTTTTCAGCAGCTTCCATAGCTTCTCCTATCCTTATCTTCTGTGGACATGAAATCGTGCAAGTTCCGCATTGAGTGCAGGCTTTTACATAGTTCATGAACTGCTCTTCTGTAAGCACTGGTTTTATCTCTCCTCTCTTCTTCCTCCTCGCTCTAGCAACTTCAACAGCTATCTCTCCAACCTTTAACGGATCTAGTACAACTACTCCAGGATTTCCATCGAGCAGATATCTGATCACTTCCTTTGGATCTTTTCTTGTCATATCTGGCAATGCATGCATAGCTTTTGCATTTGTGCAGATAACTGGAATTCCAAGTTTACCTGCATGATACAAAATGTCAGCTCTTATGCATTGTTCATCTATGACTATGACATCTGCAAGACCTGCTCTAACCACTTTGAGTTGTCTGCCTAAAGAGCCCGCAATCTTCGCTTTTGGCCAGTATCTGCTTACATCATGGGCTGTACAGCATATTCCGGCGAGTTCAACTTCATCTCCAAGTTTGTTCTTTTCAATGTAATCTGCTATATTAAAAGCTGGAGGAGCGTGGTGACCTATTACTAGAACTATTGCTTTATTTCTATCCAAAACACCCATTCCTATATCGATTAATGGCTGATTGCTTTCACCCTTTGGCAGATTGAAGGCACATATCTGTGCGATGTCGGCGATTTCCTTACCTAGTGCATCCATCATTCCAAGATGCAGAGCTTTAGACTCATAATCCAAATAGCTTCCTTCCTGACCTGTATGGACTGAATCCATTACTTGAGTTATCTGCTCTTCAACATATCTAAGCGCTCTTTCTAAGTCAGCCAGTGTTTTCGGCTTTATTCCAGTGATCAGCTGTGTGAGTGGTGCAACTTCGGATATTTCAGGTCCAAGATCTACTGGAATCTCTTCAAGCTTTTTACCAGTTACGTGCTCGATGTCATGAAGCATATGTCTTGCATGCCCAGTATGGCAGGCTGTACCGATTGCTACTGCAAGTGTAACAATCCTTGCCGTTTGCGCCTCTAAGTTTATCCCACATGCCCCTCTTTTGTTCTCTGTCAGATCGCACTTTCCCATTGTACAAAGGCAGCACATATCGCAGTATGGAGCATAGAATGGCTTATAGCGCTTTAGTAAAATGAAATCCCAATCTCGAAGCGTTTCAATCTGTGGAAAAGGTGTTGGACCCATTGGGGCCCACTCTTCCTCTTCTTCAACCACTTCTCCTATCCTTATACTGATGTTTCTGAGCTCATCTACAAATATGGTTCCTTTTCTCAACTCGAGAACCATTCGATCACCATTTTGTTCTCTTCAAACTCACATATAAACTTTTTTAAAGTTAATATCAGGATTTTATGATAAAGAAAATATGAATATTTTTAAAATTTTTAATACCAAGTAATATAATTCAAAATTTTTTTCTGAATAAATTTTTAAAGAATAGCTAGACTTCAGATTATGAAGTTGTTTTTCGTCCTAGACTTGAAGGATAAAATCGCCGTCTTGGCTGAAAGAGGTGAGAGGGAGAGGTATAAACCCATATCTGAAAAAAGTTTAGTGGTAAAATCTAGCGATCCAGTCGATGTGGTTAAAACGCTTAAACCGAGATTTCTTTACGTTGCGGATCTGGATAGAATACTTGGCCATGGAAACAATTTTCAGACAATTGAAGCCCTTTCGAATCTAGTTGAAGAACTCATTGCGGATTGCGGTTTTAGAAGTGTTGAAGAGCTGGAGAAAATTCGATTCAAACCAGTCCTTGGAACAGAAACTTTTGACATAACAAAGATCGACAGAAAGTGCTATGTTAGTCTGGATTTCAGAGATTCTTTTTTGGATGCCTCAGGAAAATTCAAAAGTTGGAAAGAAGCTGTTGATTTTCTGAATGGATTTGAACTTGAAGGGATAATAGTTTTAAACATTCGCAGGATTGGATCATTGAGTCCCGATTTCGAATTGGTTTCGAAAGTTGTGAACGTTTCTGAGAATCCAGTCTTCCTTGGTGGTGGAGTCGGGAGTCTTTTTGATCTGGAAAGGTTGAGAGATATTGGCTGTGAAGGCGCTTTAATAGCTTCTGCAATTCATCTTAAAAAGCTTCCACTTGAATTGATTCAGAAAGGTTATTTAAAATGACTCAAACATCTCAATTTTTCTACTGAGATTTTAACAACTTTTGAATTCCCTGAAAGCTCAAGAGAGATTGCACGAATTTCATTTATTTCACATCGCTCTCCAATTTTTACAAACTTTCCAAAAATTTCCTTCCCCTTACACCCATTCATTAAGATCACAGAGTTCGCTTCAATTCTTTTGAAGGTTGAAAAAGCTCCTAGCACAATTCTTTCAGCAATTGCATTCCTAAAACTACTCCCCTTTCCGATGAACAATTCCTTTCCCTTTAAATCTTCAAGCTTGCAGCCAATTCCTACGAATATCGATCCATCGAAATCTATGTTTCCTTTGATTTCCGAAAAATTCTCTATCAGTATCACTCCTTTTTTCCTATCAACTTTCATTTAATCGCCTGCCTGATCTTTACAGCTACACCTCTCTTTAGTGATAACATTTCAAATGCAGAAAGCACAGCTTTTCCAGTTGCGAGCAATTCGTCTTTTTCATTTACAACTATCACTTCATCGTTTGCCCTTATCCTTTCATCCACTTTCACGACATGTTTTGCGAAAACACTTTTACCTTCTGCAATGAATTCTGAAACTTCGTTTGTCACAACAACCCTCCATTTTGGGAATGGGAAGAAGGAATGAATTCTTTTTGCCCCCTCAATGCTGAGAGTTAAGAGTCCAGAATCCGCTTTCAGCGTAGCCACTCTTCTTCCATTATTTATTATTTGCCTTATTTTTCCGTTCTTCGACAGTATAAATTCGCAGTTATCCGGAAATAGAACTTTTCCCACCCCAAAACCGAATTGGTAATCTGCAATCGCCCTTACAATTCTGAGGTTATCTACCATATCTTCTCTCCCTCCTCTGATACTCCCTCAATATCCTTAGGAAATCGATGTATCTAATCGTTTTCCAATCCACATCCGTGAACAGCAGCTCGCTATAAATACTCTGCCATATCATAAATTCAGGCACCTCTTTTCCAGCCTTAACTATTATATCCGGCTGTGATTTCAATATAAGGAAGGCTTCGAATTTTTCCTCATCTATATCTTCAGCTTTTAGCTCTCCTTTGAGTACCTTTTCTACTAACTTTTTTATCGCATTCACCACTTCCTCCTTCCCAGACTTGTTCACGAAGTTTAGCTTTATTCCATCGACCTTTAAATCTAAGTCTTCCACATTCTTCATGCAAATAGTCACTTCCTCTATTCCGAACTTTTTGCACCATTCGAGAAATTTTTTGAAATTCTCATCTATTTCTGAGCAGATGATCATCAAATGCTTTGGAAAAACGCCTTTTTTGATAACTTCCCTTTCCAGCAGAAATCGATACAGCAATCTTAGCACTTAAAAATTTAAATGTCCTACTACTTAACTCTTTTCAATGTTTCCAGCTCTGATGGCCTTCATATCGTTGCTCGGAATTTATCTTGATCCAAGGCTAATTTTTGCCTTAATGTTCATATTAACCCTTTTCTACGCAATCCGTTTTTCTGGAGAGCATTTTAAAGTCTTAATAGCAGCAACTTTCCTTTCTGCACTTGCATGCTTCATGCAAAAGGAGATAATTTATGCTGCAATTTTCCTAACATTTTTCTACGATTTTAGAAAAGACGTTCCATGGGACATCGCAATTTACACCTCCGCAGCAATCCTATATTTCTCATTATTTAGCGTTATAAATAATGTCTTCATAAATCCTGAGTACATAATCTTTCTATCCTTAGCAGGGGCACTTTCAGCAGCTCTTGTTGAAAGTGTTGAGACTGCTGCAGATAAAAGGATGACGATGCTGATATGCGTCGCCACAACTTTTGCAATCTTCAGAATTTACATTCCAAACGCTTCCCTACTAAGCCTAGCATTTGCGTTCGCAATCTCTTCTATTCTTTCTCTCTTTGCCCTGAAATTAAAAATAGCAGACAAGAGTGGATTGATCAGTGCAACGATCGTTGGAACTCTCATAATCCTTTTTACCGACATCAGGTTCTTTACAGTCCTCTTAGTCTTTTACATCCTCGGCTCAGCTATAACGAAGTATAAGTATTCAATAAAATTAGATTTGGGAATAGCTGAACCCTCTGGGGGGGCTAGGGGTTTTTCGAATGTCTTTGGAAATAGTCTTGCCCCCCTTTTCTTTGCGATTCAGTTTGGAGCGACTGCAAATCCACTATTTATCTCCGCCTTTGTATCTTCAGTAGCAACGGCACTTGGAGATACAATGGCAAGCGAAGTTGGAAAGACGGCGAAGAACGTTTACTTGATAACAAACTTTAAGAAAGTCGAACCCGGAACTAGTGGAGGTATATCGCTAATAGGCGAAATTTCCGCGCTAGCGGGATGTTTGATAATCTTTTCATCATCACTAGCGCTTAGCCTAGTAGATTTTAATCAGCTGATTCCAGTAGTCGTTTCAGGTTTCATAGGAATTCACATTGACAGCTTTCTTGGAGCCACGCTTGAAAAAAAGGGACATATAAACAACTTTGCAGTCAACTTTCTAGCAACACTTTTCTCAGGAGTCATCTGTTACCTTCTTCTTGTCTTGTAGATCAATAACGAGGCGATCAAAGCTATAGTTGCTATACTTCCTTCAAAACCGGGAATTTCTAGCACTTTCCTTATGGAACCCCTAGTTTTAGAAAACGCTTGCTCCTCTTCAATCAATCCCCGCTGTACTAGCTCTTTTTCTTTCCCAACCTTTACAATGTTGGTCATGAACTTGGCTATTCTTTCGGAAAGCGAATAATAGAGAAGCTTTGCATAACTGTTTTCCGAATTTTCAGCGTATTCAAAATAGGCTATCGGTAAAATTGGGTAGCAGACTTCTTCAGCATTCACTATCGCACTCTCAGCGTTCTTTCTTCTTTCCTCTATTTTACCAGCTATATCCCCATACTTTGCCTCTATCGAAAGACTCGCATCAGTTATAGCGTTCAAAGCTTCAAAAACGGCACCAGCATAGAGCGATTCTGAATATAGCATCTTTGCAGCATCGATCGATTCTAAAGCTCTTTCAAGCAAATCTGAATAGCTGCTTAGGGATGATGCGTAAACTATTATAGAATTTGCCTGATTTATGTAAAACTCTGCTCTTCTCTTCATTTCTGAAGCGTTTAGACTGTAGTCATTTTCTTTTATAAACTTCAGAAGAGATAACCACACTTTGGCGCTCTCTATTCTTTCCTTTGCATAGGCAAGATTGTATAGAACTTCTTCAGCACTTCTCGCAGTTTTTGCTTTATTTAATGCCTTAATAGCCTCTGCCATCCTTTCCTGTGCTCCAGCAAATATTTGGATAGAATTTGTACCTAAGGGCTCATTTTTGAAGTAATTCTTCAGAATCGATATTTCCCTCTCGATTTTGTTGATTTCATTCTCAATCTGCTGTGCGGAAACGAGAGTTTTCTTATACATCTCGTATCTCATCAAGATCTTTGCTTGGAAGAGAAGGCTTGTGGATGTGTAGTAGTTGCCTCTGTTGTAGTTCTCTTCAGCCCTTTTTACGAGGCTCATCGCTTCCTTTGTCATGTAATTCTCCAGTTCAGCAAGACTTTCCTTCATCCTGTCAGCTAGATATTTAAGTTCTTCAGAATAGATTGTTATATTTATTTTTTTCTCTTCTCTTAAAATCTCGTAACCAGTATAATAGCGTAGCGCATCATTTATGTTTCTAACCTCTACAACCTTCACTCCCAGCTTTTTGCCGTATTCAACCAGATCAATTTCTCTGAGTTCAGTCGTTATAATATTCACTATACCAATTCTTCTGACCGTCCTTTCTTCCACAGTTATTACACTTTGACCACTTGGAATCAGGAAAATTTTTCCCCCATTTTTTGCAACTGCTTCCAACTTGTAATTCAAACCTCCAACTGGCCCTATAAATCCGTCTGGGTAGATCATACCGCTCATGTAAACGCTTTCATTGAGATCCAGATTTTTGAGAGCTGCAATGGTTGCAATGGTCATCACAGCTCCCGCAGAAGGTCCGCCTACAATTGGAGCATCTGCTTCAACTAGGTAAAAGAAGTCAAACTTCATGAAATCTATTCCTAGTAAATCACATGCTGTAATGGCGGCAAGCTGAGCACTACCCTGCATGTCAATTTCTGTGAATGGAGTTGTTGAAACGAAAACTCTTCCGTTTCCAGGATTTATGAAGACAGTTATATTTATAATTGCCCCTTCAACGTCCTTTCCACTGGTTACTGCTACAGCTTTTATCGATTTTTGCATTTCAAAGGCAGTGGAGGAATGGATAATTGTCAGTAGGATCAACAAGATTAGCGCGCATCGCATGTAATTGATTGGAAATAAAATTAATAAAAGCTTTTTCCAAGAAAATTTCAATCTCTAACGAATATGTAAATGCTGTAATTTCCAGTTGGAGCGCTTTCGTTCACGATTATGTGAGCATATACAACAGTTGTCGAAGGGGCTTCAGCAGTCCCTTCAGGTAGGCAAATTGGTCTCCTAAAGTAAATACTATTTCCATTCGTGTCTCTGAATTTTACATCCACCATTTCAGGATTGGGACCTAAAATGACGTCTTCAAAATAAACACAGACTTCTGCTCCGGAGTTGTTCACCCTCAGCTTTTTCACATACTCCATACCCTTTGCTACATCGATGCTAAAGTATTGTGGATAGACAGTTACATTGCTCTCGAAAACCTTTACGTTACCTTTCACGCTAAAGTAAACAGAAGCTCCAACTCCTATTCCGATTAGTAAAATATATATTGCAACAATCCAAAGCTTTCGCAAATGCATATCTCTAGCATTGGTATTAGAATAAATGCTTTACTCTATAAGTTCGCTAAAGTCTGAACCAAAAACTTTATATAGAAATACCTATCCACCAATCTTTGTAATCGGAGGTGGTGGAATGCCAGTACTTCAAGGCACTCCTGTGCTCATACTTAAAGAAGGGACGCAGAGAACAGTTGGTAGAGATGCGCAGAGAATGAACATAACAGCTGCCAGAATAATTGCTGAAGCTGTTAGGACAACCCTTGGACCAAAGGGAATGGATAAAATGCTCGTGGATAGCCTTGGAGATATAACGATAACGAACGATGGAGTTACAATACTTAAGGAGATGGACGTTGAACACCCAGCTGCGAAAATGGTGATAGAAGTT
>JAWAQR010000004.1:0-62808 GCA_038893835.1 Archaeoglobaceae archaeon
TCAGATTTGCTAGATCAATAGGATTACTTGCCGTGATTACCGCAATTCTAGCTTACAGTAATTTGGGTGCCCTTTTTTCTGCAAACCACATTCCAATGTGGCATGATGCCTCAAATCCCATTTATTTCGTATTAACAGCAATCGTAGCTGGATCTGCGATGCTAATTCTATCGATAATCGTCACCTCTTGGATAAAGGGGAATTTGGAAAAGATTGAATCTCTTTTCTTGCTCAGAAAAATCCTATTATCTTCCTTACTTGTAACATCTTTGTTCCTGCTTTGGAGAACTGTGATAATCGGCTATCCAGCAATTGATCAGAAAGCAAGTTATTCTATCCAGAATCTTCTTTTTGGTAAGTTTGCGATAAACTTCTGGTTCTTGGAGATATTTGTTGGAATTATTGCTCCAATTTTAGCTCTTTTGGCTGGAAAAAAGAACACCGATGCGCTTTTCGTCGCTTCATTCCTTTCATTGCTTGGAATCTTTGCTTCAAGGTTTAACTTTATTTACGCTGGACAAACAGTCGTTCAAATCTCAGGAGTATCGATTACCACTGTAATTCATCCCTTAGAAGCTATGTTCGCTGTTGGCGCAATTTCTTTAGCTCTCCTGCTCTACTACATACTTTACAAACTTCTCCCAATGGAGGTGGAACATGCTCCGTAGGGATTTTCTTAAACTAATCTTCTCCCTCCCCCTAGCTTCGCTGACGATTGCCAGTATTAGGAAAAGTGCTGGATACGCAATGGTTATAGATGTTGATAAGTGCATAGGTTGTGGAAAATGCGTTTTAGCTTGTAAAATAGAAAATCACACACCTTTGGATTTACCAATTTCGAGAACTTGGATCGAGGGATATCTAGATGGGAAAAAGATCGTGATGAACACTTTGAAAAATCCATTCATCAACTTGAAGGCTGAGAGAGGATTTTTTGTTCCAAAACTTTGCAACCACTGCTCAAATGCTCCCTGCGTTAACGTATGCCCAGTAAATGCGAGATTTCACACGAGTGAGGGAGTTGTACTTGTCAATAAAGACGTTTGCATAGGCTGCAAATACTGCATAATAGCCTGCCCCTATGGAGCGACTTTCATCGATCCAAATGAAAAAGTCACAGACAAATGCACTTTCTGTTACCACAGGATCAAAAAAGGGTTAAAACCTGTTTGCGTCCTAGTTTGCCCAACTGGAGCTAGAAAGTTTGGACAGATGAGGGAAGGGGACGAGATTTATGAGATATTAAAGAGGGGCAGAGTTAATGTGCTAAAGCCGGAAGCTGGAACTAAGCCGAGAGTTTTCTACTTGAATCTCGACACGGTGGTAGAATGAGGGTTTGGCTCGCGGTTCTAATTATCGCTGTTATCGCTTATGGCGCCCTTTATGTCTACACATTCAAAGTTTCCCCAAAGATAAAAGAGAGTAGTTTTGAGAAGTGGATTGAGAAGGAGGAGAGAAAAGAGATTAGCTTCGTCCAAAGCTCGGTTTGCAGAGAATGCCACCTAAAAATTTACAAAATCTGGATATCCGGAAACCATTCCAGCGTTGAATGTGAATCCTGCCATGGAGCTGGTGGAAACCATGTAAAGTTAAGGGTTACGGGCAGTATAGTAGTTGATAAAAGCAGGGATTCTTGCCTCATCTGTCACAAAGAATTACCGGGGAGGATTGTGAGTACTGTGAGCGAGGGGCATGGAAGTGGAGTTATATGCATTTACTGCCATGATGCACATAGATGATCCATGTAGTCTTGGTGGAGCTAAAGATACCGGAGAACATTGGATTCATCGCGAGAGTTTTGAAGAATTTTGGCTACGAAAATCTATATCTTTACAAATGCAATTTAACCGAAGAAAGCTTTAAAACTGCTGCAAATGCCAAAGATATACTAGAAAATGCAAAGAAAATAGAAGATCTCTGGAGCTTTTTGTCAAAGTTCAACTTAGTAGTTGGAACGACCGGAATCTCTGGAGGAGAATACAGATACTTCAGAAAGCCCATGCTCACACCTGAACAGCTTAAAGAATACCTGGAGGGAGAGGTTGCAATACTATTTGGCAGAGAAGACTTTGGTTTGCTAAATGAAGAGCTCGAGATGTGCCATGTACTCGTAAAAATTCCGACGAGTGACGTTTATCCGGTTATGAACGTGAGCCATGCTGCTGCCGTGATTCTGTACATTCTCAGAGATGCAAAGAAGAGTGAGGAGAAACTAGCTACTGCCGAGGATATAGAGATTTTGATCAGGAAAGTTTCGGAACTCTTTGATCTGATAAATTTTCCAGAAAGAAGGAGGAAAAGGGAAATAGTAACCTTAAGACGCGTACTTGGAAGGGCAAGAATGAGAGACTACGAATTTGAAAGCATTATGGGGATATTCACAAAAACAATAGCCTGTATAAAAAGAATGGAAACCGAAAAAGAGAAATCCAAAGAGAAAGTGTAACTTCATGAAGTATCGCTTCATAGATCATACAGCAGATATAGCGTTCGAAGTTTATGGAAAAGATTTAAAAGAGCTACTCGTAAATGCTGCCCTTGCCTTCTATGAAGCTTTTGTAAAAGTTGAGAAAATCAAGGGAGAGGATAAAAAATTTGTGGAAGTTGAAGCTGAAGATGAAGATCTATTACTATACAAATGGTTGAACGAACTTCTATTCCTTTTCGAAACCCAGTTCTTTGCTGGAAAAGAAGTTAGAGTTGAGTTGGATGGATTAAAGGCGAAAGGGGAAATAATTGGAGGAAAATTTAGTAGAGATGCTGTGAAAGTGGAGCCAAAAGCTATAACGATGCACAAGTTTGGGATAAGGAAGGAAAAAGATGGACTTGCTGCCTTCATCGTAGTGGACATATGAGGGAAATCTATTTACCATTACACGATGGAAAGGCTCCTTACTGGCTTTTAAACAAGATGAAAAATCTGGCAAAGCAGATAGTTAAAGTTATAATTTTAGAATTTGGAGAACTTGAATTTCTAAAGAGAATTTCGAACCCGATATTCTTTCAGTCATTTTCAAACGTTCTTGGTTTCGATTGGAATTCTAGCGGGGCGACAACAGTATTAACAGGTGTTTTGAAATCCGTATTGAACACACCTGAATTCGAGATAAGGGTTGCTGGTGGAAAAGGAGCTCATGGACTGAGAACTCCTGAAGAAATAAAAAGAATGGCTGAAGAAGTTGGAGCTGATGAAGAAAAGTTGATAAAGTTCAGTAGACTGGCTGCAAAAGCTGATAACTCGGCTTTGATAGATGGTTATACACTGTATCATCATGCGGTCTTCTTCACTAGAAAACACTTTACCATAGTTCAGCAAGGAATGAATGTGGAGAAAAGGATGGCGAGAAGATATCATTGGGAAGTATACACGCAGATACCAAGAGTTGAAGAAGTACACAGTGGAATAATAACAGAAAGTTTTGAAAAGGAAGTCATAAACATGGTATCAAGCAGAAGTAGGGATTCAAGAAAGTTGATAGTCGATCTTGTAAGAGATGGAAGCTTTAGAAGGGATTACGAGAATCTCATATCCATATCAAAACGTGGAACAGCTTTTTATGTTCCAAGAAAGATAGACTGGAAGGCAGTTGAAAAAGCCTACAACCTGCAGGTTGATAACTTTGAAGATTTGCTTCTGATCAAAGGAATTGGAAAAGAAACAATAAGGGCCCTTGCTCTAATCTCCGATCTTATTTACAACGTAGAATACGACAAACAGGATCCGGCAAAGTATTGTTTTGTCGTAGGCGGTAAAGATGGGGTTCCATTTCCAATTCGAAGACAAGTTTACGATGAAGTAATAGAGTTCATGAAAGAGGTTTTAAGACAAACGGAGCTTAATTTCTTTGAGAAGAAGAATGCTATGGAAAGGTTGGAAAAAATCAGGTGATTTTATGAAATTGGTCATATCTCTTGGTGGCTCAGTTTTTGAGGGAGATGTAGAAAGGATCAGAAAATTTGCAGAAGTTCTCGATGAAGTTGCAGAAAATCACAAACTATTCATCGTTGTTGGTGGTGGAAAATTGGCAAGAGAATTGATACAAAAAGCAAGAAATCTTGGGGCAAATGAAGTTATGTGCGATTATCTTGGTATAGCTGTTACGAGGATAAATGCGATGCTATTAGCTTTCGCGATGAGAAATTCTGCAAAAAAAATTCCAGAAAATTTCATAGAGGCTGAGGAATTGAGCAGGTTTCATAAGGCAGTTGTAATGGGTGGAACTTTTCCAGGACATACAACCGATGCCACAGCAGTTTTACTTGCAGAATTTGTGAAAGCAGATCTCTTCCTCAATGCAACTTCCGTGGATGGAATATACTCTAGCGATCCAAAGAAAGATCCTAATGCAGTAAAGTTTGAAAAGATTAGCCCAAGAGATTTGATCGAACTGATAGCAAAGGAAGAGATGAAAGCAGGTGTTAACGTTGTAATGGATCTGCTTTCTGTGAAGATTCTGGAAAGGAGTAAGATAAAAGCCATCGTTTTTAAAGGTGAGCCAGAAAATATACGAAAAGTGTTACAAGGGGAAAAAATAGGAACTTTAATTTCCTAAAATATTTTTCCTGGGCTCAAAATTCCGTTTGGATCAAAGATTTCCTTTATTTTTTTCATAAGAAGATAATTTTCTGGGAAAAATTTTCTGAACTCTTCCTTCTTAATCTCTCCTATCCCATGTTCCCCACTTATCGTTCCCCCCATTTCGATTGCAATTCTCAATATTTCCTCTCTAAACTTCCAATAAACTCTTTCCCATCCATCAAAGATCAGAGGATGTTGGTGCAAGTTTCCATCTCCGATATGCCCATATGTTATCATTTCGATACCGTATTTTTCAGCTATTTCCTTGCTCCTTCTTAAGTAGCTGGAAATCTCCGCTTGAGGAATGCAGACATCCAGAATCTCGATTATTTTATCTTTAAGACCGAGATATATCTTTCCCCGAATCTCCAGCAAGTCCCTTTTTTCCCTTGGACTTGCCAAAAAAACATCGATTGCATTGAAGCTATACGCAATTTCCGCACTCTTTTCCGCTTCCTCGCCACGTTCAAAAATAGCAAGCACATGTGCCTCCCCTTCTCTGCTAACCCACCTTTTACCACTGACTTTTTCCCCGATTTCTACAGCCTTCTTTTCCATGAACTCCAATGCAAGGGGAATGCATATCTTAGAGATTTCGATGCAGCATTCTATAGCATCTTCAGAATTTCTGAATGGAATCGCAAGAACACTCTCATCCCTCATCGGGGGGAGAAGGCGAATTATAGCTTTTGTGATTACAGCGAGAGTACCTTCGCTACCTATAAGAAGGTGGAGTAAAGAATAACCTGAGGAATTCTTGAGCGTTTTACCTCCAAATCTCACTATACTCCCATCAGGAAGAACTGCCTCTATTCCAAGAACGTAATTCCTCATCACTCCAAACTTCGTAGCCCTAACTCCACCAGCATTTGTTGCAATCATTCCTCCAATTGTCGCATTTTCCGCCCCAGGTTTTGGAGGAAAGCTAAGTCCATGCTTTTCTGCGGCTTTTGTCAATTCTTCAAGCGTAACTCCAGCGCCACAGACTGCGAGTTTGTTGCGAACATCTATTTCAAGATCCTTCATTCTTTCAGTGGAAATCAGTATTCCTTCCATACTCGGAATCGCTCCTCCACTCAATCCAGTTCCCCCTCCGCGGATAAAAACTGGTATTCTTTTTTCATTTGCGAACTTCAGAATTTTTGAAACTTCTTCCGCATTTCTCGGCTTGACAACTACGAATTCTCTAGCCTTTGGAGCTATCGCCTTTGGCGTCTCATCGTATGCATAGCTTTCGATCTTGTAGACCTCAAAAAATTTATCCAAACTCATCTCCTTCCCCTCAGCTGAAATCTTCTGATATTTGAGCAGTTGAGGCAGGTTATTATTACAGAAGATTTGTGAATTCTAACCCTAAATCGATCTGAGCGGTAAGGGTATAGGCATTTTTTGCAAAACGTAAGCTTATATTTTTTCGGAATTCTGACCCGATACTTCATCGATATCTTTCTTGCTAGCTCCACATACCTCCTTGCAAGCTCGTAATCGATCATCTTAAACTTTTCAGCTCTTTCAAGCAAGTAAGATATCCTCTCAAACGCTATTTTTCTTTCTTTTTCTTTCTCCCTTTTCAGCATCGTTAGAAAATACGACAAAGATAAATAACTTTCCATCGAGGGATTCGCATGAGATTTGATACGAGAAAGTTCAGAGAACTTGCAGAGAAAGACTTTGAAAAAGCCTGGCTTAGCGGAAAGGAGATAATAGCTAAAAAGAATCCAAACGAATTTTATCCTAGGCTTGGCTATTCTTATGGAGAAGAGCATCCAATTTTCAAGACCATAGAAATGCTGAGAAGGGCTTATTTATCCATGGGATTTAAGGAGGTTGTAAATCCAATAATAGTTGAAGATGTTCATGTTAAAAAGCAGTTCGGTAAAGAAGCGCTTGCTGTGCTTGATCGCTGCTTTTACTTGGCAACACTACCAAAGCCAAACGTTGGAATTTCAGCTGAGAAAACGCAAAAAATAAGGGAAATGATTGGAAAGAATTTCGATGAAGAAGAATTAAGGAAGGTATTTCACCTATACAAAAAGGGAAAGATCGATGGAGATGACTTAAGCTATGAAATAGCAAAAAAGTTGGGTGTAGATGATCTGATGGCTATAAAAATCCTAGATGAAGTTTTTCCGGAGTTCAAAGAGTTAAAACCAGAGGCGAGTAAATTAACTTTAAGGAGTCACATGACTACTGGATGGTTCATAACGCTGAGCGAAATTGCTGATAAGCTTCCATTACCAATAAAGCTCTTCAGCATTGACAGATGCTTCAGAAAAGAACAAAGAGAAGATGAGACTAGATTATACAGCTATTTCTCTGCCAGCTGCGTCGTGGTGGATGAAGAGGTCAGCGTAGATGATGGTAAAGCGGTAGCTGAAGCTTTGTTGAGACAGTTTGGTTTTGAAAAGTTTAAATTTAAGCTGGATGAGAAAAGAAGCAAATATTACATTCCCTCAACACAGACAGAAGTTTATGCTTTTCATCCAAAGCTTGTTGGTTCAAAGACAAAATACAGCGATGGCTGGGTTGAAATCGCTACTTTTGGCATTTATTCCCCAACAGCACTTGCAGAATATGATATAGAGTATCCGGTGATGAATCTTGGATTAGGAGTTGAAAGGCTTGCAATGGTCATCTTTGGCTACGATGATATAAGGAAACTCGTCTATCCACAGCTATACGGGGAAATCAATCTCAGCGATCTGGAGATAGCGAGAGAGATAAAGATTAAAGAGTATCCCAGAACAGAAACTGGGTTTGAAATCGCTGAAAAAATCGTTAAAACTGCTGAAAAGAACGCTGAAGCAATGAGTCCATGCTGTTTCCTAGCCTTTGAAGGCGAGTTATTCGAGAAATATGTGAAAGTCTTTGTGGAAGAAATCGAGGAGAACTCAAAGCTATGTGGCCCAGCATTTGCAAATGAAATCGTAGTCTGGCAGGGGAGCATTTACGGTGTACCCAAGACAGATGAGTTCAAAAGGTTGTTTGAAGAAGGTGTGAGTACAGGGATAAGGTATATAGATTCATTCTCCCTCCTCGCAGCAAAGAAAATAGAAGAAATGGCTTTTAAAGGGGAAAAAAGCGTTGTTGTAAGAGTTAGAAACGTTGAGGGTTTGTCGAGCATAAACTTAAGGATTCAGGAAAACGTTCGCAGATACATAGTTTGGAAAGGTGGAAGGATTGACGTTCGAGGCCCAATGTTCGTGAGGGTTAGGGCTATATTGGAATGAGGAGTCTTAACCAACCTATAAGTGGAATTCTGAACTTTGCAACCCCTATTATCCATTCCTCTTTCACAGGCAAGATCCTCTCAGCACCTCCAGGGAAGCGAACTAGTGCTAGCTGATCGGAAATTCGATTTGCATCTCCCTGGGTTATATAACCGGAAATTTTTGCGATGCTATCAGAATAACTTAACTCCCCTTTCAAGAGAACTGGAATCCTTTCCCCCTCATTCACATATGCGATGGCTCTATGAATTATCGGCTTTCCATTTCCGTTTGGGTAGAAAACTATGACATCTCCATAATCTCCAAAGCTCCTATAGCCCCTTTCTTTTCCATCTTCCCAAGTCACTATTCCAACTCTACTTGGATGCATCAGGATCACGACGTCACCTGGCATAAGGTTTGGTTGCATGCTTCCAGATTCTACTGCAACCATGAAAGGCCAGCAACCAGTTATTGCGATACCAGCAGCTATAATTACTACAACAATCAGCACAGTTGAGACCAAATCCTTTATGAACTTTAGAAACTTAGAGTTGTTCGACATGAGTGAAAGTTTGCAGAAAGTTGTTAAAGGTATCGATGCCATAACGGTTGCAAAAAAATTCCTGGTTCGAGGTTTTAACGTTAGCCCAGAAGCTGCCAAGATAGTCGCTTCCTTTCATGATCCCGAGTTACTAATATCGGAAGTATGTAGAATTTCAAAGAATAAGTTCATAATCTGTGAAGAAGATGTAATAACAGCTCTGAAAAGCTTGGAAAGGAGAGAAGAGAGAGTAGAAATTAAGATCAGTGAGAAAAAAGTTCAAGAGGAGATTAGAATAATCAGAAATATAGACAACAGCTTTGTGGAGGGGAAAGTGGAGGATTTCATTGCCTACTTCAATTCCAGACTTGAAAAGTTGAGTAAAATTTTCAAGGGAAGAGTTCAGGCTGTAAAGATCAAAGATCTTGGCAGATTTAGGGGGGAAAGTGTTAGCGTAATAGGGATGGTAACAGAAGTTATCGACAAAAAGGATTTCGTCCTCATAGAATTGGAAGATCAAACAGGGATTATTAATTGCATAGCAGTCGGCAAGAATGCGGAAATTGCTAGAAGTCTTCTCGGCGATGAAGTTATTGCCGTTACTGGAACTCTAAAAGGTAATTCGATAGTTGCAGATCGCATACTTTTCCCTGATTGTCCGATGAATGAAAATAAGAAATCAATAGACTTTGGCATAGTCTTCATTTCTGATACACACTTTGGTAGCAAAGGTTTTTTGGAGGATAAATGGAAGCTCTTCATCCAGTGGTTGAACTGTGAGAGTAAAAATGAGGAGATGAACAGGATTGCTGAAAAAGTGAAGTATTTAATTGTAGCTGGAGATATAGTGGATGGAGTTGGGGTTTATCCTGATCAAGAAAAGGAACTTGCGATCATCGACGTCTATGAACAGTACGAGGTTGCGGCTAGTCATTTTGATAGCATTAGAAAAGATATAACAATAATAATTTCCCCTGGGAACCATGATGCTGTTCGTCAAGCTGAACCGCAACCTCCTTTGCCAAAGGAAATAGCAAACTTATTTCCAAAGAATGTTAAAAATGTTGCAAATCCCGCTTTTGTTGAACTTGGGGGAATAAGGGTTCTGATATACCACGGAAGAAGCCTAGATGACGTTGTAACCAAAATACCAGGATTGAGCTATGAAAGCCCACATAAGGCTATGGAGGAATTGTTGAAGAGAAGACATTTAAGCCCGCTTTATGGGGGAAGAAGTCCAATAGCTCCATCGAGAGAAGATCACTTGGTGATAGATGAAATTCCAGATATTCTTCAATGCGGACATGTTCACACATATGGTACTGGATTTTATCGTGGAGTATTTCTCGTGAACTCATCAACTTGGCAAGCTCAAACAGAGTTCCAGAAAAAAATAAACCTGAATCCGATGCCGTGTAATGTGGCAGTTTATTTTGGAGATAAAATATACAGGATAAACTTTGGTGGTTGAATGAAGTTCACCGTGCTCAACTGGGATTATGCGGAAAAACTCTGTAGAAAAGTGGCAATGCAGGTTTTGGAAGACGGATTTAAGCCTGAAAAGATAATAGCTTTACCTAAAGGTGGTTTATTTGCTTCAATGGTTATAAGCGATTACCTTGGAGCTGAAGTCATAAGTATGAACTTGAAAAAAGATGAGAAGATCTTTGTAAAGAGGGCTTTGATCGTCGACGATTTCATAAACACTGGAAAAACGATGAAGAGGGCAATTGAAAAAGTCGATGGTGAAGTCAAAACTTCAGCTTTGCTTATGTTCCAAAAGTCGAGTTTTATTCCAGATTATCTTGGAGAATTCATGGCTGAAGACGTCTGGGTCATTTTTCCATGGAATTTCGTAGAGGATATTTCAACCCTTATTCTAAATTTGCTGGAAAAAGAGGATCTAGATAAATGGGAAATCAAAAACAGACTTTCTACCTTCGGAATAGATCCAATCAGCATCGAAGTCGCTCAGCCAGGAAAATTCGAAGAAGTTTTAAAAGTGCTAGAAAAAAGAAATGTTATAGAGAAATACGTTGAGTCCGAGAGAACTTTATGGAGGTTGAGAAGATGATTGGAGTTATTGGAGGTACCCATCTGCTGGAGATGAGAATTCTTGAAAAAAGGAGAGAACTAGAAATTCAGACTCCTTTCGGTCCAGCTGAAGTAGATGTCGGTTTTCTAAACGGAATTGAAGTGGCTCTGATACAAAGACATGGAAGGAAAAAAGATAAGCCACCGCACAGGATAAATCATCAGGCAAATTTTTACGCCCTCAAATCCCTTGGGGTTAAAAAAGTGATCGCAATGGGTTCTGCTGGATGTTTGAGAGAAGACATAGAAATCCCAGCGATAATGATTCCACACGATTACATCGACTTTTTCAGCTTTGCAACTGTTTATAACAACTCACTGGTCTACATAACTCCTGGATTTGATGAAGAAGTTAGAAGTGTGCTCATAGATGTGGCAAAGAAGATATCAACGCTTCCAGTGATCGAGAGAGGAGTTTATTTCCAAACCAGAGGTCCAAGACTTGAAACAAAGGCTGAGATTGCAATGATAAAAAACTTTGCAGACTGTGTTGGAATGACTGCTGGAAGTGAGGCTACAGTTGCAAAGGAACTAGGGATTAAATATGCGATAATTTGCACGATAGATAACTATGCACATGGAATAAGAGGATATGCTGTAAATTATGAAGATATAATTAAGAAGGCTGCTGAGAACGCGAAAAACTGCATCGAAATCGTAAGAGAAGCTGTAAAGATTCTTAGTGAATCTGAGCCGGATTGAAGTGATAGTTTTTAAGTTTAATAAAAACGAGGAGGAAATTAAGAAAATTCTAAAGGTAATTTCGCGAAAAGGTGTAGATCGAATTCTTAAATCTCTACGAAACAACCCAAAAAATTTCCCAAATTATGTTCGAAGTGAAGAAAGTTCTTGACAAACTTTATTATGCTATGAATTCCTGAAATTCTCATAATTGCAGATTGGACAAAAAATCCAGTCCTTCTCACCCTTTATTTTCAGCATTTTTGCCAAATGTCTTTCACAAGTTTTGGAAGTTATGTAGATCTTTCCCTTTTGTGGTAAGGGTAGGGAAAATTTACAGCTGGGATATCCATTGCAACCAACAAATCTCTTCTTTACCCTCTTTATTGCCAGATCTCCACCACATTTCGGACACTTTCCTATAACTTTTTCATTCCCAATTTCCCTTAACTTCAAAACCACATCTGAACTTCCAATCTTGCTGATTATTTCAGCCAAAATTCTTCTAGACTCAGAAACGACTTCTGACTCTTTCTTTTTCCCTTCTGCAATCTCATCAAGCTCCTTCTCAAGTCTTGCAGTCATTTCTGGTAGAGTGATCGTTTCAACCTTATCCTTCAGAAAATCGATTACAGAAAATGCTATCCGCGTTGGTCTGTATGGATTTCCCTCAATATATCCCCTACTGATCAGCTTCTTTATTATTTCGTGTCTTGTGGATTTTGTTCCTAGATTTAGCTTTTCCATCAGCTTTATCAGCGTCGACGGCGTATAACGGGGCGGAGGTTTTGTCTTCTTTTCCTCTATTTTCTTTTCCACAATTTTTAACTTATCTCCAACTCTCAGCAACGGGATTTCCGATTCCTCAGCTTCCGAATATATGTATATTTCTCTCCATCCAGGTTTTACCAACTTCTTTCCGCTCGAAATAAACTTCAAACCATTGCTTTCTAATTCTGCAACTCTAAGCTCCCATAGAGCATTTTCAGCTAGCGTTGCCAAAAATCTTCTAACTACAAGCTCATATATCCTCCACTCATCTTTCGTCAACTCATCTCTGCTGGCAACTGCCGTTGGATATATGGGCGGATGATCAGTTGTCTCCTTTTTACCCCTAGAAGGCTCTATTTTTTCCTGTTTCAGAACGATTTCAGCTTCTCTTGAGAATTCACTCCCCAAAAATGCTCTAGTTATCCTCAAAAGATCCAAAGTTCGAGGATAAACTGTATTATCTGTTCTCGGATAGCTTATATATCCATTTATATATAAATTCTCTGCAATCTCCATCGCCTCATGCGGAGACATCAGTTTGGAAGCTTCTCTGAGAAATTCAGTGGTATTAAAAGGAATTGGCTTTGGATCTATCCTATTCTTCACATCAAATCTCCTAACTATTGCAAAGTTTCCGATCTGCGATAAAATTTTCTTGGCTGAATCTAAATCTCCATATCTTTTATTATGCCTTGCTATGAACGTGCCAAAATTTAAATAGATCTCATAGTATTTCTCTGGTCTAAAGTTCTCTATCTCCCTTTCCCTTTCAACTATCAATCTCAAAGTCGGTGTCTGAACCCTTCCAACGCTTAAAAAATCCTTTCCCAATCTTCCAGAGTTCAGAGAAATGAATCTTGTCAGAACTGCGCCCCAGATTAAGTCTATTTTTTGCCTTGCAAGTGCTGAAAGAGCAAGATTAAAATCCAGTTTATCCGGTTTTGAGAATGCTTTGAGAATCTCTTCTCTCGTTATCGCACTGAATCTAACTCTATCAACCTCTACATCCTTCTTCACACTTTTGATTATTTCCAATGCTTCCAAGCCTATTAACTCACCCTCTCTATCATAATCCGTGGCTATCGTAACTTTTTCAGCTCTTTTAGCGATTTCCTTAAGCAAAGAGATTATTTCTCTTTCTTTTTCAACCTTTACAAATCTCGCATTTATCAATTCCATCAAGCTTGTCTTCAACCAATTTCTATACTCTTTCGGAAAATCGAGCTCAACGATGTGTCCTTTCAGTCCAAGAACGTATGCATCGTTTGAAGGAGAGTAAAAGAAAGAAATTTTTCCCCTTTTCAAAGTTTTTACATCTCTAAAGAGTATAGAAGCTATTCTCTCTGCTGCATTCTGCTTTTCTGTAACTATAACCCAACTCATACCCAGTCGAGACTTCTTGTCTTTAAGTCTCTTCTTTTCTTTTCTATGAACTTCAGCACAGTCGAATGTTGCGACCCTTCTATTAACATGCTTATCGCTTCCCTAGCTATGCTCAAGTTTTCAAACTCACCAATTATAGAAACATATCTATCATATACACTTATATGTACGTTCAATAAATCCTCAATTTGCTTCTTCATCTTCCCCTCTTTTCCAATTATTCTGCCAAGAACCCTTTTTACAGCCTTATCGGAAACCAATTGAGATAGATCTATTGACTCAAACACCAAGTTCTCATCTTCTAAAAGCTTCATTGCAATTTCTGCACCAAAACCCCTAGCAATTGCTAAAATTGCGTTTTTAGCTTTCATAAAGCTCAAATTATCCTCAAAATCCACAGTCACAGTATTTTTACCAAAACTCAGTTTACAGTTACACTTCTCCTCAATTCTTCTTTTCACTTCTCCATCCTTCCCAATTATTACCCCTATCCTGTCCTCAGGCACTTCTATCTCCATCCTCATCTTCCCCACCCACAATCTCATCAAACAATTCTTCTTCCGAAACTTTAAGTCCAAACTTGTTGAAGAATCTTACTACGTTCCGAATATCCCTTCTTAGATAAGATAAAGCCTTGGGATGATCCCTCAGCACTGCTTGGCTTAGATCGATTATCACAGGCTCTTCAAACAGAAGAACGTTGTACTCGCTGAGATCTGCATGAACAAGTTCCGCTTTTCTGTATAGTTTTTTAACGTTTTCCACTATATCTTCAAATATTTCTTCAACATCCAATTCAGCTAGTTCCTTCCCTATCTCAACAAGAGTTGGAGCCGGAACCTCGTTTTCCCCTATGAACTCCATTAAAAGCACATTCTTCATATACGCATATGGTCTGGGAACTCTAACACCACTTTCATACGCTCTTTCAAGATTTCTGAACTCTTTCTCAGTCCATACGAAAATCTTTTCCTTAGCAGAAATCCTATAGTCAAACCTCCTGTCACCAAAAATGTACTCATCCATCTTATCAAAAGAGCTCGTCTCGATTCTGTAGATCTTAACAGCCATAGAAACCTCTCTCCCTTCATAAAATCCGTCTGCATAGAAAACATTTGCCTCTTTTCCCGTGCTTATAACTCCCCCCATAGCCTTTATGTATTTCGTCGAGAGCTTGTAAAGAACTTTAAGGGTTCTCAGATCCAGAACCTCTGCATAAATCTTTCTATCTTCCTCCCCAATCTCCTTTATCCTTAGTTTATCTAGAAGTCTGTCGATATCTTCAACCCTCATCCTCCCACCTGGTTCGTTTTGTGAAGAAGATCAAAAATGCTGAAATTGATATTATTAAAATTATTATATAAAAAATTTGTATTTGAGTGTTAAAGCGAAATCGAATTGAAAAAGAACCATTTCCTTCAAAAACTGTGACTTTTTGTCCTCCCATTTCCTTAAAAGTCTTTGTTAAGTTTTCATAATCTTCAACTTCTACTAGGGATATGAGCATAATCCTCTCATTTCTCAAATCCCTTTTCATCACATTGCTAACAAGATTGTAGGATATCAGAATGTTCCCAGAACTCCTCTCCGCAACTAAAAGAGATCTGAAAACCAGAGATCCGTTGAAAAGAATTGCTTCAATGAAATCTAAGTTTGAAGAAAGTATCTGTAAATTTCGAAACTCTGGCATTGGAATTGTTAAGTCTCCCTCAAAGTTCAAATCAGCAGAATTTGAAACGATTATGACCTCCTCAACCCTGTCTTGAAGGACAAGAGAATGAATTGTGATGGATAAAACATCTGTTGAATTCGTGAATGCAAGGTTAAATTCCAAAATTTGATCTGAGTTCACTTCTAATTCTTTTAAAAAGGTTTTGTTCATCGCACTGACTTCAAATATATAGCTATCCGCTGGAAGCTCAAAAATTGCTCCTGAGCTAATAGGGGCATCGAAAATAAGTCCTGTTTTATTATAAATTTTCAGCTGGGCATATCCTTCAAAGTTCTTGAAGATGATCGTAACTTCATGAGCGCTAACGAGAGCTGTTAGTAGAATCAAAACTAGCCCGACGAATCGCATTCCATTCTACCTCCTTCTTCCTTAAATAGTCCATTAAGGCAGAGATTGCTGAAAGCTGTAAAATAAGGGAATAAATGAAAAGACCAACTACGACTTTTAGCTTCGAGATCTTTCTGTAATAAAAGAGAAAAGCAAAAACTATAAATGGAAGAAATGGAAGAATTAAGAGTGGGAAATAGGTTACTGTGAGTGCCAAATACCACGATAACCTTACCTTTTTCTCAGCTTTTGCCATTTCTCTTCTATACCTCCACAGCTGCAAACCGCCGTAGTACCACCTCTTTCTTTGTCTATAAAAGTCTTTCCAGCTAAGCGGAGCTTGCTCAAAAAAGGCACCATCGACGATCAAAGCCTTTAATCCCTTTGCATGCATCCTTGTTGCAAAGTCGGCATCTTCTGCAATGGCATCTTCTCTCAATCCTTCCAGCAGATTTTCGAATCTAACTAATCCTATTAAGCCATTAAACTGCTTGAAAGGACTCTTTTTTAGCAGAAAATTTATCAGCTTGTATTCGAATTCGATAGTTTGAGAAATAAGAGAAGAACTGTTGTATATACACCTTTTGGCAGAGGCGATATAGGATTCTCTGGAATTCGACAAGGCTGAGATGCAGTTGGATATGGTTTTTTCATCGGTTCTCGAATCTATGTCTAGAATCAAGACAAAATCCGGTGAGTAATTAATTAAATATTTTACAGCATCGTTTATCGCTCCCGCTCTTTTACCCCTTCTTCCCTCTCTTTCAATCACTTCCACACCTAAACTCCTTGCAGTCCTTATCCTTTCATCAAAATTAGAATTCTTGTCTATCACGTAAACTATCTTGCAATCGAAGTTTTTGCTCAGAGCCTTTACATGCTCAATACTTTCTCTCAAAGCTTTTTCAGATTCAAATGGTGCTACTGGAACAACGATTGCGAGCTTCATCCGAGCATTCTAGCAATTATCCTTGCCGTCTCTTCCGGGTCAGCTCTTCCTTTTGTTTTCTTCATCACCTGTCCAACGAGAAAGTTCAATGCCTGTTTCTTTCCGCTATAGTAATCCTGGACGGCTTTTGGATTTTCTTCTATAGCCTCCCTGCAGAACTTCTCTATTTCACTCTTTGGAATCGCAAACAACCCTTTCTCAGCAATTATCCTTTCTATTTCCCCTCCTTTGTCTAACTTCGTTCTTATGACTTCAACAACCCCTTTCTCTGTTATCTTTTCCTCTAAAAAGATATTCAGTAGACTTGCAAATTCCTCAGGACTGAAAAGTTTAAAACATTCGTAGAAAGTTAAATCCCGGTAATTTAATTCTCCACGAAGGACATCTACAATCCAGGTGACTGCAATCCTTGGCTGGACAAGTTTTGCGACTCTTTCAAAATACTCGGCCATCTTCAGATCCAGTATCAAAACCTTCGCATAGTTTTCCGAAATCCCATATTCTCTCTTTAACCTTTCCTTTTTCTCCTCTGGCATCTCTGGTAGAGTTCCAATCACCTCTTTAACAAGCTCTTCAGTATAGATAACAGGCAAATCTGGCTCGGGGAAATAACGGTAATCCTGCTCCTCTTCCTTACTTCTCAGCGAGACAGTTATTTCCTGAGCCTCATCGAAATGTCTTGTTTCCCTTACAACTTTTTTCCCCCTTTTTATTAAATTCTTTTGTCTCATGATCTCATAATTAAGAGCTTTTTCAACCCCTTTGAATGAAGATATGTTCTTTATCTCCACCCTTGCTCCCCCCAAAATCGAGATGTTTGCATCAACTCTCATAGCCCCTTCAAGCTCACCATTAAAGACATCTAGATATTCCAATATCATTCTAAGCTTGTTCAAGAAAATCCTTGCTTCTCTTGGTGAATTTATCACAGGCTCTGTTACGATTTCAAGCAGAGGCATACCGCTTCTGTTGTAATCTATGAGAGAATAGCTTGCAGTCGTTATTGAGCCCCTGTAACTCAACTTTCCTGGATCTTCTTCTAAGTGTATTCTCTTAAGCGCTATCTTTTTCTCTTTTCCATCGACTTCTATGCTCACATATCCCCCCAGTGCAAGGGGACGATCGTACTGGCTTATTTGGAAGTTCTTCGGCAAATCCGGGTAAAAATAATTCTTTCTATCAAATACCATCATTGGCTGAATTTTCGCATTCAAAGCTAGTGCAACCTTTATTCCAGCTTTTATCGCCTCCTTATTTACAACAGGCATCGCTCCAGGCATTCCAAGGCAGACAGGGCAAACATGAGTATTTGGGGGACTTTTATGGTAGTTTGTCGGACATGAGCAGAACAATTTACTCTTCAGCTTATTCAGCTGAGCATGAACCTCAAGCCCAATAATGACGTCCATGAAAAGAGAAGTTAGTGATGTTTAAAAAAATTCTCAAACTCTGAGCACTATCCTTTCATAATCTCTTTCTACCTCTTTTAGAAATTCTTCCTCCTTTATCCCTTTCTTGTAGGAAATAAACGCCATTCCTCCTGCACCAACTCCCTCTTTTACAAAACCTTCCGCATAAGCCTTAAGCCCAGGATACTTGGATTTTGCGAGTGGTATTTTGGCTACAAAAACTTTGCAAGGAGCGATGGATAGATCGACATTTTTATCATTTGCAACAAACTCGGTCGTAGCTATTGAGAACTCGCAATCCAAATCCTTTGCCAAGTTTGCAATTGCAACCATTTGAGTCCCACCAGCAAGTAAAGCCCTTTTGCAACCGCTCAGGATACCATATATTCCAGCCATAACTGGATCTCCTACTGCAGAGATGACTTCTATGGGCTCCTTATTTCTAACCCTTTTAACAGCCTCCTCTATCACCTTCATCTTCAGTTCCATCGGATTTTCTGGCATACTCGAAGATACCTTTGGCTCAAATCCCAGTGCCTTTAAAACAGCTCCTGCAGTTGTTGTGCCTGCAGGTATGCTTTCGCCAATTATTATTAGATCTGCCAACTTTGAAAACTGTTCTCCGACTATTTTTCCATTCCTTATTATCCTCTCTACGTCTTCCACTTTCATAGCCCTGCTCTTCGCAATGTTTTCTCCTACAGTTGCTTCAAGCGATATGTATGGAATCTTTGGTTTAACGATTAGTCCAGAATCCACTACAAAGAAAGGTATTCCTGTAAGTCTTAAAGCTGTGTACGTCAGCAAAGCAGGAGTTGGTTTTCCATCTGGAGTGGCTGGAATTGAGTTTATGCTCAGACATCTTCCATAGTACAGCAGTTCAGCATCTGCAGGAGGGGTGTATTTTATCAGCTCAGGACTTGCCCCTGCAATAGTTATTCCAGGAATTTCTGCAGTTTTTGTATTTCCAATCACGAGAACAAAAACCGCTCTATCGAAATCAAGATTTTTTGACATGTAATATGAGATTTCTTACGATTCTTATCACTTTCTTTTTTTTATTTACTCTTCTGTTATCATGAAAAAGGTTGCAACGCTGCTCGTACTTACCCTAAGATTCCAAAATATACATTACAGCGGAACCCAGTGTGAAAAATGCCAAAAGAGTTTTCATAAAAAATCAATGCTAGACTAAATATCTCAGATCTTCTGCAATGATCTCTGCAATTTTTTTCCCGCTCATAAGCATTCCACCGAAAATTGGCCCCATCCTTGGAAGTGAATGCAGGGCAGCCACAGCCATTCCTGTAACATAAAGACCTTCAACAACTTTACCAGTTTTCTCCACAACTAGTTTCTCAGACTTCTCCACAAAAGCAGACCTTTCTCCACGAACTGTGATTTCAAGTGGAACCTTTCTCGCGGCAACGGAAATAACTTCAGCATCATGTCCGGTTGCATCCACGACTGCTCTGCTTTCTACGAAAATAGGATCCACATGCAATCCGCTCATCTCAACTGCGTTCCAGTTTATGCAAACTCCTGTAATCCTTAACGGATGCTCGCGAAAGATTACATCATCTACCGTGACTCCAAATATTATTTTTGCCCCTGCATCAACACACTTTGACGCCAGCTTGGCCATGAATTCTGATGTATCGCAGATCAGCAAGTCTCCTTTCTCGATAGTTCTTATTCCAAAGTCGTCCAAGATGCCCTTTACCTCCCTTTCCAAGGCTATCTTATGAAAAAGCATTGCCCCCCCACCAATTCCACCGCCAAAACTAAGCCTTCTTTCGAAAATTAAAGTCTTATAACCTTTTTCTGCGAGATATTTACCAGCAGTCAATCCAGAAGGGCCAGCTCCAACTATCAAGACGTCACATTTTGCAAAGTCCATCCAATCCTTCAATGCCTCCTCAATTATAGCTCTGGTTATTTTCGATTCCATGCCTTCTCTACTCCACTGAGTTAAAAAGCGTTCTCGATTTTTCCTTAGCCGATATAAACTCAAAAATGATCTTCGCCGCTAAGCTCTGGGTAACCTTATTTTCATCTGGTACGACTTCTACTAGGTCCATTGCAATAACTTTTTTTGCCAATTCAGCAAACAATGGTAGAATTATGCTTGGATTTAAACCAAAGGGCTCTGGAGTTGAGACTCCTGGAGCAAAAGCTGGGTCGAAAACATCCATATCTATGGAGAGATAAAACCTTCTATAGCCATCAAGAGGCTCCAAGACATCTGAAACATCTTTTATTTTCCAAGAAGGTAAGTAAAATATTCCGTTTCTATCTGCAAACTCTCTTTCTTCCCTGCAACCGCTTCTAACTCCAAAAATAACGACATCAAAACCACTTTCAAAGATTCTTCTCGTTGTGCATGCGTGATTGAACTTGCTACCATCGAATTCATTCCTCAAGTCGAAATGAGCATCAAAGACTAAAAAGCAAGAATTTTTGAACTTTTTTGTTGTCAAAATGCTTATACTGTGCTCCCCACCAATTGCAATTGGAGTTCCATTTACCCTTGACAGGAAATCGGAGACTCTCTTTCCTATTTCTTCAAAGCTACCATCGCAGAAAATGTTTCCAGCATCGCAAATCTTTGCCATCGATAGATCAAAGGAGAAAAATTGAGAATAAGACTCCAAATTCCAGCTAGCTTCTCTTATCGCATTTGGAGCAAATCTCGCTCCGGGTTTGAAGGATTGAGTCGCATCGTATGGAATACCAAATATAATATAGTCCGCATTTTCGAGCTCCGAATTGGAGATGGAAAAGTAAGAATCTATGTGCATTAAGCCAGCCTCTCAATTTTCCTCTTTCCGAGCGATTCCAGGTATATCACTTCCTTCCCCGCCTCGATTTTATCCTTTAAATTTTCCGGAATTGGAAGTTCGAAAGTTTCGAAAGTATTCAAATCCATCAGTTGAGCCGATTCTTTTGTAACACTGAGGACTTGGGCCCTCTTTCTCTCTACAAGAGGGACGTAAACCTTTGCAGTTACAGGCTCAACTATGCTTCTTTTCTGCGAATCAAAAATCCCTATCGCATCTATCCTTGCCTTCGCAGCTCCATGTTTCCCAGGTTTACTTACTGCTATGCTTATGATTTCACAAGGCTCATCATCTATGACTATATATCCACCTTCCCTTAACTGTCTTACCTCAACCTGCTCTTTCATGTAATTCGCAAAAGTACGAGAAGATTTAAGTTTTTTTATCCTTGAACTTCAACTTTCTATTCTCCCATCCCTTATTCTCACTATCCTGTCAGCGTAATCTGCAAGCGAAAGATCATGAGTAACTAAAACAACAGTAACACCTTTCTCCTCGTTCATTCTCTTTATTATTTCCATAACTTGTCTTCCGCTCTTCGAATCCAAATTTCCAGTAGGCTCATCGCACAGCAATATTCTTGGCTCATTCGCCATTGCTCTAGCAATTGCAACCCTCTGCTGCTGTCCTCCGCTTATTTCCATTGGCTTTCTATTCGCAACCTCCTCGATTCCGACCAGTTTCAACAATTCAAGAGCTCTCCTTCTTCTTTCCTCTTTTCCAATTCCTTTAAAAATCATGGGGAGTTCAACGTTCTCCAAGGCTGTAAGAGTTGGAATTAGATTATACTGCTGAAATATGAAGCCAATCAAATCTCTTCTCATCCTTGTCAGCTCGTTATCGCTGAGTTTCGAAGTTCTAACGCCGTTTATTATCACTTCCCCTCTCGTCGGTCTATCTAGACAGCCGATAAGGTGAAGGAGTGTGCTTTTCCCACTCCCCGATGGTCCCATTATCGCTACGAACTCCCCTTCCTTTATAGTCATCGTTATTCCATTCAAAGCATGGACCTCGTAATACTGAGTCTTGTAGACTTTGTGGATATCAACCAATTCTATCATGTAAAAAAATTAAAATTTATTTTTATTTACCTTTGAATTCTGGCTTCCTTTTCTGAAAGAAGGCGGTAATTCCCTCAATAGCATCCTGCGTTGAAAGTGCGAGCCCAAAGGCCAAAACTTCTATCATCTTCCCTACATCTGTCGGAAGTTCATAACCGAAGTTTATTGCATACTTCGCAGCTTTCAAACTTATTGGCGGCATTTCTGCAAGCTGTTTTGCCAGATTCATCACTTCTTCCTCAAACTTCTCAGCATCAACAGCTTTTGCAAGTCCTATTTTCTCCGCTTCATCCGCATCGATTCTCTTTGCTAGCATTATCATTTCCTTTGCTTTCGCTATTCCAACAATTTTTGGCAATCTCTGTGTCCCACCCCAGCCAGGAATCAATGCTAAGCTGAGTTCCGTAAGTCCGATTTTTGCCCCTCTCTTCATTATCCTAAAATCGCAAGCCAAAGCCAATTCACATCCGCCACCAAATGCATAGCCATTTATCGCTGCAATCACAGGCTTTGGAAATCTCTCAACTTCAGAGAAAACTTCATTCCCCTTTAAAGAAATTTCTACAGCTCTTATCGGATTCAATTCAGTAGCAGTTTGCAGATCAAATCCTGCTGAGAAAGCCCTATCCCCAGCGCCTGTTATTATCAAAACCCTTACCTCTTCATCCTTTTCCAGTTCCTTCAAAGCCTTCGAAATTTCTTCCAAGGTATCCAAATCCATTGCGTTGAGTTTATGAGGTCTGTTTATTATCAACTTAGCAATCCTCCCATCTTTCTGCACCTCTATGTTTCTATAAACAGTCTTCCCATAATCGTAGAATCCTTTTCCAGTTTTAACCCCCACTCTTCCCTGCGAGACCATTTTCTTCAAAAGTTCTCTAGGTTTGAGGATTTCGTATCCCTTTTCCCTGTATAGAGCTTCAAGTTTTGCAAGTATTACATCCAGCCCTATTTCATCGCCCAGCTCACAAACTCCTTTCGGCATGTTCGTTCCAAGTTTCATCGCTGTATCTATTTCCCTTGCATCCGCAACTCCGAGCTCTATTAATTCAGCAGCAATGTTGACCATTGGCGCAATTAGGCGGAGCTCGTCATATCCCTCCATCCTAGCAATCTTTGGCCTACCAGCACTCCAGTCATAGAATCCCTTTCCTGTCTTCATCCCAAGTTCTTTCTTCTCAAACTTCTCCTTCAGCGTCTTTGAAACAGGAACCAGTCCCCATTGGTTTCCAGCGAAGTAAAGGACATCTAATCCAACGAAATCGGAGAGCTCAATCGGTCCCATTGGGAAGGAGTATTTGGTCAAAAACACACTGTCTATTTGCTCCGGTTTGGCAATCCCTCTGTCAACGTCATCTATTGCTAATGTCAGGTAAGGAACGAGTATTCTGTTCACAATAAATCCCGCTATATCCTTCTTTACAATTACTGGTACTTTTCCGATGCTCTTAACAAATTCCACTGCTTTCTTTATCGTCTCCTCACTCGTCTTCTCTCCCTTTATAACTTCTACTAGTTGCATCACTACGGGTGGATTGAAGAAGTGAAGACCAACAAATTTATCGGGCCTATCAGTCGAGTTTCCAAGTTCCGTTATGCTCAAACCAGATGTGTTGCTGGCAAAGATGCACTCCTTTTTTGCAAATTTTTGAACTTCTGCAAAAACTTGTTTTTTCAGATCCATTATCTCTGGAACTGCCTCGATCACCAAATCTGCATCCTTTACAGCTTCTTCAACCGAAAGTGTAAACTTTATTCTACTCATTATTTCCTTAGCCTTTGCTTCAGTGATTTTCCCCTTAGAAACGGCTTTTAAAAGGTTCTTTTCAATAGTATCCCTCGCCTTATCCAAGAATTCCTGTTTTATGTCTCTAACAAAAACCTCATAGCCAGCTGTTGCACAGACCTGAGCTATTCCATGCCCCATTACTCCAGCTCCCAAAACTGCTATCTTTTTCATATTTTCACCAGAACCAAATTCCAACAGAGACAGATAAATTTTTTTATCTTAACCTTAGAAGGTAATACTTCTCCTTTTTCCTTTTAGCAAAATCAAAGTTTATTATTTCAAAATCAGAAAAATCAACTTCTTCATCTCCTTTTACTACGAATAACACTTTTCCGTCATTTTTTAACTTTGGAAGAAATCTTCGTAACACCTTCATCGAGGAAGTAAAATCTAAGGTTAGATCATTTAAAATTATGTCCAAGGCTTCGATTTTTGAAATATCGAATTTAAAAGCATCTTCTATGAATACCTTTACATTCCCCCTTTCCTTTTCAATCTCTCTTAGCAAATCCTCGAATTCCCTGCTAAATTCGATGCCATATACGAATTTTGCTTTCTCGCTAGCATAAAGCAAAAAACCTCCTGCCGAACTACCGAGGTCTAATACTACTTCATCTCCCTTAAATATTCCGAATTTCTCATCCAGTTCTTTAAGCTTCCAATAACCAGCTGGCTTGTCATCTAAAACAATTATCTCAGCATCGTATTCCACTTCCATCGAGGGTTTCTTCACCACTTTCCCATTCACAATTACAAGTCCATGCTCAATCGCTATCTTTGCACGATTTCTAGATTTGAAGAAACCCCTTTTAACCAATAATACATCCAGTCTCATCTTCTGATTTCCTTTGCCACTAACTCAGCCACCTCTTTCGGTGTTTTCCCCACTTTAGCCCCAACTTCTGTTAAAGCCCTTATCTTACTTTCCGCATTCCCAATTCCTCCCTCAATTATCGCTCCTGCATGACCCATCCTTTTTCCAGGTGGCGCGGTTATTCCTGCTATGTATGCAACTACTGGCTTGCTAACGCTATTCCTTATAAATTCCGCTGCTCTTTCCTCATCTCTTCCACCAATCTCTCCGATCAGAACTATTGCATCCGTTTCTTTATCTCTTTCAAACATCTCCAAGACTTCAACAAAACTCAATCCCACAATTCTATCTCCCCCTATGCCCAAAACCGTAGATTGCCCAATTCCCAGCTTTGTCAAATTCTGGGCTATTTGATAGGTTAGAGTTCCACTTCTCGAGACTATTCCAACATTACCTTCCATGAAGATATGAGTGGGCATTATTCCGAGATGACATTTTCCTGGGGAAATTATTCCAGGGCAATTTGGACCTATTAAAATTGCCCCCTTTTCCTTAACCTTTAAATAAGCCTTTAATTCATCGTGCACAGGAATTCCTTCGGTTATGCAAACAACGACCTTTATACCTGCATCAACAGCTTCCATTATCGCATCAGCTGCAAAAGCTGCTGGGACAAATATGATGCTCGCATTTACACCCATCTTAACAGCTTCACTTACAGTATCGAAAACAGGAACCCCCAAAATCTCACTTCCCCCCTTTCCAGGTGTGACGCCGCATATTATCTTTGTCCCATATTTCAACATTCTCTCCGCATGAAATCTGCCCTGAGTTCCAGTTATTCCCTGAACGACTGCTCTTGTATTTTCATCAACTATTATCGCCATTTTACCACCTCCACAACTCTTTTAGCACCTTCTTCCATTGTTTCAACAATTTCCACATCTTTTAGATTTTCCAACACTATCTTTTTACCTTCTTCCTCGTTCGTTCCTGAAAGTCTTAGAATTACGGGGACTTTTATGTTCAACTCATTAAAAGCCTTTACAAGTCCCCTAGCAACTTCGTCACACCTCGTTATACCTCCAAATATGTTTATGAAGATAGCCTTTACGCTCTCATCTTTTATCAGGATTTCTAACGCCTTTTTCATAACCTCAGCGCTTGCTCCGCCACCAATGTCTAGGAAGTTTGCAGGTTTTCCTCCTTCCAGATAAATCAGATCCATAGTAGCCATCGCCATTCCAGCTCCATTTGCTATCACACCAATATTTCCGTCGAGTTTTACATAGTTCATCCCCTCTTTTTCTGCAATCCCCTCAAGACCTTCTGAATAAGTCCTAAAGCGTTCCAAATCTTTTTGACGGAATAACGCGTTGTCATCTATCGTTATCTTTGCATCCAGTGCAATCAAACCATGTGAAGTAACTGCAAGCGGATTTATTTCAACAAGCTCGGCTTCCTTTTCAACAAAAATCCTATAAATTGCCTTTGCAATCGTCGTCAATTCCCTCCAAAACTCCTGCGGAATCTTTGCACTGCTTAACATGTTCCTGATCTGGTAATCCCATAATCCCCAGCGAGGATCTATTTTTATCTTGAAAATTTTTTCAGGAAACTTCAAGGCTATTTCTTCAATGTCAACTCCTCCAGAAGTGCTGAAGATCAATGAGTAAGACTTTTCAACTCTATCTAGGCTTACGCTGATATACCATTCCTGCTTTAAGTCTATTAATTCTTCAACGTAAATTTTCCTCACAATTTCCCCTTTCAAATTCATTTCAAACATCTTTTCAGCAACCTCAACAGCCTCCTCTACTGTCTTCACAACCCTTATACCACCAGCCTTCCCTCTTCCCCCAACAAGGACCTGGGCTTTCAAAACAGCTTTACCTCCAAGATCTCGAACAACTCTTGCAACTTCTTCAACTTTTTCTACAACAGCTCCTCTAGGAACCCTTACTCCATAGTTTCTCAGAATTTCTTTCGCCTGAAACTCGTAAAGTTTCATATCCAGAATTGCAAAAATAAAAAGATTAACCTTATCATTTTCACCTGAACAAAATTTTTTATAATTAGAAGAATCGTAGCGATGCGCTGGATCGATGCAAGCGGGAACTTTGATCAAATCGTAGTCACTGGCACTTCTGCAGGGGCCTTATAATCCATACTTCCAAGGCTACAGCTTCACCGATTTCCAGAAAAGGCTGTTGAATGCGATTGTATGCATAAAGGCCTCTCAGCATATCACACCGCTTTCGCAAGTGGCTATAACTAGCTATAACTATCCCTTAAGAGGTCGCTGGATTGACCGATTGCATATTTGTTGAGGAGAGAGGCGGTAAAAATTCTAGATTTTAAAAAACCTATAATAAACCGGGCCGGGAGGGATTTGAACCCCCGACTGCGGGATTAAGAGTCCCGCGCTCTACCTGGCTAAGCTACCGGCCCTAAAAAACTTTCACCCATCGGTTTATAAGATTTGTCCAAAAATTCTAGAAGTTTGAGGTATTCCATTTCGAGTCTAGATTTTTTATAACCATGATCAATAAAATCCCATGGTAAAGTTTTTTCAATTTCAAAAGCTTTTAAGAATTGCATGAAGTTTTTATAGTTCTTCCCAAGGATCATCTCAGAAACACTCTCATCTCCTCTTGCAAGAATTGTCTGAATTACAAATTCCTTTAAATTTGGTCTGGAAAACTCTATTCCATGTTTTCTGCACTCCATTTCAAGGATCGATATCTTTCTGCTCAATTCCCTCAAATCGGCAAAGGGAAACCATTGAAGAGGTGTGTGTGGCTTTGGAACCAATGGATTTACAGAGATCTCTACTCTCCGTATGAATTTTTTGAAAAATGCAGCATTTTCAACTATCATTCTGACATCCTCCTCCTTTTCTCCCGGGATTCCAATCATATAGTAAAGCTTCAGTTTCTCAAAGACATTTGCAGATATCTCAACAGCATTTTTAACATCTTCAAAGCTTATTTCCTTTTTAAGAAACTCAGACAAATTTTTAGATGCCGTCTCTGGAGCTAATGTCAGTGTTCTAACTTTTCCTCTCCTTAGAATTTCAACCAGCTCTTCATCAACAGCATCCGCTCTGATGGAAGATGGAGAGATTTCAAATCCCCTTTCAACAAAATACTGAAGTATTTCCCTGAACCTTGGATGATCCGTTGGAGATGGAGCTATTATCGCCACCTTTTTAACCTCTTTAATCTCTGGGAGATCTTCAATTTTCCTCCATCTTGGAGGAGAGTATATTTGGCGAACTAAACAAAAAGTGCATTTTCTCACACATCCGCGACCTATTTCGAGTAAAAAGCATCTACCATAAGCTCCATCACCTATTATCTCATCCTCAATATGCTTGCCTAATTTTGAGAAAACTCTCCGAACTTTTTCCTCAACACCTGTGAAAATACCTTCAATGCCCCTTAGCTCTTTAACGTCTTTTGCCATCACTATTTCTTCTATACAATCTTCAGCCTCACCTATGAAAACCGCATCAAAAAACTTCATTATTGGTCTCGGATTTTCCATAACACATGGACCACCAGCAATTTTCATACCGCTGAAATTGCTCTTCCTTATTATTTCCACAGCTTTGAAATAATCGTTTTCATATTGTAAACTGAAAAGAGCCAAATCGAATTCAGAAAGCTTGGTACCACTTTCTATACTCCTCAATCCTCCAAAAACATCTAAATAGAACCTTTCACAGTGAGCAAATTCGTTTATCTTCGCATAAAGTAACTGTAGCCCAACATTGGCTATTCCTCCAACATATCTGTTTGGATAAACCAGTGCAACTTTCTTTTCTCCTTTTCTGAACTTTTTCTGAAATGGATTGAATTCCACAAGGCTAATAAGTGAAGGCAAATATAACTTTCATGGAAATGCTCTGCCCCTCATGCGGTTCAAAAATGGAAGTTCTCATAAAAAGGATTGAGAAGTTTCGGAGGAGATATTCCGAGTTCGACATGAACGTTTTAATCCTGAGATGTCCTAATTGCAAAAAAATCGGCATTTTCAGGCAAGTTCCAGAGCTAAACATGGAGAACTTCGAATATCCTTATGAAGGTCTTGTTTGATGAGAACTTAGCTGACGATTACGTTATCTGCTGGGGAATAACAGTTAGATTGCCGAAATATGCACTCTTTGGAAACACAAGGGAAGAGAGGAGAAGAAATTGGGAGAGAAAATTGCTTGAAATCCTCAAAGACTTACCTATAAGCTTTGAAAGAGCTTCTGTAAGACTCGCATCTGCGTGGGTTAGATATTACGTTTTCGAGCTCAAGCTAGATAATCGCAAATTTGCGCTCAATGTATTATCCCCCAATTCAATTTTAAGCAGTTTTAAGGACATAGATTTCCCCGATATTGGCATTGCAAAGCCTTTGCTAATTTCTGAAGACTACATGCTTCAAGAATGGGTAGAAGGAATACCGCTGTCCGAATTTAGGGACGGTTTTATTATGAAGAACGACGAAAGGGTTAGGGATTGCATAAAGCTAACCGCAAACCTTCTATACCGCTTATCAAAGCAGGGATACGTTTATAAACCTTGGGAAGATTATGAGGCTGTTTTGAGGGGAAAAGAAATCGTCCTTCTAGATCCAACGAGATTTTCCAGAGAAAATCCAGAAAATTTTTTTGAATTCTACTATGGAGCTCCATTTTCTTCGCCAGACATTCTCAAAAACGATGAAAGAAATAGGATTTTATGGCGTGGGATAAGTGAGAGGGACTATTTTGGGACTAGCAGGGAGGAATATGAGGACCTATTCCTGCAAGGTATTGCAATGGCTAGCGATGACTTTGAGGAGTTTCTTCGAGTGAGTTGCATCGATGAAGAGAGGGCTAGGATGATCTGGAGAAAAAGATATTAGGGATTTTGAAAATTGTTTTTATGAACATCATCGAAGTTGCAGAAAACCTTTACCTCATCGATTTACCTCAAGATTTAGAGGGTTTCAGGAAGTTTATCAGCTGCTGGGTTGTTAAGGATGAAGATAGGGCAATAGTGATAGACGTTGGACCCAGATCGACAATTCCGAAGCTAATAGAGGCGCTAAATTTCTTAAAAATTAAAAGAGTTGAGTTCGTCTTACTAACCCATATCCACCTCGACCACGCTGGAGGTGTGGCTGAATTCCTAAACAATTACCCAGGAGCGAGAGTTGTTGTTCATGAATTTGGTAAAAAACATCTTTTAAATCCGGAAAAACTATGGAAAGCATCTCTCGAGACTCTTGGTAAAATTGCAGAAATTTACGGTAAACCAAACAAAGTTGAGGAGAATAGAATATATGAGGGTGAGATCGAATTTGCGGGAAAGAAAGTAGAGATCATAAAGACCCCAGGACATGCTTCGCATCATCAGAGTTATGTTTATGGTGAATTTTTATTCGTCGGCGAGGCATTTGGTGTACACTTTCCATTAAAGAACGATTATTACCTCCGTCCTGCAACTCCTCCGAAGTTTGATTACGAAACTGCAGTTAACTCAATCGAAAAACTGATGTCGCTGGGAAGTAAAAAAGTCTGCTTTGGCCATTTCGGATTCATGAGAAATAGCCTAGAAATAGCTGACAGAGCTCTGAAACAGCTGAAGTTATGGGTTTCGACGATATACGAAATACTGTGTAGAAAGGAGATAAGGAATGAAGGAGAAGTGATTAGAATTGCAAAAGAAGATTTGCTAAAGAAGGATTCGAAGTTCTCGAATTACGAGCTGCTCGATGAGGATATAAAGAAGAGAGAGGACTTCTTCATCAACAATACAATAAAGGGAATTCAGCAATATGTCGCTGAAACATATTGTTTCTGAGGTGTAACTTTGGAAGCACGAGAGTGGGCATATTTTTTACTGGAGATAAGGAGAAGTCTTTTAAAGCTATTTGCAATCATAACAATAGTTAGTTTTTCTTTCTTCCCTTTCTCCTCAATCCTGATATCTTTCATAGTTGAGGAAATGTTTCCGTACAAAAAGTTGAGCCATGAAGAAGTTGAGGAAATCTCTGAAGTGCTCAGAGAAGTTGCTGAAAAAATAGCGGCAAATAAGGATAACACGACTTTTGTAGCTGAAGAATTAAAAGCCCTCTCTAGGACCCTAGTTTCCTTCATGGGACCAGTCGTTTTAACCCCAATCGAAGCTTTGGTTCTTAGTCTAAAGATGTCCATAACCATTGGCATTGCAGCATCGATTCCCTATTTACTCCTCATTCTTTCGAGGACGTTAAAAACCAGAGGTTGGCTGAAAGTTTCTGTGAAATATTATGCAATAGCTTCAACCTTTTTGTTTGCAATCGGATGCCTTTATGGCTTTTTTATCGTCCGCTTAATAGTGGCATTTCTGCACAGCTTAACAGTTGCTTATGGAGTTACTCCTCTCTACTCACTATCAGACTTTGTCACTTTCGTCTTATTTTTAATCGCCCTTTTTGGCTTTTTCTTTGAGATTCCAATCATAATGATATTTCTCGTTAGGAACAGAGTTGTCAGTTACGAAACTCTTAAGTATTACCGAAGACATTCATACGTCCTCTTTTTCATAATCGCAGCAATAGCGACGCCGACAGTTGACATCTTCACCCAAACGATGCTAGCCTTGCCTATGATAGTTCTTTTCGAATTAGGGTTGGTTTTGGCAAAGTTGTTCTCTTGAATTGCTAATCGACGACAAAATCATCATTTTGCGTTGCCATGCGATTTTTCGAAATCTTACGGATTTCTCGATGAAGATTTCAAGAAAATGCTGAAAGAAAAAGGATAAATAAGATGAAGTAGAGTTAAGCCAGATGATCTCCATAGAGATAAAGACGAGAAATAGAAACGAGATTGTGGACATAACGGAGAAAGTTGAAGAATTTTTGAAAGGAAGTGGAATTGCACTAATCTTCACACCCCACACAACTGCATCGGTCATTCTGAATGAAGCAGAGAGTAGATTGCTTTCAGATATAATAAATGTGCTCGAAAAATTGGTTCCAAAGAACTTGGATTACAAGCACAACGAGATCGACGACAATGCCGATGCACACATCAAAGCCTCATTGCTCGGAAATTCTGTGATAGTTCCGTTTGAAAATGGTAAACTCCAGCTTGGAACCTGGCAAAGGATTCTTTTCGTAGAGTTTGATGGACCAAGAAATAGGAGGGTTTATGTGAAGGTGCTATGAGAGACAAAAGAGATTACTACTATTGGGAAGCGAAAAAGAAAGGATATCGCAGTAGAGCTGCTTTTAAATTGCTTCAAATGAACAAAGAGTTCAAGCTAATTCGTAAAGGCGACATAGTGCTTGATCTTGGGGCCGCACCTGGAGGGTGGAGTCAGGTAGCTGTAGAGCTTGGAGCTTTTGTCGTTGCAGTTGATATAAACCCGATGGAAAAGCTTGAAGGAGTGACATTCATTCAGGCAGATATAATGGATGAAAATCTCGTGAAAAAGCTACTGGAAATCAGCGATTATTACGATGTTGTTATGAGCGATGCCTCGCCTAAGATAACTGGAATATGGACAATAGATCATCTAAGATCAATTGATCTGGCAAGGGCAAGTTTTAGAATTGCAAAAGAAGTTCTTCGCCCAAATGGAAATTTTCTCGTTAAGATATTTCAGGGTGAAGAGATTCAGAATTTCTACAACGAACTAAAACCATGCTTTGCCTTTAAAAAGTTTCATAGCCCAAAAGCTTCGAGAAAGAGCAGTGCAGAGATTTACTTCATAGGAAAAGGTTTTAAAAAATTTGATCACTCCAAAATTGCTCCCAAGTCTGAAGACTGAACCAATTTCACGTATCTCGCCAAATAACCTCTGAGCTCTTTCTTCTTTGGCTTCCATTTTTCCCTTCTCTCCAAAATTTCATCTTCATCTAATTCAACTTCTATCTTTCTGTTAGGAATGTCTATCTTTATAACATCACCGTTTTCAACCAAGGCAATTGTTCCCCCTTCCATCGCCTCTGGAGAAACATGTCCTATACAAGGACCACGTGTTGCACCGCTGAAACGGCCGTCTGTTATTAAAGCAACCTTCTGCAATCCCATTCCAGCAATTGCAGCTGTTGGCAAAAGCATCTCTGGCATTCCTGGAGCACCTTTTGGACCCATATAGCGAATTACGACGACATCCCCTTCCTCAACCTCTCCGTTAAGGATGGCTTTCAAGGCAATTTCTTCGCTATCGTAAACCTTTGCAAATCCTTCAAATTTCAACATATCCTCTCTTATGGCAGATACCTTAACAACTGCACCCTTTTCTGCGAGGTTTCCCCTTAAAATAGCTATACCCCCCTCATTCCTGTAAGGTTTTTCAGCCATTATAATATCCCTTCCCCTTAAAATCGCATTTTCAGCGATTTCGAAAAGCCTTTTACCACTCACTGTCATCTCGTTGTGGAAGTATTTCTTCGCCTTCTTAATTATCATCGGCACACCACCGCTTTCATCTAAGTCCACCACAGTATCTTTGCTCGCTGGGTCGAGAGAGACTATGTGTGGAGTTCTTCTACTTATTTCATCGAATTTTTCAAGTTTTAGCTTTATTCCAGCTTCATTTGCAATTGCTGGTAAATGCAAAACAGTGTTTGTCGAGCCCCCGATCAACATGTCCATCGTTATCGCATTTTCAAAGGATCTCTCGTTTATAAAATCTAGAGGTTTTAAGTTCTCCTTAACAAGTTCCACAATCCTGATTCCACTCATCTTCGCAATTCTAAGCTTTCTAGACGATGCACATGGTGAAGTTGAGCAGTAAGGTAAGCTAAGGCCAAGAGTTTCGGTTAAGATCTGCATCGTATTCGCAGTGTAAAGCCCCTGACAGCTCCCGCAATATGGTGCGCAAAAATCCTCATAGAGCTTTAATTCAAAATCGTTTAATTTTCCAGCCTTATACATACCAGCAGCCTCAAAGGCATCCTTTATCGAAACTTTCTCTCCCTTCACTTTTTCAGAAAGCATTGGACCTCCTGTAACTGCAATTGCTGGAATGTTAAGCCTTAAAATTGCCATCAGCATTCCTGGAACTATCTTATCACAGCTAGCAACAACGACCAATCCATCGAACGCATGCGCTTCAACCATCGTTTCTATGCAATCAGCTATGAGTTCTCTTGAAGGTAAGGAAAAGCACATACCACGATGACCCATTGCAATTCCATCACAAATTCCCGGAATTCCGAATTCGAATGGGACCCCTCCAGCGGAATAAATTCCCTCCTTCACAACTTGGGTTATCTTGTCAAGATTCATGTGACCTGGAACAATTGTGTTGTAGGAGTTTGCAATTCCGATGAATGGTTTCCCCATTTCCTCATCCAAAACACCAAGCGCCTTTAGCAAAGCTCTGTGGGCAGTTCTATCTACTCCATGCTTAACAACGTCGCTCCTCATACTGTGAGTTTTTGTAAAAGCTTATAAATGTTTCACAACAAACGTTTTTATGAACGTCGAAGAAGTCATGAATAGGAGAGTTGAATTTGTGGATGCTGACGCAACTGTTTTAGAGGTAATTGAAAGGATTGTGAATAGAAGGATAAGGAGCGTTGTGGTTAAGCCAAAAGATGAAAGAGATACCTATGGCGTCGTAACTGTTAGAGATGTCGTATTTAAATGCCTTTCAAAGAATTTGGATCCACAAAAAGTTAAGGCTCATGAAATAGCCTCAAAACCATTGATAACTGTTGAGAAAAACTTACAAATCGAACACGTGTTGAAATTGATGGAGAAATTCAACATAGCGAGGGTATTTGTTAAAGAGGGAGACAAAATAATAGGTATCATCTCTCTGATGGACATAATGTCTGCCTACTTAGTAAAGAGATTGATATGAAGGCCGAGGAAAAAATTATAAGTGGAATATCACAAATGTTATCATTAGCATTCTCAGCCTGCGAAGTTTTGAAGAAAGTTGTTGAAGAAAGAAACAAAGCTCTATTGGAGGAAGTTCTCAAATTGGAAAGAGATTCAGATGAGATTAGGAGAAGAATAACTCAGGAAATTTATCGTGGAGCCTTTCTACCTTATCTACGTCCAAACATATTTAGACTTGTTGAAACCATCGATGAAATTTTAAACACGGCAGAAGAGTGTGCAATGAACTTTCAAAAGATAGAAGATATGAGATTTCTCGAGTTTGAAGAAATTGGATTGATCATGGAATTAAATGTTAGAATTTGCAGCATTTTATCGAAGAATTTTATGAATTTCTTAAAAGATCCGGAAAAACTCAGAGAAGGTATCGTGGTTGTGAGAATGATGGAAAAGGAGGCAGATAACATAAAGTTTGCAATTTTTGAAAAATTAAAGGAGCTAAATGTTGATTTTTGGAACGGATATTTCATCACAAGCTTCATAAATTCTCTAGAAGAGATAAGCGATATAGCTGAAGACGCCATGGACATGCTCCAGATAATTGTTCTAAGCCTTTGATATGTTTGAAGCGTCAGCAATAACTCCTCTTGTTGCCTTTATACTAATAGCATTTAGCATAGGCTCCAACGACACTTCCAATGCCTTTGGTATCTGCATTGGGTGCAGAATCTTAAGCTTGAGGAAGGCAACTTTCTTACTTTTTTCCCTAGCCATTTTAGGAATATTTCTGCAGGGAGAAAAAGTCATGGAAACTGTTGGAAGCGATCTCATAGAACTGAGCATGGAAGTTTCTGCAATAGCCATGTCTGTTTCTGCTTTAATGATAGTTCTATCAAATTTTAGGGGCTTACCTGTTTCAACGCACCAAGTGATCATAGGAAGTATCACCGGAGCTGGAGTTGCTTGTGGAATGAAGCTCAGCTTATCAACTTTAGCTGAGATTTTACTCTCATGGGCAGTCTCTCCATTCGTTGCAGGCATCTTTGCAATCACAATTTTTACATTATTGGAAAGGATGCTAAGGAAGTATCCAATTATGAAAGCTGAAAAAATTCTCAAATCACTTCTTTTCATCTCTTCAGTCCTAATAGCCTATAACACAGGTGCCAACGAGCTCGCAACTGCAATAGCACCAGTTTTACATGTTGGAATTTTCAATTTACCAATTCTTGCGATTTTTGGAGCTTTTTTTCTGTGGCTAGGTGCCTTTTTGTTGAGTTTCAGAGTCATAGAAACAGTTTGCAAGAAAATAACTTCCTTAGATCCAAAATCTGGTCTTTCAGCACATCTCGGTGCTGGAATTGCTGTTTTCAGCTTTACAACCCTGGGAATGCCAGTTTCTACAACATATGCTATGATTGGTGGTATAACTACTGTAGGCCTCGCCAAAGGTGTTAGAACAGTAAGCTTTGAAACTTTAAGAAAAATAATCTTCAACTGGTTTTTCGCCCCTCTATCTTCCTTTCTCATCAGCTTTCTCATAGCGAAATTATTGATTCTATGAGAGAAATCCTTAAATACATCCCCTTAAACTACGTTAATGTGGGTCCGTAGCTTAGCCTGGTCAGAGCGCCCGGCTCATAACCGGGCGGTCGAGGGTTCAAATCCCTCCGGACCCAGATTTTATGAGAATGAAATGAATTTGAAAGGCTAGTGTTAAATTTCGGATCATCAAATCGACTCGATTTTCGTTTTGAAGGCTGTGGAGTTTTATTCTCGTTTGGAATACTCTCGAGGTTGGCAACTCGGTTGGCAACTTAGGGAGTAATCCAAGCGAAAATAAAACTCCACATCCTTCAAAACGAAAATCAAGCCATTCAAAAGTTTGTCGTTCGAAAATATCAGAATGCCACAAATCATGGACCGGTGGGGATTTGAACCCCAGGCCTCCGCCATGCCAAGACGGCGCTCTACCAAGCTGAGCTACCGGCCCTATTTACAGTATCCAATGAGTTAAAAAAAGTTTTGCAATTTTTTAGTTTAATTTAACTATCAATAATGCGAAAAACTTATATACAATGATAAATTATTAAGCTTTGGAGTGAGAGTATCGTACGGAGAATGGAAGATAATTTTGGATGCTTTGAGGATACGAAAAGGCAATTAAAATAAAAAGATACTATGAAAGAACAAGGATTTAGACGAGATATCTGCTCAACCCTTTCCTCCACATTTCTTCAGCTATCAAAACCTCGCAGGAGAAAGTTTTGAAGTCTATTTTTTCACCTCCACTGTAGCCTATTATTTCACATTTTAGCCCCTTTTCTCTCAGAAATTCAGCATATTTTTCGGCAATTTTTTCATCCACTTCCACTATCCACCTAGTGTTCGATTCAGAGAAAAGTTCGATAAAGTCAAATGCTCTCAAAGATTCAAATCCAATTCCCAAACCAAAGCACATTTCAGCAATCGCAACGGCAATTCCTCCTTCTGATACATCATGGCAAGCGCTTATTTTGAATTTTTTGAAGGACTCAAGCAGAGTGTTTGCGTACAACTTTAATTTATCTGGAGAAGTTTTTGGAACCTCGTAGTTTTCAAAACCCATTATCTTTGAATAAAGGCTTCCTCCAAACTCCTTTTTTGTTTCTCCAATCAGCAAAACTGCGCCACCCTTGAAAAAGCTGTCGTTGACTTCAGAAATATCTTCTACGATTCCTATACCAAGCAAAGTTGGGGTTGGAGGTATTGCAGAGTACTTTGTTTCATTGTAAAAGCTTACATTACCGCTAACACAAGGCAGCCCATATTCTTTGGCCATCCAGCCAAGAGCTCTTACGCTTTCAACAAATTCCCACATTCTCTCAGGTTTTTCAGGATTTCCAAAGTTCAAGCAATCCACGAACGAGTGGGGAATTGAATTAACTGCAACCAGGTTCCTAATCATCTCATCAAATGCACTCGCAGTTCCCCAGTATGGATCTGCCTTTGTAAGCCATGGATTTATAGCTGTAGTTATCGCAATTCCTCTTTGCGATTCTGTTGGCTTTATAACAGCAGCATCTCCATGAGTTTCATAGTTTATTCTTCCCTGCAATGGTTTTAAAACTGTAGAAGCTTTCACCTCATGATCGTATTGCCTTATAACCCAATCCTTGCACGCTACGTTTGGATGAGAAATCATCCTCATGAATACATCCAGATAATCCTTTGGATGCGGAATTTCAGATACAGCTGGCTTTTTTGGTCTCTCAACGTAGTTTCTGCAATATTCCACAGCCCCAACTATGAACTCGATGTCCATCTCATATATCTTATATCCTTTGTAATAGATCCTCAGGACTTTATCCTCCGTAGTCTTTCCAATCACCGTCGCCGGTATGTCCCATTTTTGGAAGATGTATAGAACTTCATCAACTTTCTCCGGCCTAACAGTAAGCATCATTCTCTCCTGACTTTCAGACACCCAGATCTCCCATGGAGCCATTCCTTCTTCCTTCAGGGGAACTTTGTCCAAGTGAATTTCTGCACCGAAGCCAGCTGAAAATGCCATCTCTCCCACAACGCAGCTTAAACCCCCGCCACCGAGATCTTTCATTCCAGTAATCAGATCCTTCTCAACAACTTCCAAGCACGCATGGATTAGTGGCTCTTTCATTATTGGATTACCAAGCTGCACGGCACTTCTTTCCTCCTCACTTTTTTCACTAAGCTCGGCTGAAGCAAAGGTAACGCCATGTATCCCATCTCTACCAGTTTTTCCACCTACGAGGACAAATAGATCTCCAGCATTTCCCGCTCTACTTGGAACAACTTTATCCTTTCTAACGATTCCAACACAGCCAACGTTTACAATGCAATTCGTTAAATAAGCACGGTCAAAGAAAACACATCCAGAAACAGTTGGTATACCAACTCTGTTTCCATAATCCCTTATTCCCGCAACAACTCCAGTTAAAAGATAGTTTGGATGTCTAGTTCCTTTTGGCAACTCATCATAGCTAACATCTAGATCTGCGAAAAAAAGTGGATCTATTAAAGCGATGGGCTTCGCTCCCATGCAAAGTACATCTCTAATTATCCCTCCTATTCCAGTTGCAGCACCACCATACGGTTCTATCGCCGAAGGATGATTATGGCTTTCTATCTTTACGACGTACGCGTATTTCTCATCGAATTCAACCACTCCTGCATCCTCCTTAATGGCGGAAATGACGTATGGATATTTGCTGTAATCGTCGATCAAGTATTTTTTAAGGAAGAACTTTGAACTCTTATAGCAGCAATGCTCACTCCAAGCTTGAGCAAGGGATTGAAGTTCGATGTCGTAAGGATTTCTCCCCTTTCTTTTGAAGTACTCTTTTATAAGCTTCATTTCATGAAGGTTTAGCCCGAGTCCCATTTTCTCGCTTATTTCAACTAGTTTTTCATCACTCGAGTTGAGTAAATCCACTTCGTAAAGTTCGAATGGGACATCGACTTTCTTAAACATTTAATCACCCAATCCAATTGATTCTATATTTCTGAATCACAGGATTTGCGAGTAAGCGTTCACACATCTCCTTTATCTCCCTTTCAGCTTCTTCCCTGTTTTTTGCATCTATCTCTATTCTGAAAACCTTTATCGATGAGACCTTTTTTACCCTTTTATATCCAAGAAGTCTCAGAGCTTTAAGAGTCGACTCTCCTTCCGGATCTGCTACTCCTTCTTTTAGTTCGATGTAAACGTCCGCTATCATGAAGAAATTGCCTGTTTGCGGAATAAAAGGGTATTGTAATTATGAGACTAAATTATTTAATATTACAATAAAATAAATTATAAAAACAAAAAAGAGGATTAGCAGATATGAAGAAGATAGCTCTAGCACTAATTCTTGCGATTCCATTGCTGGTGGTAAATGCATGGATGTGGAAAAATGGTTCTGAGAAAATCTCTTACGAAGTTCTCAATTGCACAAAGATGGATTATAGGCAATATTATCAATACGATGCAGCGAACAAAACTATAACAGCTGTTGTTACGGTTAACTGTGCAAGCGATGAAATAATCGTTGTAAAGGGAGAAAGGATTAAGATAATAGAAAGGGATTATGATGGAATTTTAGCTAAGTGCGTTTGCCAGAAAGTCGTGAAAGTCTATGGAGTAAACGATGTTGGTGTGGACTTCATCGATCTATTTGGTGTAACTCAAAAGCTTGAAAAGAGTGAATTCTGTGGGGTTTCTACGTTTACAGAATGTAGAACTGATGAGGATTGCAGAATAGGTGGCTGCTCTGGACAAGTATGTATGGGGGTTGGAGATGAAATTATCACGAGCTGTGAGTACAGGGAATGCTATGATCACAGAAAATACGGAATCATTTGCAAATGCGTAAACAACATGTGTCAGTGGGTGTAGCTTGATATGATCCTTGAAAAGGACTTTGATAGAGCGAAGGCTGGATTAATAAACAAGATAATTGAAGAGGGGATTCTTTGCAGCTCTAAATTTGGTAATAGTCTGAATTTTGGGCCAATTCTGGTGATAATTGAAAAACCCGAAACGTCGCAGTTGATACCTGACTTCTTTTCCGAGAAGTATTCTGAGGCGATAAGAAAGTCCATGGACATTATTTTAACGAAGCTAAAAGCAAAGCCTTATACGAGAAGAATTTCAATCCCAATCTGGACTCCGGAAGAGCATTATTCGAGGAATCCAGTAGCGATAACGGAAGTTTCATTTTTGTTCGATGAAAAGCTGCATTTGACTGCATTTCTCCGCTCCCTCGACTGTCTAAATTACTTTGACATGAATTTCCATTGGTTGTCCGGAGTGCTTGAGGAAATCTCCCAAAAATTGGATTATGAATCCGGTAGCATTGCCCTGCTAATCGCAATACCTCATGTTTATGAAAGAGATCTTAAGAGAGCAGAAAGCTTTGCTAAGAAATGCGATGAAATCTTTGGTTACACGAAGTTAGGAACGCATATAGTTGAGGATTACATTTCCACCGCATGGCATTCTGCGATGGAAATAGTTTACAATTACGGAAAGATGAAGGAAACCGAATGGGACATGTTTGAAGGGCAGAAAAAAAGTAAATTTGTTCATAGGCTGTTTATTGAAGTTAAAAAACCTGAAGAGAACAAATTACACGACAAAGCACCATTTACTGAGAGATATTATCTCGAATATGCTCATGAATACGTTATCCATGAATTGCCTGGAAAGGTATCGGGGCCAATTTTAAAGGGAGAGGAGTACACATATGCTGAGAGGGCTAGGTATTGCGAGAGGGATAAGGTAAAGGTCGATCAACTATATGAAGTGATTGAAAAATTAAAAAGGGATAAATGTAGAAGGGATTGCTACGTCGGCATTTCGAGAGAATGGGACCTTCTAGCAAGGGATTCTCCATGTCTACGTGGTTATCAATTTATGGGTTTAGGAGAGAGGCTGAAAGGGATCTTTTACATGAGATCCAACGATGTTTATGGAGCGATGCATGCGAACATGCTCGCCTTTGCACTGTTAACAAAATATGTCGCTGAGTTGACGGGTTTCAGAGATTATGAATATCTGCATTTTGCGGTTGATGCGCATATATATGAAGGCTTTTTGGGAATTGTTGAGGAAATACTTTATCCGAAAAGAAAGATCAGGTAAAATAATTTTTCTCTATCCTTTCCAGATCTTCAATTCGGCCACTATCTACAATTTCTCCGCCTGAGAGCACGTATAATCTATCCGCAACCTCGGAGACGAGGGAGAGATTTTGTTCTACTAAAAGAATTGAAACTCCAAGCTTCTTTATTTCCTTGATAGTCTCCACAAGATTCTCTATCACAATTGGAGCTAGACCAAGACTGGGTTCGTCTAACAGCAGCAGTTTTGGTTTAAACATTAATGCCCTTGCAATTGCAAGCATCTGCTGCTCTCCACCACTCAGAGTTCCAGCGAGCTGGTCTTCTCTTTCTTTTAGCTTTGGAAATATCTCATAGATCCTCCCAAGATTTTTGAAGCCCGTAATTAGTAAATTATCTTTAACGCTCATGTTTGGAAAAATCTTTCTTCCCTCAGGACTTATCGCCATTCCAAGCGCTATCCTTTCATGCGTTTTCATCCTCGAAATTTCCATTCCATTGAAAAAGATTCTACCCCTAGTCTTAACTAAACCGCAGATCGCTTTGAGCAAAGTCGTTTTTCCAGCACCATTTGGGCCAAGAATTGCTACGGTCTCTTTTTCAAGAACCTCGAAGCTAACACCTCTTATCACATCTCCTTTTCCGTATGTTGCATAAAGGTTCTCAACCCTTAACATATCTGTTTCCAAAATAGGCTTCCCTTACAGCCTTACTCTTCAAAACATCTTCAGGACTACCATCGAATATCAATTTTCCACTGTTGAGAACAACAACCCTCTCAACCGTGTTCAGCAACTCCTTCACTCTATGCTCAACTATTGCAATCGAAGTCCCGTTTCCACCAATCTCATTTATTATCCTAGCGACTTTTTCAACTTCCTTTCTGCTTAAACCGGAAAATGGCTCGTCGAGCAAAAGCAGTTTTGGCTTTTTTGCAAGAGCCATGGCTATGCTCAATCTTCTCATCTCTCCATGTGACAAGTTTTTGGCCAGTTCTTTCCTTTTTCCTTCCAACTCAAACTCCTTTAGAATGCTGAGGTCATCTGTTATTGTGAGTATGTTCTCTTCAACCGTCATGTTCTCGAAAACTTTCGTCAGCTGGAAAGTCCTTATTATTCCAAGCTTTGCCAGATCACTTGGCTTTTTGCCAACGATATCTTCATTCATAAAAAAGATCTTTCCCGAGTCAGGTTTTAGAAAACCTGAGATTATATTGAAAAGTGTTGTTTTCCCAGCCCCATTTGGGCCAATTATTCCAATCTTTTCTTTCTTTATCTCAAGGGAGATATTATTCAGAACTTTTAATCCTCCAAAACTCTTTGATATCTCTATGAGTTTTAGCATGTGTGTGTCTAAATTGCAAAGTTTTAAATACTTTTCTCAAACTCTTAACATGCGCTGGTCCATATTAATTATGTTGACATTGCTCATAGCATTTTGCGCCTCACCACAGCAAGTACAGAGAGAAAGGGTATTGGTTGGTGTCCTAGCCCCTCTTTCGTTACCGGAGGGGATGGCACAAGAGAAGGCTGTAAGGCTTGCAGTTGAAGAAATAAATGCCAAGGGAGGAATTCTTGGATATAAACTTGAAGTCGTCGTTGGCGATGATAAACTGGATCCAAGCGTAGCAACTGCGGAGTTCAGGAGACTTGCAACTTTAGAAAAAGTTGATTTTATAGTCGGTGGTTTCTCTAGCGGAGTTATGCTCGCAACTATGGAAGTTATGGCTGAAACAAAGACCCTTTTTTTCGCAGATGCATCATCACCTTCTCACTCAGCTAAAGTTGCGGAAAATTATGAGAAGTACAAATACTGGTTCAGGCTTCAAAACAATGCAACCACTTTCGCCTACGACATTGCAGACATGGTGAAAATGCTTAGAGAGAATGGTTATTGGGTTAAGAAAGTTTACATAATTAGGGATGAGCACATATGGGCAGAAGATGTTGTAAGAACGCTTGAACCGCTTTTGAAGTCTCTAGAGGTTGAAATAGTAAAGGATGTGAAAATACCTAGGAACTATGCTGAATACGAGCCATTAATCTTGGAAGCTGAAAAGTTGGGTGCTGATTTGATAATTCCAATCATAGCCTTGGCTGGAACTGGTGATGTTTTAGTGAAGCAGTGGGCAAATCTAAAGCCAAAAATCCTTATTGGTGGCGATTTGCTGGCTGCAATTGACTATGGCTTTTATGAGAAAACAGGTGGTGCTGCGAACTATGTGATTTTCACTGCAGATGGTGGCACTCTTGTAACTGCTCCGATAACAGAGAAAAGCAGGGATTTTGTTGAAAATTATAAGAAGAAGTACGGCCATTATCCTGAGGCGCATCAGGCATTCGTAGCTTATGATGCCGTCTATTTATACAAGACTGTAGTCGAGGAGGCTTATAGAAATGGGGAAAAGAATCCATTTGATCCGGAAGTGTTGGTGAAATATTTGGAAAGATACAACGAAACGAATCCGATCATACTGACTAGACCCATCGCATTCACAAAGAACCACGACCTCGCTTGGGGGGATAATCTGACCAGAAACTGGATTTCCCAGTGGCAGGATGGGAAGCAGGTGATAATTTATCCACCAAAAGTGGCGACAGGGAAGCTAAAGTTGCCACCTTGGATCAGCTAATATGCTTGATTTGATAGAATTACTTATTTTTGGTACGGCAATTGGAGGTATTTTTGCTCTATTAGCTTCCGGATTTTCCCTCATTTTTGGAGTTTTAAGAATTCTGAACTTTGCTCACGGCGCATGTTTTGCAATATCTGCTTATCTGGCGATACTACTGGTTAGGGAGCTTTCGACTGATGTATATCTTGCATCAATCTTTGGAATCCTTTTCTCAGTTCTGATCGGTTTGCTGATTTATGCAATAACGAGGCCGATTAGGAGTAATGCGGTCATGGTTATAATAGTAACACTGGCCTTTGCCTTGCTGATCGAGCAAATCTTACTTTTGAGTTTTGGAAATAGAGGAATAACTCTTAAGCCGTTCATCGAGGGGGTTCAAGTTATATACGATAACCTTAGAATTGCAAGGATTAGATTGATGGCAATCGCTATCGCGATTGCTCTCTTGATCCTTTTGGACTTGTTCATAACTAGATCTTTACTCGGAAAAAGAATTCAGGCAGTTTCGGAGGATATTGAAGCTTCGATGCTTTTGGGAATAAATGTTGAGAAGATCTTCATAATTACAATCGCCATTTCTTCCGCACTGGCCGGTATTGCTGGGATTCTTTATGCTCAGATATTCAGTATTTATCCAGCTATGATTCTTAGGGTTTTAATATACGCTTTTGCAATCGTAATCCTTGGCGGACTTGGCAGCGTTAGGGGGAGCATAGTAGCATCCTTTATTATTGGCTACGTCTTCGTGACCACGATGAAGATGCTTGGAGCGCAGTGGTCGGAATTTGTAATGCTTTTGACGATAGTAGCAATTCTCGTCGTTAAACCCACTGGAATTTTCGGGGTGAAAGGATGAAGTCCGACCTTCTTTTGCTAATCTCCTTATTTATTTTTCTAGCTCTATTACCTCTCTTCACACCATCAGCATATCTTTACCTCATCGGCCTTTCGCTGATCTTTGCAGTCATCGTGGTGAGCTGGGATTTGATGGTTGGCTATACTGGGCAGGTAAATCTGGGTCATACAACTTTTGTTGGGCTAGGTGCCTACATAGCTGCAATTCTGCAAGTCCCATCTAGAATTGGCTTGAACCTCGAAATTCATCCCATCATAGCAATTCTCTTTTCTGGACTCCTCTCAGCTTTTGTCGCCCTAATAATAGGGCTCGTTACGCTTAGACTTAGAGGGTACTATTTTTCATTGGTTACTGCAGTACTTCCACTAGTTTTCATGCAAAAGGTTTTCGTTTGGAGAGAAGTATTTGGAGGGGAAGAAGGTTTTTCCATTCCAGTGGAAAAAGTAGTCTTTGCTACGACGATTGAAAAATATTACTTTTCTTTACTCTTTTTAGTCCTCTCAACGATTATAATGCTTTATATCTGTAAAAGCAGGTTGGGCTTGAAGTTTAGGGCTATAAAAGATAGCGAGGAATTATCGGAATCGCTTGGAATTAACGTCGCTTTTTATAAAATAATAGCATTGATTATTAGCTCCTTCTTCGCTGGCTTGGCTGGAGCGATGTTTGTGAACTATCGCCTTACAGTCTCTCCAGATCTTTACGATGTTCCATTGATGCTTCTCGTAATTCTTTCAGCAGTGGTGGGTGGAATTGGGTCGATTGTGGGTCCCCTTTTGATGAGTATACTTATCTACCTCGCAAAGAACTGGTTCCTAACTTCACTTCGCTGGGGGATTGTTAATGAGGAAGTTGTTTTGTACGCCCTTCTCATAGCAGTAGCAATAATCCTACCAAAGGGTGCTTATAACGAGATTCTCGAAAGATTAAAAAGATAATTCTTTAATCTTTTTGAAGAATCTTAGCAGTATCTTACTTCTAACATCAACCATCCCACAAATGCTGCTCTCAAATATTCCGTGAACTATGAAGAATTTTTCCTTCTGATAAACTCCAACTTCTATAACCTTATGCCCTTCCTCTTCAATCGCTTCTCTCATAAACTCAACGAACTCAAGCCGAAATTTGTCATTCTCAACATAGGCAACTACTTCATCCGTGATCACATCTCCGTATATCACAACTGGGTTGTTAAATAAAAAGAAGTTGGGTATTTTCAAAATTCTTCCGGTATGGACACTTGGAAGTCTTTCCCCATCTCCAACTTCTCTAAGCGTCGTTCTAAGTATTCCAACGCTTAAAACGTCGCCTTTTATCACAGGATTCGTGAGAATTTTTATCCTGGTGTTGGGTTTTATATGCTTGACCTTCTTAAAGATAATTCCCGCTATTATGCTCGCGATGTAATCTTTAAGAACGAATGAAATCCCCAAAGCGCTGGCTAGGGTTATCAGAATCTGGAACGTATAAACATCTGCGGACACGATCACCATCTTTCGTAGTGAACGAGTTCCTCTATTGGATACCTACTCCTCCTCCCAGGCTGCTCAGCTGGATAGCCGATTGGAATTATGGCCATTGGCCTAACGAAGTTTGGCAGGTTAAGAATTTCAGAAACCTTTTCCTCATCAAAAGCTCCAACCCAGCATGCTCCAAGATTTAAAGCGGTGACAGCGAGCAGTATGTTTTCTATTGCAGCGGTAGCATCCTGCTCCGCGTAAAGCTTTCCCCTTTCCCCATAGACCCTCATACTTCTTGGATAATTTGCGCATACAACCACAACTACTGGAGCTTGTGCTATGAACATTTGTCTAACTGCAGCTTTTGCCAGCTCTAACTTAGTCTTTGGATCTCTAACCACTACAAAGTCTCTTGCCTGTAAGTTTCCTGCAGATGGAGCAGCATTTCCGGCTTCAAGGATTAGCTTTAAAGTCTTATCATCGATATCTCTTGACTGAAACTTTCTTATCGAAACTCTCCTAAAGATCAGATCGAGTTCTTTTGAGTTCATGAAAAGTGTTGTTACCCAGTTTAAAATTCTTTTGGATAGAAAGATTTAAGGACCTTTAAGGATAAGAAGGAACATGAAATTAACAGTCCTTTCTGATAACAAGATCTTGATTCCCAGAGGTTATAAGGCAGAATGGGGATTTTCTGTTTTGATAGAGGGAAAGGAAACAATTTTACTAGATTCTGGCAGTGGTGTTGCTTTTGACAACCTTGTAGCCATGAGAAAACCGATGCCATCAATTATAGTACTTAGCCATGGACATTACGATCACACGACTGGGCTTAGACCATTTCTGCATGAGAAAGTCAAGTTATACGCTCATCCAGATGCATTTCTGCCTAGGTTTTTTGAAGGAAGGTTTGTTGGAATTCCGTATCAAAAAGAATTCATTTCAGCCTCCTCAAACTTAATTGAGCACAGAAGCCCTGTAGAAATAGCGAAAAATATCTGGGTTTTGGGAGAAATTCCAAGAACTTATGAAACAGCGTTGCTAAAGGATTCTTTCTTAATTCGCAATGGTAAAAAGGAGGCTGATGAGATAAGAGATGATCAAGCGATTGCAATAAAAACTGAGAATGGAGTAGTTTTAATCCTCGGCTGCTGTCATTCAGGGCTTAGAAATACGGTGAAATGGGCTGAGGAAGTTACTGGAGATGAAGTTAAGAAGATAATTGGAGGGACGCATCTGATAGCTTATGATGAGGGGAAAATTCTGGAAATACTAAAAGATCTCGATGTCGATCTAATTGTTCCAACGCATTGCACAGGACTTAGGGCTGAGATGATCATTGCAAAGGTGATGGGGGATAAATATAAACCTGCAGGAGTTGGAAGCGAGTTCGAGTTCTAATCCTTCTTTTTTTGGTAAACTCCTGCAAATCTTTATCAATAATATATTAAATTAACTCGAGTTCCTTCAAAACTTTTTTTAACTTCTCAGTTTTATCAGCGCTTAACTCTACCAGTGGAAGCCTGGGTTTTCCACTTGCCAATCCCATCAATTCCATAGCCTTTTTTACCGGAATTGGATTCGTATCTATAAAGAGAGCTTCGAAAAGCGGAGAAAGCTTGTGATGAATCTCAATCGCCTTTGAAATTTTGCCTTCGATGAAGGCGTTGTAGAGCTCTTTCATCATATGCGGTGCCACGTTTGCCGCAACACTTATCACTCCTTTTCCGCCAATCGATAGGATTGGTAACGTAAGAAAGTCATCACCGGAAAGGACAACGAAATCCTTCTTCTTTACAAGTCTTATTATATCTGAAATTTGCTTTAGGTTTCCACTCGCTTCTTTAACACCAACTATGTTGTCTATCTCCGAAAGTTTGAGCATTAGCTGTGGGGAAACGTTAATCCCCGTTCTACTCGGTATATTGTATATTATCAGAGGTATAGAAACTTCCTTTGCAATCGCCTTATAATGTTCATAAAGCCCAGCATCATTTGGTTTATTGTAATACGGTGTTACAAGCATGGCAGCATCTGCACCGACTTTTTCAACCTTTTTTGTTAACCATATTGCTTCTCTGGTAGAATTAGATCCAGATCCAGCGATGACTGGAAGCTTTGAAGTTTCTACAACGAATTTTACAACTTCTACGTGCTCTTCATAATCCAGTGTCGAAGCTTCTCCTGTTGTTCCACAGGGAACAAAAGCATCGACGTATTTTTCCATGTAATCTATGTTCCTAGCCATTCCTTCATAGTCGACACTGAAATCATCTTTAAATGGTGTGACCAAAGCGGGAATTACACCCTTGAACATCTTCATCCCTTTTTAGCTTTAAGACTTCTGTTGACTTTTCTCGTAATGTATCCTGCAACTCTGTTGCGAATGGTCTTACTCTTTATGTTTGTAAGCTGGGATACGAGTTTCTTGTTCTCATCGAAATTCGATGTGAATACTTCTGGATATCTCTTCAGCAGTTCGTTAGCTATCACCTTTATATAAGCGGGCTTCACAGTACCCATGCACTGAAGTTAAGGGATGATATTTAAACTTTTACTTGAACCGAAATGCATATGTTCATAGACTCAGAATTCAAAACATGAGAATTACTTGGCTAGGCCATGCCTGTTTTTTGCTTGAAGGAAGCAAAAGAATTCTGATAGATCCATTCATAACCGGAAATCCGATGGCTCCATTAAAGGTGGAGGAAATAAAGACAGACTTGATTTTGGTCACTCATGGACACGGAGATCATTTAGGGGATACGGTTGAGATTGCAAAAAGGAACAACTCTTTAGTTGTCTGCATCCATGAGCTCTCAAGAATACTTTCAAAGAAAGATGTGGAAGTCCTCGGTATGAACATTGGTGGTTCTGTCTACTCGATGGGTGTAAGGGTAACAATGGTTCCCGCCTTACATTCGGCAGATTTTGAAGATGAAGAGGGAAGAATAATTAGTTCAGGATCACCAGTTGGATTTGTGGTAGAAATGGATGGAGTTAGCGTTTACCATACAGGAGATACAGGTCTTTTCTCGGACATGAAACTTATAGGAGAATTATACAAGCCCGATATTATGCTCGTTCCAATTGGAGATCTTTACACGATGGGCATAAGAGAGGCTGTCAAGGCTGTGGAATTCGTAAGGCCAAAGATTGCTATTCCGATGCATTATAACACTTTCCCACTGATAGCGAAGGATCCGGAGGAGTTCAAGAGAGAGGCGGAGAAGTTCTGTAAGGTCGTAATTCTAAAACCGGGAGAAAGTTATGAATATAGTCCTTAGAATAGAGGAGTTCGAGAATTGGTTAAGAGGGCGCGGCTACGACAAAATGATGGGGGAGCAAAATCTTAAGAGTTATCTTAATTTAGGATTCGCTCCCCTCCTTTTTTCAAACAGCAATCTCTTGATGAGCTTTCTTTTTTCTCATTTAAAAGTATCTGGAGAAAGGGAGAAAGTTAGGTTTGAGCTTGCAAAGAGGATCAAATCGATTTCAGCATCGAAGGAGGAGATAAGAATAGAAATGGATTAAAATGGTTTCTGAATCGTCGCATCTGGAAAAACGGCTACTCTCTTCTTCCCACTTCCAATTTCTTCCAATGCTTCTTCCCAACTCCTAACCTTTAAAGCTCTCTCATCTAAAACTTCAAAGCAGGGCTGTTTTTCATGAAATTCGCTGATAAAGATGATCTTTTCAGCCCTTTTTAGGATTTCTGGTGGAGGAAGATACAGTGTTCCCCCTTTTCTCTTCATCCCCCATCTTCCATGCAGGAAATGTGTTACCTGCCCCCATTTGGAATTAGATATTAGCACAAAAGTCCCTCCCTCCTTTAGACACATCGCCGTCCAGCAGGCTATTTTTGCCTCGTTTGCTTTTGAATAAGCATTTGCAACAACCACATCGAATCCGAATTCGATTGGAGTTGAATAATGTTCTTTGGCAACTTCAACTCCCTTCCTATGCGCTTCAATGAAATCTCCGGCAAAGACGTGTGTGGAATCTCTTTGAATATTCACGAGCACGTTGACGATGAAATCCAAATTCACAGCTTTTGCGAACTCTTCAGAATCTTTACGCTGAATGTTTTCATTCATACATCCATAGATCATCTGACTTGTATGCGATTCTCTGAACTTCATCGCAAATCCCCAGCCACCGAGAATTCCGTGGTTGTAGATTATACTCCTAATCCCCGCAATCCCTGGCAATACTATTTTTGCTCCTCCACCATAGCCATACTGTGGATGTGGGAGAATGCAACCTATCGCTATTTTTAATTCATAGCTCATGACTTCTGCATTAACCTCTATTGGAGTTCCAAAGCTTGTTTCACCCAAATAATCTAGATTCTCGTATGGGTTGTGATTGAAAACTGGATAATTTTCCACAATTCTCTCTCCGAGTTTCTTTACAAAGTCATCTCTGCTGAAAGTTCCGTGTGCTCCATTTGCGCAGATGAATGTGACGTCTTCCAATCTAATCTCATCGATTACAGCCTCAGCAATCTCCCCAGCCTTTGTTGGTCTTGTAAGATCATCAAAGATTATTACAGCAGACTCTTTTTGCTTAGCTAGTTCAAAAAGAGGTTTTTTACCAATCGGATTTCTTAGAGCCTTTATTATATCTTCTTTTTTCAGTTTAGGACATTTTTCACCTTTCATTCTAAAAACCTTCACTTCCCAATCGTCTGGAAAATCCAGAGAAATATTTCTATCTCCGAACCAAGGATAACTTGGGACCTCAACTCTCATGGAACCCCCAGTTTTCTGAATAAATTTCTTGCTGCAATTACGAGCGGATCCCAAACTCGAGAAACTGGGGGATAATATGGGAAGTCTGTAAAGAATAGATCCTTTACATTTGCCCCTCGATAGAGAAGAGATGAGGCTGCGTAAATTCTCATCGATACACCTTTTCCAACTGCTTGAATGCCTAAGAGTTTTCCACTTCTATCTGCAACGACCTTCAGATGTATTAGTCCATTTATAAAATATCTTGCATTCGTCTTCGTCGTTATGAATGATGAGATTACTTCATATCCCTCCCTTATTGCCTCATGCTCGCTAAGACCAACTTTACCTATTTCTGTTTCGTAGAAACTCGTTATCTGACTTTTAAGTGACCCTGGATAGTGAAGTTCATATCCGGCCATGTTCACACCTGCAACATACCCCATTTTGTTCGCCGGAGTTGCTAGTGGTATCCAGTCCGGTTTACCGGTTACCACATTGATCGATTCAGCACAATCACCTGCAGCATAAACACCTTCTTTGCTAGTTTCCATTCTGCTATTCGTCTTTATTGCTCCGTTTTTTCCAAGTTCAACAAATCCCTTTGCCAAATCCGTATTTGGTTGAACTCCTATTGCGACTATTACGACATCACACTTATACTCTCCTTTGTTCGTTATAACTCTTTCTACTTTATCCTTTCCCTCGAAAGCTACGACCCTCTCTCCAAGTTTCAAATTTACGAATTTCTCCATCTCCGATTTTATTATGGCAGCAATCTCTGCATCGTATTCTGGAAGAGGTCTCTCTGCCATCTCTATAACAGTAACTTTCTTTCCCAGCCTTGTTACCGCTTCAGCCATTTCAACTCCTATATACCCAGAACCTATTATTGCAACATTTTCAGCCTTCAAAGCCAGTTTTTTGACTTTATCTGCGTTCATTATATCCACACACAAAATACCTTCTAGCTCTTCCTGCTTTACATTCAACTTTCTGGCTTTTGATCCGGTTGCAAATAGAAGCTTGTCCCATTCGTATCTTCTTTCTTTTCCATTCTCCTCAGCGATTAGGAAACCATCTCCTACTTCAATCACCCTCGCGTTCGTGTGGACATCTATACCTCTTTCCATTCTGAAGTAGGAAACATCGTATGTGCAAAGTTCTTCGAAGTATTCAACGATCCCAGAAACGTAGAATGGAATTCCACAAGGTGCATGGCTGACAAAATTGGTTTTTTCGAAGACCATTACATTCCAATCTGGTTTTAGGGCCTTCACTCTCGATGCTGCAGTCATTCCAGCAGCTCCGCCGCCTATTATCGCGATGTTCACGTTTGCAATAATTTAAATTTAATTTATAAGATTTTCCATCCTAGATTGAGAAAAATAGAAAAGTTTTAAGGGAAGAGAATGCAATGAATTTCATGAATTTGATTCTACTCGGTGCCCCAGGTGCTGGGAAGGGGACACAGGCAAAGATTATAATGGAAAAATATGGAATTCCACAGATTTCAACTGGTGATATGCTTAGAGAAGCTGTTGCGAAAGGAACTGAGCTTGGAAAAAAAGCTAGGGAATACATGACGCAGGGAAAACTTGTGCCCGATGATATAGTGGTGAGTATAGTTAAGGAGAGATTAAGTCAAAAAGATTGCGAAACGGGCTTCATTTTAGATGGCTTTCCAAGAACTTTGGCACAGGCAGAAGCTTTGGATAAGATTCTGGAAGAAATGGGGAAGAGGATAGATGCTGTGATAAACGTAAATGTTCCTGAAGATGAAGTTGTAAAGAGAATAGTTTACAGAAGGACTTGCAAGCGTTGCGGTGCGATATATCATTTGATTTATAATCCTCCAAAGAAAGAGGGGATCTGCGACAAGTGCGGTGGAGAGCTTTATCAGAGGGAAGATGATAAGGAAGAGACTGTAAGAGAAAGATATAGAGTTTATAAGAAGAATACAGAGCCGTTGATAGATTACTATAGAAAAAAGGGAATACTTTACGATGTGGATGGGACAAAGGATATTGAGGGGGTCAAAAGAGAAATTCTGGAGATCCTAGAGAAAATCAAATCTTGATTTCTACTTCCTTATCTTTTATTTTTCCCTCGATCCAGTCAGCAACTTTTTGCATGACTGTTGGATTTCTCCTCAAAAAGTGATCTCCATTTATCACTTTTAAAAAACTTTTAGGTTCGCTCATGTGCCTGTAAACCTTCATTCCACACTCAAAGGGAACAACTTCATCTTTTGTGCCATGAACTACTAGCTTTGGTATCGCAATTTCTAGATTTTTGAGAAAATCCTCTTCCTTCAGCCCCATCATTTCCTCGTAGAACTCCTCATAACTGCGCATTGCCATTACATTTCTCGCATGATCATACATCATTTTAAGCCTTTCTTCCTCGAATATCTCAGGCAGCGGTGGTGATATTAGGACCAGTTTTTCCAAGTTTTTAAGCTCATTCAAAGCCTTAATCGCCACCATAGCCCCCATGCTGTAGCCAATAATCGTAACGCTCTTGAACTTGTCTGAGATCCTCTTCAAATCCGATACCCATGATTTAAAACTGAAATAACCTCTACTATTTCCGCAACCCGAGAAATCGAATATAAGGGTAGGAGATATTGCTGAAAAGAACTCTGCAAGATCGCTATAGCTCTTTTCTATTACAGAACCCTTTTCATATGGAAATCCATGACAGATAATTATGGCCTTTGAAACGTGCAATCTGACAAAGTTTTTACCTATAGCCGTTTCAAATATCATTTAACCAGCGTTTCCAATTCCTCTAAATCTTTTTCAATTTTTCTTATTTCCTCTCTCTTTTTCTGAACGAGCTCTGAAACTATTTCTCTGAGCTCTTTTATCATCTTATAGCTTTTTAATGGTCTACCCTTGCTCTTCTTTTTGAGTTCTCTTTCCTTAACCCATCCCCATTCCTTTAGCTCCTTCATAGCAAGACTAACTTCCGGTTGTCTAAGGTTCGCAGCCCTTTCTATATCTCTAGAAACAGCTTCTCCGACTTTGGATAAAAAGACTACCACTCTTGCAATGTTTTTATTCAATCCCGCTTCCGTTAGCAAATTGACAACCTTTTCATCTGTCTCAGATAGCTCCTCAACCATACTATCACCTCAGATAGATAGTTGATATACTATATACTATTGGTATATAAATTTTTTTGCATTCAGTAATTTATCTAAAACCATGAGGTTTTTTTTCTTTTGTATTGAATTTTTTATAAAATTTTACTTATCCAAAAAATTTTTAAGACTTTGGGAGAATATTTAATAAATGAAAAGTTCAAGAATTCATAAAATAAAAGAACTTCTCAGAAAAAAGTCTAGTCAGAGAAAGAGAATTGGTGTTCTAGTTGATGGACCAAATATGTTGAGAAAAGAGTTTAATACGAATTTAAAAGAAATTAGAGAAATTCTTTCTGAATATGGAGATATAAAGATCGCTAAAGTTTTTTTAAATCAATATGCTACCGACAAACTCGTAGAAGCGATTGAAAATCAGGGATTTGAGCCAATAATAACTTCTGGAGATGTTGACGTCAGAATGGCGGTTGAAGCGATGGAATTGATATACAACGATGCAATAGATGTTCTGGCCTTAGTTACGAGAGATGCGGATTTCAAAGCTGTACTGATGAAGGCTATGGAAATGGGTAAAGAGACCATAATCGTCGGCGCAGAGCCTGGTTTTTCTACTGCTCTTAAGAATTCTGCAGACATTGCAATAATTTTAAATGAGGGAGAGAGCGGAAAAGAGGAGGAAATATTGGAAGTATGAGGCTTTTTCTTTTCGAATTCGCTACTTGTGGTGGGGAGGTAGTTGATCAAATAGCAGTCGAAGGACTTGCGATGTTTAAAACGCTTTACAAAGGTTTTTCGAAGTACTATGAAATAGTTTCCTTTATTGGAGAAAAATTTCGAACAGAATTCAACTTGCCTGTTGGAAAAATTGAAGATATCGAGAGCTGGTTGGAAAAAAGCGAAGCATTTCTTTTAGTTGCTCCCGAAGATGATTTCACACTTCTCAGATTGACAAGGATTGCGGAAAAATACTGTGAAAACCTTGGATCTTCTAGCAAGGCAATTGAAGTGACTTCAGACAAATGGAAGTTATACAAGAAGCTTAAAGGAAAAATTCCTATGCCAAAAACATCGAAAAAAGAGCTAGATGTTAAGTTCATCGTTAAGCCAAGGGTTTCATGTGGGGGGGAAGGGATAAAGTTTTCGAATACGGTTCCGGAAAATTATATAGCTCAGGAATATATTGAAGGGAAAAATTTGAGCGCAAGTGTAATCGTTGGGGAAGAGATAAGGGTTGTTAGCATAAATGAGCAAATATTGGAAAACTTTAGATATAAAGGCGCAATAGTGCCTGCGAGAGTTGAAGAGGGGGAAGCGTTGGAAATATGTGAAGTGGCTATAAATGCAGTTGAAAGCATCAAGGGGCTTAAAGGCTATGTGGGTGTCGACTTAGTTTATTCAGATCAACCTTATGTTGTTGAGGTGAACGCAAGGATTACAACACCTGTTGTGGCGTTTGAGAGAGCTTATGGAATAAGCGTTGCAGACATGCTCATGGGTCAAAAAAGTTTCACTTTTAGGAGACAAATCGTTGAAAAGGGAAAATTCAACGACTTTTTTGCAAAAGTTGGCGATTTTTCTTTGAGAATTAGAGACTTTAGATGAGAAAAACTTTAATAACTTCTCGATAACCCAATATGCCGTTGCGGTTGGAGAGGGCATAGGCCTGCGATGAAAAACCGTCGGCAAGCCGCCAATTTCAACTTTGGAAAGCTTTTTTAAATTTAAGTTTACAAAATTTATGGATCAGAAAAAGATAGTTTTAATCGCTTCAACGGTAGCCTCTTTTTTCACCCCTTTCATGGCATCCGCTGTTAATGTTGCAGTTCCGATGATTGAAAAGGAGTTCGAACTAAATGCGGTTTTCATAGCATGGATTTCAACAGCTTTCTTACTCTCAACTGCTATGTTTTTGGTTCCGATGGGAAGGTTAGGCGATGTTAAAGGAAGGAGAAATATTTTTGTTCTTGGCGTATCAATTTTTGCAATCTCTTCTTTATTTTGCTCTCTCTCAATTTCTGGATTAATGCTTGTCATTTTCAGATTTCTCCAAGGTATAGGCGCGGCGATGATTGCGAGCACAGGAATTGCTATGCTAACCTCAGCTTATCCTCCTCAAGAAAGAGGTAAGGTTCTTGGCATCAACACTTCCGCTGTTTACATTGGCCTATCCTCAGGACCATTTGTAGGTGGAATAATAACGCAGCACTTTGGCTGGAGAACCCTTTTTATAATCCCTACCATAATAGCACTAATTCCAATATTCTTAGCCTTTAGAGTAAAGGAGGAAAAGTATGGGGGAGTTTTTGATGTTAAGGGGTCAATCGTGTTTTCATTCTCCTTATTCTCATTGATTTATGGATTCTCAATCCTTCCAGAATCTTTTGGCTATCTAATGATCTTCCTGAGTTTTATCTTCTTCATCCTGTTCATTTTAATCGAAAACAGGACATCTCAACCGATTCTGAATGTTTCGATTTTCAGAAAGAACATAGTTTTTACGATGTCCAATCTCTCTGCACTCCTCAACTATTCCGCAACGTTTGCTGTAACCTTCTTAATAAGCCTATATCTCCAATTCATCAAAGGTTTAAGTCCTCAGGATGTGGGAACAATTCTTTTAATTCAACCGGTCGTGATGGCAGCTTTATCTCCAATTTCTGGGTGGCTCTCAGACAGGATTGAACCCAGAATAATCGCATCCATTGGAATGGCTTTGACTTCTCTATCGCTCTTTTTGTTTTCAACCCTTGAAATTGGAAGTCCCATAGAGATTGTGGTAACTTATCTCTTCCTCATAGGCTTCGGTTTTGGTCTATTTTCATCACCAAATACAAATGCAGTAATGAGTTCTGTTGAGAGACAGCTATATGGTTTAGCTTCAGCAACGTTAGCAACGATGCGAGTGGTCGGACAGGCCTTGAGCATGGGCATCGTCATTGTAATATTTGCGATCATGATTGGAAGTGCGAGAATTGGAGAAGCTGTCTCGGAGTTCATCGCTGCAATGAAAATGGCTTTCGCAGTTTCCGCAATCCTATGTCTGCTAGGTGTCTTTACTTCCCTAGCCAGAGGAAAAGTGAGATGACTGGTGGGCGCGCCTCAGGTCGATTCACCAATTCCGCGAATACGGTTCGATGAGCTTCTCCTCCCCGTAACCCTGAAAGCGCCAAACGTTCGGGGTGGGCTTGCTCCCTTCCGGGCCTCAGCCGATGCCCCCGATAAATACCACGAACCTTCCCTCCGGAAAGCCCGTGGTAACCGCCGGCCCTTCAGGACGAGGATTCTACGAAGCCCATCGAACCGTATTTCGCAGACTGGTGAACCTTCCCTCGGCTTCGGCCCCCGCATGTCGACGGTTTCGGGTTACAGGGGACGCCGAACCCCCCGGCCTAGCCCACCAAAAAAATTGGTCAAAATTTCTTAATAAACTTTTCTATAATCTTTGGTCTAGCGGTATGTATTTTCTCTCCACTTCTCCCACGTATTTTGCTCTTGGTCTCATCAGTTTGTTCGTTTCATATTGCTCTATTATATGCGCCAGCCATCCAGCTATTCGCCCCATTGCGAATATGTTTACAAAAAGATCGTCCGGAATTCCTAGATTTGCATAAACGCTTGCCGAATAAAAATCGACATTGGGTAAAAGTTTCTTATACTTATAAGCGTACTCAGCTATTGCTTCGCTAATTTCAAACCATATAGGATTCCCAGTTTTTGCAAGCTCTCTTGCAAGTTCTCTCAGAATCTCAGCTCTCGGATCCATCACAGTCTTGTAAATTCTGTGTCCAAATCCCATCAATTTCTCTCCCTTTTCAAGCTTTCTTCTAACGTATTCTTCAGCTCTCCTTGGTGTGGCAACTTCTCTAAGCATTTTCATAACTTCTTGTGCTGCTCCACCGTGAAGTGGACCCATTAGAGTTCCAGTAGCCGCGACTACGCAGGCATACATGTCCGCTAAAGTTGAGGCGGCAATTCTAGCAGCAAAAGTTGAGGCGTTAAGCTCATGTTCAGCGTGTAGAATTAAATCCACATCTAGGGCTTTTTCAGCAATTCTTGACGGCTCATAGCCGTTCATCATATATAAGAAGTTTGCAGCGTGGCTCAGCTCTAAAGTTGGTGAGATCAAATTCTTTCCGGTCCTTATTCTGTGATAATAGGCTATTATGGTCGGTATCTTTGCAATCAAATTCTTGGACTTTTCGAGGTTCTCTTCCTTTGTTTTTACATCCTTCAACTTGTCAAGAGAACCAAGATAGCTTATTGCAGTTCTCAAAACAACCATGGGATGTGTGTACTGTGGTAGATGGGTTAAAAGACCGATGATCTGAGGAGGCACTTCTCTCCTTTCAGCCAGTTCTATCTTGAAATCCTGAAGTTCATACTTCTTTGGCAATTCACCGTAAAGCAAGAGATAGACAACTTCTTCATAACAGGAATGCTTTGCCAGATCTCTAATGTCATAACCTCTATATTCAAGAACAGCCTTTCCGTTAACGAGCTCTATTCTTGAGATCTTCGTTTCGCAAGCTATTACATCTCGCAAACCATCTGAAGCTTCTATCATCTTATCCCTCCCAAAACTTCTAAAATCATTCCGGAAACGACTATTGGTTTCTCAATCCTCAAGATCTCGATTGCATTGTCAAGCTTCCAGTCCTTTTCAGCGTAAATCGTCAACAAAGGATCTCCAGTTCTTACAACTTCTCCTCTTTTCTTATGCACATAAACTCCAGCACCTTTATCCTTCGGAGCCCCAGCTGCTCTGGCAATCTTCATTATCGCCCTATTACTCACAGCCACCACGACCCCTTCGCTGTTAGACTTAAGAGTATAAGTTTTGTCTCCAACAGGTATATCTTCGGAGCGTATTTTTTCATCCCCTCCCTGAGCAGCGATTATCTCTTTAAACTTCTCAAGAGTTTTACCGCTCTCGAATATCTTTCTTGCATGACTGTATCCATCGTTCGCAATTCCTGTCATTTCAAAAAGAATTCCAGCAAAGCTAAGAGCTTTGTCAACTAATGGATTGTCTACACTTGGATTTTCAAGTATTTTTAACGCTTCTCTCGCCTCAAGTGCAGGACCAATGGCATTCCCAACAGGTTGCGATCCATCTGTGAGAGTAGCAGTAATCCTGAGACCAAGCTTTCTTCCAAGTTCTACCATTGTATTTGCGAAACTCCTTCCAACGTCCATACTTTCTATTTTCATGTATTTTCCAATTGGAATGTCTATTGCCACGAACTGGGAACCATTTGCCAGCTTTTTTGACAGCAGACTGGCGATAAGATTTGATTTCGGGCTTATTTCGAGTTGGTATTCTACCATGATTATTCTTTCGTCAGCCGGAGTTACATTCTTCGCCCAAGCTATTACTCCCCCAACTTTCTCCGTTATCTCCTTTATTTCCTCAACGCTCAAATTCACGTTTGCAAGTACTTCCATAGTATCAGCTGTACCACTTGCAGAAGTTATAGCTCTGCTGGCAGTCTTTGGAATTAGCAATCCAGAAGCTGCAACAGTTGGAACTGTGATCAACGGAAATCTATTACTTGGCAAGCCGCCAACACTATGAACGTCCACAACCAAACCTTTTTCAAAAACGATTCTATCTCCCTCTTCAACCATAGCCTCAATCATCCACTGCAGTTCTTCATCAGTTAATCCAATTATTTCATTTGCAAGGATAAAAGCTGAGATCTCTAAATCGTTTAAAACATTTTTTGATATGTCTGAGATTATGCTCCTAATTTCACTTTTTGAGTACTTTATACCTTCAAACTTTTTCCTTATGAATTCTACAGACTTTGGGCGAGAGATGGGGTAAACTTCGGCAAGACAATCATCTCTCAATCCACAAGCTTGAGCTGTATAGCTGCAGACACCAACTTCTCCCTCTCCTACGATTTCTGCAAAATCTAGCTCTGCAACAAACGATTCCTTCCCTATAGTTATCTTAACCCTATCTCCAGGCATCAGACCAAGTTCTTCGGCATCTTTGGGATTAAGAATTACATTCAACTTTTCACTCCTCAACGGCAGCACTTTGACTTTTAGTTTCATTGAATTGCAAAATATGTAAATGAATATTAATTTTTCTACTCAGAATTTTTGAGGTTTTTAATTTTTTGAAGTTCTTTTAAAAATTTTTTAGGAAAAGGTTGAAATTCTTGGAACATACTCCTTCAATGCGGATAGGGGTTCAGCTACCAGATGGTTTAAAGAAAAAGGCTATAGAGATTTGTGAGGAATTGGGCGACGTTATACTTAGCGGTGAACACTGCTTCGGAGCCTGTGATATAGATCTCAATTTACTCAACGAGGTTGATGTAATTTTTCATTATGCACATACAAAGCTTTTGGACTTAGAAAGAATCGTCTACATTCCCTACTTTATCGATTACGATGTCGAAAAAGTTTGTGAAATTTTGCTCAACCTAAGGGAAAGGAATGTTGCCCTAATATCTACTGTTCAGTACTGCAAAAGGCTTCCAGAGATAAAGGAGAAACTCGAAAAAAACGGATTTTTAGTGGAGCTGAAAAAGGGAAGAAGAACGGAATTTCTTGGTCAGGTTTTGGGTTGCGATTACTCAGCTATAAGAGATTCCAAGGCTGAGGCCGTTATTTTCATAGGAGATGGAATTTTTCACGCAAAAGGGGCTGCAGTTTATTCTAAAAAGAAAGTGTACGCTCTCAACCCAATAACGCTTGAAATTGTTGAAGTGAAGGTTGAAGATTTTATAAGGGAGAGATTTTTCCAGATTTCGAGGTGTGTTGGGCTTAAAAACCTTGGAATAATTGTTTCATCAAAGCCTGGGCAGAAAAGAATTAAACTGGCTGAGGATATCAGGAAAAAAGCTAAAGAGCGTGGACTGATAGCAATAATAGTTTATTTCGGAGATATTACTCCAGAAAAGCTCGAGAACTTACCTTTTGATTTCTACGTTAATACAGCCTGTCCAAGAATCAGTTATGATGACTATAAGAGGTTTTCAAAGCCAATAATAACACCGCAGGAATTCGAGGTTCTGATTGGTTTGAAGGAGGAAATAGAAATGGATGAATTCAAAGATTGAACTTTCTTGCAATTCTTTCCGTTATCATTAGGAAAGCTGGGACTACGGTGAAAGCAGTAAGAAGGCTGAAGGAAATGGCTGTAAGAGCTAGAAAGCCAAAATCTCTCATCACTGGAAAAGTTGAGGCCATTAGAGATCCGAATCCGCCTATCATTGCTAAGGCTGAAGTTGTAGTTGCCTTTCCTGTCCTCTCAATCGCCTTCCTTACAGCTTCTATTTCAGAAGTTCTTTTTCTTTCTTCAAGGTATCTCTCGGTTATCATGATAGAGAAATCTATTCCCAAACCAAGAATTATTGAATTCAAGGCAATCGATACCATTGTCTGCTTTACCCCTGATAGAAACATTATCGCATTCATTATTCCGATTACAGTGGTAATTGCAATTAGTGGAACTATTGCCTTTCTGATCGATCTATAAATTGCAAGGAGAAGTAGAAGAATGAATAGATAAGCGACTATAGTCATCCTCATCTGACTCTCTATCATTATAGTCCCTAGTTCCGAGAAAAGAACTGGTTGACCAGTTATGAAAAATTTTCCTTCCCATCCGTAGAAGGAAATGCTTTTTTCAATTAATTCTGTTGTCTTTTTGTATTCCTCATAACCGCTTGCAGTGGAGTAGAAATGGATCGCCATAAGGCTACCAGAGATGAATCTGTCCATCTGTTCTTTTGGAACGCTTTCCAAATCTTTATAACTTTCAAGAAGCGATTTCGGCGATTGGTACGAATATATCAGCGGAACGCTATTGGAAACGTATTTTGCAAGTTCTTCAGCATCGTTTACAATTTTGGAATTGATACCATCTGTTTCAAGGACTACTGTGTATATTGTCTGCCCGCCCACAACAGATTCGAGTTCTTTGAACTTCTGTATAGCTGGCAGGTTTTGGGGGATATATTTGTTGTAATTGGTTTCCAATTCTAGCAGTGGTGAAACGTAAAAGCCAAAAGAGCAAATCAGGATTGCAAATACCAAAATGCTTGTTGGCTTTGTAGCTGTTATATTTGAAATGAAGGACAGACCTTTTTCGAGTTTCGAAACTTCTTCAACCTTTCTTTCCAACTTCCCTTTCTCAATGAGCTTCAAGATCGCTGGTAAAAATGTCAGGCTAAGAATTAGAGCTATTAGCAGTCCTATGGTTGCAATTATCCCGAACCATGTCATTGCTGGTATTCCAGCTGAGAGCATTGAAAGAAATCCCACTGCAGTTGTTGAATAGGCAAGTAAAAGGGCTCTGCCAGTTCTTTCAATCGAAAGTCTTAAAGCAGTATCTACTTCATGCCTTCTTATTTCTTCCTCGAATCTATTTTGAATCTGCACTGCGTATTCTATTGAAAGACCGATTAGCATTGGCAATGCTCCATTCGTGTGTTCGGACAAAGGTATCCCAAGTAGGGGCATGAGGCCATAGACTATTGTTACAGCGGAAACGGAAATTAACAGGGGTAGAAAACTAGTTATCTTTCTCCTCACAACCCCGCTGAATGTTAAGACTAGGAATAGAACCATAAGGATTATTGAAACGATCATGGTGCTTCTGAGACTCTTGAATATTTCGCTTCTTATCTGATACCCAAGTACAGGAGAACCTGTCATCTCCAAGGTTAAGCCAGAAGGATTTCCAAATTCCTTTAACTTCTTTTCTATATTCCTAGCTATATTTTCCTGCTCTTTACTCTCCACCGGAGTTATGCTTACCATCAAAATGGCAAGACTCGGCTTTGGTAAGAGATCCTTGAAATAAGTCTCGCTAAGGTAAATCAGCATCATCTCATCGCTTGGAATAAAACCAAAAGTCTCCTTCAAAATCGAGGCAGGAGAGATGACTTTTTCAACACCCTCAATTTTCTCTAGCTCCTCACCGAGTTTAAGCATGAATTCGAAGTTTTGATAGCTCACAACGTCTTCGCCCTTGATGAATATAAATATTGCTCCTGTTGTTCGCTGAAAGTTCTTTTCATAAATCTTAAAGTTCTGATATACTTTGTTATCTTTAGAAAAGAAATTTTCGATCCCTGAAGTTGTTTCCACGTTCATCGCTGAAATAATTGATAAAATTATAATAATTACTGTAGAGATTAAAATGATTCCTGGTCTTTTAATGACTATTTCTTCAACCCTCATTTCAACTTTCTCTTAACATAATAAGCGATTGCAGCAATCGCAGCAACTATCAGGATTAGATATAACAAGTAGTTCAATGGAGGTGCTTTAACACTTATTATTGCTTTTTCTGGCTTGCTTATAACCCATTCTCCATTTTCTGTCCTGTATTTAACTTCGAGGTTTAAGGCGTATAGCTTTGG
>JAWAQR010000005.1:0-58896 GCA_038893835.1 Archaeoglobaceae archaeon
CGAAGAATACCAGCAATGGCGCAATTGGTTACCAAAGCGCTTTGTGATTTTACCCGACGATGCCTTCCGAGATTTCACACAGATGGCGACGGAGATTCAAACTCGTGTTCAATTGTCCCAAACAACTAAAACAGTAGCCGAAGGTCCTTGGCTTGAAGAACATTTGCCGAGTGAAACTTTGCTTTATGCGCCGATTTTTGTAAGCAAACCGTTAGCACCAAATGCTAAAAACTTAGGATTGACAAATGCTGATGATGTCTTGAAGTTACTTTCGGAATTGAAACTTGACCGCTTACAAATTGGCGGCGATGAAACTGTTGGACGGGGAATTGTAAAGGTTCGGCTCTATTGTGGAGGTGAAAAATGATGCAATCGATGAGGACACTGGAACAGGAACGGGCGAGATATGCGTGGCAGTGCATTAACGAAGTCAGAAATCAGTCCTTTGCAAGCGATTACCGAAGCATTGCTGTTAAGATGCCTTCTCTTATCCTAACCAACGGTTTGGGGCAAACTCTGGCTTTTTTGAAGGCAAAAGGAAAAGGCAATCCCTCTGATGAACATGAAGTGTTTTATCAACACATCTCAAATTGGCTGAAGCAACAGTTGAAACTAACCGATGACCTGCTTGAGTGGATTGTCAACTATGCTAACAGCCAACAATATCGTCTTGCCACGATGGAAGCTTTGGCGCTTTTGCAATGGCTCAGGCGTTTCGCTGAGGCAATTTTGCCGAAAGGTGAGGAGTGATGGGAAGAAGACAATCTGAAAAACGCAGGGTTCGTGAACAGCAACAACAAGTGATACGCTTACCTTTACCATCCGATACAGTTAGGGTTGCCGATAGTGGCAATCGCTGTGAAAACATCGGTTTATGGCTTGACAGATATTTGCCTGCCAACGAAAAATGGGAACTGACGCAGGACACAAAACAGCGGAAAAAGGTTTTTGAGTTAGAACAGCAACAAAAACTTCGTGAAATTTTGGATTTCCTGAAACAGCGCCACAAAGCACTACTCCACTGGTATCGGCAAAGAGGCTTTGAAGTTCGCCAATTTGAAGCAAGGCCTGCTTGGCGTTTCGTCGTCGGGTTGGGGGCAGCGCATGTTTTGGAGACAAGCATAACACTCCATCGCATCTTTGGCTTGCCAATCATCCCTGCAAGTGGATTAAAGGGGGCAGCAAGAGCGTATGCACAATTAATTGAAGGCAAAAGCGAAAACGACCAAGAGTTTATCGCAATCTTCGGCACAACGAAGCAAGCAGGTAAAATCGTGTTTTTGGATGCTGTGCCAATTGAAGCACCCAAGTTTGAACTTGACATCATGAATCCGCACTTTCCCGATTACTATCGCACTAAGGGCAAAGAAGCGCCATCAGATTGGCAATCGCCAAAGCCAGTATTTTTCCTGACTGTAAGCGAAACGCCTTACTTGTTCGCAATTGCCGCTCGCACAAATGATGCTAATGACTTACTCCCCACAGCCGAAGAGTGGCTTAAAGGTGCATTGAGAGAACTTGGCATTGGTGCGAAAACGAGTGCTAACTATGGCTATTGGGAGATATGAAGGCAATATCTTTTCTCGGCACGGGTAAATATAATACTGTAACCTATTACTGGCAAAATAAAGAGTTTAAAACTAATCTTTTTCCAGAAGCAGTGGCGAAAATTTTTGAGCCTGAAAAGATATTCGTTCTGATTACACCAACCGTTGAAATTCAAAGCAGAGGTTACATCGAAGAACTGAAGAAAAACTTGGGCAGTTTGGTTGAGTTTGTTAGTATCCCAGAAGGTAAAAAAGAAGATGAAGTTTGGAGAATCTTTGAGGAATGCAGCAAAATCGTCAAAGATGGTGATGAGCTTCTGTTCGACATAACTCATGCTTTCCGATCAATTCCATTCATCGTTTTTGCGGTGGCAATTTATCTAAGAAGAACGAAGAATGCTACTATACGTCAAATAATTTACGGAGCTTACGAAGCTCGTGAACCAGGAGATCGTGTGCCAATATTCGATTTAACACCTCTTCTAGATTTAATAGACTGGCTTACTGGTGTAGAGTTTTTGTTAAGGAGAAGTGATGCGACTTTAATTTCCGAAAAATTAAGGCAGATCCATAAAACGCTCTGGCGTAAGAAAGTAAGTGATGAATTACCGAGAAAGCTAGAGTCCTTTGGCAAGATTTTGGGTGAATTTTCAAAGGCCTTGCACTTTTCAAGACCCCTTGATGTTATGAAATCCGCAACTCAGTTACTCGAGGCTATTGAAAAAGTTGGACAAGAAGTCGAGCGATGGGCAAAGCCTTTTGCAGCGATCTTAGACCAAGTAAAAGGAGAGGCAAAAAAGTTTGCGTATGATGAACCAGAGCTCTTAAATTGTGAGAACCTAAAGAAACAAATTGAACTGATCGAGCATTACTTGGAGAAAGGTCTAACAATTCAGGCAATAACTCTTGCGAGGGAATGGATTGTTAGTTTGGTTGCTTTACAGAAAAGTGCTGAGAATTGGTTGAAAAGGGATTTCAGAGAGGAGATTGAAAAAGTTCTTGGCGATGCAGCTGCAAGAATTCGTGGCGAGCAAAGATATTTGCCAGAATGGTTTAGACAACTTCAAAAAAGTGAAGAAATTGCAAAACTTTGGGATTGGTTGACTCGACTTCGAAACGATGTCGCACACTGTGGAATGAGGGAAGAGGCTTTAGAAGCTGAAAAAATTGAAAAAATCGCAAAAGATATTCCAAAAAGGCTACGGGAAATTTTAAATTATAACTCACGGCGCTGATAAATTTTTTAAATTTGCAGAAATTTTGGAAAAAGAGAGACTATATTATAATTGCTTTTTTGCCTTATTCATATTTTTTGACCCAGAATTGTTGAGAGAAATCTCTCCATGGAATTTATAGCTCAAAGTTTTCATGGCTCTATTGGGCTTTTCGTAGAAGTGAATACAGATTAAGAGTTCACAGCATTGAATTATCATACAGGCTCTGAAAGAGCTAAAAGCAGAGTGCAACTTTTGTTCTGGTTCCATTTCTTGTTTTTCTTGCTTTTAAGAAATTCAGAAACTGAGAATTATTCTTTAAATTTGCAGAAAATCAACCTACTCTAATCCAACCCCTCTCAAAGCGCCTAAATCTCTTTTTCTCAACCTCATAAAGCCCCATCAGCTCTTCAAGGAAATCCTTTTCAGCGAACAAGATTATTCCATCTTCCAATGCATCGAGAATCGTCGGATTCCCTTTTATAAGCATCTTCTTTACTTCATCGCTTTTGTAAGCCTTTACATCCAGAGGGGCATTTGTTTTGTCAAGCTAATATAACAACTTCATCCTCTCTTTGAAGTTCTCAGGCAATTTATCCGAAACGACGAGCAAGTCCACGTCACTCCCAACGCCGAATTTTTTCTTCGCTATTGAGCTGAACAAGATTACAAGCTTAGGTTCAAGAATTTTCAGGGCTTCAAGGTAAATTCTAATCTCTTTCTCGTAGGGAATCATAAGCAACGCCTTTAACGAATTCCAAAATTTTTTCAGCGGATTTTAAAGCCTCTTCTGCACCTTCTGCAGACTGGTGAGCTTTAAAACATGCCTAGGCTTCAGAATAGATCATTGAGATCTAAAATTTCCTCTTCTATACTCTCTTCGAAATCCTCCTCTTCCTCTTCTCCCGATATTTTCACCTCCTCCTTTAATCGCATGAGTGCTGAAAAGACCATTTCTTTGTATTCTTCAAGATTTGGATTATATTTTTCCATTACAAGTTTTGAAATCTCGGAATTCGTCTTAAGCTGCTGTATCCTTTTCAAAGTCGCTTTTGCAGTTTCAAGTATCCAATAATCTCTCGTCTCAAAGTCGGAGAGACATATGCTTTCAGGTCTTATGAATGGAATAATCCTATTTCCCCTTTCAAGCAATCTCGCCTTTGCTGTTACAGATACGGTGGAAGGTATGTCTATTTCAGCAAGAGAAACTTTTGCATCTGGCTCAAATTTACCGACATAGCCTAAGAAGGATCCAGTAGGATCGGCAACTCTTATTCGCCATATGTCTGAATCAGGCCTTATTTCTTCTTTTTCAAGCAAAGCACCAACTATGAACAGCCTGTTGCATTTTAAGCCGAGAGGGGTTAAGACGTAGACAACTTCTTTTTCTGCATTTCCTCCAAGCTTGTATCTTGAAGCATTGAACTCCTTTGCAAAAACTCTTCTAGCCACCTCTCTCCTTATCCTCACAGAGCTCTCACCTCTTCTAGCACCTTTTCAACTTCCTCAAGAACCTTTGGTTTGAAGAATTCAACTTTCTTTACGTTTATAGTTCTGAACTTTAACTCCCCTGAAATACGGAAGTATCTGCCGAGCAATTTTTTCTTTAACTCTAGAAGTACTATTCCACGATCTAAATGCTCAAAAGCAATTTTTTTTGCAGTTACCAAGTCGAGACCTGTTAGGGATTTTATGCAGTTCTCATCCATTTCGATGTCGTAAGTTTTCTCTCCATCATCTATAACTCCTCTAAGTCGAAGGACTTCTGTCCACTCAACCTTTCCATGTTCCCTACAAATTCCCGCTTCGATAACTCTTCCGCAGATCTTGCAAATCTGAACAAGTCCGCTGTTCTGAGATATTGAAACAAGAGCTCCTACCAACTCTATCTCTCCCCATTCTCCGGCGACTTCAATTTCCTCATCTATTTCTTTTATCTCACTTAAGCTTGTCACCTTTATGCTTTTAACCCCTCCATATTCATCTACAACAACTTTTTCAAACAGGTAAGTCTTTCCTTCGCTCACTCTCCCCTTTCCGGATTTCATCCAGATTACAAACCTAGCCGTCCCTGTCTCATCTCCAATGATGCCCCACTGCGCAATTGAAGGACTTGTAGGCTCCCAGAGTTGAAGAACTCTTGCCTTAACGCTCACCCATTTTCCAGGCTCAAGTTCTGCTATTTTTGTCAAGGGAAAGCGGAGCGCGTCTTTGGATATGTTTAAATCTCTTCTAAGCCCATTTATTATCGTTCTTTTAGCCTCCTCTTCTGGAACTTTAAACTCATATATTAGGAGCTTGAGCCTCTTCTCTATCTCGCTTTTTGAGACGTTGTAGTCCTTAAACATCTCGTAGATTTCACTCACAATAGATTGAATTTTATCCATAACCAGAGTTTTTCGAAAGTTTAAAAAAGCTTTTTCCGGGATTAATTCCAATGGAGCTACTATATCCTGAGGAGAAAGGGATAAGGAGAGCTGTGGAAATATTGAAAAGTGGTGGATTGGTTGCCTTTCCAACTGAAACTGTTTATGGTCTTGGCTGTGATGCGCTAAATGAGATAGCTGTGGAAAGATTATTCGAAGTAAAGAAGAGACCAAAGAATAAGCCATTGATCGTCGGTGTTGGAAGTGTTGAGCAAGTTTATGAAATTGCGGAAGTAAACGAGATAGCGGAAAAGCTTATGAAATCATTTTTTCCGGGTCCGCTAACTTTGGTGTTGAAAAAGAAAAAGATACCGGACATAGTTACTGGTGGGTCTGAAAAAGTTGCTATAAGAATGCCAGCTCACGAAATACCTTTAAAACTAATAGAAGGACTTGGAAGACCAATAGTTGTCCCATCAGCCAACGTTTCTGGCAGGTTCACACCTACAAAGCCGGAACATGTAATAGCTGAGATTGGAAATAAAATAGATGCGATAGTAATTGGAGAATGCAAGATAGGTCTAGAATCAACAATTCTCGATGTAACACTTTCTCCACCAAAAATTCTGAGACATGGTGCTGTTAGTGTGGAAGAATTGATGAAGTTCACCGAAGTTCAATATGAGGAAAAGACAGAATTTGAGGAGAAGTTCGTCACATCAGCGGAGATATATGTTTTCGTTGGAAAGGATAAGGAGAGGATGATAAAGGAATTCATTTCTACTGAAAAAAATGCTGTAGTGATAGCGACAAAGGATTATGGAAATACGATAGTCGTAGGGAATACGATGGAAAATTTTGCAAAAAACGTGTTCGATGCGCTTATAAAGGCTGAAAAGATGGGAGCAAAAGTAATCGTTGTTGAAGGAGTTGAGGAGGTGGGAATTGGTAGAGCTATAATGCAAAGGCTGTATAAATCGGCGACTAAGGTATTTAGAAGCTAATTACAGCTCTGCTTCAAACTCTTCAACTGTGTATGGAAAAGGTTCTCCCCTTGCCTTTTTCATTTCTCTCGCTATCAGCCAGTAAACGAGTGCGAGTGCCTTTCTGCCTTTGTTGTTCGTGGGAATTATGAGATCTATATCGGCTGTGGAATTGTTCGTGTCACACAATGCGATCACGGGAATTCCTACTTTTGTCGCTTCAATTATAGCCTGCTTATCTATAGCTGGATCGTTCACGAACACTATATCTGGTTCTATGTATTCCTTCAGATTCGGATTTGTGAGCGTTCCGGGAACAAAACGATCGATTATGCATTTTGTCCCAATTACTTCGGAAAACTTTTTAACAGGTTTGTGCGCGTATTGCCTTGCTGCAACTAGCAGGATCTTTGATGGCTCGTATCTAAGTAAAAGCTTAACGCACGCTCTAATCCTTTCGTCTAGCTTTTTAATGTCGAGTATGTAGAGTCCATCTTGTCTAACCTTGAATATAAACTCCCTCATGTCTCCAGTCTTTACCTGAGTTCCAATGTGAACTCCAGCTGCTAGGTACTCTTCTGGGGGAATCAGATATTCATATCCTGTTTCTATCATATTCTCACCATCCTAGTTTTCAGCATTTCCTCAATTCTTATCATTTCATTGAGCTTCGAAATCCTTTCTCCGCCAACGATGCCTGTCTTTATTAACTTTGCGTTAAAAGCTACGGCTAGATGGGAAATGTAGTTATCCTCAGTTTCCCCACTTCTGTGACTTACGACGATTTTATATCCATTATCTCTCGCAATTTTAACGGCTTTGAAGGTATCTGTTAAAGTTCCAATCTGGTTTGGCTTTACGAGCAAGGTGTTTCCAGCTCCGAGCTTTATACCCTTTTCTAACCTCTTCCAGTTTGTGACAAATATGTCATCACCGCAAACCATGCATTTGACGAGTTTCGTCAGCTTTGAAAAACCTTCAAAATCCTCTTCATGCAATGGATCTTCTACGTAAAGCAGGTCGTATTTCTCCACAAGGTTTACTATGAAATTTATCTGCTCTTCTGGATCCATTCTTTTATCCTTATAAACGTACTCTTTTCCATTCCACAGCTCATTGGCAGCAACATCGATGCCCATACGAATCTCTGTCCCATAATCTTTTTCAACTTTTTCAACAGCCTTTGAAAGTATTTCGAAGGCAACATCATCGCTTATCTGCGCAGCCCAAGCACCTTCATCACCTTTTGCTGCAAAGATACCTTTATCTTTAAGAATCTTTCCTATTTCTCTATGAACTTCTGAGTTCAACCTCTGCGCTTCAAAGAAACTTTTGGCTCCAACAGGAATTATTAGAAATTCCTGAATGCTTGTAGAACCCTCAGCATGCTTACCCCCACCAATGACATTTCCAAGTGGAAATGGTAGTTCTCTTGCAAATGCTCCTCCTAGATAAAGGCAGAGAGGCTGTCCAAGGATCAGAGATGCGCATTTCGCAACAGCTATGCTCGCTGAGATTGCGAAGTTTCCACCTATATTCGAGAAATTTTCTGTCCCATCAATCTCTTTCAGCATTTCATCCACGCCTTCTTGGTCAAAAACGCTCATTCCGATTAAAGCCTTTGAAACTTTTTCCTCAACTTCTCTATACTTTCTCGGATCAACTATAGCCGCTTCTTTACTTCCTTTAGAAGCTCCACTTGGTGCAGAAGCTGTTGCGACGAAATCGCCAGCTTCAATTTCACATTCAACAGTCTCTCTTCCTCTACTGTCAAATACTATGCGATATCTCAGATCTTCTATTATCAAGGAACCACCTCAGAACATATCGTATCTTTCCAACCATACAAAGCGATTTGCCCTTCTCTTTACAGTTATGGGTATAACACCTTTTTCAAATTCCTCAATCGCTATTTCTATTGGATCAACCTTATCCGTTTCAATCAACACAGGTGCTCCCATTGCGATCTGTAATGCCCTCGCTCCAATTATTCTGGCCTTTTCAAATCTCGTATACTTGAACGGGAAACCTTTGATGTTTACCACCTCTTAAATGGGGCCGCCGAGATTTGAACTCGGGTCTCCGGCTCCCGAAGCCGAAAGGATATACCAGGCTACCCCACGGCCCCACGAAATCTCGCAATTTCCCCGATTAAAGATTTATGGGTGATGAACATTCTCCTACAACAGTATCTTTGAATTCCAAGAGTATCCAGAGCCTCTTTTGGAGTTTTTCCATTTCTGACCATTTCAAGATATTTTGCATAAAGATGTCCGATAACAGCACCACATGAAAAACAACGAATTGGAAAGTCGCTTATTTCGTGCAAAGAAATCACCTATAAGAAGTTTGCCTCCTCTTCCTAGCCCCTCTTCCTCCTTGGATCTTTGGAAGTTTTCTCCTGATGTCATTGACCAATAGGGTTCTATCATATTCTAGGAAAGCCTTCTTTAACTCCTCATCTCCAAAGAATTCAACCAATCCCCTTGCAATCGCCGTCCTTGCAGCTTCAGCTTGTCCCATCACTCCTCCACCCGAGACCTTTACTTCTATGTCAACTTTCTTAGCCAAATCACCAGCGATCTTTAGAGGTTCAAGCATGACTTTTCTTGGCAGTTCCATTGGATATATTTCCAAAGGTATCTTGTTTATTCTAACTCTCCCAATACCTTCTTTTATCACAGCCTTTGCAACAGCAGTTTTCCTCTTTCCAGTTGTGATCACGACCTTCACCTAGCCCACCCCAAGTGTTTGCTCACATCTTCTAACAAAACGAATTTCTCTGTTTTTGAAATTTTCTCAAGCAAAGCGCACTCAATTTTCTCAAATTTAGAATTTTTGAGCTCTTCTGGTACTCCTATAAACACTCTTAGCCTTCTATAAGCATCCCTACCTCTTCTGCTACTCCAGGGAAGCATACCTCTAACGGTTCTCTTAAATATCTTTTCGGGGTGCCTTGGAAAATATGGCCCCTTTTCCTTGCTACCTCTATCGTACTTTTCCTTATACCTCTCAAATATGTTCGCCTTGTTTCCGGTTATCACAGCTTTTTCAGCGTTTACAACTACAATTCTTTCTCCCATCAGCAATCTTTTAGCTATTACACTGCAAAGTCTTCCCAAAATGTGTCCTTCTGCATTTATGACAACGTATTCCCCACCCAAGGTTTCTAATGCCCTCTTAACATTTACACTCATTCCAACCACCTAGACTAGGATTTTAACCCCACTACCTTTTGGATTCATCTTTATCAAATCTTCGATGGTCATCCATTGCCCTCCAGCTTCAACGATTTTTGCTTTTGCAGATTCAGAAAAGCTAAAGGCTGCAATTTTAACTTTCTTTTTAAGCACTCCACCGAGCACTTTTCCAGGTACTAAGACTGTTTCTCCATCATTGGCATATTTTTCTATCTTTGTCAAGCTCACTTCTGCCCAATTCCTTGTTGGTGAAGCCAATCTTTCAGCAACAGCCTTCCATATTTTGGCATTATTTTTAGCGCTCTCACTTAGTAACAAATCGATGAGTTTTAGGAGCCTAGGATTCGTCTTTCTCATCTGCATCTTTCTAATTCTCCCCATATCATGCACCCCAAAGTAATAAGTTGGTTGCCATTCGGAATTTAAATTTTTGCGTAGATTTAAAAAGCGTAAAAGCTTTAATTTTTGACAAGGAGAAAGATTATGATTGAAAGCTATGAGTTTGGTAAAATGAGAATTGCCGGTAAGGTTTACACGTCTGATTTGATAATCTTTCCTGACAGAATTATGACAAACTGGTGGCGGAAAGAAGGGCATAGATTAAGCGTGGAAGATTTGACAGAGGTTTTAAAGTTTAAGCCTGAAATTCTGATCGTGGGAACAGGTTATTATGGAAGGATGGAAGTTCCAGAAGAAACGAAGAAATTCCTCGAAAAGAATGGCATAGAATTGGTTTATGCCCCAACAGGGGAAGCTGTAAAGATTTTTAATGAAACTTCTAAAAAGAAGGTTGGAGCTTTCCATCTAACTTGCTAGTTTGAATCAGTAGTAAATTTTTTAATCCAGATTAAAAGCTAGAGTATGCTTCCACAGAGATATCTGCCAAAGGTGATTGAAGCTGAAGTTTTCAATTTTTGGAAAGAGAGAAAGATTTATGAAAAGATCAAGAAAAGGGGAGGTAAGAAGTTCTACTTCTTAGATGGTCCCCCCTATACAACTGGTAGAATTCATCTTGGTACAGCTTGGAACAAGATCATAAAGGATACAATTCTTCGCTATCTGCGAATGCTTGGCTATGATCCTGTTGACACTCCTGGATGGGATATGCATGGTTTGCCAATTGAAGTAAAGGTAGAACAAGAGCTCGGTTTTAGGACGAAGAGAGATATTGAGAACTTTGGAATAGAAAAATTTGTTCAGAAGTGTATGGAATATGCATTAAGGAACAAAGATGCAATGACCGAACAATTCAAAGCACTTGCAATCTGGATGGACTGGGACAATCCTTACATGACGATAAAGGCAGAATACATAGATTCTGCTTGGTTCACGATCAAAAAAGCGTTTGAAAAAGGTCTTCTTTCGAAGGAAATGATGGTTGTAAACTGGTGTCCGAGATGTGAAACAGCTCTGGCAGATGCGGAAATAGAATATGCTGAGAGAGAAGACCCGTCGATTTATGTAAAATTCAGGTTAAAGAACGGAGGATATATCTTGGTTTGGACTACAACTCCTTGGACAATTCCAGCAAACATGGCAGTAGCCGTAAATCCGAATTTTAAATATGTAAAAGTTAGGGCTTTTAGAAATGGGGTTGCTGAGGAAGTTTTAATAGCCAAAGACCTCGTTGATACTTTGCATAAAGGTTACGAGAAATGGGAGATAATTGAAGAAATTCCGGGAAAAGAGCTTGAAGGAATTGAATACGAGCACCCACTTGCGGATGAGGTTCCAATGCAAAAGAACTTTAGACACAAAATAGTTCTTGCAGACTTTGTCTCAGCTGAAAACACAGGCTGTGTCCACATAGCTCCGGCTCATGGTTTAGAGGACTTTGAACTGGGTAAAAAATATGGTCTCGAAATCTTTAATCCCGTAGATGATAGAGGCTTCTTCAACGAATTAGCCGGGAAATATGCTGGAATGAGTGTAAGAGAGGCGAATGAGGTTATAATAGATGATTTACATAGAAAAGATTTATTGTTAGCTGAAGAAAGAATTTTTCACCGCTACGGTCACTGCTGGCGTTGTAAGACACCTATAATTTTTAGGGCAACAGAACAGTGGTTTATAAAGATCACAGAGTTGAAGGAAAAGATGCTGGAAGAAATAGAGAAAGTTAAGTGGATTCCAGATTGGGCTGGAAGTGCTAGGTTTAGGGATTGGATCAGCAATGCGAAGGATTGGTGCATAAGTAGGCAAAGATACTGGGGAATTCCTCTTCCTATATGGATATGTGAATGTGGAAAGATAAAGGTGGTTGGCAGTATAAACGAGGTGCCTTGGCAAAACGATCTAGATCTTCATAGACCGAGGATAGATGAGGTTAAGTTCAGATGTGAATGTGGTAGGGAAATGGAAAGAGTGAAGGATGTTTTTGATGTTTGGTTCGACAGCGGAGTTGCGAGTTGGGGAAGCATTTCTTATCCGCTGAAAGATGATAAATTCCACCTATGGCCTGCTGATTTCATAACTGAAGGACATGATCAGACCAGAGGGTGGTTCTATTCTCAGCTTGGAGCTTCTGTAATTTGCTTTGGAAAGGCGCCATATAAGACTGTACTTATGCACGGCTTCACGCTAGATGAGCAGGGTAGAAAGATGAGCAAGAGTCTTGGAAATGTTGTAGAGCCTGAGGAAGTTGTGGAGCAGATTGGAGTTGATTGCTTCAGGCTTTACATGCTTAGTTCTGCAGTCTGGGAAGATTTGAAGTTCAGCTGGGATGAGGCTAGAAACGTTTTGAGAAACATGAATGTCTTCTGGAACTCTGTCAGATTTGCACATACTTACATGAGCATAGACAGGTTTAGGGCAATTGGAATGGAGGCTGCGACTATTGAGGACAAATGGATTCTTTCAAAACTGGAGAGCTTTAACAGGGAAGTTATCGAAGCTATGAGCAAATATCATCTGCACAAGGTTGTTAGGGCATTTTTTGACTTCATAATTGAGGAGTTCAGCAGATGGTATATACCCTTAATAAGATCGAGGGTTTGGGAGGAAGCTGAATCGAAGCAAAAGATCTCGAGTTATGAAACGATGCTAAGAGTTATAGACAAGTCGATCAGGCTCATTGCCCCATTTGCCCCGCTAATAGCGGAATGGCTTTATCAGAACTTCGTAAAGCAGTTTAGAGAAGGAGAAGAGAGCATTTTTATGGAAAGCTATCCGATGCCAGATGAAAGGATGATAAACAAGGATCTCGAGGAGAAGATGAGCGTTGTGAAGTCCATAGTTGAAGCCTGCAACTCTGCAAGGAATAAGGCTGGGATAAAGCTTAGATGGCCATTAAAGGAAGTTGTGGTAGAAACAGAAGAGAGAGTTGAGGAATTTAGAGACATAATTGCTAGGATGTGCAACGTTAAGTGTGTTAAATTTGAAAGAATGCGAAAAGAATTGAGATTGAAGCCTGATTACAGAAAAGTGGGTCCGGTTTTAAAGGGAAGGGCGAAAGCTTTTGCAGAATTCCTTTCAGGATTGAAGGAAATGCCAGAAGAAATCGAATTTGAAGGAATTAAGATTCCGAAAGATTGGATAATTGTTGAAGAGGAAATTCCAAAGAACTTCGTCTCTGCCGATTTTGGAAAGGGGAAGATATATCTGAACACGGAAATAGATGAATCTTTGATGAAAGAAGCTTTTGCCAGAGAATTCGTGCGCAGGATACAGTATATGAGGAAAGAATTGGATTTGAGAGTTGATGAATTCATCGAAACTTTCATCGAAGCAGATCCTGGAATTGTGGAAGGATGGGTGGATTACATTAAGAATGAAACCCGTTCGGCAAAGCTGAGTTTTTCGAAGGCTGAAGGTTTTGTTAGAGAATGGGAAATAGAGGATATGAGAATTAAAATAGGGATAAAGAGATGGAGCTCGAGGAGTGGATGAAGATATACGAGCAAATTCTGCTGGACTTTGGTTTTTCAAGGGAAAAGGATGAGGAATCTGCAAGGCTTTTAGCTGAGATTGCAGGGAATAAATTACTTGATTGCTCGGTACTTGAATGCATAAGGGGGAAAGAAGTGGCTGTAGTTGGTGGAGCCTATGCTGGGGAAAATATAAAGGAGGAGTTAATAATAACAGCTGGAAAGGCCGTTGAAAAAGTGAAATTCATCCCATCAATTCACGTTACGGATTTAGAAGAGAGCGTTGAAAAGCTAGTAGAGTTAGAAAAAAGGGGATGCATTCTCGTGATCCATGCACATGGAGATAACATGGAAAAGATAAGAGAGGTGATCCCGAAGCTCGGCTCCTTTATTGCAACAACCCAAAGTAAACCATTTGGTAGAGTCTACAACTTTGGAGGATTTACAGATGGAGACAGAGCTGTGCTGATTGCGAGGAGATTTGGAGCTAAGAAAATAGAACTTTATGGATTTGATTTTGATAAAGCTACTGGAATTAAGTTGAAGAAGTTGAAATGGGCTAAAAGAATCTTGGAAATCGAGGGATGCATCCCGCGAAAGTTCAGTTAAGGGGTTTCAACGTTCAAGAGTTGATGGAAATAGAAAAGATTGTAAAAAATGCCAAAGTTATAAAAACTAGGGATGGAGTTGATATGATTTTTGAAAACGTAAATGATGCGAGATTTTTTATATCAAAGCTCAAAGCAAGATTCAGTTTGATCGTAAAAATGAGCACAGAAAGCTTGGGTTTTGATTCTAGGCCCAGATATCTTTTCGTTTATTCCGTTAGGAAAAGAATATAAGCTTTGAAAGGTTCGAGAATTATGCTCGACTTCGTGCTGAAAGTCGTAACAATAAGCTCCTCCGGTGCTCTAGCTCCAGGACCTTTAAGCGCTGCTACAGCTGCAATTGGGATTAGAGATGGTTGGAAGGGTGGTTTAATGGTTTCTTTTGGTCATTTGATTGTTGAAGCCCCAATCATTTTTCTCGTCGCATTTTTACTTTCTCTTGCAACAATAGAATCTATAATAAAACCTCTTGCAATTCTTGGTGGTCTATTTTTGATTTTCTTCGGCTATTTGACTTTGAAAAGCGCTTTGGGAGAAATGGGAATAAAGGAGACTAAATTCCATCCATTTCTTACTGGCATCTTATTGACAGCATTAAATCCCTTCTTCATCATCTGGTGGTTCAGCGTTGGCAGTGCACTTGTTGCTGAATCAACGCTCATCTTCGGATCAATGGGAGTGATTGTTTTGCTTTTCTCTCACGTCTGGATAGATTTCGCTTGGTTATCAACAATAGCCTATGTAACTTCACTAAAAGGGATAATAGCTAAGATTCACAAACTTCTTTTGATCTTCTTTGGCTTTCTGGTCATCTTTTTTGGCGTAGATTATTTGCACTTCGCGATACTCAACTCTCATTTACTATCTTTATAAAAAAATTAAAAAATTAAAAATAGTTTATACATGGGCTATCAATTGCCAGCTGATCCAGTAGAGAAATCCAAGCAGGATTATTGCAAGTATTAAGCTTCCAGCCACAAGTCTCCTTTCTATCGGTAGGATCTCTTCCCTTACCGCAAGTTCTGCTTTCAATTCCACCTCTTTTCTCTCCTCAGCCATTTTTTTCACCTCACTTCAGGAAAAACACATGGATGTCGTGGAAGAAGAGCCAGCTGATGAAGAGTCCGATCCAAATGATGAAGCCAAACAGTGCGATCACGTAAACAAGGGCTAGCTTTCCAATCCCCTCTCTGCGAAGCGTTGAGAAGTCAGATATTAGGCCTATGCTAAAGAATGTAAGCGCAAAGAAAGTCTTTCTGAAGACATCCATCTCTCCAGTTGCAGTCTTAAAAGGTGCCAGTGCTGCAGCAAACTTCTCAACTGGAACTCCCGCTGTAGCAACAGAAGTGGCCCAGTAAAGTATCAAGAACGTCAGGAAGTAACCGATAACGAACTTTGGAAATCTATACCATATCTCGACTTTTGCAACTTTCTCCCCAGGCCTTTTGTCAATCCAGTAAACCCAGATCACTGCAAGGATGAATGCCCAAATTCCGATGAATATGTCTATGAAGATTTTTGTAACTATTGCAGCGTTTAGAATCCAACCCTGCAAGGGAGCATAGGCTGGATTGCTACCAACTATTAGGGCATCCACAATTGCACCACTGGCAGCAGCAGCCCCATCTGTTTTAACAGCCAGCCCCATCCAAGCTCCAGCGACTAGAGGTTGATGGGCTAAGAATGCAGCAGCTGCGAAAGGTAAGATCAGGAGTTCGACTACTGCAAAGACTATGACTAATGAAGAAACCATGATTGGCACGATTGGTCTAGCCCTTATTGCAGCTCCTGTAGCAATTGCCGCTGAAACGCCGCAAATCGAAATTCCTGAAGCTAATGGAGCTGCCCATTCTCTTGTGAAACCGAAGTATCTGCGAGCAATCCAGTAAACGAGGGCCCAGTAGATGAGATAAGCTTCAACTATAGCACAGACACCTCGGAAGAGAAAGTTCGCAAGAACTTTTGGATCGATCTCTATGGCCTTAATTCCAACTGTAGCACCCAGTAGAACGATTGCTGTTTTTATAAACCATTCCGGTCTAGCAGCTTCTTTTAGCTTTGCTGCAAATCCTTTCGCAAAGTTTCCTATCAAAAGCCCAAGAATTAATGCGAAGACGTAACCGAATTCACCTGTTAATCTTAAAGACCACGGGATCTTTGACTTCGCTGGATCTGTTGAGGCAAGGTAAGCATAATGGGCAATCCACCAGCAGAGCATTGTAAGGAAGAATATCACTGTAAATCCGCCAGCGAATTTTTTCACATTCCAACCCATCGCCTTAGCTCCAATGCTGAGTATTACCAGCAGGAATATGTATGTAGCAATCAGAGATACCACTGGATTGACAGCTTGAAAGGCCTTTGAGGCAGTAACTATTGAAGTCGCAGGATCAAGCCATTCCTTGACATTTGCTACCCATCCCATGATGTCCATTTTATAGGCGGCTGCTAGACATAGGAAGAACAGTAGCATTCCGATCCAGAATGCCCACCAGTCCTCTTTTTTCCAGAGCGAACTCCAATCGGCTTTGACCATTCACTACCACCCAAATAAAAAATCGAGTTTAGTAAATATTAGAATATTGTCAAGAATATCGTCAAAAAGTGTCAACAAGTATAGCTTTGCCCTCTTCTGTTATCTCGAGCACCTTTTCCCTCCCCTCCTTTATAACCCTAAGCAGCCCTTTGTCAACAAGGTAGGCAATTCTTTTCTTTATAGTGTTACGAGTTACACCTAGTTCGCTCATTATATCTTTTATAGAAGGCCTTTCTCCAATCCGACTTTTTGTATAAACCAGCTTTAGAATTTCAAAATATTCTGGAGAAATCATTGAAACCTTGGTCCTTATTTCGAGGCACTCACTCTTTATAAATTTCTCCTCTTCTTCCGAAATCTTACCAGAGTATATGACTATTATACCTTTATTTAATATATAATAAACGTCCTTTAGTTTCTGAATCAAAGTAAAGATGTCTTCAAAATTCTTCCTACTTAATAAATAATCTATATCAAGCAAAACAGCATTTTTCCACCCATCCAAGTTTGCCACTAGGCTATATATGTCCTCCAACTTGTTTAAACCCTGATCTGAGAGCCAGTAAAATTCTGCATTTATTCTAAATTCTTCAGGGAATCTCCTACTCAGAATGATTGGTCTATAGCCGTAATTTTTCAAATCTTTCAACACCTCGATTGCGGTGTATAGATCTTTTGTGAAATAAGTTCTACCGCGCTCAACATAAAACTTAAACATTCTCTTCTCAAAATCGTCTGCAATCGGTCTTACTATAACAGAGAAACCTGAATCATCGATTGGAGAGATCGTCACTTCCACACTTATAATCTCTCCTCCCTTTGTAAGTCTTCTTGTCTCAAATCTCAGCTCCTTCTGCCCCTCGCTTATTCTCTGCAATATTATTGAAGTTTCATTTTTTATTTCTTCAGGTAGAAGAATCGATGAATCTTTTCCTATTATCTCCTCTTTTTTCCATCCAAATAGTTTCTCAGCGGTTCTGTTCCAGCTCTTGATTTTTCCATTTATATCTACAGAGTATATTGCATCGTTCGAAGTCTCAACTATTCTTGCAAGATATTCAAGTTCTTTCTGTAACAGTAAAAGATCTCTAGTCTTCTTTTCCAGTTCTTCGCACGTTTCAACTAGCTTCATTTCAGTCTCCTTCTTCTTCGTTATATCTCTCATTATTGATACAAATCCAACGAGTTCACCATTACTGCTATATATGCTTGTCAGGGTTTGGTCCACTATGAGTTTCTCTCCATTTTTAGCAATTCTTATCGATTCTATGTCCTTAACAAAACCTTCGAGAACAGCTTTTTTGAAGTTCTCTCTGCATAGATCCCATAGTTCTTGAGGTAAAAGGATTAGGAATGGTTTGCCGATTACTTCCTCAGCTTTATAACCGAACATAATTTCCGCTCCTTTGTTCCACGAAACTATTTTTGAATCGAGATCTAGGATTACAATTGCGTCGATCGAATGCTCAAACACGGCTTTTAAAAGTGCCAGCTCTTTTTCCATCTTTCTAACTTTTTCTATATTTCTAGCAATGTAAATTTTGTCAAACGATCTCAACTCAACACTTATTACACCATCTCTACCAATAGCCTCGCATACACAATTTGAATCGAAATTTGTGAAAATTTCTGAGACCTCTTTTCCTATAACTTCAGAATCCTTCAATCCTAGGACTTTTTCTGCAAATATTGAATGGACTATCTTACCATTTTCAACTTCGAAAATCCAGGCGTTTATCTCTCCAATCGCCTTTATTATAGATTCTAATCTTTTATTGTTTTCATCCGATCTTTTCAACACTTCTTCTAATGACAACTTTATTTCTTCAAACTCGTTTTTTCCGTGAACAAGCAGATCCCTCTTTTGTAGTACATCTCTTATTTCAAATATTTGTTTGAACACATCTCCAGATGCGAAGATTCCGATTCCAAATGTTATTATAATAACATAAATTAGAAAAGAGAGTGGTAAGTTGAAGGAAATGATAAAATAGGTCATTAAAATAGATATCACGCTCGTGGCTATGGTTAAAACTGCAACTCTCGAAATCATATCAAACCACCTGCCAGAAAGATTAGGAAAACTGCTATCGCCACTGCTGTGCCAAGAAAAACTGCTATTAATGGTTTTAACCCAAGGCTATATATTTCCTTTAAATCAACAGTTACTCCAATTCCTGCAAGGGTTGAAGCGAAGAGAATTGTTGAGAACGTTCTCACGACTTCAGGACTGCTGAAATTTGAACTAAGAAAAGCGGTCATTAAGAAGGCTACTATAAACCAAGGAATGTAAAAACCCTTCTCGGAATATAGAAAGGAAATTATAAAGGCGACGACTGCAATCATCGCAATTCTTATGGCTTTTACACTCAACGCCTTTGTTACGTCGTTCTCTCCAAAAACAGAGGTTGCTATCTTAACCAGCGCTGTTTGTGGTAGACTAGAACCTGCAAGTAGGTAGAATTTATCTGGGAAAAGGTATTTTGCGAAGGGTGGATAAAGAATTGCGCATATAAGTCCGGCAACTGTTATTGCAATTATAGCACTTGAAAATTCTCCCTTACTCGGCTTTATTATTGATGAAACGATTGCAATGGCGGAAACTCCGCAAATTCCACTTCCGCAAGATAGAAGTATTGAGAGCTTTTTTCCATTTCCCAGTTTCATGGAGAAAAAGTAGACAGAAAGGAAGATAGTTGAAAAAATAGCCAGAGTTGCGACGACATCGGAAAGTCTAGGACTTAGCATTGGGACGGAGATGTTGAATCCGTAAAGGGCTATTGAAATCGGCAGAAGAAACTTCAGAACTCTATTGACGCGATTCTTCGTTTCTCCTTGCATGAAGTAACCTGTGGATATGCCGAGAATGAATGCAACAAATAATACGTCTAGGCCGTAGTCGATTTGGTGAATCAGGAATCCAAGTGTGCCGAGAAAGAGGAGAAGAAATAATATTTTAATGTCAACGTAATTTAGATTTTTAAAATTTTCCAACACCTGATACGCTTGCATATAAAAAATTGTTTGAAAAGTTAATAAAAGTTTTTAATATGATTTTTGTTGAATTACTCCGCAACCTTAAAGCTGGTGCTCAGATAGATAAAAGGTGTATCCATGATTGCTATGATGAATTTTAATGCATACGATGTTATGAATATTTCAAATATTCCCTTCCATCCAAGAGTTATCAGGAATTCTGGGTTGAAGACGACAAAGAAGAGCACTGTGAAAGTGACGTTGTCTATGAACTGTGAAACCATTGTAGAAGCGTTATTTCTGAGCCACAGAAATCTACCTTTTGTCCTTTCTTTCCATTTCTGGAAAGCCCAGACATCGTGAAGTTGCGAAATCAGATAAGCCGTTAAGCTCGCAACCATCGCTGATGGCATGAATTTAAAGATGGTAATCATTGCATCGCTCACAAAATCGCTTTCGTGAGGCTCGAATAGTATTGTTATCTGCATTATAAGAGTTGCAAATATCATTGCAAAAAAGCCTATGAGCACAGCTTTTCTAGCTTCTTTAACACCATGACGTTCTGTGAGGATATCTGTTGCTAGGAAAGTTGAACCATAGATCACGTTGCCCATCGCGGTTACGAGTCCAAAGACCTCTATTATCTTTGTCACCTGAATGTTTGCAATTATTATTGCAATCGCCATCCAGGCGAAAAGCCCTGCTTTTCCAAAGAATCTATAAGCAAGCGTTACACCTGAGAAACAGGTGAGTAAAAGGATAAAACCCAACAACTCGTTCAACATAACACAAACACGACACTGTTTGATGTATTTATTCTTTCCGCTTCAACTCCTTCAACGATTCTCCTAATTTCAAAATCGAACCATTCTGGTTTGAGCTTCAACTTTTCTCCGTTGAATTCGATCTCTATCTCTTGCTTTGACAACTTTAACTTCATTTCCTTATCCAGACTTTCCAACGCTTTCAGGATTTCTTTTGTCTTTTCTTTGAAAATCGGTCCTATTAACGCATACTTTGGCTTAATTTTCACTATTTCCTCTCTCACTTCCGGAAATTCACGGGTTATTTCAACACTGGAATTCGTTGCAAAGCTGAGGTCTAAGGCATCGATGTCGAGGTTTGTGAAGATTATGATCTTCTTTAGAGGAGCGTTCAAAGCCATGCCCTTATCGTGCTTGAACTTTCTAATTGCAGAAATTATTTCTTTCATCTCTTCTCCAGCTTTTTCAGCCTCTTCATCGATGAACTTCGCATCAACCTCAGGATACCTTTGCAAATGCACACTGCCCTGTCTGAACTTGCTCCATATTTCTTCAGTTATGAACGGTGTTATTGGTGCGAGAAGTCTGAGAATTCTGTCCAGAATGTATTCAAGAGTGAATCTTGCAGATTCCGCTTCTTTTCCGGAGTAAAGTCTTCCCTTTACGAGCTCTATATAATTATCCGCAAGATCGTACCAGACGAATCTCCTTATCGCCTTCAAAGCTTCATCGAATCTATACTTTTCCATGTTTTCCCTAACAAATGAAATGAGTTTGTTCAACTTTGATAGAATCCACTTATCTGCTATCCGCAAGTTTTCCGAACTTCCATTTCCTATGTGCATCAAAGCAAATCTTGCAATACTCCATAATTTTTGCTGAAATCTGCTTGAAGCTATTACTTCTCTCCAGCTGAAAACTAAGTCTTCTCCAATAACACCACTAGCAGCCCATTGGCGTAATGCGTCAGCACCGTACTTCTCAACTACTTCTTCAGGGCTTATAACGTTTCCAATGCTCTTACTCATTTTTCTTCCATCTTCTCCAAAAACGATGCCGTTTATAACTATTTCTTTCCAAGGTATCTCATTTACCAAGGCCAGAGAGCGAAGAATTGTATAGAATGCCCAGGTTCTGATTATATCATGCCCCTGAGGACGAAGAGAAACTGGATACTCCTTCAAATCTGGCCAGCCTGCTATTACCAGTGGTGTTATGCTGGAATCCATCCATGTATCAAGTACATCTTTCTCCCCTTCAAATTCATCGCTCCCACACTCACAACTCTTCCTTGGCTTTTCTTTCGTTGGATCAACTGGAAGCCAATCCTCTTCAGCTACCATTATTTTTCCACACTTCTTACAATACCAAACTGGGATTGGCGTAGCAAAAATTCTCTGTCTGCTGATCACCCAATCCCACTCCATTGACTCAACCCAAGTTTTCAGCCTTTCAAACATGTAATCTGGAACCCATACGATTTTCCTTGCCATTTCAAGAATTCTCTCTTTATCAACCTTTACAAACCACTGTTCAGCAGGGTAGATTTCTACTGGCGTCTTACATCTCCAGCAAACGCCAATGTTGTGCTCAATTTCTACTTGTTTAATAATTCTACCTTCTTTTCTGAAGTCTTCGAGTATTTTTTCCCTTGCCTCAGAAATCTTTAACCCCTTATACTTTCCAGCAAGCTCATTTAAAGTGCCATCCCTGTTTATCACGATTCTTAGGTCAAGTTTGTATTTTTTCCACCACTTCACATCCTGTCTGTCTCCAAAAGTGCATATCATCACAATTCCAGTACCGAAGTTCGGATCAACTGCTTCATCTGCTAAAATTTCAACTTCATGTCCAAAGATCGGAACTTTTACCTTTTTTCCAATCAAATGCAGATATCTCTCATCCCTGGGATTCACAGCCAGAGCGACACAGGCTGGAATTAATTCTGGACGCGTTGTTGCTATTGTCACTTCTTCGGAGAACTTTATGTAGTTCAGCTTCGTCTTCCCTTTTCTATATTCGATCTCTGCTAGCGCTATCGTGGTCTCGCATCTGGGACAAATGATCACAGGATGATAGCCACGATAAATCAATCCTTTTTTGAACATCCTGATGAATGAAAGCTGCGTTTTTGAGTAATATTCCGGATACATTGTCACGTATTCCTTACTCCAGTCGATGCTAAAGCCAAGTCTTTTCGCCGTATTTTTCATCTTTTTTATATTTTCTTCCGTGAATTTTATACACAACTCCCTGAACTTCTCTCTATCAACTTCATTCTTTCTTAAGCCATATTTTTCTTCAACTTTCACTTCAGTCGGCAATCCATGGCAATCCCAGCCCTGTGGAAACATCACTTCGTAACCGTTCATTCTCTTGTATCTTGCTATGAAATCGATGATACACCAGTTCAGCGCATGTCCTATGTGAAAAGAACCTGTTGGGTATGGAGGGGGTGTATCGATTATGTAATGAGGTTTTTTTGAATTCCAGTCAAAATAATACATCTTCTCATCCCAGAGTTTCAGCCACTTCTCTTCCACTTCCAAGCTTTTATACTCTTTCTCCATATTCTTTGCCTCGATCTAGGGAATATATCCTTTGCCTTATAGTAAAAATTATCTTTTAGATAAACGGAGTCCCTTCATGAGGCTCAGGTTTAGGTTTGAGAGTGCTGAATGCATCGCAGAAATTTACGCGGATCTAGCTCCAAAAACATTTGAAGCCATAAGAAAAAAACTACCCCTGGAATCCATTGTAAGGAGATGGGGAGATGAAATATACTTTGAAACGAAAATAAGCTTTTTTGAAGAGGAGAACAGTAAAGAAATCGTCGAAATTGGCGATGTGGCTTATTGGATTCCTGGACAGGCTATCTGTTTATTCTTTGGGAAAACTCCGATAAGCAAGGATTTCATTCGTCCAGCTAGTGCTGTTAACGTAATCGGAAAAATCGTTAAAGGCATTGAAGGGTTGAAAAAAGTGAAAGAAGGTGAAACTGTTTTTGTGGAGGAAATAAAGTAGAAAAATTTATCTTCCTTTGAATTTTGGCTTCTCTTTTCTTAAGAATGCTGAAATACCTTCCTTCAAATCTTCCGTTGCGAAGCAAATACCAGCTGCTGTGCATTCCCACTCTAAACCAACGTCCATTGGTACTTCTCCTCCCTTGTTTATCAATCTCTTTATCAGTGCCATTGAAATCGGTGCACAGCGTTCAGCGATATCTCTTGCATACTTGATCACTTCCTCCTCAAATTTATCGTCATCGAAGACTTTGTTTATCAATCCATACTTCTCCGCAACCTCTGCAGTGATCCTTTCACCGGTAAGAGCTAGTTGCATCGCTCTGCTTATACCTACGAGCTTCACCATTCTCTGCGTTCCACTCCATCCAGGAATCAGTCCGAGAGTCACTTCTGGCAATCCGATGATTGCAGACTTCTTTGCAAGCCTTATATCGCAAGACATCGCAATTTCAAGTCCGCCTCCCAGCGCATAGCCATTGATAGCTGCGATTACTGGTTTTGGAATTTCACTGAGTCTTCTAAATATTCTCTCTCCCTTTCTGTTGTGTTCAAGGAAATCGAAGGGATGAGTTATTAAAGTTGTCAAATCGGCACCTGCTGAGAAAGCTCTTCCGGCTCCGGTGATAATAATGACCCTAGTTTCATTATCGTTCCAGAGCTGGGTTATGGCCTTGTCGAGTTCATCGAGCATTTCTGAGTTGATCGCGTTCAATCTATCTGGACGATTCAGAATTAATTTCGTAATCCCTCCTTCGAGTTTTTCAATTTTTATGGTCTTGAAACCTTCTTCAACCTCCTTTTTTTCCTTCTTTTCGATTAGCTCCATCAGTTTTCCAGCTTTTATGGTTTCAGCTGGCTCAAATATTTTCTTTCCGAACTGCTTTGTCAGCTCGTTGAGTCTGTTTAAAATCTGCTCTTGTCCAAGAGATTTGGCTATTTCAAATGGTCCAAAGGGTCTGTTCAGACCAAGTTTTACTGCTGTATCTATTTCCTCGGGACTTGCAACTCCCATTTCGACGAGTTTAACTGCTTCATTTATCTCTACTATCGAGAAGTCTAGCGGATTTATCTTATCTGTAGCTTTGCTCATGTCGATCTGAGGTCTTCCAGCACTCCAGTCATACCAGCCTTTTCCAGTCTTCTTTCCAAGATTATTTGCCTTTACCATTTCTTCAAGTATCTTTGGTGGCTCATATTCTGGACTGATTGCCTTTGCATAATACTTGCAGGCGTGGTAGAAGATGTCGATTCCCGTGAAATCCATTAGCTCAAATGGCCCCATGGGAAGTCCCAGTTTTCTAACAGTTGCATCGACCTCCTCAGGAGTGGCTATCCCTTTTTCTATTATCGCCATCAACAGTGCTCCAGCTGGTGCTTGGACTCGATTGACGATGAATCCAGGAACGTCTTTCTTGACAACTATTGGGACCTTTCCTATCTTTTTAACGAACTCAACGCAGATGTTTACAGTTTCATCACTCGTCTTCTCTCCCCTTATAACTTCAACCAGCTGCATCAGAACTGGTGGATTGAAGAAGTGCAAACCTATGAATTTATCCTCTCTCTTCGTCGCCTTTGCAAGATCTGTTATCTTCATCGTCGATGTATTGCTGGCAAAAATGCACTCTGGTTTTGCAAGTTTGTCGCATTCAGCGAAAACCTGTGTCTTTATTTCAAATATTTCCGGAACTGCCTCTATTATTATATCAGCATCTTTAACAGCTTCAGCCAGATCCAGTGTTGGCTTTATTCTCGACAGTACTGCATCAACGTCGTCAATCCTTCCCTTTTCTCGAAGCTTTATAAGGCTCTGCTTTATTCTCTCCATCCCTCTCTCGAGAAACTCCTGCTTTATATCCCTCATTGTCACTTCGTAGCCAGCCATTGCACATACTTCTGCTATGCCATGTCCCATATCTCCTGCTCCAAGAACAGCAACTCTCTTTATTTCCATGTGATCACCATGTAAACATCGTAAGTGAATTAAAAAGTCTTTCTATTTTTAAGTAGTCGTATTTTAAAAGAGAACGAAAAACTATGAAATAAATTCATCGAATTAGAATTTTGATAAGAAATTTTTCACATGTTCTTCAACTTTAGAGTAATCGTATGAACAGACCGCTATATTTCCCACTGGAGTTCCTTTGAGTTTTAAGGGATTGAAGGGCTCTCTGCCATTGTAAAATACGAGGGTATCACATTTATATCTCACTCCTTCAACTTCAACCCCTTCAACCCTTTTATCCCCAATTATCTCGATTTTTTCCCCAACTTCGACAACTTCGAGAGAGTAGTTCATTTCTAACAATTGTTTTTCAGTAAATTCTATGATCTTTTCCTTCTTACAGACTAGCAAAATCCTTTCACCAATTCTTTTGTTCTCTGAAATTACTCTTAGAGCTTGATCTAATGAATAGATTCCAGTGACCTTCTTACTCAAAACGTTCAGCTTTATTGGTAAAAAATCAGCTGCGCCAGTACAAAGTAGAGCCCTTCTAGCTTCAAACCTTTTTAGACCATTTTTTGTATTGACTATAACAGGCTTCGACTTGACAACTGTGCCGATTTCAACCGGAATAGTTTCTTTTAATTCTTCAATTTTTTTAATATAATTATCGTATTCTTTTGCAAAGACATCTAGTTTTGAAAATACGCTCAATTCTCCCCCAACTTCACGCATGTCGAAAACCAACACTTTCAAGCCCTTTTCAATCAACTTTTTAGCACAATGTAATCCAGCATATCCAGCACCTATTACGACGTAATCTGCTGAAATCATTCCAATCCCCTGCTGCAACGATATCTCTACTCATTCTCTGTATAAAAAATTTTGTTGGAGATTTGGGTAAAAGATTTTAAATTGCAGAATCCTTTAAAAATATGCTTTTTGTGACTTCGAATGAGGGAAAATTCAGGGAGGTAAAGGAGGTTGCAAAGACATTTTCGATAGAAATTGAATGGCTAAAAAAAGAATATGAGGAACCTCAGGGAAGCTCACTAGAAGAAATTGCGATTAAGAGCGCTAAAAATCTTGCTAGAGAAATAAATAGACCATTTTTTATAGAAGATAGCGGCCTTTTCATCGAAAGCTTGAATGGATTTCCTGGCCCATATTCGAGCTACGTATTCAAAACGATTGGTAATGATGGAATATTGAAATTGATGGAAGGAGTTGAAAACAGAAAGGCTTACTTTAAGGCAGTCATAGCTTACTTTGATGGATCAAAAATTCTCACATTTGATGGAATAGTTTATGGGGAAATAGCTAGGGAAATGCGTGGTAAAAAAGGCTTTGGTTTCGATCCAATATTTCTATATGGTGATAGAACCTTTGCGGAGATGGGGGAGGAAAAGAATCTCGTTTCGCACAGAAGGAGAGCACTTGAAAAGTTTTTCAAATATCTCAAGACTTCGACTTACGAAATCTGATCATTTCGGCAAGAATTAGCAAAGCGCTACCAATCCAGACGAATGATATCATTGGTACTTTGTAGAATTCGATAACGATCAGATCTTGGGAAACAGAGTTGACTGCGAGGTAGTAATCTAGGAAGGGGGTTGAGATTATCGAGATCTTTTTAACCTGTCCCCAATTATCATAGAAGTGAATCTCGGGCTCAAAAGTTCCCACGCTGCTCAGAATTTTAACTCTAGTCGTGAACTTTTCTCCATCGAAAAAGCTATTTAAATCTATAAATTCGAAATCAACCCCATAAGCTGAACCACTTGGGTTCAAAACAACGCTGGTCCTCTCTTCAAAAAACCAAACGGAGTTAGAGCCTATGAATAGCAATATTACTCCAAGATGTATCAGCTTTCTATTTGATTCCCTGAATTTATATAGAATTCCAAGTATTGCGAGAGAAAAGAGTGGAGTGAAAGTGATCAGATAATAACTTCTTTCAACGTTTCTAAAGAAATTAGCTACGATCCCAAGCAATACGACTAGAATCATGGCTGAAAATATTAGCGAAGAAAAGCAAAAGTCTTCAAATTTCCATCTTTTGAACAGTGGGAAAGAAAGGGTTAGAAGTATGGCCAAAAATGCGAAGCCAAAGGCATCTTGAGAGAAAGTATGAACGGAACTTAGGATCCCACTCCTAGTAACGAAGGCTGTGAAGATTACAAAAACCATTGCAAGATATGCAAAGAACTCTCTACCTTTTTTTATGTGGAAATAAGCGGTTAAAGCTAGCCAGGGTAAAAGGGAAGAATTCTCAACCGGATCCCATCCCCAAAAACCTCCCCACCCAAGAGTTTTATATGCCCAAACTCCGCCAAGCACTATGCCAGCAGTGAGAAAGAGCCATGCAAGTCTTACAAGGTCTCTGTTTGGACTTCCAAATAGATGTGAGAAATAAACCAATGCTGTCAAAGCGTAGCCTGTGAAAACGATTGGAGGATGAATTAACATTTCAAAACTTCTTAAAATTGGATTCATACCTATGCCATTCAGATGTTTAAATGGAAGCTCGATGAACGGATTGGAAAACAGGTTTAGGATCAGTAGCGAAGAATTTAGGGCTAAAAGATGGGCGATGATTTTTGCCTTTTTTAAGTCTTTCTTCCCATGGTTTACAAATACTGATGCGACCAGTAAATTTAGGAAATTCCAGAGTAGGAGTGATCCCTCCTTACCTGCCCATAGAGCGCAAATCTTGAACCATATAGTCATTTCTCTCTGTGAGTTCAAATAGACGTAGAGAATTGAGAAATCATCGGTAAGGATATAATAGAGTAGCAATAAAACTGAGGCGAGGATTGATGAGAAAGAAGCGTAGAGGAATAGTTCTCCAACTTCCGCTAATTTGATTTTTCTGCTAGATAAGAAAAATAGGATGGATGAGATCATGCAGAATATAGTTGAAATCAGCAAAAGCTCAAAACCAGTCAATCAACCACCGTATTCCGTATGGCACTTTTTTAGAACTTCTCTTACATAAAAGATCCCATCTTTCCAGTCTCCGATTGCGATTATTTCATTTGAAGTTATTTCCCCTATATAGAGAGCTTTTATCTTATTCGAATTATCTGATATGTAGAACTTTGTAAAGCCGTTTTCCAAGACAACGTTTTCAACTTTTCCACGGACTGCAACGTTGTAAGCATGATCGAGCATGATCAAATCTGAAGGTGTTAGTGCAGAAAAAGAGCTATGATAAAGAATGACCATTACGAAGGTTAGAAAGACTAGGAAGGTGATCAGGACTTTTTTTGCCATAAAAACATTTGATTTGTCTGCTTATAAAAATTTCGTGGTATTTAAAATTTCGCAATTAAAGAAAATTTATAGGAAAAAGTTTAAATAGGGTAGGGGTTTAGAATAATCATGTTCAAGAAACATGAAATAGGAATTATTGGAATATTAATAGCGATAGTACTATTGCTAGGCTGTGCGCAACCGCCTCAAACTCCAACACCCACACCAAAGCCTGAGGAACCAATCGTGATTTGTGCTCTCTTCGATCCAAGAATTCCAGTTTTGAAAGCGGATGTTGAAGCTATAAGGGTTGCAGTTGAGGAAATAAACGCTGCTGGAGGGATTCTTGGCAGAAAAGTCGAATTCTTCCATGAAGATACACAGAGAAAGGTTGATATAGCAGTTTCTGCCTATAGAAGTGCTGTTGCTGAGAAAAAGTGTAAATTCGTGTTCCTCGAGGGAGTTTCAGAAGAAGCGCTGGCAATAATCGAGGAAGGCTCTAAATTGTATCCGACATATCCACATATAGTCATATCCTCTCAAGCTGCGATTGGGACTACGCTCAAGGTTATGCAGGACTATAACAAATATAAATTCTACTTCCGAAACCTCCCGCCAGATCCGGATTTGAACTACAACGTACCCAAGACACACTTTGCAATTGCAAAGGCAATAGGAGCGAAGAAAGTTGCATTGCTATTAGAAGAGGCTGCATGGACAGAGTGTGCGAGAAAAGGTTGTACAATTGAAACAGTGTATGGAAAATTCGAAGTAAAGCCAATGAAGGATTGGGTAGCTGAGGAATTTGGACTCGAAGTTGTATACGTTGCAAACATAGCAGTTGGACAAAAGGATTTCCTGCCAATGCTTGAAGAGTCTGCAAGAAAGGGTGCAGACTTCATCTTCGTACTGTCAAGCTGGTATACTGATACAATAACGATGACAAAGCAGTGGGCTGAATCTGGGGCAAAGAACATACCATTGGCATTCTTTGGAGGACCAAATCAGTGGGGAGTATTCTACAACCTTACAGGTGGTAAAGCGCTTGGAACGATGTCCATATTCTATGACACTCCAGACGTTCCACCGGTTACTGAAAAGACAAAGGAAATGGTGAAAAAGCTGAACGCGATGGGAGTACCGGTGGACATGAGCGTCCATTACTATTATTCTGAAGTCTACAGGATAAAGCAGGCAATCGAAAAAGTTGGCAGTTTGGACATGGACAAGATAATAAAGACGATTGAAGAAATGTCCTTTGAACATACAGCTTTACCAGCTAAATATGCGTACTTTGGCTACAAGAATCCTAACTTCCACTCCTACACTGGAGGATATGTATTAGTCGCGCAATTCCAGTGCGGAGGAAAGCCTGTATGGATAACGCCATCAGAACTGCTTAAGGAAGCTGGGTTCAATGAAGAAGTGCAGAAAGCCTCGAGTGTGAAATTCTACAAGTCTCCTGAAGAACTAAGAAAGACCTGTCCAAGCTAGAGGTGAAGGATGTTAGACATTTTAGCCTACATTTTTTTATACACGTTTATTTTTGGTTGTCTTTTCCTCGGCACAGCCCTTGGCTTTACGATCATCACCGGCGTTCTCAGGGTTTTTCACCTCGGCTATGGAGCAACTTTTCTGATCATAGCATATGCGACTTGGATGTTCTGGAAAGACTTTGGAGTAAATTTCATAGCCTCAATTTTTCTAAGCTTCTTGCTGCTCGCAGCGTTCACAATAGCGGTTTACAAAATCGTGATTGCGAAGTTCTTTGAGGCTGAAGATTATCTTTTGGCAGCTTTGCTGTCAATCTTCATAATAATTGAGGAACTAGTCAATTTCGTTTACCCAGAGATCGTTGGAGTTTACTTACCAACTTCCGTAACTAGGGAGACCTTGAATATTTCAGGGGCAAGCGTTCCCGGCCAGCTGGTAGTAGTGGCAATAGTTTCGTTGGTTATAACATTCCTGTATCTACAGTTTCTGATCAGGACTAAGTTTGGGCTAATAATGAGGGCGATAAGTCAAAACGTCTTCGCTTCAAGGCTGATGGGAGTTAACTTTGACAGAATGTTCGTTTTAGCACTGATAATCGCATCGATCCCGCCAGGGATAATAATACTGCTAATTTCTCCAGTCTGGGCCCTGAACCCATTCATAGGATGGCCCCTCTTTACTTACGCAATTCTAGCAACAGTTCTTGGAGGGCTTGGAAATCTTAAAGGAACGATAATGGCTTCCTTCATTCTTGGCTTCGTTTTTGCTGTAACCGGATTCGTGATAAATCCCAGAATGATGCTTCTCGCAGCTTTGGTCATCGTAATTCTCGTCTTGGTTTTCAAACCACGTGGTCTAGCGAGGGCTGAGACGATATGGTAAGGTTAGAGGCTAGGAGGGGTAGAGTTATAATTCATCTCAATCGATGGAAGTACGAATGGACGATTGAGCCAAGATACTGGAGAAACCCATTCATTGGGCTAATCATATGGCTTTCAATTCCGATTTTTGTAGTTGGAATATCCCAGATTCTTCCAATAAGCGTTCTAACCCTGCTCTCAACATTGATCTTCGCGAACATACTATGCATAATCGCAATTCCTTTAACTCTGCAGATAATTGGAACGGGAAGAGTAAACTTTGGTCCCCACTTTTTCGCAGCAATAGGCGGATATACAAGCGCTTTACTGAGTAAGAACCTGAATTTATCTCCACTCGCAACACTTCCAGCATCCTTTGCAGTTGGAGCGTTGATCGCGCTAGGTTTGAGTCCGATAACGATAATCTCACGAGGTTTATACTTTGTGCTGATAACCTTGCTATTACCATTCATACTATTGGAGCTAGCTTATTGGCAGTCTGAGATCTTTGGAGCAGAAACGGGGATTCCTGGAGTGCCAATACTCCTCACGACCGGTAACATCTTGCAGGATACTATCCTATACTTCTACCTATCGCTTTCAATAGTCCTAATCTTCCTCTTCATTTCAGATCGCATACTTAGATCTAGATACGGATTCCTCATGGGTGTTATAAATGAAGATGAAGAAGTTGCTGAGAGTTATGGAATAAATACGGCCAAGATTAAGATTCCAACCTTTACTCTGACCAGCGGAGCGATGGCGATTGCTGGCTGGTTTATTGCACACTACTACGGTTCCTTTACAGGACCTGCTTGGTTGCATCCATCCATTTTAATTCTAATACTGCTAACGACAACTTTAGGTGGAAAAGGGGCAATTTACGGCGTAGTAATAAGCGCCTACGTAATAGCAACGCTCAGAGAGGTTACCAGAATAACATTTGGAGAGCTGTCGATAGTGGTTCTGTTCCTTATATTGCTGCTATTCCTCTACATCTTACCCGAGGGATTCTGGGGAATTTATAGAAAGAAGAGATATAGAGAATACTACCCCTCAATAAAGATAAGGAGAGGATGAGCATGCTGGACTTAAGAAACGTGAGGAAAAAGTTCGGGGGCATAATTGCTGTTGACGACGTAACGCTGAAAATTGAAAAGGGAGAAATAGTTGGATTAATTGGCCCAAATGGTGCTGGAAAGAGCACGCTGATAAATTTAATCTCTGGCTACTATTATCCGAATGAAGGTAGAATAATATTTAACGGAACTGATATAACTAGGAAAAAGCCATTCATGAGAGCTAAACTTGGAATAGCAAGGACTTTTCAGAATCCGAGACTTATTGGAAATATGACGGCGTTAATGAACGTTCTTTATGCAGTTCTTGGCAGAGAAGGGGAAAGTTTAACCCTATACGAAGCCTCTGCTGAAGCGATGTATTATCTCGATATCTTCGGATTGCTCAAGAGGAGAGATATACTTGCAAAAGATTTACCCATCTATGAGATGAGATTACTGGAGCTTGCAAGAGCCCTAGCACTTAGGCCAAGATTGCTTTTAATCGACGAGGCAATGGCTGGGTTGAATCCTGCGGAAGCGGAAAGAGTTTCTGCACTGATAAATAGGATTAAGGAGGAGTTCGATCTAACGATAATCTGGGTTGAACACGTGCTCAGAATTCTGATGAGGTCAGTTGAAAGGGTTGTTGCCATGCATTATGGCAAGATAATTGCTGATGGAACTCCGGAGGAGGTTGCTAGGGACAAGAGAGTAATCGAAGCGTACATAGGTGAGGAGATATGATGAAAGTCGAAAACCTTGAAGTATGGTATGGAAAAATAAGGGCTGTTAGCGAGATAAACTTTGAAGTGAAGAAAGGTGAAATAGTTGGATTGATCGGCCCCAATGGTGCTGGTAAAACTACGATATTGAAGGCAATTATAGGAGTTATAAAACCGAGTAAGGGGGAGATAATATTTGAAAATCAGAGGCTCAACGGGTTGGAAACGCATGAGATAATAAAGAGAGGAATTGCAATAGCTCCAGAAGGCAGACAACTTTTTCCATTTTTAACCGTAGAGGAGAACCTTCTGATGGGAGCGATAAATGGGGAAGCTTGGAAAAAAAGAATGGAAACACTCAAATTTGTTTACTCCCTTTTTCCAAGACTCAGTGAAAGAAGAGCACAACTTGCTGGAACTCTTAGCGGTGGAGAGCAGCAAATGCTCACCATTGGTAGAGCCTTGATGGCTAGGCCGAAGTTACTTTTGGTCGACGAACCAAGTTTGGGATTGGCTCCGAAGGTTTCTCTAGAAATTTACAAGCTTCTGGAAAAGTTGAGAAATGAGGGAATAACTATTCTGCTTTCAGATCAGAATGCTAAAAGAGTTTTTGAAATCTCTGAAAGAATTTACGTTGTTGAGAATGGCAGAATCGTTATGCATGGTAGGAGTTTTGATCTGAAGGAAGATGAAAGAGTAAGGAGGGTGTATCTGGGCTTATGACGGACTATTTCGATTTTATAAATTCCTTGATGAAAGGAGAAAAAAGAGGGGAGGCGCTGAAAGGGTTGAAGGTTGTGGAAATAACGCACTTTATCTTTGGTCCAAACATAGGAAGAATACTTGCACAATTTGGAGCGGAAGTCGTGAAGATAGAGACTCCTGGAGAAGGAGACAGATATAGAATTGCTGCGATATTTGGCAGATTTTACAACAGAGCGAATTTACTCTACGCAGTTCTAAATGCAAACAAGTACATCATAGCAGCGGATGCAAGGAATTCCAAGGCTAGGAAAATAATATTTGAGCTAATAAAGAAGGCAGACGTTTTTGTGGAAAATCTCAGCGCCGGTTTGGTGGATGCAATGGGAATAGGATATGAGGCTGTTAGAAAAGTGAATCCAAGAATTATCTATGTCAGCTGTTCTGGATATGGGCAATTTGGACCTCTGAGCAGAATGCCGAGTTTTGACGTCGCAGCGCAAGGTGTTGCGAGTGTTGCGATGAAAACTGGCTGGGAGGATGTGGATGAGTTTTACAAACTTCCAGATTACTTTGGAGATTACCTTCCATCGATGTACGCAGTCTTTGCGGTTCTAGCAGCTTTATATTATAGAGAAAAGACTGGAAAAGGGCAGTACATCGACATAACGCAAGCAGAATGTCTGATGAGGTTCATGTACGATTTTACATACTACAGCCTAACGAACGAAGAAATCGGAAAAACTGGAAATCTGGATCCAGCATCGGCCCCTTCGGGTATATTCAGAACAAAGGATGGAAAATTTGTGGCAATTTCTATTCTGACAAATTCCCAGTTTGAAGCTCTTGCTTCTATTGTTCCGGGATTAAAGAATGGAAATAGATTTGAAAAGGAGAGGGCGAGGGAATTGAACAGAATCCTTTCCAAATGGGTGGAAGAGAAAAATCTGGAAGAGGTGCTGGAATTGGCGAAGAGATATGGCTTTCCTGCTTCTCCTGTTCTTGATGATGTTCAGGTATTTACAGATCCTTGGAGATGGGAGAGAGGAAGCATTTTGAAAGTTAAGGATCGCCTTATTGGTGAAATTCCATCACCTGGCCCAGTTATTGCGATGAGCGCAACGCCGGGAAAAATAAAATGGCTTGGAAGACCCGTTGGTTACCACAACAGACTAATTCTAAAGAAATGGCTTGGGATGAGCGATAAGGAGATTGAGGAGCTTGAAAAGAAGGGAGTAATTGGCTACTGGGATGAAATGCCTGGAACTGCTCCTCCAGCAACTTGGAGAGCAGAGGAAGATCCTGTTTTTAGAGGTGAAAAGGATGAAGAGGGATGAATTTTTGATGAAATTGTTCAGCGAAGATTCGAAGCCTTTGGCGTTGGAAGATGTGAAAGTCGTCGAAATAGCGGATGAGAACTTTGCAGCAGCAATTGCATCCTCGCTTTTAGCTGAAATGGGAGCAAGAGTTCTGAGAGTAGAGATTGGAGAAGAGGCAAAAAACATAAGCCCATTTGGTGTAAAAATAAATGGGGTTGGTATACCGTATTTTGTGGAAAGCAGGAATAAGGAAATAGTGAAATTTGGAGAAGAGGTAAAGGAGAGGATATTTTCTGCAGACATAATCATTGACGGCACAACGCCAGGATACTTGGACTCTTTGGGAGTTGGTTATAAACAAATCTCCGAAAGAAATCCAAAGGTCATATATGTTGCAATATCTCCTTTTGGACATTACACATCAAAGGCGAAAGAGTTCAGAAACGTTCCAGATTCAGATCTTACAGCTCAAGCATACAACGGCTATCCGACGCTGATAGGGAATCCTTATCTAACGGGAGAACGTTCATATCCACTTCGAGCCGGAATATGGGCAGCTTGGACAATGGCAGGTGTTAACGCTGCAGTTGGAGCTATGATAGCGTTGCTGGAAAGGATGAAGAGTGGAAAAGGGCAGTTCGTAGATATCGCAACTAACGATGCCTTGTCAGTAGTCACTACTTTTCCAGCAATCATGGGATTTCTTTTTGGTAAACCAAGAGGTAGATTTGGAACGATCGACTATCTTTTCTATCCCTTTGGTTATCATAAAGTGAAAGATGGTTACATAGCGCTCGCAACACCTACTGATGCAGACTTCAGAGCTTTGCTGAAAATAATAAAACGTTGGGATCTTGAGCCGGATTGGAAATATACTCTAGATAGAATTTCGGATGACTTAGAAAGGATCAGACAACTGGATGAAGAATTAAACAAGACTTTAAAGAAGTTTACGGTAAAGGAATTGCTTAAAAGAGCATCTAAGTTCAGAAAATCTAAATTGCCATTAGTAAGCAAGTTCCTTGGAAGGCCTGTGATCGTCAAGATCAATACACTTCGGGAAGTACTTCAGGATGAACATTGGAAGATTAGAAAGAGCTTTTTGAAGGTGAAAGTGGATGAAAAAGAAGTTATTGTACCCAACTCTCCAATAAAGGCGTCCGAAACGCCAAGTAGGGTGAAGAAATTACTGGGTAAAGAAATAATTTTTTAGATTTCCAGCGCCCGGGCCGGGATTTGAACCCGGGGCGTGGGCTCGACAGGCCCACATGTTGGGCCGGGCTACACCACCCGGGCTTAAAGCTCACTTAAGCTATCGATTTTTAAAGTTTTTGCAATATCGAAAACTTTTTAAACAGTTTATCGAACGATTGTTCGATGAGGTGGATTGAGGCGCTGATAGTGATTTTCGCTATGAGTGTTCCGTTTTCAGTGATGAAAGACCAAAATTTGACCACATACTTATATTGGACAGTAGTTTCCGCCTCGTATTTAATCTTCATAGCCCTAAGGAGGTGGTAGTATGCTTCTTTACGCTTTGTTACTCTATTTGGCAATTGGGACGATTATAACAGTTTTGACTATGCGGAAAATTCTTACAGATGAGGATTATTACATCGGCGGCAGAAAAGTTGGTGGAGTTATATCTGCACTAACTTACGCTGCAACAACATATTCCGCCTTTATGATGGTTGGATTGGTTGGATTGACTTACATTTCAGGCGTTGGAGCTCTCGGTTTCGAGTTATTTTATCTGGTTGGTACTCTGATGCTCCTATCTTATTACGCACCAAAGCTATGGAAAATTGGAAAGGAAAAGAACTTCATAACTCCGGGAGACGTTTTTTCCAGTCGATATGGGAAAAATGTAGCTAAGATTCTTACCCCTTTCATAGCTCTAGCCTTGATTCCATACACATCTCTTCAATTCGTTGGAATCTCTCTTTTGCTCAGTAAAGAAATCAGTTTCGAGTTTGGAGTAGCTTTTTCAGCTTTGTTTACAGCCTTTTGGGCTTTTCTTGGAGGATTAAGAAGTGTGGCATGGACGGATGCGATTTTTGGTATCTTCATGCTATCCATGGCAATTCTGGCAGTTTTCTATGCATCCAGCTTGCTGCCCCCTTCTCCAGATTTTTCAAAGTTGGGTGAGTTGCTTTACGTTCCAAACAGCTTTTGGAGGTACGATGTCTTCATTTCCTACACTCTTCCATGGTTCTTCTTTGCATTAACAAATCCACAGGTTTTTCAGAGAATATTCATTCCGAAGGATGAAGCGAGTTTGAAGAGGATGGTAGTAATCTTTGGCTTCTTCGGATTGCTATATACAATACTGGTCACTTTCCTAGGATTGCAGCTGAGATTGCTTACAGAATACGACCTTTTCCCTAAGATTTCAGATAGAGATTTAGTCACTCCAAAATTTTTAGAAATAATCCCATCTTGGCTTAGCATCGCCATTGCGGTGAGCATCTTTGCTGCAGCGATAACGACTGCAAACTCCATAGTTCTAACTTTATCATCTATGTTCACGAGAGATCTGTTCAACAACAGAAGCGTTATGGCCGGGAGAATTTTCGTCGTCTTAATAACTTTGGCAATTGCGATTTTCGCAATTCAGAGACCAGCTTACATCGTAGACTTGGCAATAATGAGCTCGACAATCTTACTATGTCAGTTGCCTTTAATCTTTGGAGTCTTTCACTGGAAATCCGGTGGACAAATTGCAGCAATTTCGACACTAGTCGCTGGTTTTCTTACAGCCATTTTGCTCTACTACACAAAGAAAACGCTGGGAATTCCAATAGCGGTTTGGGTCCTTTTGATGTCCTTTGCTGTATTCTTTTTAGTTGCTTTTTTGGAAAAAAGATTTATTAAAGAATCATGAATTTTTTTATGACTCGAATCGAAGATATATATTGCGCGAGATGCGGTTCGGAGTTCGATCTTGAAGTGAAAAGGACAACAAGTTATTCTGCCCCACTTCATATTCCGAATCTTTATTGTCCTTTTTGCGGTAGCAGGAGGCTTATGAAAAAGAGAGGCATATTTTCGAAAAATCGATAAATCTTTATCCCTAAAAAATAGCTCAAAACATGCTTTCAACCTGTATACAGTGCGGTGTTTGTTCATCTTCCTGCAGCATGAGATACAACATGAATTTAAGAAAGGTTATAGCCAATTTTCTCTCTTCGGGCAATTTTTGGAACTCTGAACTCTGGAATTGCACAAATTGCCTTATTTGTCAGCAGAGATGTCCAAGAGGGATTAAACTTGTTGAAATCATAAACGAAAGTAGGGTTAAGCTTGTGGAGATAGGAGAGATACCGTTGGAATTAAAGAGGATGCTGGAGAACATTCAGAAGTTCTATAATCCTTTTGGTGCATTAAAAAGACCAAAATTCGATGCAAAGATCGCAAAAAAAGGAGACTTTGAATACCTTTTATTTCTTGGCTGTGCAATCTTTGATCCAAGAATTGAAGCAATTGCGAGGAAAGCAATAGAACTTCTGAAATTAGCGGGAGTTGATTTTGCCATCCTTAATGAAGAGAGGTGCTGTGGAAATGACGTGAAGGCTATAGGGGAAATTGGTCTTTTTGAGCTGCTGAGGGAATATAACATGAGCACTTTTGAAAACCTTGGAGTGGAGAAAATCATAGCAATTTCTCCGCACTGCTACAACGCCTTTAAGAACTATTATCGCATGGAAGTCTATCATGTTTTAGAAATACTGCTAGAAAAGATTGAAAAAGGAGAGTTGAAGTTTAAGAGAATCTTTGAAGGTAGAGTAACTTATCACGATCCCTGCTATCTTGGGAGGTATAACAAAATAATTTCTGAACCCAGAGATTTGTTAAAATCGATACCAGGACTTGAATTCGTAGAAATGCAAAGGAATTCCGAGCTCTCTCTTTGCTGTGGAGGAGGTAGTGGAGGAATATTCAGAGATTTCCGCTGGAGACCTTCGCTTGAAAGAATCAGGGAAGCTATGTTGACGAAGAGCGATTATCTTGCAACTTCATGTCCTTTTTGTTTGATGATGCTCGAGGATGCTGTGAAAGTAAAAAAAGCTGAAATAAAGGTGCTTGATGTTTTAGAAATCCTTCACAGCACCATCATTGCTCCTTGATTTCCTTGCTCACTTCTTTAACCATTTTTTCGACTTCTTCTTTTTCGAATCTCTCAACTATTTCTATCTCCTTGACGTTGAGAAGTCTGAAGGCATCTCTTACAACCCTATATCTTCCAATTAGGAAGATCTGGTTTAAATATGAATCCGTCGGAACTTCCACTATCGCCTTCTCACCTTCTACCACTACTCTTTTCACATTTATTCCAGTATGGATCATGAAAAGGGCTTTTAACTTATCCTCAATTTTCTCAAGCTTCTCCTTTATTTCGTATTCAAAGGTTATCTTCTTTCCTGCAAGCGGATGGTTGAAGTCCACTACTACCCTTCTACCAACTATTCTCTCTACAGTTCCTATTTTATCACCTATTCTAACTCTCTGTCCTATCTCTGGCCTTTCTCTAAATCTTGTTATGCTAAAAGTATCCTTTTTGTTTGGATCGTAGTTTCCAAAACCCTTTTCAGGGGGAACAACAGCCAATCCCTTGTAACCCACTTCCTTGCCTATTATATCTTCCTCAAGTCCCTTGAGAATATGTCCTTCTCCTAAGACAGCATAAATGTCTCCATATCTTGCATTCTCATTAAAAATTCCCTCTTTCTTTGCAATTTCGGCATCTGTAGTATCTATTATTTTTCCATCTTCTAGCCTTGCGGTATAGCTGATCCTTACGAAGTCGCCAATGGAAAGCATGTTGACCACCTTTAGGAGATCTGAAAGCGATTTATATCTCTTTAGTTTAAAAATTAAACCAATTTTTAGATTTAAAAATAAATTTAAAACCAAAAAACATAGAAACTATTTTTAAGCTTGAAGTATCTCGAAAAACGATGAGTTTGCTCGTTTATATTGATGGCAAATTCGTTCCAGAGGAGGAGGCAAAGATAAGCGTATTCGATCATGGGTTTTTATATGGTGATGGAGTTTTTGAAGGTATAAGAGCTTACAATGGCAGGGTATTTAAGCTTAGAGAACACTTGGATAGACTTTACGACTCTGCAAAAGCAATAGGACTTCAAATTCCGATAAAAAAAGAGGAGTTTGAAAAGATAATAATTGAGACGCTGAGAGTTAACAATCTCAGAGACGCTTATATAAGGCCAATAGTCACTAGAGGTGTCGGAGATCTTGGCTTAGATCCAAGGAAATGTAAGAAACCAACGATAATAGTTATAACAAAACCCTGGGAAAAGCTCTATGGCAATTTATATGAAAGGGGTTTGAAAGCTGTCACAGTTACGATACGGAGAAATCCTTACGATGCCCTTCCACCCAATATAAAGTCTCTTAACTACCTAAACAACGTCCTTGCAAAGATAGAGGCTAATGCAAAGGGAGGGGATGAAGCGATATTTCTGGATAAGCTTGGTTTCGTTTCTGAGGGAAGTGGAGACAACATTTTCATAGTTAAGAATGGAAACGTGATCACCCCTCCAACGATAAACAATCTTCGTGGAATAACGAGAGAAGTGGTGATAGAGATATTAAATCGCCTAGGAATTCCTTTCTTTGAACGAAATATAGGCCTTTACGACCTTTATACAGCTGATGAAGTCTTTGTAACAGGAACAGCTGCTGAGATAGCGCCAATAGTTGAAATTGATGGACGCATCATTGGAGATGGAAAGCCGGGGAAGATAACGAAGAAGTTGATGGAGGAGTTCGAAAAGCTAACGCAAACAGAAGGTGTTCCAATTTATGAGTGAACTTTTCACACTCGTCGTTGAGCTGGAAGATAGACCAGGACAGCTTTTAAAAGTTTTGGAGCCGATAGCGAGGAATGGAGGGAACATAGTTGGAATAGTCCATCAGAGGGGGAAAAAGACTCCATTGAATAGAGTTCCAGTTGAAATATCGTTCACAGCAGACTCCAAAAAGGCTGAAAATATATTTAGGGAGCTTCAGGGGGAAGTTGTAATAAGGAGTTTTGGGAAAATAAGGACTGCAACGATTTCTCTGCTTTTAATTGGGCACGTGATACACACAGATCTCAGTGACACTATAAAGAGAATAGACGACAGCGAAGCTGAGTGTGTTGAGATAAACGTTACAATGCCTGAAATGAATCAACCATCTACTGCGATTCTGACGATAAGTGCTAAAAGTCTTGAAGCACTTGAGAGAGCTTTAGAGAGAGTTAGAGAGATCTGTAGAGAGAAAGGAATTCTTGTAATTGAGCCTGTAAACGAGGAAGTATGATAAAAATAGCAATCATCGGTTTTGGGACTGTTGGACAAGGTGTTGCAGAGCTGCTTTTGAGGAAAAAGGAGGAGATAGAAAAGAAGCTTGGGAGATTTAAAGTTGTGGCAATAGCAGATTTGACTGGGTCAATTTCAGGAGAATTTAAGCTAGAGGATGCAATAGAAAGCAGGAAAAGGGGGAGATTGCCAGAAAATAGAAGTGCTATGGAAGTTGCGAAAGAGGAAGATTACGATGTGATGATTGAAGTAACGACAACTAGGCTAGATGAGAGCGGGATTGCTTACATGAAAGTTGCCCTTGAAAGAGGGGCTAATGTTATAACGAGCAATAAAAGCATCGCAATCGCTTTGCCAGAACTTCTTAGACTAGCAGAAAAAAATAATGCTAGACTTCTCTACGAGGCGACAGTTGGTGGAGCTATGCCAGTTATAAGGCTACTGAACAGCTATTTGGCCCTTTGCGAAATAGTTAGCTTGAAAGGAATATTGAATGGAACTTGTAATTATATTCTTACAAGAATGGAGGAGGAAGGGCTTCCGTATGGTCAAGTTTTGAGTGAAGCGCAGGAAATGGGAATCGCTGAAGCGAATCCGGTTGCTGATGTTGAGGGAATAGATGCTGCGATAAAGCTCGTTATTCTGGCGAACACTATTGGCTACTCAGCAAAGTTTGAGGAAGTTGAAAGGGAAGGAATTACTAAGATAACGCCACAAGCCTTTAAGGTTGCAATGCAGAAAGGATATACTATAAGGTTGATTGCCGAGGCCAGTAAGAAATGCCTTAGGGTATCTCCAAGGCTTGTACGCATGAATAGTCCACTAGCAATAAAGGGTACACTAAATGCTCTCATGATTCATACAGATACTGCGGGGGAGATATTTGTAGCTGGAAGAGGAGCTGGGAAATACGAGACTGCAAGCGCTATTCTTTCCGATCTATATGAATTATACAGAAGTTGAAGTTATAAAGATCTTTCTCGTTTCAATCCTCTTGATCTATGCCTGCTATTACGACGTTAAAAGCAGAATTGTGCCCAACAGGGTCTGGAAGTTGATGTTAATCATAAACCTTCCTTTTTTGCTCTATCAAATTTTTACCATATTTACTGAAAATCCTATCTCCTTAATATTCCCCGCAATTGGAATCCCCTTCATGATATCCCTTTCCTATTTACTCTACATCATAAAAGCCTTTGGCGGAGCAGATGCGAAGGCATTGATGTGTCTAGCCATTGTTTTCCCATTTTATCCAGAAATCAGCCCCTTTCTTTTTAATCGTGGGATTGGAATCTTCTCATTTTCTGTCCTCACGAATTCGGTGATCTTCGCCCCTTTTCTGATGCTCGCAATGCTGTTGAGAAATCTTATCAGAGAGGGCTTTGGGGAATTTTCCAAGAACATCTTTTATTACTTCACCGGCTATAAAATTCCTGTAGATAAAATAAGATTTCATAATCTCTTCGAATTCATAGATAAAGAAGGAAGGCTGAAAAGAGTTAAAAGGGCTGTTGAATGGAATGAAGAAAAGATTCGACTCCTAAAAAAAGCTGGAATTGAAGAAGTCTGGGTAACCCCGGCTTTGCCATTCATGGTCTTCATAACTTTTGGTTATTTCGTTGCGATATTCTTCGGAGACATCATCGTTGAAATAATGATCAGATTTGTCTAATCTTTCAGTTTTCTCAGCTTTTCCAGTATTATTTTCTGCTCAACCCTTGCAACCACTTCCCTAATCCTGTTCACCATATCCGGATTTGCAGAAATGCTGTCGATACCCATTTCGACCAGTTTTTCAACAACGTGTGGATAACTTCCAGCCTGTCCGCAGATTGAAGTCTTAACTCCATGCTCTTTGCATATCTTTATTGTCCTCTCTATCAATTTCATGACTGCCGGATGCAATTCATCGTAAAGATAAGCTACATTCTCGTTGTTTCTATCGACTGCGAGAGTATATTGAGTCAGATCGTTTGTTCCAAGACTGACAAAATCTATACCCTCTTTTATCAGATCCTCTATTATCAAAGCAGCTGCCGGGGTTTCGACCATTATTCCGAACTCTATCTTTTCCAGTGGAATTCCCTCCTCTTCAGCGATCTTCTTCGCCTTCCTTATTTCTTCTGGAACAACAACCAAAGGTAGCATTATACCTATGTTCGTGTATCCTTCATCGATCAATTTCTTTATCGCCCTCATTTCAGCTCTAAAGTGCATCTCTTCAGCTAAATCTCTCCTTATTCCCCTAAATCCTAGCATCGGGTTTGCTTCTATTGGCTCATTCTCTCCACCTTCCATTGCCCTGAATTCATCCGTTGGAGCATCCAGTGTTCTTATCCAGACAGGTTTTGGATAGAAAGCTTTAACAACTTTTTTCATTTCATTATAAAGAAGTTCGATGTACTTCTCCATCTCTCCATCCCTTATATACTTCATCGGATGTTTCTCGAAGGAAAGGATCATGTGCTCTATCCTGAAAAGTCCAACTCCATCAGCGTTAGTTTCTCTAGCAACTTTCTCTGCCATGTCCGGCAAAGATAGATTCACCTTTATCTCCGTCGCCGTTATTATGGGTGCTGCGGCAAATCTAATTTCCTCTTTCTCCCTTTTTGCTTCAACCTTACCCAGATAAACTATCCCTCTCTCACCATCCACAGTTACGAGCATTCCATCTTTCAAAACCTTGGTTGCTTTCTTTGTCCCAACAACTGCTGGAACACCAAGTTCTCTGGAAACGATTGCAGCATGACAAGTCATTCCACCCTCATCTGTAACTATTGCACTCGCTCTTTTCATCGCAGGAACCATGTCAGGAGTTGTCATAACAGCTACCAGCACATCTCCATCCTTCACTTTCGCTATATCCTCCAAACCACTCACTATTTTCACGTAACCACTCGCAATTCCCGGAGAGGCTCCCAGACCTTTTATCAATATCTTTCCAACTTCTACAACTTCCTCCTCTTCCCTTTTTTCTTTTATCGTTGTTATCGGTCTTGACTGCACGATGTAGATTTCACCATTTTCAATTGCCCATTCGATGTCTTGTGGTTTTCCATAGTGCTCTTCTATCAGTTCTCCAATATTTACAAGTTTCTCGATTTCTTCTTCAGATAAAACTCTCTCTTTCCCCTTTTCTCCTAGCTCAACTTTTTCATTTCCATTCTTTCTAACTATCATGAACTTTTTCTCCGAAACCTTTACATCTACCAGTTTCCTAGCAACTCTATCGTAGACATAGGTGTCAGGGGTAACGAGTCCGGAAACTATTGCTTCTCCCAAGCCAAAGACCGCTTCGATTATGCAGACCTTTTCTCCTGTAATTGGGTGAGATGTGAACATCACACCACTCTTTTCGCTGTTCACCATCTTTTGAACGACAACTGCTATGCTAACATCCTCATGCCTGAATCCCTTTTGAACTCGATAATATATGGCCCTAGGTGTAAAAAGACTCCCCCAACAAGCTTTTACTTTTTCAACAACGAGATCTTCTCCCTTAACGTTGAGATAAGTATCCTGCTGCCCTGCAAAGCTGGCATCTGGTAAATCTTCGGCAGTTGCAGAACTTCTAATTGCAACAAAGATCTCCTTTCCACCTCCTAACTCCCTGTAAGCTCTTCTTATTCCCATCTCTATGTCCTCTGGCATTTTTGTTTCCTGTATCATTTTTCTTATTTCTTCGGAAACCTTATTTAGCTCTTCAGTATTCTCCACGTTTAGATTGCGGAGTTTTGAATAAATTACATCCTTTAAATTTGCTCTATTGATAAAATCTTTGAATGTTCTTGCATCAACAACAAAACCGTCTGGTACTGGAATTTCGATTCTCATTAGCTCTCCAAGACTTGCAGCCTTGCCTCCAACCACTGGTATATCATTTTTATCCACGTCGCTCAGCCAAACGATGGGCATCGGATCACCTAAGTTTAATAGTTTTTCAGATAAAAAAGTTTTGGAGACCAAAATTTATTTTAAATGAAGGGAGAATCTTCTTGGTGATCAAATGATTCTGACGAAGACTGCGGAGACTGTGCTTAAAAAGAGATATTTACTCAAGAATGAAAAAGGTGAGACGATTGAAACTCCAGAACAGATGTTTTGGAGAGTTGCAAAAGCTATTGCAGCAGCTGAAGAAAAATATGGTAACAATCCAGATTTCTGGGCCAAGAAATTCTTCGAAATAATGTGGAATCAGGAATTCATGCCAAATTCACCAACTTTGATGAACGCTGGAACCCCTCTTGGGCAACTATCAGCATGCTTCGTAATTCCAGTTGAGGATAGCATCGATGGGATTTTTAAGGCACTTTGGGACATGGCGAGAGTTCAGAAAAGCGGTGGAGGGACCGGTTTCAGCTTCTCTAGATTAAGACCAAAGGGAGATATAGTGAAGTCTACAATGGGTGTTGCCAGCGGTCCAGTTAGTTTCATGAAGATATTCGATGCAGCAACTGAACAAATAAAACAAGGAGGTAAAAGAAGAGGAGCCAACATGGGAATCCTACGCTGCGATCATCCGGATATTGAAGAATTTATAAAAGCCAAATGGGAGGAAGGAGCTCTTAGAAACTTTAACATAAGTGTCGCTGTGACGGATAAATTTATGGAGGCAGTGAAGAAAGATGAGGAATACGAGCTGATAAATCCGCGAACGAAAGAGGTGGTTAAAAAAGTTTCGGCAAGGAAGATCTTTAATTTAATAGTTGAGGGGGCTTGGAGAAATGGTGAACCGGGCATAGTTTTCATAGATGAAATAAATAGACACAATCCTACTCCGCACGTCGGAGAAATAGAGGCTACAAATCCCTGTGGAGAGCAGCCTTTGCTACCCTATGAATCCTGCAATCTCGGAAGTATAAATCTGGCCAAGTTTGTCAAGGGAAAAGATTTTGATTGGGATAAGCTTAGAGAAGTGGTCTGGATTGCTACAAGGTTTTTAGACGATGTAATCGACGTTAACGAGTATCCTCTTCCAGAAATTGAGGAAATGACAAAAGCTAACAGAAAAATTGGTCTTGGCGTTATGGGCTGGGCAGATTCGCTTTTCTTACTTGGGATTCCATATGACAGCGAGGATGCGCTGAAAATGGCTGAGAGAGTTATGAGTTTCATTCAAGAAGAATCCCACAAAGCATCCCAAGCTTTGGCAGAGGAGAGAGGGGTTTTCCCGAACTGGAAGGGATCGGTTTGGGAGAAGAGAGGGATCAAGATCAGGAATGCAACGACAACAACAATAGCTCCAACAGGGACTATAAGTATAATAGCGAATTGCAGCAGCGGAATCGAGCCAGTTTTTGCTTTGGCTTATAAAAGAGCGAACATACTAGATGGAGAAGAATTCTTTGAAGTTAATCCCGTTTTTGAGAGAGTTCTTAAGGAAAGAAGGTTATACAGTGAAGAATTGATTGCCAAAGTTGCGGAAACTGGAAGCATTCAGAATCTAGATTTGCCTGCAGATATGAAGAGAGTTTTCAAGACAGCTTTGGAAATAGCTCCAGAATGGCATGTGAGAATGCAGGCGGCCTTTCAAAAGTATACGGACAACGCTGTTAGCAAGACGATCAACTTACCAAACTCTGCTACAAGAGCTGATGTTGAAAGAGCTTTTATGCTCGCCTATGAGCTGAAATGTAAGGGCATAACTGTTTACAGAGATGGAAGTAGGGAAGAGCAGGTTTTAATGACGAAGAAGACGGAAAAAGAAAAAGAGAAGCCAAGAAGACCAGCTAAATACATTGAACCACGTCCAAGGCCAAGAGTTACGGTCGGAAGGACTATAGAAACAAAGACTGGCTGCGGATCCCTTTATGTTACCATAAATGAGGATAACGAAGGGATAGCGGAAGTTTTTGTTCAGCTTGGCAAAAGCGGAGGATGTGCAGCATCGCAAACTGAAGCCATAGGAAGACTTTTGAGCATTGCACTTCGAAGCTGGGTGAATCCAGAAGTTCTTGTGAAACAGCTTAAAGGTATAAGATGTCCCAGTGTGGGCTTTGACAGCGGAGAAATAATAACTAGCTGCGCAGATGGGGTTGCAAAGGTTTTAGAGAAATGGCTGAAGGGAGAATATAGAAAAATAAGGTTTGAGGTTGAAGGAATAAAGCCTTTGACAGAATTCACGAGCGAGAAGGAAGAGTCGAGCAAGATGATAGGAGGAGTATGTCCAGAATGCGGAAATGTGCTAGAATACGGGGAAGGATGCGCAACTTGCAAGTTCTGCGGTTTCACAAAGTGCATTTAATCTTCTATTTTTTTCAAAAACCTCACCATATTCCTCCAATGTCCCCCCATCCAGTAAAGCTTTCTACATTTTTCGCAAAACCAGAGTTCGTATTTCTCTAGCATATCTTCCTTTAATCCCATTTCCCTTAAAACATCCATTGCCTCTTCTTTACTTGGTTTTCTGAGCAAATTGTTGCAAACGCTGCATCTATCCATCACGATCTGGAATTTGACTCCAAGGGATTTCAATTCTCTCATTTGCTCCAAAACTTTGTTCGACTTTATTAGAAAAGCCCTTCTCCCGATTTTTTGACATTTTATATACAAGACCCTATCTTTTGTAAGCAGAATCCTATCAAGATGATTTTTGAGTAAAAATTCATCTTCTCCATCGATTTCAAAATTTCCAATGTAAAGCGTGTCATATCCCGAAATTCTGAGCCATATTGCGAGTTTTCCCAGCATTCTATCGCATATGAACTTCATTTCCACCATCTCGGATCTCTCCTTTTCATAAGCTCATCATAAATTTTTCTTGCAATTTCTGTTTCGAATTCAAGTCTTTCTGCAAAATCTATTGCGAATTTGTTCATCGTTGAGTACTCCACAGCTTGAAATGCCAGTTCCAGTTTATCCGCATCCCTTACAAATTTTTCAACGTCCGAAAAATCCATTTCAAAGTTTATCTGTTCATTTTTGATCTTTTCCTCATCCACTTTCACGTATCTTTTTGCAACTCTATGCAAATCCATCGTTCTCGCTTCATGTAAATCGTGGATCAGAGCGTAAAATGCTGATTTCAGAGCTTTTTCTATTCCTAGATCTCTTGCGAGTAGAAATGCTATTATCGCAGTTCTAAAACAATGCTCGGCTACACTTTCAGGATTTTTTATTCCAATCTTTAGCCATCCAGATCTTGGAATCATCTTCAGCGTTCCAACCTCGTGTATGAACTTCACGAGATCCATACAGCTTAATAATTTCGCGTAGGATAAAACTTATGAAAAAATGGAGAATCGCTGGGATAGATGACAGCTTTAAAGATGATTTCTGCTGCCTCGTCTGCTGTGTTATGAGTGGAAGGGATGTTGAAGGTTTCATGTATGAGGAAATCTCCGTTGACGGTCTAGATTCTACTGAGAAAATTGTCAGAATGCTTAGAAAATCGAAGTTTTATAGGCAGCTAAAGGTTGTATTCCTCAATGGTATAACCTTTGGTGGATTCAATTTGGTTGACATCGAGGAATTGAATGAAAAAACGGGAATTCCTGTCGTTGTAGTCATGAACAGGATGCCCAACATGAGCGAGTTTGAAAATGCTTTGAAAAATTTTGATGATTATGAGAGAAGATTGGAAATAGTTAGAAAGGCTGGGGAAATCAAGGAAGCTGGAAATCTCTACATTCAGCTCCGTGGTTTGAGCTATGATGAGGCTTTGAGCTTAATAAAGATGAACACTTTTAAGGGGAAAACTCCCGAAACTCTTCGCCTAGCTCATCTCGTCGCTTCTGCAATTGTTCATGGAGAGTCAAAGGGATGATTTGACAAAATCGCGAGAAAGTTTATCTTTTTTACTTCAAACTGCTTATGTGAATATTGAGGAGCTTGCGGATAAGATATCATCCTATGCAGTGGAAGTGCTGAAAGAAAGTGGAATCAGAGAACTATTTCCTCCACAAATAGAGGCTTTGCCTTATATTTTCAGAAGAGAGAATTTAATCTTGGCATTTCCTACAGCTGCAGGAAAAACACTTGTTGCTGAAATTGCAATGATAAGCGAAATTCTTCGCGGTGGAAGGTGTCTTTACATAACTCCGCTTAGGGCTTTGGCAAGTGAAAAGTTTGAAAATTTCAAGAAGTGGGAGAAAATTGGAGTTCAGATTGGAATTTCAACCGGGGATTATGAATCGGTGGAAGAACACTTGGCGGATTCGGATATAGTCGTTACAACTGCAGAAAAAGCGGATTCGTTGCTGAGAAACAGGGCTTTTTGGATAAGATATGTGACATGCCTAGTGATCGATGAGATACACATGCTCGATTCTGAAGATCGTGGACACTTGCTTGAGGTTTTTATAACAAAGATGAGGAGATTAAAGCCAGACATCTGGATTCTTGGTTTATCTGCGACAGCACCAAATGTATCAGAAATTGCCGATTGGCTAGGAGCAAGTTTTGTTCAAAGCGATTGGAGACCAGTTCCACTTTTTTATGGAGTTTTTTGCGAAAACGTTTTGGAATTGTTTAAGGATGGAAAAGTGGAAAAAAAGAGAACTAGCTTTGAAAACTTAATTAGAGAATGTGTGGAAAGAGATGAGGGAGTTTTGATATTTGAATCAACGAGAAAGAGTGCAGAATCACTTGCTTTGAAACTTTCAGAAATTTCCCGTGAATATTGCGATTGTAAGGATCTAGCTGAGGAAATACTGGAGGAAAATGATGGCGAGATGAGTAGAAAACTCGCCGAATGCGTTAGAAAGGGGAGTGCATTTCATCATGCAGGTCTTCTTAATGGGCAGAGGAAAATAGTGGAGAAAGCTTTTAGGGATGGAAGAATAAAAATCCTTGTTGCAACACCAACTTTGGCAGCAGGTGTAAATTTACCGGCGCGAAGGGTTATAGTGAAGAGCTTATATCGTTATGATGGCTATTCAAGGAAGATAAAGGTGTCTGAATTCAAACAGATGGCCGGTAGAGCAGGAAGACCGGGAATGGATGTGATTGGAGAAGCAATAGTAGTTGTTGGTAGAAAAGACAGAGAGATTGCGATTGAGAAGTACATAAAAGGAGAACCGGAAAGAATAATCTCAAAACTCGGTGTGGAAACGAAGCTTCGATTTCACTGCTTATCCTTAATCTGTGACGGCTATTCAAATATTGAAGATATTATGGCTTTTTTTAACGAAACTCTTTTTGCAAAACAAAACGAACTCCTAGCTTTTGAAGTTGAAAAAGTTATAAGACAGCTTGAAAAATGGGAAATGGTGAAAATAGAGGAGAAGATAATACCTACAAAACTTGGATTTTTAGTCTCTAAGCTATATATTGATCCACTCACAGGTTTCATTTTCTACGATTGTGCAAGGAATTTTGATGAGCTGAGCGAAATAGCGATGCTTCACGTTCTTTGCAGAACTCCCAACATGGAAAAGATTGGAGTTAAAAGGAGTGACGAATGGATTGAGGATCTTGCATTTAAGCATAGAAAAGAGCTCACATACTTTCCTTCACAGTACTCAATAGATTATGACTGGTTCCTAATGGAATTCAAGACGGCTCTCTGCCTTAGAGACTGGATAAACGAGGTTGATGAAAATCTGATATGTGAGAAGTTTTCAATTGCTCCTGGAGATTTGCGAAGAATTTGTGAGACTGCAGAATGGCTTGCACATGCTTTTGCGAGAATTGCAAATGAAATCGGAAAGAAATTTCCAAATCTGGAAAAAAGAATTCGATATGGTGTAAAAGAAGAACTTTTGGACCTCGTTTCGATAAGGAACATAGGTAGAGTTAGAGCGAGGAAGCTTTTTAATGCCGGAATAAAGAATAAGGAAGATATAATTGCAAATCCGAGTAAGGTTGCAAGATTAATAGGAGAGAAAATAGCTGAAAAGATTTTAAGGGAAATAAATTCCCTCAAGCCTTAAAAGGGCCCTCTTGATTTCCACTCCCCAGGAATAACCACCAATACCCTTTTTTGAAACAACCCTGTGACATGGAATGAGAACAGCGATTGGATTTCTTTTTAAAGCCTGACCTACCGCTCTCGGAGAACTTCCGAGCTCTTTTGCAAGCTCCCCATATGTAATGGTTTTCCCATAGGGTATTTTCAAAATCCTTTTAAGAACTTTCAAAGCGAAAAAGGGTAGATTTAATTCAAATTCGAATTCAAAGTCAACTTTTTCTCCCATAAAGTACTCTTCAAGTCTTTTTGAAAGCTCGCATTTTTTAAAACCAAAAACTCGATTTTTTGAGAAAAAAGCTCTTTTAACTTTTTCTTCACATTCAACGTTGAAGTATATGTCTCCCCAACGAACAGAGAAACCTTCCAATTTAAAAATCCCTCCCGGCTATCTCTCTTATCCTTTCAATCCCTCCAATTTCCTTTATCACTTCTGCAACAGCTTTTGGCACGTATTTTTCCCAATCTTTCCCCTCCAGCATCTTCTTTCTTATTTCAGTTCCGTGGAATTCGGTTCTATTTATCATCGGCGTCTTTAAGACCTTGAATCCGGCTTCCTTGAAAAGTCTGTAAACAAGTGGATTGTTCGTGTAAACAACATCGAAGGGTGGGACCATCGAACAAACGTGTGAAACCCAAAGGCTGTTGCGATAAATATCTTCGAGTGGAATTATATAAACCTTCTTTTTTACTCCAATCTCATCGAGCGCTCTTGAAATCATCAAAACCCTTTCCCCAGCTGTGAATGGATTTTCAATGCTATGACTCTCCTGAGCGCTGCCAATGCCTATGATCAGTTCATCTACTTCTTCCAGTATCTTTTTCACAACCTCATGATGCCCCAAGTGATACGGCTGAAATCTACCTATGAAAAGCCCCCTCATCTCGGTCTCCTCACAACTCTATATATATCGTCCTTAAGCTTTCTTCCCGTCTTTCTTTCCCATTCTTCTACCGGAATTCCGAATTTTTCCTGTATTCTATCCCTGTAAATTTCGGGAATCACGTTGAAAGTGCAGAATGGAATTATTCTACCATCCGGAGTTGCGTAGTGGATTTCGCACCTCTCCACCCTTGCTAGATCGTAGTTGTAAAGGTCTTGGAAGTGCATGAAGCCTATGAAGAGCGTCTTTTTGTGAAATTCCCCGAGTGTAGAGTAGTCGTGTTTTACTAAGATGTTGAACAGCATTTTTGTAATGCTGAGACCTTTTGGTGCCTTGGATGAGTCTATGAACTTTCTAAGATCTATCAAATCCTTCAATGCCCTCAAAGACTTCAGCTTGCTGGTCTTTATTTCTTCGGCCCTTTTGTCTATGAACTCGAGCAAACCGCTCACGTCTATAAACCTAGTTATTGGTATCATCCTTCCATCTTCAACGAAAACATAGGTTGCCATTCCACAGGCGAAGTGTGCTGTTAGCTCATACTGCGGTCTCTCCGTTATCGCTTCGACGAACTTTGAAATTGGGACAACACTTGGGACTGGGTAGAAGTCATATCTGCTAATTTCTCCATTTGTTTGCTCTTCTATCAACTTCAAACAATCTGGAATCGTTATTCTATACTTTTCCCTCTCCTTTTTTGGCATGCTGCCAACTAGGCTAACTGGCTGGAAGTTAACACCCCTTACAACTTCGATGTTCTTTGCGGCAAATCTTATTATATCTCCAAGCTGGTGATCGTTTACAGTTTTTATTATCGTCGGAACCAAAACTATTCCAAGTCCAGCCTTTCTACAGTTTTCAAGTATCTTTGGAACTTCAGCATGGTTCTTTGGATTTGTCCTTTCATCAACTCCATCGAATGAAAGATATACCGTATTAACACCCGCTTCCCTTATCTTTTTTGCAAAATCTTCTTCCAAAGCCAATCTTATTCCATTTGTGTTTAGCTGAATGTGGTCGTATCCTTCTTCTTTTATAACCTTTATTATTTCAATTAAATCTTCCCTTAGCGTTGGCTCTCCACCTGTTAGCTGAACTGCATTGCATGCAACTGGCTTAATTTCCTTCGCCTTCTTCACCATCTCTCTTATTTGCTCAACAGTTGGCTCGTAAACGTATCCGGCTCTTTTTGCATAAAAGAAACAATACCAGCAAGCCAAATCGCATCTATTTGTTAAAACTATGTTCAGCAGAGCAGTATGGCTTTTGTGATTTCCACACAATCCACAGCTAAAAGGACAAGTTCTTTTTTCCGTTATCGGATTCTCTATTCCCTTTCCATCCCGTGCAAATCTAGATGCAAATTTAAAAAGTTCAACGTCACCCCAATAAACGTCTTCAAATTCTCCGTGTTGTTCACAAACTTTCTTTATCATCACTTTACCATCCTTTGCATAAACTTCTGCATCAATGATAGAAAGACACTCGGGACAAAGGGATCTCGTCTTATACGGAAGGCTCACTTCATTCATCAGCCTAAAATGACTGCATTGGTATATCAATATTTCCACGAAATCCAAGTGTATTAGATGAGAAAGTCCTCAAGTCTTCTTTGTCTCAATTTATCTAGGGTCTTCCATTTTTTTCGAACAAATGAAGGAAATTCCTTCTGTTTCTTCAAAAATTCTATGGTTTTTGGATCGCTTGCATAACCACTGCCAAAATCACCGACTTCCATTTTTAGCCTCTCTATTTCCCTTTCCCTTTCAACCTTTGCTATTATGGATGCTGAGGAAACGATCGGATACCTTTCATCAGCTCCATGCTCTGCTATAACTTCAACACCGGTTACAGATTTTAGATAACTAGCTAGCCTTTCTGGCTTAACATCTGGACTATCTAAAAATACTATCGATGGCTTCAACCTCTTTATAATAGCCTCATATCCATCCTTTAATATCTCATTTAACGTCCTTCTCTCCATTAGCTCATTAAGCTCTTCAGCACTTATTTTTAATACCTCAACCTTTGCCACAGCCACTATTTTTTCAGCAAGTTCCTCCCTTTTCTTCTTGCTCAACTTCTTTGAATCCCTTACACCAATTTTCCTAAGATAATCCTCACAATCACATGCAACCCCAGCGATGACTAGTGGGCCAATAACACACCCCTTTCCAGCTTCATCGATGCCTGCAATCATATTCCGAACTTCAAACCTTTTATGGGTAGCCTCCCCTTCTTCATCTTTTTCATCACGTTCTTAACCGTTTCGTAGTATTTCAACAACTCTCTCACTTCTTGCTGTGAAGTTCCACTTCCTATCGCTATTCTTCTTATTCTGGAACTATCTATTATCTTGGGATTCAGCATCTCTTCCTCTGTCATGGAATCCATTATCACCTTGAACTTCTTCATCTTTTCCTCTGTCATCTCAACAACTTCATCTCCAACTTTCAATCCAAGCATCGGTATCATATCCAAAATCTTTCTTATTGGCCCAAGTTTGTTCATGGCCTCTATCTGCTTGTATATGTCTTTTAATGTAAAAGTTCCTTTTAAAAAGACCTCTGCATCCAATTTCTCCTCTTTGGTAACTCTTTCAATTTTCTCCATCAAACTCTTCAAATCCCCCATTCCAAGCAATCTCGAAATAAAACTTTTTGGATCGAATTTTTCGAAGTCTTCAATCTTTTCCCCAGTGCCGATGAAGGCAATCGGAATTCCTATTTCTCTAGCTGCTGAAAGAGCTCCCCCTCCTTTTGCTGTTCCATCGAACTTCGTTATTATTATTCCATTTATCCCTATAGCTTCATGAAAAGCTTTTGCCTGTTTACTTGCAAGCTGCCCCATTGCAGCATCTAGAACCAGGAATTTGTAATCTGGATTTGCAACTCTTGCAATTGCGATCATCTCTTCTATCAACTCCTTTTCAAGTGCATGTCTTCCAGCTGTATCGATTATTATGATGTCTTCTTTTGCAACTTCTAGAGCTTTTTTAACAATCTCCACAGCATCTAATCCTTTGTAGCCATAAAAGGCGATGGAATTCGCTTCTGCTAGCTGTTTTAATTGCTCAAAAGCTGCCGGTCTCCAAGTGTCTGCTGCTACAACTGCTGTTTTTAGACCTCTATCTTTGAAGTATTTTGCAATCTTTACAGCAGTCGTCGTCTTCCCACTTCCTTGAAGGCCTACTAGCATGATCTTGGACTTCTTCAATGGAATCTCAATTCCTTCTCCAACACCCTTCAGAAGTTCTTCATAGACTATCTTTAAAACATGCTCTCTGGCATCGAAGTATTCTAGAACTTCCTCGCTTAAAGCTCTCTTTTTTATCGCCTCACTTATTTCCTTTACCTGCTTGACGTTGACGTCAGCTTTTATCAATGCCCTCTGAATGTCTCTAACCATTTCTTCCACGAACTTCTTATCAATGCTCGTTGATCCAATTATTTTACGGGCTATTTCTTTCAAAGCATCTAATGCCATTGGATTTAGTTCCCTCTAAGGGTATAAAAATTGTGCACCTTTGTCAAAAATTCTAAGAGAACTTTTATACCAAGTTTTTCATACAGCTTTTCTCTAAGATTCCCAGTGTAGATAATCCTTCTTCTATCTAGCTCCCCCATTAGCGCACGACTAGGTCCGTTAGGTTCCCTCTTCCCCGTATCTTTAATACTTCAACTCCGATTTCTATGAGTTCCGAAATCTCCATTGCAAGTGTGAATCTTTTGAACTATTGGATCATCAAGGTAGAGACATTGTCTATAGCATCCACATCTCTTTTGGGTTACCAAAGATTTTTCCAACAACCATTCCATCTGAATCTACGAGCTCTATTCTTTTAAAAGCCCTTGCGAAGTAGCTGAAAAAGTTACATAGCATGTAGTACTGTTCACAAGTGTTTCCGTCTTCAAGTCAAGTTTATGCGCATAATCGTTGAGAATTCGGATCTTTCAAAATCTCTTCTCAACTCTGTGCTAAAAACGATCGTGATCGCATCCACTTCTTCTGCTAAAACCTAGTGCTCCAACAAAAACTGTCCGCTCCGGAATTTAAAACAGCTTTTACCTCTTCCTGGTGCTAAAAGCTCAACCATAAAACCTAAAAATAAAAAATTAATCTTTTGGCTTGTAAAGTTTCTTCGCTATCTCTTTGAGCTCCCTCCTTAACAATTTCCCTGTTAGATGCCTTGGTAACTGCTCAACAAATATTATATCTCTCGGTAACTTATAAACAGCGAGATTCGCCTTCAAATGTTCATAGATGTTTTTCTTCATCTCTTCATCTGCATTGAAGCCCTTCTTAAGAACTACGAAGGCTACAACGTCTTCACCCCTCACTGGATGTGGAACTCCAACGACACCTGCATCATCCACTGCAGGATGGCTCAGAATTGCAACCTCTACTTCATCGGCGCCAATTCTGTATCCCGAGCTCTTTATTATATCTTCTCCCTTCCCTGCAAACCATATGTATCCTTCTTCATCGAAGTAAGCTAGATCACCAAGTGCAACCGACTTTTGAAGGACGTCTTTTTGCATTTTCTTCAACAATTTTCCATCCTCAGCATAAGGATTCCAGTAAACGGTTCCACAAGGAGCCTTTATTAGCAGTAAACCTGGCTTGTTTGGCTCCTTTATTGGTGTCAATGTTTCAGGATCTAGAATCGTCACTTCAACTCCGGGTACTGGCATTCCAATGGATCCAGGCTTGGGCTTTGGTGCTACTGCATTGGAGATGGTAATATAGAACAACTCAGTTGCCCCAAATCCTTCCGCGATCATATAGCCGGTTTTTTCATACCAAGCCTTTATCGTGTCGGCTCCGAAAGCTTCACCGCCACCTGTGAAGAGTCTCATGGAGCTTATGTCATACTTTTCCATAAGCTGCGTTACAACTGGAAGCGTTTTTCTATACCAAGTTGGTGCCATGGAAAGCACAGTAACTCCATGCTTTTCTATCATGGAAAAAACGTAATCAGGCTCTGGCTGGCGCATTAGGGAAACTGCGCTGCCAAAGTAATATGGAATCATCGCAAGTCCACCATAGCCAAGGGCGAAGCTTATTGGTGCAGCGCTGCCAAGAACATCGTTTTCCGTGAGCTTCCAAACATATTTTCCAACGTTTATAATCGTGTTTAGAACACCTGGAAGGAAGTGTATGACTCCCTTAGGCAAACCAGTAGTTCCGGAAGTGTATAGTAGCACTGCAGGCGCATCTTTATCCACTTTGACGGGATTGAACTTCTTATCTCCCTCTTTTACCAGCTTTTCGAAGCTTAAATAACCTTTCTCTTCAGCCAGTTTCTCATCTCCTACAAGAATTATGTTTTTCAGGAATTTTAGATCCTCTTTCACTTCTTCTATCTCCTTCAGCAAAGCCGGCTGTGTAAATACGAATTTTGCCCCACTGTCGTTAAGAACGTGCAAAACCTCCTTTTTGCTCCATCTCGGATGCAAGGTTACCGGAATCGCTCCAGCTTTTATTATAGCAAAGTTGGATATGACAGCTTCAGGAATATTTGCAAACCTGATCGCAACTCTGTCCATTGGTTCAACGCCAAGTTCAACGAGCTTTGAAGCAACTCTATTGGACAACTCAGAAACTTCTCTATATGTGAACTTCTTGTCCTCAAAGAAGATTGCAACTCTGTTCCTATTCTTTACAGCGTTCTTGTCTATTATCTCCTCAGCAAGATTTAGCTTTTGTGGAAGATTCTCGTAGAGTTCTCTTGAAACCTTGAATTCTGGCCACAACTCCTTTGGGGGTAAGTAGTTCTCTATCTTCATCATCCTTCATTTTCTATTTTTAGAGTATAAAGTTTTTTCGATTTATTCTAATCAAAAACCGCAAAAATCATATATTTAAGTTTGATGGGAAAGTTATGGAGTTACTCTGGAAACCGTCTGAGGAAGTTGTGAAAAAAGCGAACATTACGAGGTTCATAGATTACGTTAATCGAAGATTTGGGACAGAGCTAAGAGATTACTGGGACTTATACAGGTGGTCTATAGAAAACGTTTCAGAATTCTGGGCATCTATCTGGGATTTTTGTGGAATCATATATTCCCAGAAGTTCACAAAAGTCGTTGATGATCTCAATAAATTCCCAGGAGCGAAGTGGTTTGTCAACGCTAAACTCAATTTTGCCGAAAATCTTTTGAAGCACAGAGAAGGTATAGCTTTTGTTTTTAGAAATGAGGCCGGAATTAAAAGAACGCTGAGCTATCAGGAGCTAAGAAAAGAAGTGGCTTATATTTCCAACGCTCTTAGAGAGCTCGGAATTAAGCCAGGAGATAGGGTTTGTGCCTACATGCCAAACATTCCAGAAACTTGTATAGCGATGCTTGCAACCACCAGCATTGGTGCAGTCTGGAGCTCTTGTGGAACAGAACTTGGAGCTAATGCTGTGGTCGACAGGATTGGTCAGCTGGAGCCGAGGGTTTTGTTCACCGTCGATGGATATCTGTATAAGGGGAAAGGTTATGACTTCACATCTAATGTGGCAGAAGTTGTAAAATCGATTCCATCACTGGAGAAGGTTGTAGTTTTCCCATACATGAAAAAGGAGCCGGATTTGTCTCAAATTCCAAATGCAGAGTTATGGAAAGAATTTGCATCGGAGAATGAAGAGCTGAAGTTCGAACAAGTTGAAGCCAATGAGCCATTGTATATAATGTTCAGCTCGGGAACGACCGGGAAGCCGAAATGCATGGTTCAATCTGTTGGTGGAGTCCTTGCAAATCATTTAAAGGAGCTCATTCTGCACACGGATTTGAAAAAGGGAGAAGTTATAAGCTACATAACTTCCCCAAGCTGGATGATGTGGAACTGGCTAATGAGCTCTTTAGCCGTTGGAGCTACGATTGCAATCTATGATGGCAACCCTCTTTTCCCCGACTGGAGAACGATGTTCAGAATGATCGATGAGATCGGAATAAACATCTTCGGCTGCTCTGCCAGTTACATCTATGCCCTAATGAACTCGAATGCAAGGCCTAAAGAAGAGTTTGGGCTAAAATCTCTTAGAGAAATATCTCAAACTGGATCTCCATTGTCTGCAGATGGATTTAAGTGGGTTTATGAAAACATAAAATCAGACCTCTGGTTCAATTCGATTTCTGGTGGCACTGACATCAACGGCTGCTTCTGCGCTGGCTCTCCAACGCTTCCAGTTTATGCTGGACAACTACAAGCTCCAGCTTTGGGAATGAAAATAGCCTGTTACGATGAAAACGGAAATCCGATTTACGATCAGCCAGGAGAACTAGTTTGTGAGATGCCATCTCCATCGATGCCTATATACTTCTGGGGGGATAAGGAATTTCAGAAGTA
>JAWAQR010000006.1:0-56137 GCA_038893835.1 Archaeoglobaceae archaeon
CCGGAGTTCCTTCCACTCGCTCCATGCAATATAAACTTCTTTTCAAAAACTTTGACCTTTAAACCCTCCTTTGCCAGAAAATATGCAACAGCAAGCCCAGCTATACCGGCGCCTATTACAGCAACTCTCATCTCTCTTCACCGCTCGCAAGTATATATAGCGGTACGGGATTTACCGGGGGTCTTTGTGTTGTGATTCCAATTTCTTCAATGCTTTTCCCAGTCTTTTGACTTAAAAGTCTAAGGATGTGCATAAGACACCCTTTCCCCTGACAGGGTCCAGTCATCGCTCCGGTGTATCTCTTTAAGCTCTCTATGTCATCATAGCCAAGCTCTATTGCATGAATTATTTCCTCTTCCGTCAAATCCTCACATCTGCAAACGACCTTTCTCATTCTTTCACCTTCCTCACAGCTCTAACTTCATATATCAGCTTTACATCCATTTCAACGCGAACAAGTGATGTCTGATCGTTTCTCTCAGGTGGTAGAACCCAGTTTACAACTCCAATTCCAACAACCTCCCCTTTTCTGTTCAAAAGCTCGACTTTATCTCCTTTTTTTAGCCATGGAAGGAGCTCATACTGTAGCGTAACTTCTCCCTTTCCATCTTCCCTTATTCTCAACATGAATATTGCAAGTCCAGGGCAAACGCGAATGCAGTTCATGCAGCCGGTACATTTTTCATAGTCGACTTCTGGTGGATCGTTGATGTTCTCCATTTTTATCGCATCTACAGGACAAGCTTCATAGCATGGACTACATGGAATTGGCTGAGGGCATTCGATATAGGCCACTGGTCTCTTCTTCAACCTTTCCTCACTTGGAAAAGGCGGTAGTTCTTCGAGTTCAGCATAACCTCTTTCTAGGTATTTCAAGCTTCCACCCCATCCATCAAACACTTCTCAATGCCACAAACTATCCTTTTCCCAAATGGTCCAGATCTGAATTCCTCTAAGTCTTTTATAGTATCATTTAATTCCTTCCTAGCTTCCTCTCCACCCAGTCCAAGTGAAATCGCAGCATGAAGCGCTGCAATTTTTCCATTCATTATCGCTGCTGTAGCCTCTTCAATTCCGGCCACATCCCCTGCGACGTAAACACCTTCAACACTCGTTTCATTGAACTTTGTTCGTAGCGGAACCAATCCTCCAAGCTCTGGTACAAATTTCATCCTACAACCAGCTTGGTAAAGCAATTCATGGGTAGGTGAAAGTCCGACTGCAACGCATATGAAATCGCAGTCTATCCGCTTTTCACTTCCGGGAATGGGTTTAAATTTTTCATCTAGCTGCGCTATTATAGCTCCTTCAACGTGATCTTTTCCAAGCGCTCGAATTATGGTATGTCTCACATATATCGGCACACCTAATCTGCGAATTTTTGCAGCGTGGACAAAGTAACCTCCAATTCTTGGCATTGCCTCAACGACAGCAGCAACCTCAACTCCAGCCTGTATAAGCTGGTAGCTCAAGATTAATCCAACATTTCCCGAGCCAACTATTAACCCCCTTTTTCCCGGTTTTATGCCATAGACGTTCATAAGCGTTTGCACGCCGCCAGCTCCGTAAATTCCAGGGAGATCGTTGTTCTCGAACACCAATGTCCTTTCATATGCTCCAGTTGCTACTATTATTTTCTTTGGAATTATCCTTAGAAGTCTTTCTTTCTCAACAGCTCCAACTTCCTTTCCATAGATACCAAAAACTCTTGTTTCAAGCCTTATGTCAACGTTTGGGATCTTTTTGAGCTCATTCTCCAAGATCTTGGCAATCTTTATACCCCTAGTCCCAGCCATGTGTTTTCCAGAACCAAAAAAGCGATGCGTCTGCTTTACAAGCTGCCCACCCAAAAACGGGTTTTCATCAACCAGCAAAACTCTTGCTCCATATTTTCCTGCATTAATCGCTGCACTCATTCCAGCTGGTCCACCACCGATTACAGCAACGTCGCAATGAATTTCTTCATAGCTACCTTTACCACTAAATTCGACCTTTGGAGCATTACCGAATCCAGTCATCTTTCTCAACTGAGATAGAAAGAAATCGCGCAAAAGTTTTGATGTGAACTTCGTGTATTGACTTCCATGTGGAAATAATCTGTCTAAAAATTTATCAAAGATCGCAAAGAAATCCTTTTCAGCATTTGGGAAACCGATTTGTGTTTTAACTTTCATCCCATTTCGAACGTAAACTTTGCAAGTTCTCACGTTTGGAACACCATCTACTTCCATCATGCATGCCGAACATTTTCCAATTGCGCAGAAAAAGCCACGCGGTCTATGCCATCTAAAGGACCTGCTAAAGATTCTGATTCCATTGGCATAAAGAGCTGCTGCAACGGTTTCGCCTTCATAGGCTCTTATCGGTCTTCCATTGAAATATATCGTAACTTCTTTGCCTCGATTGAATTTGAGTATTGGATGTTCGGTCAATCTTCCGTCTACGATTTTCGCCATTGATCGAATGAAAAAATTAATGAAATATTAGTCTTTTGCTGTTTTGAATTGAAATACTTCCTAAAATTTATAAACTGAACATCTCCTCCTGAAGTATGTCTGAAGATCAGAAAAAAACAATAATAATCGATTATAAAAAATGTGTTAGCTGCGGAATCTGTGTAGCGCTTTGTCCGCATAAAGTGCTTGAGTTTGTTAATGGTTATCCTGAAGTAACAGGAATCTGCAAAGTTTGCGGTCTTTGTGCGGGTAGCTGTATAACTTCTGCTATAACCATGTTTGCAGCTAAATTCAGAGACGACTCGATTTTAGCTGAAATTGAAAAGAGTAATCTGATCTCTTGTAGGAGAAAAAGCAAAGAAGGTACAACTTTGTTATGTATTTCTAGGCTCGATATGATCCATATAGCTGAAGCAATTGCAAAGCATGGAAGTGTTGCAATTCTGAGTTGCGAAGGAGATTGCAGAAACAATCCTGGGGCATTTGAGGCTAGAAATAAAGTAAAAGTGATGAGGATGGCCTTGAAAAAGCTGGGATTGGAAGAGGAGAGAATTGCATTTAATGAAACTCCTAAAAAATTTGAAAAAATTAGCTCTGAGATTGCAGAAATTTTGAGAGCTGTTGCGAGGGATAGAAATGTTAGAGCCCTAACTGCGAAAATGAGGACCATAGTTGAGCTTGGGAACGTATATGGAGAAAAAATTGATGCTGAAAAATATGAAGAGGTTCTATCAAATGCAGTTGAGACAGCTATAAGGGTTGCGAAGATTCTATCGTATGTAAAAGGAGAAGCGAGAGTTTCGGAGATAGCTGAAAAATCTGGGATGAATAAAAGAGATGTAGTTGCCACAATTGTTGAAATGAAGAGAAGGGGATTAGTTGAAATTGGAGGAGAAGATGAGCTGACTATTAGGGTGGTTAGATGAGCGTTTTGGTAGTTGGTGGTGGTATTGCTGGAATTCAAGCGAGTTTGGATTTGGCAGAATCTGGAATTAAGGTTTATTTGGTAGAAAAGCTACCAGCTATTGGCGGTAGAATGAGTCAACTTGACAAGACATTTCCAACGAACGATTGCTCGATGTGCATACTATCTCCAAAGCTAAACGAAGTTGCAAGGCATGAGAATATTGAGATAATAAACAACGCTGAAGTTATAGCAGTAGAAGGTAATGCTGGGGATTTCAGGGTGAAGATAAAACAGAAGCCGCTTTATGTAGATAGATCAAAATGTACTGGCTGCGGAGTTTGTGCATCGATTTGTCCAGTAAGTGCGATAGATGAGTACAATGAAGGGATGAGCTTTAGATCCGCTATATTTCTACGCTACCCTCAGGCTGTGCCGAAGGTTTATGCGATAGATAGAAGTAAATGCGTAGGTTGTGGGATTTGTTATAACGTTTGCGTGGCAAAGGCAATTGATTATGGACAGAAGGAAAAAATAATTGAGTTAAAAGTCTCTTCAATAATCCTGGCTCTAGGAGGGAAACTTTTTGACGCTAGAAGGAAAGGAGAATATGGCTACGGTATATATCCAAATGTTATCACGAGCATACAGTTTGAGCGCCTTCTCTCTGCTACTGGCCCATTTGAGGGACATGTTTTCAGGAGCGATGGGAAAGTTCCAAAGAAGATCGCAATACTGCAATGTGTTGGTTCTAGGGATGCAAAGACTAATCCATATTGCTCATCAGTTTGCTGCACTTACGCGACAAAGCATGCTATAATTGCAAAAGAACACATTCCAGATGCAGAAATTCACATCTTTGCAATGGACGTCAGAACTTTTGGCAAAGGTTTTGAGGAATATGCGAATAGAGCTAAGAATGAGTATGGTATAATTTATCATAAAGCAAGAGTGGCCAACATATTGCAAAAGAAAGACGGAAATTTAATTATAAAATATGAAAAAGATGGAAAGAGCTATGAAGAAGAATTCGATCTCGTAGTCCTGTCTGTAGGCTTTGAAGCAGGAGAAGAGCTTAAAGAGTATTCTAAAATCTTTGGAATTGAACTGAATGACTATGGCTTCATTTTAACAGACTCCTTTGCACCAGTAGAGACTTCAAAACCTGGTATATTTGTTGCAGGAGTGGCTTGCGAACCAAAGGATATTCCAGAAAGCGTTGCAATGGCGAGCGCTTCAGCAGCAAAAGCTTCTGGGCTAAATTTTGAAAGAATTTTGAAAAAGAAAGAATTTCCACCTGAAAAGAATGTAGTAGGTGAACCTCCGAGAATCGGTGTCTTTATCTGTCATTGTGGTGTAAACATAGCATCAACAGTTGATGTTGAAGAGTTGACGAGATTCGCTAAAACGCTCGATGATGTAGTTTTTGCAGATCATGTTCTCTTTGCCTGCTCTGCTGATACGCAGGAAAAGATAAAGAAGGCAATAGCAGATTATAACTTAAACAGAATCGTTGTTGCAGCCTGTACACCAAGGACACATGAACAGTTGTTCAAAAGAACACTGATGGAAGCTGGTTTGAATCCGTATCTATTCGAGTTTGTGAACATAAGGGAGCACTGTTCCTGGGTGCATACGGATAAATTGAAAGCGACTGAAAAGGCAAAGACACTTTTAAATGCTGGCGTTTCAAAGGCGAAACTTCTTGAGCCCTTGCAATTCGTCGAAGTGGATGTTGTTAAAAGGGCTTTGATAATTGGCGGAGGATTGGCAGGAATGGTTTCAGCGATTGAACTTGCTAGGAATGGAATAGAATGCTATTTAGTTGAAAAAGAGGCTGAGCTTGGAGGGAATTTGAGACACATTCATTACACGATCGATGGAAAAGATCCACAGGAATTGCTTAAGAAACTTGTAGCAGAAGTTGAATCTAATCCTAGAATAAAGGTGTTCAGGAATTCCATGGTTGAGAGTGTGGAGGGATTTGTTGGCAATTACAGGAGTATGGTAAGGACTCCAAATGGAACTGTCGAATTGGAACATGGTGTGATAATCGTTGCAACAGGTGCAAAAGAGTATAAGCCAAAGGAATTTGGATATGGGCATCCAAGGGTATTAACGCAGGTGGAACTTGAAGAAAAGTTGGCTAAAAAAGAAGTGCCGAGAAGTGTTGTGATGATTCAGTGTGTTGGAAGCAGAAATGAGGAGAGACCATACTGCAGCAGGATCTGTTGTCAGACTGCGATAAAAAATGCGTTGAAAATAAAGGAACTGGATCCAAATGCTGACGTTTTAATCCTCTTCAGAGACATTAGAACTTATGGATTCCTTGAAAGATACTACGAAAAGGCTGCAAGAGAGGGAGTTATCTTTGTCCGCTACACCCCAGAAAATCCACCAGTCGTGAGAGAGAGTGGAGATGGAGTAGAGGTGGAGTTTTACGATGAAATTCTCGGTGAAAAACTTGTTGCAAAACCAGAGTTCGTGGTTTTAAGTGCCGCGATTGTGCCAAATGAGGACAATGCTAGTATTTCGAAACTGCTGAAAGTACCACTGGATCCAAATGGTTTCTTCTTAGAAGCGCATCCAAAGCTTCGTCCAGTCGATTTTGCAACCGAGGGGATATTCTTAGCTGGGATAGCGCACAGTCCTAGGCTTATTCCTGAAACGATTTCTCTGGCACTTGCAGCAGTTTCAAGAGCGATGACGATTCTTTCGAAGGATAAGATAGTGATGGAAGCGAATAAGGCTGAAGTTACCAGAGAACGCTGTGATGCCTGTGGAATTTGCGTGAAAGTCTGTCCTGTGAATGCGATTGAAATCGTAGAGTTTAAGACAAGGACAGGAGTCGAGCTTAAGGCTTCAGTTAAGAAAGCAGTCTGCCTTGGCTGTGGAATTTGCAGCGCTTCATGTCCTAAGGGTGCAATAACCGTGAAAGGCTTCACGTTCGATCAGATAAAGTCGGCTATAGATGGTTTGTTAGAGGTGATGGTGTGAAGATAGTGACTTTTGCCTGTAACTGGTGCAGCTATGCTGGAGCAGATTTAGCAGGAGTTAGCAGGCTGAAGTATCCTGAGGATGTGAAAATAATCCGTGTAATGTGCTCTGGCATGGTAAATCCAGCATGGATTCTCCGCGCTTTCAGACAGGGTGCGGATGGGGTTGTAATAGCTGGCTGTCATCCTGGAGACTGTCATTACATGGTTGGAAATTACCATGCGAAAAAGAGGTATATCCTGCTAAAGGAGCTATTGAAGTTCATAGGTTTCGAAGATGAACGATTGAAGCTACTCTGGGCATCTGCATCGGAGGGAAAGAAATTTGCAGAAGAAATGACTGCCTTTAAAAAAGTTATAGAACAGCTTGGAGAGCAAAAGAAGTTGAGGTGGGAGGAATGAGCGAATTGGAGAAGATAAAAGAAGCGATAAAGAGTTCGAATGCTGAGAAGATTGTAGCATTTGTAAGGAAAAAGAATGAGCCAAGAGAAGTTCTTGCAGTTCTTGGCATGAATGAAATCGATAAAATTTCCTTCTCTCCTCTATCCATCAACAATCCTGCAAAGCTCCTCATGCAGCTAAGTGGTAAAGTAGCTGTTGTTGCCAAGGGTTGCGATGCGATGGCGATAAAGCAATTGATAAAAGAGGGAAAGCTCAAAAGAGAAAACTTATTCATCGTTGGTGTCTCCTGCAAAGGAGTCATAGATTATAGGAAGCTTTCAAAGATCGTAAAGTTGAATGAAGTCTCCTCAGTCGAACTTGATGGACAGGATTTAGTGATAAAGACGAAGAATGGAGAAAAGAGAGTCTCTTTTGCTGAAGTCATCGATGAGAACTGCAAATACTGCGAACATCCAACTCCTGTCATTTACGATGTGCTGATTGGTGAGGCTAGAGAGGGAAAGAAAGACTTTAGCGATGTTGAAGAGTTTGAGAAAATGAGCAGGGAAGAGAGATGGAATTACTGGATTTCTCAATTCGAAAGATGTATCAGATGCCATGCCTGCAGAAGCGTTTGTCCACTTTGCTATTGTGAGGAGTGCATCGTTGACCCATCGAATCTTGCAATCTCTCCAATGAGCACCGCTGAAGAGAAGGCAAGCTATCCAAGACTTCTTGGAAAAACAGTAAATGCAAAGGATAACGCGATTTATCACATCTTGCGCGTTTTACACCATTCAGGAAGATGTGCTGGCTGTGGAGAATGCGAAAGAGCATGTCCAATGGAGTTGCCTTTAAGAAAGCTAGAAAGAAAGCTCGAAAAAGTTGTTTTTGAAACTTTTGGATATGATCTGAGAGAGGAAATACCATTCTTCTCAAAGCTCGACATAGTGGGTGATTGAAATGATATACGAGGGGGATTTCCTTAGAGATGCGATTTCCAAGCTTCTTGAAAGAGGTTACAGGGTTTTTGCACCTGTAAAGGTCGATGATTTCCACATTTTTAAGGAAATAAACTCAGCCAACGATGTAAACTTCGATTATATCCTCCCAAGAAATTCTGCGAAAATAGCGGTTTTTCCGGAAAACGAAGTTCTTATCAGATATTCTTCTTGGATCGATGAAATTCCGATGGAAGAAAAAAAGATCGCAGTCGTTGGATTGAGGAGCTGTGATGCCAAAGCTATAAAGCTACTCGACAGGCACTTCTTGGAGGGATTTGTGGATCCCTATTACAAGAAAAGAAGGGAAAAACTTTTCACAATAGCCATATCCTGCAAAGAAGCTGGTGTGAACTGTTTCTGTCAGAGTCTTGGATTGGATCCGAAAAATCCTGAAGCGGATATAGTGGTTTCCAAGATTGGAGAAAAGATCTTTGTGAATCATAAAAGTGATGCAGGAAAAGAATTCCTTTCAGAATTCAATTTGAGAGAGGAAAACTCTGAGGAAATTCTGCTTAGAAAGAGATTTGAGGAAGAAAAACTTGAAATGCGAAGCATTGCTGTTGATGTTGAAAAGCTCAGAAAAAGCTTTGATAGCAATTACTGGAAAGAAGTCGCGATGAACTGTAAGTCTTGTGGAATCTGCACATATCTCTGTCCAACCTGTTTCTGTTTTGACATATACGATGAGGGGGAAAAGAGAGGGGTTAGAATAAGGGCTTGGGATAGCTGTCAATTTCCATTACACACGCTTGAAAGTTCCAGTCATAATCCGAGGGCAGAGAAGTGGCAAAGGCTAAGGAATAGATTTTATGACAAGTTCTATTACACTCTGGTTAGAAAGGGAGAATTCTATTGTGTTGGCTGTGGGAGGTGCATAGATTTCTGTCCAGCGGGGATAGATATTGTAGAGGTGATTTCGGAGGTGAGATAATTGCAGAATCCCTATGTTCCATACAAAGCTGAAATCGTAGAAATCAGGGACGAAGTCAGAGGACCAAGGCCTATAAAGACGTTCAAAATCAGGCTGTTGGAAAGAGAAAGATTTGATTATAAATCTGGTCAAGGGTGTCTAGTTTCAGTTTTTGGTCGAGGAGAAAGCTGGTTTACGATTGCAAATTCACCTACAAGACCAGATTTGGAGTTTAGCGTTTTAAAGACTGGAAAAGTTACGGCAAAGCTTCATGAGATGAAAGTTGGAGACATCGTTGGCATTCGCGGCCCCCTTGGGAGAGCATTTCCATTGGAGGAGTGGAAGGGGATGAATATATTAACGATCGGAGGCGGGATTGGTCAGACTCCCTTGAGGTCGATTTATCAATATGTGATAGACAAAGAGAAAGATTATGGAGATTTGACGATAATATACGGTGCCAGAAGTTCAAGAGATCTAGTTTACAAAGATGAGCTCTTCAAGCTCATCGAAGAAGGTTACAACGTTCATCTCTCCATAGACAATCCAGAGCCAGAATGGAAGTATTTTGTAGGCTTCGTTCCTGACAACGTCAAAAGGCTTAAGCCTGAACCAAGAAATACGATCGCGATAACCTGTGGACCACCGATAATGATCAAGATAACTTTGAACGTTTTGAAGGACCTTGGATTTAGAGATGAACAGATATACACGACTTTGGAAAGAAGGATGAAGTGTGGAATCGGAAAGTGTGGTAAGTGTAGGATAGAAAGCTATTATGTCTGTAAGGATGGGCCAGTATTTAGCTATGCTGAACTCTCAAAGATGCTTGAAAAGATTTGAGGTGGTTTGATGATAGAGGGAAGAGATCCTGAACTCGTTAAAGAGCTAATCGAACTTGGAGCACATGATCTGGTTAAATGTTACCAGTGTGGAACGTGCATAGCAGATTGCCCTACGGGTTTCTCAGAAACTCCTCTCAGCGCTAAAAGGCTAATTCATATCATAAAACTTGGACTCAGGGAAAAACTGCTGGAAGAGGAAACACCATGGATGTGTGTTACTTGTGGCGGTTGTGAGGAAAGGTGTCCAAGAGAGGCGGAGCCATTTGAAATAGTACTTGCAATAAGGAGATGGCAGTGTAAGGAAGATGATACATTTGTCCCACTCGTTCTGGGTGAAATATTTGCTAGGGGACATACGCAGAACGTTTTAAATCCAATGCGAGATGAACTTGGGTTACCTAAGATAAAGACAGTTGCAAACAACGCTGAAGCTTTGCGAAAGTTTAGGGAGATGTTGAAGGAGACGAACGTTTATAAAAAATATAGCTATATCTTCAGGGAGGAATGATTATGAAGTTTAGCCTTTTCCTTGGCTGTAACATGCCTGCAATTCGTCCAGATGTGGAGTTGGCGATAAGACTTTCTCTCCAAACACTTGGAGTTGAAATCCTTGACATAGAAGGAGCAGCATGCTGTCCAGCTTTTGGGACTTTTCCAAGCGTTGATGAGGAAGCAGCCCTAGCAATAGTTGCCTGGAATCTTGCAAATGCTGAGAAAAATAGAACCGACATCGTCGTTCAATGTGGGAGCTGTTATTCCGTTCTGAAGCTTGGAAGGTATAAGCTTCTCAATGGAAAACTGGATGAGATAAACAAAAAATATCTGTTGAAATTCGATCTTAAATACGAGGGTAAAACCGATGTTAGACATATTCTCGATGTTTTCCATAACGTTATAGGTGTTGAAAGAATAAGGAGGTCGCTCAAGTATTCAATGAAAGGTATGAAGGTCGTCTTTCAATATCCATGCCATGTCTTAAGACCGAGCAAGAAAGTGGGTTTTGATGATCCAGAAAATCCAGTAATATTTAGAAATCTCCTTAAAGCTCTTGGAGCTGAGGTTCCAAGTTTTTCCAGAGAAAGACAATGCTGTGGGGGGGCGGGAGGATTTGCAAAGCATGATAAAATGGCGAACTTGGAGTTTCTGAAAAAGAAACTGGATGCGATGAAGGATGAGGTAAATCCAGACTGCATCGCAGTTTCGTGTATAACTTGTCTCATGCACATGGACAACGCTCAAGCGGAGATGAAGAAGCTTGGAATGATCGACTATGAAATTCCAGTCTTCGATTACAGTCAACTCTTGGCAATTTGCCAAGGACATGATCCGAAAAAAGTCGCAAGAATAGCGACAACGCCGAGAGATGCGGTTATAGATAGAATACTTCAAAATAAGCTCTAGCTTTGTCGACAAGGGAAAAATTATAAATATCTTTAAACACACAATACAAAAAATTTAAATTAAAGTTAGGAGGTGAATCGAATGGAACTTGAGTTAACTCAAATACAGAAGGATATATTATATGCTTTAATAACCCTATACAAGAAGAAGTCTGGAAGCTCTATAAAGGGGGAAGAGATAGCGGAATTAATAAATAGAAATCCAGGAACTGTAAGAAACCAAATGCAAGCTTTAAGAGCTCTGGGACTTGTTGAAGGAGTTCCAGGACCAAAAGGCGGTTATAGACCAACTGCAAAAGCATATGAACTCCTTTCAATTACGAAGCCAGAGGAAAGTGTCGTAGTACCTGTAATAGTAAATGATAACGTAATGGAAGATCTATCCGTTGAGGAGATAGATTTGCCCTCAGTTTCCAATCCAGAGGTCTGTCAGGCAAGAGTAAGACTTCTGGGAGATATAAAGAAAATAGTACCTGGGGATAAGGTTACTTTTGGCCCAACACCTGTCAACGAGCTTATAATATCTGGTAAAGTCGTTGGTAGAGATGATACGGCAAACACGGTTATAGTGGATATAGAGAAGATTGTGGCATTGCCGAGAGATACGGTTGGAGAACATATGAGTTCCCCAATTATCGCAGTGAACGCGGATGCAAAGGTAATAGAAGGTGCGAAGCTTTTGGCTGAAAAGCAAATCTACTGCGCCCCTGTAAAGAAGGATGAAAAATTCGTTGGAATATTCACCTTGGATCACGTAGCAAAAGCTGTTGCAGAAGGAAAACTCGAAGCAAAAGTGGAGGAAGTGATGAGACCAAAGATAGTGCTTGTTGAAAAGGATACGAAGATAAGAGAGGCAATAAGACTGATGAGAGATGAAAATGTCCGAATTCTAGTTGTAACGGACAAAGGAGAGCCGGTGGGAGTTATAACTGACCAGAAGATTCTAACAAAATTGGCTCCACAATAAATTTTTAAAAGGCATTGTAGATTTTTTCATGCCTTAAATAGGCTCCTCTATCCACAAGATTCTCTACCACAACTCTATCCCTTTTTTGCTTTAAAATTTCTGAAGAGCTGAATCTTGCCTTACCAATTCCTATGATGTCGTTGAACTTGTTGCAAATGAATACGATTTCATTTTGTTCGAAGTTTCCAGTTCTTGTCACAGATTCCGCAAATATGTCTCTGCCGTAAAGGAAGAGCATTTCTCCCTTCTCATTCACCCAAACCTTTTTATCCTCATTCTTCATCAGCCAAAAAGTTCCTTCCAGTGTCAATCGAAATCTTTTTCCTATTTCTCCAACTTTCACACCAAAAATGCACTCTATTCCTGTCTTAAGAAACTCGTAAAGCTCTTCAGAAACCGCAAAAACTTCTTTACCTTTAACAACCAATCTCTTCTCTTTTAAAAAATCAAGTGAATTAAAAAATTTCAGGGCTTTGTTAAGAGTCTTTATTTCTCTTTCGTTCAGCTCCCTAAGCAAGGAACTCCTCCGGTTTCGGAATTTCCAATTTCAGACCCTTTCTTTTTCTTACCTCCATTATGAATTCTTCCAGTAGACCGGGCGGAACCTTTTCGAATCCTGCATGTTCTGTGCTCCATATCGCTTTTCCGGATGTTGCAGATCTTATGCTACCGGCGAAACCAAACATTTCCTTAACCGGAGCTTTTGCTGTTAAGGTTGCTGTATCTCCATCGATTCTAACATCCAAAATATGTCCTCTCCTCCCCTGGATTTCCCTTGTAACATTTCCCATCATCGTTTGAGGCACCATGATGTAGATGTTCTGATATGGCTCCAAAAGCGTCGGTTTTGCTTGAAGAATTGCTGCGAATATCGCGGATCTAACAGCTGGAATAACCTGAGCTGGACCACGATGAACAGCATCTTCATGCAACTTGCAGTCTACCAGTTTAACCTTTATCCCCATACATGGCTCCTTTGCCAGCGGTCCAGCTTTCATCGCTTCTCTGAAACCTTCCAAGATTAATTCAATAGTCTCGTTGAGGTACTGAATCCCTTTGGTAACGTCGCAGAATAGATTACCTTCGTAGAACTCGATAGCTCCAGCAGCCTCTTCACCATCCAAACCAGCATCCTGGAGCTTCTTTCTTCTCTCTTTTTTATCCATCTTGAAGTTCACTTCTCCCTCCCTGAAAAGCCTTATAACTTCCGCTGGAAGAGGCTCCACAACTATGTAGAATTTGTTGTGCTTGTTTGGCGACTTTCCTTCTACAACAGGTGAAGTCTGCGTTACAGTTTCTCTGAAGACAACTATTGGTGGTGAAGTAACAACTTCAAGACCGTATTCTCTCCTTATTTTCTCTATCTTTACCTCCAAATGCAACTCTCCCATTCCGCTAAGCAGGTGTTCTCCAGTTTCCTCATTCAGCGTTAATTGCAGTGTTGGATCTTCTCTTACTAGCTTCCTGAGAACTTCTACAAGCTTCGGTAAATCCCTTGGATTCTTCGCTTCTACAGCCATTGTAACGACAGGATCGCTGTAATGCTTTAAACTTTCAAATGGTTCGATCTTTTCAATTTCAGAACAAGTCGAACCGGCAACGACATCTTTAAGTCCAACAACTGCAACTATGTTCCCTGCCGGGATCTCTTCTACTTCAACCCTTTTTGGTCCCATGAAAATGCCAACCGTTTGGACCCTATTCTTAGACTTTCTGTCGATTATGTACAAATCAATCCCTGGCTTTAGCGTTCCGCTAAAAAGTCTTCCAACTGCAATTTCTCCAGCCTGTGGATCTACGACTATCTTTGTTATCATCAGCACAACAGGCCCCTTAGGATTGCATGCAACCATAGCTTTTCCAACTTCGCTGTTCAGTTCACCCCTCCATATTATCTTTATTCTCTCCTTCTGAGCCTCAATTGGGTTTGGAAGATGCTTTACAACCATGTCTAGGACAACGACATGTGCAGGACTCTTTTTTGAAAGCTCCTTTACTTCTCCTTTTCTTAAGTATTCGTAGACTTCCTTAAAACCTATTCCTGTAACCTTTTGCGATGGCACACTTACAGCCCATTTCTGCAGTGCAGAGCCAAAGGCAACGTTTCCCTTAGCCACTTCTATCTTCCATTCTGGGAATTTTTCTGGACTTGCAGACTTTAGCAGTCTGTTTATGTCGTTTATTACCTTTATAAGTCTCTCCTGCATTTGCTGAGGTGTTAGCTGAAGTTCTTTAATGAGCCTGTCTATCTTGTTTATGAAAAGAACTGGCTTAACACCTTCTTTAAGCGCTTGTCTTACAACGGTCTCTGTCTGTGGCATTACACCCTCAACTGCGTCAACTACTATTATCACTCCATCCACTGCCCTCATTGCCCTAGTTACTTCCCCACCGAAATCAACATGTCCTGGCGTGTCGATTAGGTTGATCAGATAATCCTCACCGTTGTATTCGTGGACCATTGAGATGTTTGCAGCGTTTATCGTTATCCCTCTTTCCTTTTCCTGTTCATCGTAGTCCAAATATAGCTGTTGTCCGGCCAATTCTTCACTTATTATCCCCGCTCCCGCAATAAGGCAATCGCTGAGGGTAGTTTTTCCGTGATCTATGTGTGCTGCAATTCCTATGTTTCTGATCTTCTCAGGCTTCCACATCAGTTCGTACATCCTTTCAACCATTCTCTTTATCCTTGTCATCCCTGTCACCTCGCCGACTTCGCAACTCTCTCCACTTCTTCCTTCTTCGAAACTGCGTAGCTCTTCGTGTCGTTGTTAGCAGCAGCTATTATTTCATCTGCAAGACAATAAGCGAAACTCTTTTTGGACTTGAAAGCCATCCTCCTCGCACCTTCAACGATGTTCCTCAATGCGACATCAACTCTCCTTAGACTTGAGGTATCCACAGCCTTTGGAACTGCGATACCACCATATTTCAGTCTCACAACTTCTTCCCTAGGACCAGCGTTGACAATGGCATCAACTAAAACCTGTATCGGATTCTTTTTCGTCTTTCTTTCTATTATCTCAAAAGCCTCTCTGACCAAGTTGTATGCTGACATCTTCTTTCCTGTATTTCTCTCCTTTCGCATCACCTTGTTGATCAGTCTTTCTACGATGAACACCCTTTCTTTTCCAAATGGGTAAAAATGTCTTCCATGAGTGTGAAGCGTAAAAGTTGGGGTTAAACAAATATAGTTCTTTAATGCTGGATCCTTTATTTCAACGTCCTTTGTGCTGTATTTTCCAAAGACAAGTAAATCTTCTTCCTTGAATCCGTAGGCCATAATTACCTCCTCTTCTTCTCCTTTCTCCCTCTAACGAGCTCTTTTAAACTCGTGTCATTGACTTTTATCACTTTGTATCTCACGCCAGGAATGTCCCCCATGCTTCTTCCCATTCTGCCACCTATTTTCTCCACTATCACTTCATCATGCTCATCGATGAAGTTTATCGCTCCATCTCCAGGGGCGAAGGCTGTGATCTGTCTCCCATTCTTTATTAGTTGAACCCTCACAGCCTTTCTTATTCCAGAGTTTGGCTGCCTGGCTTCTATGCCAATCTTTTCCAATACGATACCACGAGCCATTGGTGCTCCTTCTAAAGGATCTGCTTTTTCCGCCAAACCCAACACTCTTCTCACGTACTTTTTTTGACTCCACCTGAACTTCTTCTTAACCTGAATCAGCTTTCTAGCGGCGAACAATCCATAGCCCATACCATCACCTTACCACTATTTCATCGATGTTATGATGCCTTTTAGCTAGTTCTTTCGCTTTATTAATATTTTTGCCACCTTTACCTATGACGATTCCTTTCAAATCTGGAGAAACGCTGATCTGGGCAACCTTGCTATTCCCTTTCTCCAAAATCTTGACGTTTACTTTTATCGGTTTAAAGATGTTCGAAATGAACTCCGCTGGATCATCTGAATGCTCTATGATTTCTATCTTTTTCCCTATCAGTTCTCTTGCCCTATCAACGTTTATTCCCCCTTTCCCTATTGCAAGCCCCATGTCTCCCTTTTTTACCACGAAGATTACCTTGTCATCGTAGATTATACAATCCTTAACGCTTGCCCCAGTGAGGTTTTCGAACAAAGTCAAATATCTTATTTCTTCCGAAGACAACTTCATTTCCATATCGATCACTCAACTTTTTCCAATATAGCTACAGATGCAACGCTGAATGGCTTACCGCAAAACTCTCCTAGCTGCATGTTTGTTCCATCAAAAACATGAACCTGGACATCGAACTTCTTTATTTCATTTAGAAACTTCTCTGGGCAATTCTTTGATACCACTACAATTTTCGCTTCTCCCTTCTTTAGTGCTTTTATCGTTCTTTTACTTCCAAAATAGCATTTTCCACTCTTCAACGCCTTTCTCAATATCGCTTCAACTTCACTCATCTTCTCACCCCTAATCTTGCTATAAGTTCTACATCTCCAGTTCCCAGCTTTATGGGCTGACCAATGATTATGTTCTCGGTTATACCCTTTAAATAGTCGACTTCACCTTTTATCGCAGCATCGAGTAAGTTGTTGACAGTCATTTCAAAGGCGGCTCTTGCAAGGATGCTCTGCTTTTCTCCAGCAACTCCATGTCTTCCAATTTGTCTCAGTTCTCCATCCACAGTCATAACATCTGCTACCAGCATTATGTGACGAACGTCTACTTCCAAACCCTGCTCTTCAAGCGTTTCGATTGCCTCCTTTACAATTGCAGCCCTCGCAGCTTCTATGCCCAACACCTCGTAAATTTCGTATATGTCGTTTGTGATCGTCCTTGTGAAATCTACTCCCTTCACCTTCATTACCTTCTTCAAATTTGATCCTTCTGTATAGAGTACGTATTCATCTCCTTCCTTTCTTATTATCACTCTCTTTATCTCTTTTATACCCATTACTATTAGATCTCTCAAATCCTCAAATGTATCCATCAGTAGCTTATAAGACTCCTTCGAAACCTTTACGATCAGCAACCCATCTTTTTCAATGAGCTCAGCATCCTTTTTTATCGCTTTCTCAACTTTTTCCTTTAACTCTTCGAAGGTTAGATCCTTTCTCTTCAAAGCTTCTGGATCGGGCTTTATTATTATGCTCATTTCTTTCAAATCCACTTCTATTTCAGCCACATCTTTAAGATGGGTTGCCTCGATTTTGTTCGCAACTTCTCTAGCTTTTTCTCTATTCTTTGCATATTCAGGCAGAAGACGGATTGTCATCATCGGTGTTGAAGGATTTTTTCTGACATCCAGAATTTCTATCAGCCTAGGTAATCCTAGGGTAACGTTTAATTCCGCTACTCCAGCATAATGAAAAGTTCTCATCGTCATCTGCGTTCCAGGCTCACCTATCGATTGGGCAGCAACTATTCCCACTGCTTCTCCGGGCTCGATTAGATTGGAAAGGTAAGCTTGGTAACATCGTTCGACTATCTTTCTTGCCACATTCTTCTTTACTTTCAATCTCTCCAGTTCTTCCTTTATTTCATCTTTTACAGAAGGAGGAAGGGGATATTCGTTGAGAATTGCATCATAACTCATTCTTTCACCTCCAAAACTTCTCTAACTATTCTTTTAACGTCAACAGCCTTTCCTCTGTAGCTCTTCATCGGATCAACACCATCCTCACCATACTTAAACTGCACAATTATCCCAGAAGTCTGCTCTCTAACGGTCCCATCGTATTCAACTTTCAAATCTTGCAGCGCGTTTATCATTCTCCTTTGCAAATAACCTGATTGAGAAGTTCTGACTGCAGTATCTACAAGCCCCTCTCTTCCACCGGCAGCATGGAAGAAGAATTCAACTGGAGATAAACCTGATTTATAGCTACTCCTTATGAATCCCTTTGCCTTCGATCCAAGGTCGTTTGGTTTGAAATGACTGGTAGTTCTATGTGTGTATGCGTAACCTCTCGTAATTCTTTCCCCTCTAACAGACTGCTGACCAATACAGGCAGCCATTTGAGTTAAGTTTAACATGCTACCTCTAGCACCACTTACAGCCATTATTACTGCCGAGTTATCCATACCGAGATATTTTCCAGCAATTTTTCCTGCCCTGTCTCTAGCCTTTCCAAGTTCCTGCATTATTCTCAGCTCCAAAGTTTCTTCAATGCTTCTTCCAGGCATTGGTTCGAGGTTTCCTTCTCTATAAGCTTTTATCAGTTCTTCAACCCTTTTTTCTGCCTCCAAGATTGTCTCTTCAATCTGGTCTATCGCTTCTCTAGGTATGTCGATGTCGTCTATTCCAATTGTAAAGCCAAGCCTAGTTATAACTCTGATCGCTAGCTTCGTCATATCATCGATGAACTTCCTCGCTACAGCATTTCCGAACTTCCTGACTATTTCATCTATTATTATCCCTTTAAAAGCTCCTACCGCCTTCTCATCAATCGTCCCCTTCAGTAGTTTTCCGTTTTCGATGATCACATAGGCATCGTTCTCGCATTTCTCCTCCTTGCAAGTTGCGCAACCTTGACAGATCTCAGCTTTGAACCTTATGGAGATTTTTGGAAGAATGAAGCTGAATATTTCCTTTCCGGTGTATTCATCTTTTGCAGGGATCTCAGAAAGATCTAAAGATCTTAAAAAATCCATTGCATCTTCCTTTCCAAATTTTCTTTCACCTCTTGTGAGCAAATAGAGACCTGTTATGTGGTCATGTATTCCGCCAAGTATTGGACCACCAAACCTTGGTGAGAGAATGTGTTCTTGAACCGCTAACAAAATCTTAGCCTCTGCCTGTGCTTCAAGGCTTTGTGGGACATGTAGATTCATTTCATCTCCATCGAAGTCTGCGTTGTATGGTGGACAAACAGCTGGGTTCAATCTGAAAGTTTTGTAAGGTAAAACTCTGACGTAATGAGCCATAATGCTCATTCTATGCAAAGATGGTTGTCGATTGAATAGGACTATGTCTCCATCCATTAACTCTCTTTCAACAATCCATCCAGGCTCTATTTTCTCAGCAAGTTCTTCTCTGTTCGTATCGATTACCCTAATCCTCTTTCCATCTGGTCTTATAACGTAGCTTGCCTTTGGGCTCTCTCTTCTAAGAATGTATTCCTTTGCTATTTCTATGTTGTTTGGTGTTACGAATATCGGAACAGTTAATTCTCTTGCCACTTCTTCTGGAACTCCAACTTCACTTATGCTTATGCATGGATCTGGGCTTATAACAGTTCTTGCAGAAAAATTAACCCTTTTTCCAGAAAGAGATCCGCGAAATCTACCATCTTTACCTTTTAAACGCTGTGAAAGTGTCTTTAGAGGTCTTCCACTTCTATGCCTTGCTGGAGGAATGCCGCTAACTTCGTTGTCTAGGTATGTTGTTACATGGTACTGTAATAGCTCCCAGAGATCTTCCAGAATTTGCTGCGGAGCACCAGTGTCACGGTTTTCAATGAACCTCTGGTTTATCCTTATTATATCGACCAGTTTGTGAGTCAAATCATCTTCACTTCTTTGACCCGTTTCCAGAATTATGGAAGGTCTTACAGTCACAGGAGGTACAGGAAGAACTGTTAAAACAAACCATTCAGGGCGAACAGATTTTGGATCAAGGCCAAATGCTGGAAGATCCTCATTTGGAATCTTTTCCAATCTTTCACGAACATCTTTTGGAGTTAATTTCTGCTCTTCCTTCGTTTCGGGATCTATCACTTCATAAAAAGAAGTTGGTTTTTCAAACTTTATCTCCCTCTGCTCCGCTCCGCAGTGTGGACACTTTTTTGCAGCCTTTGTTATTCTAAAAACTTCCTTTAAAACCTCCTCATAGCTTTGTCCAAGCGCTTTTAGACGCTCTATTTCTCTGATAAACCTGTCTCTTTTTTCATCCTTCATCAAAATTCTTCCGCACTCTCTACAAGTTCCGCTTAGAAGCCTTGCAATTATTTTCGCATATCCCACATGTATCACTGGGGCTGCAAGCTCTATGTGGCCAAAATGTCCTGGACATTCACCAGCTTTACCACCACAGGTCTTGCACTTCAATCCAGGATCTATGACTCCAAGCCTCGTATCCATCAATCCCCCATCAACGGGAAAACCATCATCATCGTAAGTTTCGGGATTGTTTATCTTTGCAACACTCATTCTTCTAATCTCCTGAGGCGATAAAACCTCGAATTTTATCGCAGCAATCTTTTTCGGATACATAATACCACCCAAACTTTCTAAACTTTATCTCCCAACTTTAACCTTGGAGCAATCATCATGGACTTCAGTTCATCTAGAAGGAGCTTGAAGGCATAACTCATGCTCACCTTGAAAACGTTCGTATCATCATCGCATACATTACAATAAGCAGTTCCCTTTCTATAATCGAACATGGCAACATGTCCACAGTTTCCACAAACCCATACCTCAACCTTATCCGACTCATCAAGCAGTCTGTCTTTCAAAAGTAGAGCAGCTCCATGTCCAATCAACACATCTCTCTCCATTTCTCCAAACCTTAACCCCCCTTTCCTGGCCCTACCTTCAGTTGGCTGTCTTGTCAATATCTGCACAGGCCCCCTGCTTCTGGCATGGATCTTTCCAGCCACCATGTGGTAAAGCTTCTGATAATAAATGACTCCAACGAATATGTCTGCCAGATACTTTTTACCGCTTATTCCATCGTACATAACTTCTTTTCCAGTATAGGAAAATCCATACTTCTTCAGAGTTGCTCTTAGATCCTCCTCTTTCTCTCCATGGAATATGGTTCCATCAACTCTTCTAGCTTCGAGCGATCCTACTTTTCCAGCTATCATTTCCAGCACGTGACCAACTGTCATTCTCGATGGAATCGCGTGTGGATTTAATATCATGTCTGGAACTATGCCAGACTCTGTGAATGGCATATCCTCTTCTGGTACTATCAAACCAACAACTCCTTTTTGTCCATGTCTTGAAGCGAATTTGTCTCCTAGCTCAGGAATTCTTAGATCTCTAACCCTTACTTTCGCTAGCTTGAGTCCATTTTCTGATTGGACTAGGAATACAGCATCAACTACTCCTTTTTCATTACTTCTCATCGTTATCGAAGTCTCTCTTCTCTTTTGTGGTGAAATTCCAATTTCTGGTTCTTCGAGAAATCTCGGCGGTGAGCTTCTACCTATGAGAACATCATCTGGCTTTACTTCTGTCTCAGGATGAACTAAACCATCTTCATCGAGATGAGCATAAGCTTCTGAACCCCTAAATCCGGAAATATCTGCTCCAGGAATTTCGAATTTATCTTCCTGTCCACCGGGATATCGCATTTCTTCAGCTTCATAAGTTCTGAAGAAGAAACTTCTTCCAAGCCCTCTATCCACGCTACCCTTGTTCAGGATGATCGCATCTTCTATATTATAACCTTCATAGCTCAAAACAGCGACAACGAAGTTCTGTCCTGAAGGTCTTTCATCGTACTTCATCTTTATCTGTGTATCTGTTGTTACAATTGGTGTCTGAGTGTATTGAAGCAGATGGCCTCTTGTATCTGTTCTCCAGTCAAGGTTTATGTATGGAATTCCAAGACCTTGCTTTATCATTGCAGCTCCCATCGTGTTTCTTGGTGAAGCATTGTGCTCAGCATATGGAATGCTACCAGCGCAAATTCCAACTATAAGACTTGGATCTAACTCGAGATGCGTATGTTCTGGAGTAAGTTCATCTTCATAGACCGCAACTAAGGCATTCTCCTCCTCTTCGGCGTCCAGATACTCTATCAGGCCCTGTTTTACAAGATCTTCGAATGTTATTTCTCCAGCTTCCAACTTCTTTATATGTTTCTCCGTCAACAGAGGCTTACCATTCTTTACAACGATCAAAGGCCTTCTAGCCCTTCCTGGATCTGTGTTTATCCTGACTTCATTCGAATCAGCAAAGTATGCGACGTTAACTTGATTTGAAATCTTACCCTTTCTCCTTAATTCCCTTATTTCCTCAGCTAGCTTTTTCCCATCATCACAGAAACCAACTAAGGCACCATTAACATAAACCCTGCACTTCCTCATAACCCTCCCTTTATCATTTCAACTCCAAGCTTTGGTAGTATGGAGAGAACCTCTCTTTCATCCACCCCAACGCTTACCTCAGCGTACTGTGCGTAGTTCTTAACCAATCCACAATTTGGCCCTTCTGGAGTTTCAGAAGGACAAATCCTTCCCCAGTGAGTTGCATGAAGATCTCTAGCCTCGAAATGAGGTTGCGATCTTGAAAGCGGTGAAACAACCCTTCGTAAATGAGATATTAGGGACATGAAATTGTGCCTATCTATCAGCTGCGAAATTCCAGTTCTACCACCAACCCAGTTTCCTGTTGCCATCGGATGCATAATTCTGTCTGTCAGAACATCACTTCTCACTGCTGTTGAGAGCTTCATACTCCTCCCACGCATCTTTGCCCTTTCAAGCTGATATTTAACATCCTTTATCAACCTAAGGAAGGCAACTCTAAAGATCTCCTCCATAAGATCTCCAGCCAACCTAAGTCTTTTGTTTGCATAATGATCTTTATCATCCTCTCTTCTAAGTCCAAGATGTAGCTCGAATATTAGCTCCGCCATCCTAGCGAGGAAGAAGGCTTTTGCCTTTCTGGCCTCTTTTTCTATGCCAAGATGGGGTAAAAAGTATTGATCAAGCACTTGTTCAGCTCTCTGAATCCTGTATTCTCTGCTCTGACCTGGGGCAACTCTTTTGCCTATGTATTCAATTGCATCCTCCTTTGTTTGTATATCCGAAACGTCAGGATCTTCTATGTTTTGCAGCATGTACCTCATTATCTGTGGATTTGTGCTAACCATTTCCACAATATCCTGATCGCTCTCAACTCCCAATGCTCTCATCAGAATCACGAACTTTATCGGCTTTGGCAACTGTGGAAAAGTAACTTCCAGTATATTCCCTTTTGACCTTTCCACAACTATCAAAGCCCTATATCCAGCTCTTTGACTAAAGCATTTTGCAACTTCCACCATTTCTCCATACTTCTCTTCCCTTTCAAGTAGAACTTTATTGGGGGCTAAGTCTTCAAGGGTTACAATTGCTCTCTCGGTTCCATTTATTATGAAATAACCACCGGGATCAACAGGATCTTCTCCAGCTAAGAAAAGTTTCTCCTCGTAGCTGAGCGAGTCAACTTTTTTCTTATATATGAACTCAAGAACTTTATCTATTCTCTCTGGACTCAAATTGCAAACCTTTGACTTAACCATCACCGGAAGCATTCCAATCTCAACTATTTCTCTTTCCAAAGGTTTTCCTTCATCATAAACAGTTGCCTCCAGATAAATTGGGGCCGCGTAATTCAAGTTTCTCAGTCTTGCATGGCTTGGTAGAAGGGGTGTTTGCGGCCCATCTGCCTCCTTTATCACAGGATAACCGACCTTTATTCTACCAAGCTCTATGTACGTGTTCGGTATATCCAATTCGATTATTTTTTGCTCATCTATAACCTTTTGAAGTCCCTCCTCTATGAATCTGTTGAAGGAATCTATCTGGTGCTTTACAAGCCTGCTGTGGGTAAAATATTCCCTTGCAAGGACACGGGTATTTAGCATAGAATCACCTTATTCAACTACAAGACGATAAAAAATGCTAACACCTGCAGTTATACTCTTCCTAGTTATCTTAATAACATCTCCCGGTTTTGCTCCAATCTCCTTTACTATTGGATCAGAAGCTTTTATCTTTGGCAATTGCTCCTTACTAATTCCCAATAATTTCAAAAGTTCCTCCACCTCTTCATCTTTCAAAATTTCATGTTTCGGGACCAATATATGATCCTGCAATCTCACCTTTTCCCCCGTAAAGCCAGATGTGGAGAAGGTAAAAAAAACTTTCGATTAAAAAAATTTGGGATAAAAAGCATTTTGAAAGAATATAGATGTTTAGTTGAATCCTCCTCCAACTTGAAAAAGAAATTTTAAAATTTTGATCCAACTCTTTACATGATACTCATAGAAGGTGCAAAGATTCTTCATGGCAATCGAATCTTGGAAGGAAACATAGTAATAGAGGGCAACAGAATTTCTTATATAGGTGAAAAAAAGGATAAGAGTGACATCGTGATAGATGCAAGAGGACTTGCAGCGATTCCGGGACTTTTTAATGCGCATACACATGCAGCAATGACAATTTTCCGAGGTTATGCGGAAGATATGCCTTTACAGGAATGGTTGGAAAAGAAGATATGGCCCGCAGAAATGAGATTAAATGAAAGGATTGTTTACCTCGCATCAAAGCTAGCTTGCATTGAAATGTTGAAAACAGGGACAACCTTCTTCCTAGACATGTATTTCTTCCCATCAGCAACTGCAAGGGCTGTTGAGGAAACTGGAATTAGAGCTTGCATATCTTCAGCATTCTTCGACTTCTTCAATTCAGAAATTCTTGAAGCTAGCTTGAAGAGGGTGGAAAAAGAGCTTAGGGAGCTGGAGAAGTTTAAGGTTATGAGGGCAATAGCTCCACATGCGGTTTATACTGTTAGCATTGAAGGCTTAAAAATTTCTGCAGAGATGGCAAAGGAAAAAGGGGTTTTTCTACACTTTCATCTTGCAGAAACTGAAAAAGAGGTAGTTGATTTTAGAAAGAAGCATGGAAAAGGAATAGTTCAAGTTTTGGACGAGATAGGATTTCTTAGCTCAAACCTCTTCTGCGCTCATGGAGTTTGGCTTGAGAGTGGAGAAATAGAAGTTCTGGCAAAAAGATCTGCGAATGTAGTCCATTGTCCGACGAGCAACATGAAGCTCGGTGTTGGTAGGGCTATGAACTATCCTGAGATGAGAAAATTTGGTCTAAACGTCCTTCTTGGAACAGATGGTGCTGCAAGCAACAATTCTTTGAACATGTTCAGCGAAATGAAGTTCTGCGCTTTACTGCAGAAGTTCAGCTATGGAGCTGAGAGTTTCAAAGCATTTGAAGCCCTAAAGATGGCAACAGAAAATGCTGGTAAAGCATTTGGAATAAAAGCTGGAAGAATTGAAGAGAACTGGCTTGCAGACATAGTTTTAGTAGATTTGAAGCAAGTTCAATCAACCCCATGCCACGATCTAATCGCAAACTTGGTTTATACAGCTCCGATTGTGGATACGGTAATAGTTGATGGGAAGGTAGTTGTGGAGAACGGTCACTTCGATGGGGAAGAAAGAGTTGTGGAGGAGTTCTCGAAAGAGGCTGAAAGATTCCTTGTATAGAACCTCTTTTTTTCATCCCATGGAAGCTTTTTTATTTCTTCCATGACTTTTTCGGAAACCAGATAAAGTCTCTGTTCTCTACATACATCGTAAAAATCGGATTTTTGCAGATTTAGCCAGTCGAAATCTTTGAAAACACTCTTTGAAACAACTCTAACTGTTTTATCTCCAACCCTCAACCTTACACTTTTCTTTGGCAACTCCTTTCTCAGCCTCCACTTGGCAACAACTCTGGGCTGAACTTCTCTTACAGCCTCCTCGACTCCAACGTCATCCAACACAACTTTTAACACAATTTCAGCAATGTGGTTTATCCTATCTGACACCCCGACGATATCTCCTCTTAATTCTATTCTTTGTCTTTCGCATTTTATTCCCGCCTTTTCAAGTTCATCTCCTATTGCTCCTGTAAGGTATCTATTTTCACCCTTGTCCACTATTCCTCCAATTACATAACATCTAGCATCTCCTTTTTTAAAGAGCTCATCTCCCTTTGGATCGAGTAAGACGACTTCATTTATACCTCTATTCAGCAGAAATTCTTCCAATTTCTCGCAGTAAACTCCAACTCCGAAATCCTTACCAGCTACTATTAGCCTTCCATCCCACATGAATTCCCTTATTACTCCGAGTGTTTGCGTTACTTGGAGCCTCAGTTTTGATCTCTCCTTTTCAGAATGGAGATCGTAAAATCTGCAATCTATCGCAATGTATGGGAAATTTCCCATTTCAAATATCTCCTTTCCAAAAAGAACTTCTCCCTCTTTGTCAACATAAGCTTGGGGTTTTTCTCTTACGATTTTTCCGTCCAATGTGAAGGAATAGTTTAGATTTGCAGATCCCTTTAAAACGTATGCTCTCCCATTTGCAACTTCAAGTGCCATTGCTTTGATCGGATCCCTTGAATACACTATTTCCTTGATCCTTGTCCCAATTCTTTCTATTCCAAGGGAACTAAGTTTTTCAACAAAGAATTCTCTGAGTCTCATTCAAAGAAAGATTTTTGCCTTCACTTCTCTGAATTCTCTATAGTATTTCACGATCTCTCTTCCCTCCACAAATGGAATCCCCTTTTCTTCAGCATACTTCATCGCCTTTTCTTTGCTTAAAGCCCTTCCACTTTCGCTGTCTAGCATTTCGCAAATTGCGACAGCTGGAGCAATACCAGCCAATTCTGCAAGAGCTACACTCAACTCAGTCTGTCCCACTCTTTCATATACAAGGTTCTCTGAAGCCCTAAGAATTGCAACGTGTCCTGGGCTTCTGAATTCTTTGCCAAAATCCACTTCCCCATTCATCATTACTATGTCCACGACTTCTCCTATTCTCTTGATCGTCTTCGCTCTGTCTATGTCAGTTATTCCTGTAAAAGTATCCCTGTGATTGACCCATATTGAAAAGGAACTTCTGCTGTCATATTTTATATCGAAATTCGAAATAGAGGCGAGGGAAGGAATTTTTTCACTCGCTATTCTAAGCAAATCATGCATGAATGGCAGTCCAAGTTTTTTCGCCGCTATTGGGTGAATTGCAACACAAATCAATCCTCCTCCATCGATACGCATCATTGCAACATCCTTTGGCTTTACGAACTGTGCTGGAATCGCTATATCTGTTTCGCCCTCTCTGTATTCAAAATCGAAGATTAATACAGGTTTTCCCTTTCTGAAGGCCTTCAGAGCTTCTTCTATCATAAAATCACCTCTATTTCAACGATGTCGCCGTCCTTCAATCCAAGTGTGTCCCTTAATTTCTTTTCCGAAATCAGCTCGACGACATCGTTGGGATAATGTGTCCTTTTGGGCATCACAATGAAGGCATCAACTCCGTTAACTTTGCACTTAAAAGCCTTTACTTCTCCAAAGGTCCTGGATTCAGTTTTAAATCCATCTATCTTTATCCCCTCTTCAGCATCGAGTCTTCTTTTTATAACCATTTCCTCCTTTAGTACCCTTACATTTAGAGTTCCGGGGAAGGGATCTATACCAAGTTTCTCTCTGAACTGTCTTTTATAACCTTCGAGCGAAACGTAGTAATGCCCCTCTCCAAAGCCACTGAAAACAACTCCCCGGAACTTTAAGCTACTTATCCCTTCAAAAATCCTTTTGTAATCCAAGTATTCGGAGTGAAGAAGACTTAGACCTTTTTCGGTTATCACAATGAATTGACCATCTTTCGTTATTTTCCTTTCTATCAAGCCTTTCTCCTCCAATTCCTTCAATCTTCTTGAAGCAGTTTGGACACTCTGATTGATCCTTTCCGCAAAATCCTTACAGCTTATCTTAACGACTTCTCTGGCAGCGTTCATCAACGCTAGGACTTTGAGTGCTTCAATCATATCAATTTTGAGATACATCTCCCATATGTTATAAATTTTTTGCTCAAATTAGGATAAAATAATCGTTAAGATAAATTTATGCGGGGGGAGGGATTTGAACCCTCGAACCCCTACGGGAGTGGATCTTGAGTCCACCGCCTTTGGCCACTCGGCAACCCCCGCGATGTTAAGTTGATGTTTCTGTTTTTAAATTTTAATCCATCAGTAAAGAAGATAAGGTGAGGGGGAATTAAGGATATGGCGCACGATGAATCTCATGTCTTAAGGGTTTTGAGAATTGCAAAGTTCATAGCAGAAAGGGAAGGAGCAAATGTTGAAGTGGTGCTGAAAGCTGCCGAGCTTCATGACATTGCGAGAAATTCAGAAAATCACGCCTTTGAATCAGCGAGAATTGCAGAAAAGATTCTGAGAGATCAGGGATATGATGATAAGTTTATTGAAGCTGTGAAGCACGCGATTGAAGCGCACTCTTTTTCGGGAAAGATTGAAGCTAAAACGCTGGAAGCGAAGGTTTTAAGCGATGCGGATAAATTGGATGCGATTGGAGCAATTGGAATTGCAAGGGCATTCATGTTCAGCGGTGAGAAGGGTAGGAGTATAGAGGAGACGCTCAAGCACTTTGAGGATAAGCTTTTGAAACTCGTAGACAATCTTTACACCGATACTGCGAAGAGAATTGCGAAAAAAAGGCATGAATTTCTTAAGACATTTTATGATGAAATAAAGAAAGAAATGGCCTTTCAGGATCTTCAGTAACATTCTAGAATTCGATAATACGTATCCCTTCTCGCAGGCTTTTTTCCAACAGACTTTATTGCCTCAACTATCTCCTCCACATTCGCAGGTCTGAATTTTTTACCCGTAGCCCTTATCACGCTCTCCTCAATCAAAGTTCCGCCGAAGTCGTTTGCACCAAAGAATAGAGCAATCTTTGCAACTTCAAAACCTTGAGAAAGCCAAGAAGCCTGAATATTTCTGAAATTTTCTAATACTATCCTTGAAATGGCAAGAACTTTCAAATACCTACTCGCTCCAGCCTTTTTTAAAAAGTCGAGCTCCGTATTTCCTGGATGAAAAGTCCATGGAATGAAAGCAGTAAAACCTTTTGTTTCCTCCTGAAGTTCCTTTATTTTCATTAAGTGCTCTAAGATATCCTCATCGCTTTCGATATGTCCAAAAACCATTGTAGCAGTTGTGGGAATTCCAAGTTTGTGAGCCGTTCGCATAACTTCAAGCCATTCTTCTGCGCTGCATTTGTTTGGACTTATTTTTTTCCTAATCCTATCCACCAGTATCTCCGCACCTCCACCGGGTAAAGAATCGAGTCCAGAGTTCTTTAGCCTTAAAAGAACTTCCTCATAACTTAATCCTTCTAATTTTGATAGAAAAACGATTTCTGGTGGAGAAAGGCTATGAAGATGAATTTTTGGAAAAATCTTCTTTATTCTTGAAAATATTCCCTCAAACCACTCTATCCCAAGCTCCGGATTCAGTCCACCTTGTAGCATTATCTGTGTTGCTCCCATTCTAACAGCTTTGGCAACCCTTTCAATTATCTCTTCGTATGAAAGCGTAAATCCTTTATCTCTGGCATAAAAAGCGCAGAATTTGCACTTAGAAATGCAGACGTTCGTGTAATTTATCGTGGCATCGACCACAAAGGTTACAACATCTCCACATTTTTCCCTAACTATCCTGTTGGCCATTTTTCCAAGCTCTGGAAGGGATAGGGAAAAGAGGTCAGAGTAGTCGATGCTCATAGCACATTTCCCTGAAAACTTCTATAGCCTTCCTTTCCTTTTGCCCAAGTTCATGGATTAAGGAAGAGAAGTAGTGGAATAGAAAATCTTCTGGAAGTCTGAATTTTTCGCTCGCAATGCTCACGACTTCTTCAATATTCCTCCTTCCCCACCTCATCGATTCAAGCACGTCTTCATCTATTCCATCAACTCTCGAAACAGCTACACCAAAAACAGCTGGTAGACCTGTTATTTCTTTCCATTCCTCTCCTATGTCCATTAAAACTCGATAGCGCATTCTAGCTTTTATAGCTTCGTCTCCTATGACCAATGCGTGCTCGTAATTTCTGAGCATCTCCTCAACACAACCATTTACGATTATTAGCTCATTCTTTAAACCCTTTATTTCCTTTATCAGCCTCATCATGCTAATTGAAGTCATTGAATTTGCAGTCATGGCTATTGGAGAATCATCAAGTTTTCTTTTTTTTGAAACGACTAAAACGCTGTAAATCTCCCCATCCGATGCAACACAAAAGCATTTTGGCTCATAATTTTTTCTTATTAGCTCGAAAGTTGGAATTGGAGCATAAACTATTTCTCCTTTTTCAAACATGCTTGCCAGCTTTCTCGGACTACCTTCGACAACCTCGTATTTGCACTCCTTTTCAAGCTTGTAGTAGGGTAGGAAGTTGTTTATGAAACCGAATTTACCGATTTTCATAGATCTTTAAAATGTTGAAAAATGCATCTCTTTCTGCAGGAATTTTTCCCGCATTTCTTATCAACGATAAGATCTCATCAACGCTCAAACCAATGGGAGTTCTTGCTCCTGCAGAATGTGCTATTTTTTCTTTACCAACTGTACCATCGAGATCGTTTGCCCCATAGTGCAGTGCTATCTCTGAAAGTTCCAGACCGAGCATAACCCAGTAAGCCTTTATTCCTCTGAAGTTTGGAAGTGCCAACCTTGAAACGGCAATTGTTTTCAAAATTTCTATTGGAGATGGAGATTTTTTGAAATCTGTTCCCTCTGGATGGAATGGAAGAGGAACAAATGCCAGAAATCCTCCAGTCTTTTCCTGAAGTTTTCTTAACTTGTACAAATGGATCGCTCTCTGTCTGATGTTCTCCACATGGCCAAAGAGCATGGTTGCGTTGCTTTTTATTCCGAGTTCGTGTGCTATTCTCATAACCCTGAGCCATTCATAGCTTTTACACTTCTTTGGGCAAATCTCCATTCTGACACCATCTACGAGTATTTCCGCCCCACCACCAGTTAGGATCTTCAAACCGGCATCTTTCAATCTTGAAAGAAACTCTCTTACGCTCATCTTTTCTTTTTTCGAATAGTAATGAACTTCAGCAGCTGTTAACGCTTTGATCGTTGCAGAGCAATTCGAAGAAATCTTGCGAAAGATCTCTTCAAAGTATTCAATTCCAAGCTCCGGGTTGTGAGAACCAACTATGTGTAATTCCTTGGCCCCATTCCTTGCAGCTGTTAAAGCTTCATTCACGACCTCATCTACAGTAAGCGTGAAAGGTTTTTTACGATGATAGGCACAAATTTTGCATTTTGTCTCACAAACATTGCTGTAATTTATGTGTGCGTTGATCGAAAACGTGATTATATCTTCCTTCCCTACCATCAAACCGAGTTCATGAAGATCGAGCTTGAATAGATCCTCTATCTCCTTAACTGACATCTCGTAGAACATCGACGATTGGTTTTTTAACTATTTTCTTCTCCTCAGCTAGTTCAAAAATGACCTCTATCGCCCTTTCAACTTTCTTAGGCATTTCCAGTGTGAATTCGTTCACATACATCTTTACAAATTTACTCAACCTTTCCCTGTCCAAACCTCTCGAATATCTTTCCGCATAATTCAATGCCTCATCAAAGTTTTCCAGCGCATATTTAATGCTAGCCCTCATCGCTTTGAGGAACTCCTTTTGGACTGCTATATCTAGATTTCTTCTTATCGCATTAACACCGAGAGGTAATGGCAGAGATGTGAGCGAATACCACCAGTCAAACAGGTCTAGAACTTTTTTTAGCCCATAATCTTCAAAGTTCAGTTGTGATTCATGTATCAAAAGCCCGGCATCAACTTTTCCTGACAAAACTGCATTGATTATCTCATCAAATTTCATTTCCAGCATTTTTGCATTGCAAGCAAGTCTTAGCAGTAGAGCTGAAGTTGTATTTTTTCCGGGAATTGCGACTATAGCGTTATCGAGATCAACTTTTTCCCTAGCTACTACAATTGGTCCATAACCATTTCCCACACTTGCGCCTGAACTTAAAATGCGATAAATTTTCGAAACTGAAGCGTAGGCATGGACAGATATTGCTGTAACATCATAAATACCGTGAAAAGCACGAAGGTTGAGAGTTTCTATGTCTTCCACAATGCTCTCAACCTCGAATGGTGTCCAGATTTTACCGTTCATCATCGCATAGAACATGAAGGCATCATCTGCATCGGGGGTATGGGCTACAGTTATGCGCATGAAAAAAGTGATTTGAAAATAAAATTAATCCATCGCCATTTCGATCAACTCATGGACCATCAATGGTTTCATTCCAATCTCCCTTATTTTCTCACCAAGAGTTGCGAAACACATTGGGCAAAGAAAGACTACAAAATCCGCATCAGTTTTGGCTATGTCTGAAACGTTCTTTGATTGAAGCTCATCGACCAGATTTCTTTCACCTGAGAGAATAAATGGAGCTCCACAGCATATTGCCCTTTCGCGATCGAACTCCCTTTTAACCCTTTCCAGCGCCAGAGCTTCACATATCTCGTCGAAGAGTTTATCGGTTTCATTCAGCCTATTGGAGCAGGGCCTTTGGTAGGCTATTTTTAAGTTCAACTTTCTCAATTTCCCTTGGGCGATCAGTTCTAGGAAGTATTGATAGATGTGCTTGACTCTAAGGCTCACATTTATTCCATATGCAGGTAGAAAAGACTTGTAGAAGCTGTAGCATTCATCATGAAAGAGAACTAACTCTTCGAAGTTGAGAGAGGAGATGTTTTCCAGCACCTTTAAAGCTCTTTTTTTTATTATAGAAGAGTTTCCAAAGTGCAGATAGACGAGGTTGCAGAATATGTGTCTTCCTCGAACTATTTCGAAATCTCTAAAAACATTTGTCTTGTTCAGTTCCTTGAATTCCGGAAAAAGGCAGATATGTAAAGCTTTTTTAACTTTTTTAGCTCTAAACTCTCCTTCTGGAGCATATCTTTTCTCCAGAGCTTCAAGAACTTCCCTTCTCACTTTCTGCACACCGAATCTTTCTTGCATTTCTACAATTTTATAAAAAGGATGATTATTATATGGGCAAAATTCCTCACATGCATAACAGTTTCTACACTCTTCAAGAACTTTGCCAAACTCATTTCTTGCAACTTTCAGAAACTCCTTTGGATCGCTGATGTAACCGCATTTACTCATGCAGAATATTTCACATTTCTCACAGAGAGAGGAATTGAATTTGAGCTCCATGAACTCACCTGATACCAAGTCTCCTCAGCAATTGAGAAGCTCTTTCCTGCCCATAGAACTCATATACTCCTCCCTTACTTCCCGGCTTAACACTTGGATCTCCAAGATATCCTGCATCAACCAGCTGAATTAAAAGTCTTGGCGGAGCCCATTTGGGATCTTTTGTCATTTGGAACATCGCCTCATAAATTCTCAGCCTAGTATCAAGTCCCACAAGATCGCCCGTTTCAATTGGCCCCATCGCATATCCATAGCCGAGCATCATCGCTATGTCTATGTCTTGTGGCGTTGCAATCCCTTCTTGAAGCATCAGCATCGCCTCTTTACCAAGAATTAGCCCCAAGCGTGTTGTTGCGAAGCCTGGAGAGTCTTTTACTATTATCGGAACTTTTCCAAGTTTTGATAACCAGTCCCTTATTTCTAAAATCAGCTTTCTTTCTGTCAAAACACCTTCCACTAGCTCTACGAGCTTTTGAATTTGTGCTGGATTGAAAAAGTGCATCCCTAGAAATCTGTTTGGATTCTTCACGGCTGAGGAAAGCTTTGTGATGCTTATTGAGGAAGTGTTTGAAGCCATAACTGCATCGCTAATCGATGACAGTTCTTTGAAAACTCTCAACTTCAAGTCCAAATCCTCATAAACCGCTTCTATGATTAGATCGCACTCCTTCAGATCCTCATATTTCGTGGAAACCTTTATCCTCGAAAGGACTCTTTCAGCCTCACTCTCGCTCATCTTTCCCTTTTCAACCAATTTCTTGACACCAAATCTCCCCTCTCTGATCGCCTTTAGTCCATTATCAAGCGCCTCTTTTCTATTATCTACGGCAACAACCTCGTATCCTTGCTGAGCAAAAAATTGTGTTATCTGCGATCCCATCAATCCGAAACCAACAACTCCTATACACTTAAACATTCAATCACCTCTTCTTTTCGAGAAAATCTTTCATCAACTTTTTCGCCTCCTCACTCGCGAAAAGAATAGAGAAAAGACCGGCTTCAAGTCTTAATCCCTCTCTTAGTGGTGTGTTCATGGAAGCATTTAGGGCTCTTTTTGCCAATTTTATGGCAATTGCTGACTTTTCTGCTATCTTGTTTGCAATTTCTTTTGCTCTTTCCATCAACTTTTCATGCTCGACAACTTCATCAACGAGCCCTATTCGAAAAGCCTCATTTGCATCTATGATTTCTCCAGTAAATATGAGTTTCTTCGCCATTCCAATCCCTACAAGCCTAGGTAACCTCTGTGTCCCACCTGCACCTGGAATTATGCCCAAATTTATCTCTGGCTGTCCAAGTCTAGCTTTGTTGCTTGCAATCCTTATATCACATGCCATCGCAAGTTCAAGCCCTCCACCCAATGCAAGGCCATTGATCGCGGCAATGGTTGGAATTTCGAGATCTTCTATTTTAGCAAAAAGCTCAGAACCGAGTTTTGTTGCCTCTATAGCTTTTATAGGATCTCTCTGAATCAACTCATTTACATCAGCTCCAGCTGCGAAAGCTCGACCACTTCCAGTTATTATTAGTACTCTAACTTCCTTTTCCGCCCTTTCAACTATTTCCTTTAAATTTTCCCTTGTCTTCGTGTCAAGGGCATTGAGTTTTTCTGGTCTGTTTAAAACTGCAATCCCTATATTTCCTTCAACACTGTAAAGAACGTTCATACTCTCCCTAGAAGTTGTCTGGCTATTATCAATTTCTGAATTTCTTTTGTCCCTTCATATATTTCTGTTATCTTCGCATCCCTGTAAAATCTCTCCGCAGGATATTCACCAATGTATCCATATCCACCGTGGAACTGCACACACCAGTCAGCGGCCATCACAGCAGTTTCTCCAGCAAACCACTTTGCCATTGAAGAGAGTTCTGGTCTTGGCTGTCCGATGCTACAATACCAAGCCGCTTGCCAAGTTAAAAGTCTTGCGGCCTGTATTCTTGTCGCAATTTCAGCGATCTTGAATTGGGTGTGTTGAAAACTTGCTATAGTCTGTCCGAACTGTTTTCTTTGCTTTACATATTTTATTGCAAGCTCTAATGCTCCCTGAGCTATTCCAACTGCTTGTGCAGCAACCCTTGGTCTTGTATGGTTGAAGAATTCCATCAGCAGATAGAAACCTTTTCCGGGTTCACCGAGTATGTTCTCATCTCCAACACGAACATCTTTAAGAACAATTTCAGCAGTATCGCTTGCTCTTAAGCCAAGCTTATTCTTTATTTTTGTTGCCTTAAATCCCTTCATTTTGCTCTCAACGATTGCAAAAGTCAATCCTTCATGCCTTTTCTTACCTTCAAAAGTTCTGCCTAAAACCAGCACAAAATCGCAAACGCTCCCGTTCGTTATGAAAGTCTTCACTCCATTTATAACCCATTCATCTCCTTCCTTTACTATTCTCGTCTTAACACTTGCAACATCGCTACCAGCTTCTGGCTCAGTGGAAGCCATTGCAGAAATTCCATCTTTCTCCGTTATCCAGCGCAGGTATTTTTCCTTCTGCTCCTCGCTGCCAAACATTACGATCAATTCCGAGCCAAATGTAGAACTTAGGCACGCATTACCTAGCCCAGGGCTTATGCGATAGAATTCTTCAGTGACAAGGCACTCCTCAAGCAAGGTCAATCCCATCCCTCCATATTTTTCCGGTATTTTTATCGTCGAAAAACCGAGTTTTCTCGCTTTTTTCACGAGTTCCATTGGATATTTCTCTTCCCTATCACACTCCTCCATGAGCTCTTTTGTGAACTCCTTCTCCGCAAATTCTCTTGCAGCTCTTCTTATATCTTCCTGCTCCTCATTAAGTTTAAAATCCAAAAGATATCACCTCCTAAACCAAATCTTCCAAATTCCGCTCTCGTCTTTTGCAGTTGAAATGAAAACTTCATCACCAACCCTTAGATCCTCTTCGCTCCATCCCATAACGCAAACGTCACCAAATCTCGCAATCACAATTCTATACGGCTTACTCCATTCAAAACAGGCTGGAATTGAATGGACAACAGTAAAGCACTCCACAAACCCTTTTTCCTTTATTTCAACCCATTCAGTTTGGTTTCCACAAATGCAGTCTGCTCTCGGAGGATAGTAGCTTTTTTCGCAATTTCTACAAACTGTTTTAAAGACTCTTCCCTCTTCTAATCCTTTCCAGTAGTTTGCAGTTTTTTTGACGGGAATTCTATGCTTCAATTTAATTTCCCTACTTTCAACTATCATCCCATCACCTCGAAAAGATGAAAACCCATGCAAAATGGCCAGTCCCTCCAACGTTGTGGCTCAGGGCACGGTAGTGCTTTAAATCCACCTGTAACTTTCCAGCCTCTTCACGGAGTTGTTTGACAATTTCATAAACCATTGCAATTCCTGTCGCTGCCAGAGGATGTCCTTTTGCCTTTAAACCACCAAAAGTGTTAACGGGAATTTTTCCACCGAAATCTGAATCTCCATTTTCGATGAATTTACCACCTTCACCTTTTTTACAGAATCCAAGGTCTTCATAAGCCATGATCTCTGCAATCGTAAAGCAATCATGTACAGTTGCAAGATCGAAACTCTTTACTGGTTCAGAAATCTTTGCACCTTTATAAGCCATCTCTGCTGCGAGTCTGGAAGCCCTCAGACCTAGAAAGTTTTCCCTCATTGTCATGTTCGACGTATCAGAGGAGAAACCAATACTTTCAATCCATACAGCATCAAGTCCATGCTCCTTTACAGCTTTTTCACTTGCCAATATGGCTGCTGAGGCACCATCGCTGATTGGAGAGCAATCGTAGAGCTTCAGGGGATATGCTATCATCCTAGAATTTAGAACATCTTCAACGCTTATTTCCTTCTGGAAGTGTGCTTTTGGATTTTTTGCTGCATTTCTATGCGCTTTTACAGCAACTAAAGCCATTTGTTTTTCTGTAGTTCCAAATTTTGCCATATGTGCGGTTGCGTGCATTGCATAGTAAGCAGGGAAGGTTGTGCCGTAAAAGTGATGTTCCCATAAATAATTTCCAGCTCTTCCCCCAATCGCAGTTGAAGTTGCCGTATCGACTTCTGTCATCTTTTCAACTCCAATTGCTATCGCTATTTCAGCAATTCCGGCTTTTATGGAAGAATAAGCTGTATAAATCGCAGCACTTCCAGTTGCACATGCAGCTTCAACTCTTAAAGGACCTTTACCGATAAAACCGCAATACTCGTTCACAACTACAGCTGGCATCAACTCATAGTTTCTTGTCCCAACGCAGCCAACTACGCTTAGATCTATATCTTCCTGACTCAAATTTGCATCTTTCAAAGCTTCGAGAACAGCCTCAAAAGCCAATTCTTGAATAGTTAAATCTCTGACTCCGAACTTTGAACATCCTACTCCGACTATACCAACTTTCATCGATTTTTGTGAGCGACAACATTAAAAAACTTTTCGCAAAATACGAAGTCATTCGAGGAGAATGAGTGCATAAAGTGATGACTCATTTGGATCCAATTCGATAAGTTTTCCAAGCTCAATCCCAAGTGCGGATAAGGAAAACCTTTTCTTCTCAGGCTTTTTACATGGATTCTCGCAGCTGTTGCAGAGATTACAGTTACCTGGAAAGAGGGCAAGAGCGAATGTATAACCACTTTTAACAAACTCCTTTTCCTTTTCTAACAAAAACTCTTGAATCTTTCTCTTTTCTTCGTCGAATTTTCCCTCTATAGCGAACTTAAAGAGTAGGGCTTTTTTGTAGTGTTCTAACAGCTCTTTAAAGCTCCTCCAGTCTGGAGCATTTGGCGGACAAGAGGGGCTTTTTCCATAATTTGGACAACTCATACATTTCCATACTGGCTTTGGAGAAACTGGGATAATTTTTGCATCAATTTCCTTTTGAAAGACTATCCTCATGGTATAATCGTCCTCCTGTGATCTTTGTGAGTTCTCGAGGCTATGAAGGTGTGGATGTGGTTAATTTTGATCCCATTTTTCTTCATCCATTCCATGAACTTCTTTCTCTCTATTCTATACTCTTCAACATCTTTATATCTGACGATTATGCATAAATCGTATTGGGAGCCAACTATTTCGAATATGTTTTCAACGAAATCGAGCTTTTTAAAATGTTCGATTATCTCATCCAGCCTCGTCTTCGACTCAATGTCGAGGTCAAGTAGAACGACTGCAAGCATGTTCAAACCGATCTTCTGATAGTTCGCAATCCAATATCCTTCCTTAAGCTTTATCAAAAAGCCATGTTCTTCAAGAGCTTTTATTCTATTTTGAACAGTTCTAAGTGTAACCCCAACTATTTCAGCAATTTCTGCTTGCGTTTTACCGCGAAGAAGATTTTCTATTATCTTCTTATCTATTTCATCGAGCTCATTTTTTCGCATATGTAGAAAATATTTGTAATAAGTATATAAATTTTACTAATTACTCTAGAGAAGCGGAATTCTTGCAAATTGCTCTATTTCTAGAGCTTTATTCCATAAAAGCTTACATTCACAGTCTATATCTAGTAAGGTTTTGTCCTGTGTAACTGAAAACAGTTTTAAGGCACTAACAATTTCTCGATCACACTTTCCACAATTGTGTGGTCCCCTAGCTTTTCCACCTGCTACCGGATCGCATATAACTTCCACTTTTTCTCTTATTCTCTTTATCGCCTCCACAGCACTCCAAAGCCAAGGAGGGCGATAAAGTCCTCTTTCCCAAAGTTTTTCTACCAAAGTTCCTTTTTGGATGTTCATCAAGTTTATCGATATCACGTCAACGAATTCATGTACTTTTTTCACGGAATCTACGATATCTCTTATCGCTTCTTTTTCAGAAACGAAAGGTGGCTTTAAGAGTAAATAGCACTTTACACGAAACCCTTCTTTTTTTATTTTCTCAGCTGCAAATTTGAAATCATCGAAACTGAAACCTTTGTTTATACATATCTCTCTTATCCTATCATTTGCACTTTCCAAGCCTATACCAACCTCCAGCTCTAGTCCCTTAAAGTCTGCAAGTTTTTCTTCACTTATGAACTCCGGTCGAGATTCGACGATTATCTTTTTAATCCCCATTTCCTTTGCCCTGTCGGCGATGTATTTCCTTAATTCTGCGGATATTTCGTTCTCATCAAAAAAGCTTCCGGATGTGAAAATCTTCAACAACTTTGTATCCACTCTTTCAAAGATGAAATCTATCTGCTCTTTTAAATCTCTCTCGCTTATATTTCTTGATTCTATCCAGTAGCTGCACATGTTGCACTTTCTCCATCTGCAGCCCTTTGTTGTCAGAATTGCAGTTAAACAGACTTCTCTCTCTCCCTTGTATCTCTCGAACTCTTTCCAAATCTTAACCATAAAATCTCTTCACCCTTAACCTATCTCCCATGTAGAGTCCAGCTATGAGCCCTGTAAGGTGGGCTATATATGCAACTCCTGTGTATACTAGATGTGAAGCGCTTAAAACCAGCATTGTAAAGTCGTAGAGTGCAAAGATCAGCAGAGCTATGCGAATGTTTATTGGAAAAGGTATTGGAAATATTATTATCTTTATACCCGGTGCAATTATGGCCAAACAGCCCATAACACCAAATATCGCTCCTGAAGCACCAAGACCGGGAATAAAGCTGTCCATTGCATAGGAATAAAGGATGTATCCAATGTTTCCCGCCAAACCAGAAGTCAAAAAAACCTTAAAATAACTCTTCTCCCCTAATAGTCTTTCAAGTTCGTTTCCGAAGAATAAAAGGACAAAACAATTTATAAAAAAGTGCCAGAAATCTACGTGCATGAATATGCTGGTGATCAATTGCCAGGGCATTAAAATGAATTTCAGCGGATGCAGTGCAAAGAAATCTACCATCTGTCTTGGAAAGAAAATGGAAAGTAAGAAGAAAAATAAGCAGATAAAGAGGACAGTGTTATTCGCTCCGTAGGGGAAAATTTTCTTTCTGTATGGGCTTCTAAACTCCACAAAAAAAGAATAAGTAAAGGTTAAAAAAGTTTCTATAGTTTATACTTTGACTGGAACTTCTTCACAACTCCTGCAAGTCTTTGAGCTTCCAATATGTTGCCTTGAATCTTATACTTGCCCATCATGAAGGCTGCAACAGGGTCCTCCTTACCTTTTAAAACATTTACCCATAGATCTGGACTGGCTATTATTGTGAAAGTTGGCGAGGTAGCTTTACCTTCCTTAAATTCGCATTTTCCATCTGGATTGTATTCAACGTAAAACTCTTCCCCAGCTAGGGAGTACTGCACTATCCCTTTCCAGCCAGCCATCGCCTTTTGAATCTCTGGATCGCTGTTCTGTATGTCACACATTTTCTTGATCAATTCTTTCGCTTCACTCATGCGATCACCGAATTTGATAATTTTTTAAAGAAATATAAGTCTTGTGATTTGACTGCAAAAAGAAAGATTTTAAAATTAGAGAAGAATTACAATTATAAATTATTTTTCTTTTATCACTCAACTTTTACTTCTTTGAGCTCCTGGGAAGTTTGCATTCTCCTCGTAAAAACATCTTTTATTATCACAATATCCCCTACAGCTTTAACAAGTCTGTAGGGAATAATAACTCCACGAGAATGTGAGTCGATCAGAGCTTTATTGTATTCAACAACAACAATTCCTGAGATCGCATTTGCGTTTGTATCTATTATAACATCCTCGATCTTTCCAACGTATCTCCCCTCATCCGTAAAGACTCTCATACCAAAAAGCATCGTTATTTCCCCGCTCATCGTCATAAGCTATGATCTGAGAGCAATATATTAATTTTTTCTTTGAAGACCGTTAAGCTCGAGAAGTTGCGAAAAAAATTTATCTTGTAACACTAAAAGTATAAAGGGCTCGTAGCTCAGCGGTAGAGCGCCGCCTTCGCGAGGCGGAGGCCCCGGGTTCGAATCCCGGCGAGTCCATGTTTTTGAAAATGAGAATTTTGGAAGATCTTCTGGAGAAAGTCTTATTTAGCGTAATTAAGTGAAACAAATGAATAGCAGTTGTTAACATCGATGAAATCAGGCCAAGGAATATCTAGAACTGCAGCTATATCGTTAGCGACGTTATATGAATCGAGGTTGCTCCAAGAATCCAGCTATGGGTTCTTGTACGAATAACTAATGCGAACGAATACTGCTGATTATTATGATGTTCAAAATCAGAGTTAGGTTAAAGATGTGTTTCTTGAGAAGCCCATTAGCATATCTCTCTAGGATCTGTAATTTCTCCATATATCGCACTGGCAGCTGCAACGGCTGGATTGACGAGATATATTTTGCCTTCAGGACTCCCTTGCCTGCCAATGAAATTTCTGTTCGAAGTTGAAACGCTGACTTCTCCACTGGCTATCAATCCAAAACTTCCACCCATGCATGGACCACAGGATGGAAATTCTACAATTCCTCCAGCTTCTACGAATATATCTATTAATCCAGCTTTCAAAGCCCTTAAATACTCCCTTCTGCTTGCCGGGATTATTATTAATCTTACACCTCTTGCAACTTTCTCTCCTTCAAGAATTTCAGCCGCAATCTTTAGGTCTTCAAATCTTCCATTTGTGCAGGAGCCTATGAAGACTTGATCAACTTTTATTCCCTTCACTTTTGAAATCCCAACAACATTGTCAACTCTGTGCGGAACTGCAACCTGTGGCTCCATTCCAGTTACATCGATGATGACTTCTTCAAAGCTTGCATCTTCATCGCTCCTGATCAATTCACCTCTATATTCTCTTCCAAGCTCCTTTAGATAGTCCATTGTAACTTTATCTGGCTCAACGATCCCAGCCTTTCCACCCATTTCTATGGCCATGTTGCACATCGTAAGTCTGTCTGCCATTGGAAGGGATTCAACCACTTCTCCAGCAAAGATGCATGCCTTGTAATTAGCCCCCTCTACGCCAATCTTTCCAATTATCCTTAAAATTATATCCTTTCCATATACGAATTTTCCGAGCTTCCCCTTTACCGTAAATTTTATGCTTTCTGGAACTTTGAACCAAAGTTTCCCGGTTGCAAGGACGCAGCCCATGTCCGTTGAGCCAATTCCAGTTGCAAAGGCTCCAAGGGCACCGTACATGCAGGTGTGACTGTCAGCACCTACAATTAGCATTCCGGGCTCCACATGGTTCTCAACCATCAGCTGATGCGCAATTCCGTTGCATACATCGTAATTTAAAATTCCCTGCTCTCTTGCAAACTTTCTGAGCATCTTTTGGTTTTCAGCTGCTTTAACGCTATCTGCTGGAGCTTGGTGATCGAAAGCCATTATTAGTCTTTTGTTATCCCATATTCTTGCATTTTTTCCTGCAATCTCCTCAAAAGCCTTTATCGCGAGTGGTGCAGTTATGTCATGGATCATCGCTAGGTCGATGTTTGCGATAACGAAATCTCCGGCTTTTACATCTTTACCACATGCTCTCGAAAATATTTTTTCCACTATCGTCTTACCCATAAAGCCATAGTGGGCTTAGGTGTATTTCATTTTTTCTTCAATTTCTTCAGGCAGTCCTCACAAAAATTCTCCGTTTTTTTGTCCACATCTATGACACTGGGAGAGAAGTTCATTACGCAGCCTTTTTTCTTGCAATGGGATAATCCAAAAACATGTCCAAGCTCGTGAACTGATTCTTTAAGCAATCTTTGCTTAAAAAGTTCGTAATCTTGGGATTTAAGCCTATAAAAAGAAACTATAGCTTTTTTCCCACCAATCTCAGCTTCACCGAATATGAAGTTCAATTCATCTGCATAGATGTCTTCGGCTGTGATGAAAAGAGTGATGTTTTTAACTCTGAAAGACATCAGAATGCATGTTGAATTGTATTGTCCCCTTCTAACATCGAAGCAAGTCTTTGGAATCTCCAATTCTAGATTTGTTTCAACTTTTATATCAAATTTCTTTTCAAGTTCTCTTGCAAGCCATTTTAAGAGTTCTGAATCCACCTTTCCGAGAGGCTGAAGGGAGATCATAGGCTAAAAATTCTCTCAAAAAGATTTGCGATATTTATTCCAAAATTTGTCAAGATGTAATAGCTTCCGTAAATGGTTCCGATCATGCTACCCAAGTTCGTGAATGCTGCGACCATTATCACTCTAAAGAATTTGTTCTTCATCAACTCACCAACTTTCTCACTTTTAAAAAGTTCTTCCACATCCTTCATACCAGGCTTTCTAATCCATGCCTCCACAAGCCCTGAAAGCCAGCCAGCAGCGATTAAAGGGTTTAAAGATGTGAACCAGGCACATAGAAAGGCAGTCAGTATCGATAAAGGATGCGCTCTTGCCAAAGCGGCACCAAGTGCCGCGAGTATCCCATTTATTAGGAACCAGTATAGAAAGATCTTGTAGAGAAGTTCTAGCGATAGAAGAAGTGTAATTGAAAAAATGCCTAAAATAAGGAAGGAAAGGAAGAGAAATGCATATTTTAAAGCCTTTCCTTCTTTGACTGTGAGCAAATCATTTACATCTACTTCTTTCTGAAGCCAGTTCATTATTCCTTTTTTGTGCCCAGCTCCAACAACTGCAACCACTTTTTTGTATTTTTCAAGTGCCTTTTTTAAGTTAAAAGCCATGTAAGCATCTCTTTCATCTATGAGAACTTCGGCGGCCTTTGGAGATATTTTTCTAAATTCCTTGACGAGCAGGTCTATGGTATCCTCTTTAAGCATTTCGTTAACGTCCAAATCTTTTGTAAAGAAACTTCGAAATATGTGATAAAAGAATTTCAGCTTTTCAAAAATGCTCATCCTTTCCCAAAGTCTTTTGAAGGTGATTGCAATATCTCTGTCAATTAGGAGCACATCAGCTCCGATTTCCCTTGCTTTTTGAATTGCTACCAGCACTTCTTCTCCAGGTCTAACTTTCATTTCTTTCCCAATTTTCCTTTGGAAATAGCTTAGGAGTATTTGAAGGAGAATTGGAAAGATGTCTCCTCTTTTTAAGACATCTTTTACATCTACATCATCTCTCTTTCCGAGCAAAGCTTGATATCTTCTCGGACAAATCTCCAAAGCAACGGCATCTGGTCTCTCTTTTTCTATCACCTCCTTTACTTCTTCAACACTTTTCTGCGAAACATGTGCAGTCCCAATTATTATCAGGCTTTTCTCCATTCAGACACCTCTAGGATTTCGATTATCTCTTTTAGCTTCATCAGGTCACTCCTTGTTATTATTCCTACGAGCTTATCGTCTTCAACCACAGGCAGTCTGCCTATGTTTTTTTCGCTCATGATTTTGAAAGCTTCAAAAGCGCTTTTACGCGGGCTAATTGTTAAAACATTTCTACTCATCACTTCCTCAACTTTTTTGCTCCTTTCAGCCTTTATAAGGTCCGTTAACGTTACTATTCCTACCAATTTTCCGTCTGAAACGACTGGATAACCGAGATGTTTGTATCTAAACATCAGATCTATAACATCTCCAACCGTCATTTCTGGAGTTACGTGGAGCACGTTGGAAGTCATTATGTCTCCAACTTTAAATCTAGAAAGAAAACTTTCCATCGTCACTATCTTTTCTTCCTCTGTTGCTCCAAGGTATATAAATAGAGCTATTAAGAGAAGCCAAATGTTAAAGAAGAAGCCAAAAATACCCATAACAACAGCTATGGCTTTTCCAACATTTGCGGATATCCTAGTTGCGGAAACATAGCTCATTCTTTCTGCTAAAAAACTCCTTAGAACCCTTCCTCCATCCATGGGAAATGCTGGGATTAGATTGAATGCTGTGATGATTCCATTGAAATATGCGCTGATTAAGAAGAACGTAGAAAGCCCATCTTTCGTAATCTGAGAAAATAGAAGGCTGATTAAACAGATTAAAAAACTGACAGCTGGTCCAGATAAAGAAATGATCAACTCCTGTCTCGGATTCTTTGGAACTTCCTCCATCATCGCAACTCCACCAAAGATGAAGAGCATTATACCCCTTACAACAACTCCATAGCGCATCGCAGCCAAGGAGTGAGCTAACTCATGCAATAAGACTGCGATAAAGACAAAAATTGATGCAAGTGCTGAAAACATGATCCTCTCAACGTGCTCTAGGTCCGCAAAACCGAAAGGTTTTGTTGATGTGTAAAAATAGCCTGCAAGGAAAGCTAGGATTATGAAGAGGCTCCAGTGAACATATATATCAATGTTCAAGATTCTCGCGATTTTTACGGATGCCCTCATAACCTTAATTAAAAAGTGTCTTATTTATCTTTTGTCCTGTCAAACGCAAGGTTTATATCCTGAGTTCAGGAGATCGATCATGAACCTCGCATCGGTCCTAGGATTTCTGATCGGTTTTTTGTTTGGAATTAGCAGCATCACCACTTTGCTGAACTTTATGGGCGTAGTTTTGGTTGAGGTTGAAGAAAGTCTTAGAAATTTAAATGCAATCTCCACTATAATTTTGCTGATAATAGCGATTGTATTGGTTGTTAAAATAAAAGTAATAGCTTCGCTGATAGCTGGGGCAATTTTGGGGGCGATCTTAAATCTCATCTTAGCACAGAATGGAATAGACGTCTTACAATTAGTGAAATCCATGATTGGTTTATAAAGTTTTTTAATCCGAAAACTTTAGAACTTAATTATGCTCCTCTTGGAACATGAAGCTAAAGAATTGCTTGAAAGTTATGGAATAAGGAGTACAAGAGAAAAAATTTGCAAAGATGAGGAAGAGGCGGTCTCATTTGCCAAGGAGATAGGATTCCCGGTTGTGATGAAAGTTCATGGTTTAATTCACAAGAGCGATGTGGGTGGAGTTTTATTGAACATAAGGAGTGAAGAGGAGGTTAGAAGTGCTTTTAGAAGGCTAATGAGCATCGATGGGGCGAAGGGGGTTAATGTTCAGCAAATGCTTTATGGTATAGAGCTTATAGTTGGAGCCGCAGAAGATGATCAGTTTGGAAGTTATTTGATGTTTGGACTTGGTGGAATATTTGCTGAAGTCCTAAGAGATGTCTCTTTCAGATTAATTCCAATAAATAGAAAGGATGCAGAAGAAATGGTAAAAGAGATAAGGGGTTATAGAATACTTAAAGGTTATCGCGGCTGTGTTGCAAACATCGATGAAATCGTTGAACTCCTCCTCAAAGTAAGTGAGCTGGTTGAAGAGGAAGAAATAGTTGAAATGGATCTAAATCCCGTCTTTGCCAATGAAAAAGGTTGTTTTGTTGCAGATGCTAGGATTTTGAAGGGAAAAAGAAAGTCTTTTGAGTTTAGGGTTAGAGATATAAGCTTCTTTTTCGATCCCCGTAGCGTTGCAGTTGTTGGAGCATCGAGGAGCATTGGTAAACCGGGAAACAATATAGTCTGGAATCTGAAATTCCATGGCTTTGGAGGTAAAATCTACCCAATAAATCCGAATGCTGAGGAAATACATGGGTTAAAGTGTTACCCCTCTGTAAAAGATGTGCCTGAAGGATTAGATGTTGCAATAATAGCAGTTCCGGCAAGAATTGTGCCGAAAATAATCGAGGAATGTGCTGAAAAAGGAGTTAAGGGGGTAGTGATTGTCAGTTCTGGATTCAGCGAGGAAGGAGAAGAGGGAGAGAAGATCGAGAAGAGGGTGGTTGAGACTGCAAAGAAAGCTGGGATATTGATCTTTGGTCCAAATACAACTGGGGTGATGAACACCGAAACTGGTTTCATAACCAGTTTTGCTCCGCTGAGGAATGTAAGGAAGGGAAATGTAAGCATCGTTGCACAAACAGGTCTTTTCCTTGGAGTTATGATGGAAGCCATAGCCTCAAACAATCCAGGCATAGGTTTTAGCAAGCTCATCGGAATGGGGAATAAAATAGATGTTCAAGATCATGAGGTTCTAGAGTATCTGTTGAGGGATGAGAGAACGAAGGTTATAGGAATGTATATTGAAGGCTTTAGAAATGGAAGAGCTTTCTTTGAAATTGCGAGGAAATCGAACAAGCCAATAGTAGTTTTTAAGAGTGGAAGGAGTGAATATGGAAAGAGAGCTGCAATGAGTCACACAGCCTCGATTGGAGGAAGCGAGGAAATATTTGAAGCTGTTTGCAGACAGGCAAATTTGATAAGAGTATTCAGCTTTGACGAACTGCTGAACGTAGCGAAGGCATTGTCTCTGCAGCCTTTGCCTAGAGGTGATAGAGTTGGAGTTATTCACTACACAGGCTCTGGCTGTGTTCAGTCGGCGGATGCTATTTTCTTTTCAGGACTTAAACTTGCAGAAATCGGTGAAGAAACGAGAAGGGAAATAGAGAAAGTCACTCCAGATTGGCATCGAGTCAACAATCCCGTGGACATATGGCCAATGGTAGAGTATAATGGGATGAAGAAGTCTTATGATGTGGCAATAAATGCGATGCTCAGAGATGATAACGTCGATTCAATGGTAGTTGCAGTTTGGGCAAGCATTATATGGAAGGGATACATACCGGATTTTGAAAAGCTAAAAAAGGCTGGAAAACCGATCTACTTTGTAATAGAAGGACCAAGGGAAGATGTGCATAATCTAAGGACTGAATACGAATTGAATGGTTTTCCGGTTTTTCCAAATGCCATAACTGCGATAGAAGTCTTAGGTAAGGTGACAAAGTACGCGATGAAATATGGAAGTAGCGGCTGAATATGATGGATGGGTAAAAATCCTGCTATCTTTTCCCTTCCTAATTCTTTTCACGATCTACTTACTAATAAATTTAGGAATAATTGAAGATGATAGCTATGCCTTGATTCCAGCAATTCTTCTACTTTTATTCGTTTACTGGCTCATTCTGCCAAGAAAATACTGCATTCGTGGAGAAAATCTAGAGATTAGGTTTGCAACTTCGAGGAATCTTATAGTGATAAAGAGAAAAAAGGGATTCAGCATAACGATATCGCCAAAGAACATCGACGCATTTTACGAGCATTTAAAGAAGTCGATTCAAAATTATGAGAAAGGTATTGCCAAAGAAGGGTTTTAGCAGGGAGGATAATACAGAAGCTAAAAGAACTCTTCAGAGTACTGATTGAAAATCTGATTGATTATGCTGTTTCCCTAATGCAAAGGTTGACGATCAGGTAACAAGAACGTTTACTTTTGGTAGAACTGAAAGTGTTTTTTAGCTATAAGGCCGCAAGAGATTTGTTCATTCTGAAAATTTGGCTACACGTAGATGCATGCATTGGTTGTTTTGTTTTACCTTTTATGAAGAAATTGGGTAAAAAAATTCCAGATTTGACTTCAGAATTCTCGCTATCTCTCGAGATGGCAGAAATACTTGCAAGCTATGTTGTAATAGAGATGTTTCATAGAGGCTTTTAATTGCAAAAGCTTAATTAACTCAACTTCAACCGATTTTTAGCCGCCGTGGCTCAGCTGGCAGAGCGGGTGACTCGTAATCACCAGGTCGCGGGTTCGAATCCCGCCGGCGGCTTTTTAAATTTTCTTAAAGGTAAAAACAAAAGAATGCAACTGGAAACTTCTCAACTTAATTTAGCCCCGGCCGGATTCGAACCGGCGTCGCCGGCTCCAAAGGCCGGCAGGATTGACCACTACCCTACGGGGCTTTAAAGAAATTCAAAATGCGGTCGCCGGGATTCGAACCCGGGCAACGGGCTCGGGAGGCCCGTGTCCTACCACTAGACTACGACCGCTAATTATAATCGTCATCCTGCTTATAAAAATTTTGTCGATTTTGGCAACTCATTTTCCTTCATCAACGCAAATCTTAAATCTGAAATCGGGATAAAGTTGTTATGGAATTCAGAAAGGAAGTCGAAGTTGCCAAAATTCTTGTAGGTGGAAAAGTGGAAGAGAGTTTGATAGAGATACGTTATGATCCATTAACACTTCAGACAAGCAGAGTCGTTAAAAAAAGTCTTTCCCTTTTAAAATCAGAAAGTTTTGAGGAAGAAGTGGAAAATACGAAAAACTGGTGCCCTTTCTGTGAAGAAAGACTGGAATCTATGGTTGCTAGAGATCCTGAAATAATGAAGGGAGAAATATGGAAGAGAGGGGAATGTAGGGCTTTTTCAAACTTGATTCCTTATGCGAAGTATTCATTGGTTTTGAGATTGTCTGAAAAACATTATTTAAAGCTCTCTGAATTCAAAGATTCGCACTTCTTCGATGCGTTCAAGCTAGTTCAGGAATACATAAGGAAGTTGCCAAACGAAAAGTTGTTCATAACTGTGGGTATGAATTACCTAAAACCGGCTGGAAGCAGCATAATGCATCCCCATATACAGTTCATAGCATCCGAAAATTCTCCAGATTACTTTGCCAGACTTAACTGGAGCTCTTTGGAATTCATGGAAATGAATGGGAAGGATTTCTGGACTGCACTAACTGAGGCGGAGAGGGAAGGGGAAAGATATATTGGGAAGACTGAGAAGACAGAATGGATCTCTGCCTTCGCCCCAAAGGGATTCATGCACATCATTGGCATTCCTGAGGAAAGAGAATTTGCGGAGATGAGTGATGAGCAGTTGTTTGGTTTATCCAGAGGTATCGTGAAGATCTTGAAATATTATGAAATGAAGGGGTTTAACGCATTCAACTTTTGCATTTTCTGTGCAGATAGACTGGATAGGCATTTCAGAACGAACTTCCACATAGTTGCGAGAACACCTTTTGGAAAATATTACTGGTGCGACGTATTTTTCCCAAGAATTCTACAGGATGAAAGCGTTGTCTTTTTCTCTCCAGAAGATTACGCAAGAGAACTTAGAGAGATATGGTAATCGAGTCATACCTTTATGAAAAGCTGAACGATGAAGTGAGATGCAAAACTTGTTGGCATAACTGCAAGCTTAAAGAAGGGCAGTGGGGAATTTGTAAGGTTAGAAAGAATGAGAGAGGAAAACTGATGGTTTACAACTATGGCTTAGTCTCCTCTATAGCCTTGGATCCAATAGAAAAGAAACCTCTGCACAACTACAAACCTGGGAGTAAGGTTTTATCCTTTGGCAGCGTCAGCTGCAACTTCAAATGCGATCACTGTCAAAACTTCGAGATATCCTTTGCAGACTTATCTTACCCTTACCTGCAGGAATTAACTCCAGACGACGTCTTAAGGCTATGCAGAGAAAGGAGAGCAGATGGAATTGCATGGACTTACAATGAACCATCTATATGGCATGAATTCACGCTTGATGCCTCAAAAGTTGTGAAAAAGCATGGCTATTTCGTAGTCTATGTTACGAACGGATATATGAGTCTGGAAGCTATAGATCAGTTTTACGTACTCGATGCTGCAAACGTGGATGTAAAGGCTTTCTCCCAGAGATTTTACAGCAAGATATGCAAGGCAAAGCTGGAAAACGTTCTAAGGACCGTGGAATATTTACATAAAAAAGGTGTCTTCGTTGAGATAACTTATTTAATAATCCCGAATGAGAACGATAGCAGAGAAGAGATTCAGGAATTTTGCAAATGGCTAATTTCTGTTGATAAGAGAATTCCAGTTCATTTCTCAAGGTTCCATCCAGATTTCAAAATGCTGGATAAACCGATGACTCCGGTTAAGAAAATAGAAGAAGCGATAGAGGTTGCAAAAAGAGAGGGAGTTGAATATGTTTATGCAGGAAACGTCTGGGGGCATAAAAATGAGAACACATATTGTCCTAACTGCAACGAGTTGCTGATAGAGAGGTATGGCTTTTATGTAAAAAGGATAAATTTAAATGGTGAAAGGTGTCCGAGTTGTGGATATAGGCAGAACATAGTCCTTTAGATTATGCGGACTATATTTTGGAAGGATGGAATTTGGCTGCTGGATCAGACTTTGCTTCCTGAAAGAGAAGTTATGATTAAATGTGAAAAAGTTGACGATTTAATAAAGGCTATAAAAAGGCTTGCAATTCGCGGTGCTCCAGCACTTGAAGCAGCAGGAGCTTATGGCGTTGCTTTAGCTTGTTTTGAGAGAGAATTTGAAAGCGTAGAAGAAATGAAGAAACACGTAATTAAAAGGGCTGAAGAAATCGCAAATGCTAGACCAACAGCCGTGAATTTGATGGTTGGTGTTCGGAGAGTACTTGAAAAAGCTTTAAACTGTGAAAGCGTTGAAAGTGTAAGGAAAATGGCTTTGGAAGAAGCTGAAAGGGTTGCGAATGAGGATGTTGAAAGAAATAAAAAGCTTGGTAAGCATGGAGCAAAGTTGCTAGAGGATGGCGATGTTGTTTTGACCCATTGCAACACTGGAAGACTTGCAACCGTTGACTGGGGGACGGCTTTGGGAGTTGTGAGATCTGCAATAGAGGAGGGAAAAAGGATAAAGGTTTTTGCATGTGAAACTAGACCCCTCAATCAGGGCTCTAGACTCACCTGTTATGAGTTGATTAAGGATGGCATAGATGTAACGCTAATAACGGACTCTGCAATCGGAATTGTGATGAGAAAAAAAATGGTAAACAAAGTAATCGTGGGTGCGGATAGAATAGTAAAGGACGGCGTTTTCAATAAAATAGGAACGTATACTTTGGCAATAGCTGCAAGTTATCATGGAATCCCATTTTATGTTGCTGCTCCCAAGAGTACTTTCGATCTAGAAAAGAGTTCTGAAGAAGTAATAATAGAGGAGAGAGGTAAAGAGGAGCTGATTTTCTGCAATGGGAAGCTTTTAGCTCCAAGGGATGTTAATGTTTACAATCCGGCTTTCGATTTCACCCCATTAAGTCTTGTTAGTGCAATAATCACCGAAGATGGAATTCTTTATCCACCTTATAATTTTTGAAGAAAATAGATGAGCACGGATAAAAGAATTGTGGAGCTTATGATTGCGTTTATGTAAAAGAAGGACATCTGTATCCTTTGCTCGCTGTGTTCCTTTCTAACTAAATAATGCTCCAAAAAAAGAAGGAAGGCTATTGGAGGGAGAAGGAATGGGAAGTTAGAGAAAAAGAAAGCAATAAGTGAGAAAAAGATTAAATGATTGATTCTTGATATCCATTTGGCAAAATTCTCTCCGAAATGCGCTCCCAGAGAATGGAGTCCATATTTTCTATCAAACTCAGCGTCTTGGAGAGCATAGATTATGTCGAATCCAGCTACCCAAAAAACTACGGAAGCTGAGAAGAGAAGTATGTTCAAATCGAAATCCAGTGAATCCTTTACAGCAATCCATCCACCTAGAGGAGCTAGAGCTAAGTTTAGGCCGAGGAAGTAATGGGAGAGGCAGGTAAATCTCTTTAAGTACGGATAGACATAAGCCACTACTGCAGGGATTGGGGAGAATATGAAAGCTGTCCAGTTTATGAGGAAAGCTGAAAAGATGTACACAGATAAACCTATGAATGCAATTGTATAAGCTTCCTTTAAGCTCATCAGTCCAGATGGCAGGTGTCTTTTGGCAGTCCTTGGGTTTAAAGCATCTATTTCTCTGTCTATGATCCTATTGAATGCCATTGCGAATGTTCTCAACCCCGTGAATGCAAAAAGTATTAGTAAGGCAATTCTTGAATCAATTTCTCCAGCTATAAGGGCTCCTGCATAGGCAAAAGGTAAGGCAAAAAGGGTGTGCTCAATCTTTATGAATTCAAGATACGTTTTGATCCTCAAATTCCACCTCCAATCACGCCCATAACTTTTTCATGCAATTCCCTCAAAATTCTTCTTCTATCCTCCATAAGGACAACATCTTCTTCTCCAAGGACGAACATGTTGAAGGCGAATGGACTCGGATATGGAACGCGGATAATCCGAAGCTCTATTTCTTTTCCTACCTTTGAAAGGAACTCCATCGCATTGCTTATGTCCATAGCATCCTCCATTATCTCTCTGTAAGTCTCTTTTAGCACAGGAAAGTCTGGATAGTATCTTTTCAAAAAGCTTAGAATCGCATCCGCATTTAGCTGCTGCTTCCAAACACTCTTCTCTCTGCCGAGATAATTTCTTAGGATCATAAAACTGCGGACTGCAACGTGTCTAAATCTCCTTCTTAAAATTTCCGTATGCTCCAAAGCCTTCTTCAAATGCTCTTCGAAGTTTGGCATTATGAAAAGACTCTCAATTTCTGCATCGCTCAAACGTTTGCTTTCTGGCAAGATTAAAGCAAATCCATTGTCATTGGCAACGATTTGAACGTTGCAATCCTTCATTACACCAACCCGATATGCAAAGACACGAGATATTGCATTGTTAGCCCTTCTTCCAACGAGGGTGTGGAAGAAGTAGTAATTCTTTTCCCTCTCAAATTTTTCAACTACTAACTTTTTATCAGTTGGAATCTCGCTGAAAAGCTTTTGTTCAATGAAAAATCTATATATTGCATTTGCAGAAACTTTGTCCAGATTGTATTTGCTCATGAGCCATTCTATTGCATCTTTTTCAAGTCTTCTCTCCATCTCCCCCCTAAACTTCTGAATTCTAAGGGCCAAATCGTAGCTCAAGGGTAGCTGTTCGCTGAACCAGCTGGGAACAGTTGGCTTCTCCCCTTCCACTTCTTCGACTATTAAATTCATCCCCTTTGACTTCAAAAATCTGAATGTTTTGCCAGCAAGGATGAAGATGTCACCAACGACAAGCCTTTCAGCGAAATCTTCTTCAACCTTTCCAACCATTTTCCCCTCTTTTGTTATCACGTTTATCGCAACTTCATCCGGAATAGTTCCAACATTTAAATAGTAGATTGGTCTGAGCATCTTTCCCCTTCTGCCAAAAAATCCCTCTTTTTCATCGAACCATATCTTTGCATAAACATTCTTTCTCTCTAGTTCAGAAAACTCTCCAGATAAGTAACGGAGGACACTCAGAAAGTCTTCTTTACTCAGATTTCTGTAAGGATAGGCATTTCTAACCAAAGCCAAAGCTTCATCAACGCTCCACTTCTTTTCTATAGCCATTCCAACTATGTGCTGACACAGAACGTCTAGACAATTCTCAGGAATCCTTATCCTATCGAGATTTCTTTCCATGGCTTCCTTTGCCAGTACTGTACATTCCACGAGGTCATCTGGGTCAAGAACTATTATCCTTCCAACAGAAACTTCGTGAAGTCTATGACCACTCCTTCCAATTCTTTGTAAAGCCCTGCTTATACTTTTAGGCGAGCCGAGGAGAATTACGAGGTCTATGTATCCAATGTCTATGCCGAGTTCCAAACTCGTGGATGATACGACGCATTTTAGCTTTCCTTCTTTCAGTTCCTTCTCAACTTCTAAACGGACCTCTTTTGACAAAGAACTGTGATGCGCTTTTATCGCCTCATCTTTCAATCTTTTTTTCAGATAATAGACAACCCTTTCCGTTGCACTCCTAGTGTTTGTGAAGATCAGCGTAGTCTTAGAGTTTTTTACGAGTTCCGCAATTGTGTCGTAAAGTCTCTCATTTATCTCCTCAGCCGTGAGGTTGAAGAAATCGTTTATTGGCGATATAACCTTTATATCTATCTTCTTTTCATATGAAACATCAGCCACCAAGCAATCTCTTTCAACTCCATATTCCATACCAACCAAAAATCTTGCAACATCTTCTATCGGCGCAATTGTTGCAGATAGACCAATTCTTGTCATCTTACCTTGTTGAACTCTCTGCAATCTCTCCATCGATAAAGATAAGTGTGTTCCGCGTTTGTTTTCAGCCATTGCATGTATTTCATCAACGATCAAAAATCTAACATTTCTCAGGCTTTTTGAGAACTTCGGACTGCATAGCGTTATTGCTAGAGTTTCCGGAGTGGTTATTAAGATGTGGGGCGGTTTTTTTATTTGTTTTTGCCTTTCATTCGCATCCGTGTCTCCAGTTCTGACTGCAATTCTTATCTTCTGTAGATCAATTCCCCTCTTTTCTGCCAACTCATATATTTCTCTTAAAGGCTCTTCCAAGTTCTTTCTTATATCGTTGTTGAGCGCTTTCAATGGGGAAACATAGACGACATAGACTTCATCGCTCAGCTGTCCTTTTTCAGCCTTTTCAATTAACATACTCAGAGCTGACATGAAAGCTGCAAGCGTTTTTCCGCTGCCTGTTGGAGATGTTATTAAAATGTTGTTCCCCTTTGCCGCTTCAACTATCGCAAATCTTTGCGGTGGAGTAAAGGTTTCAAACTTCGATAGAAACCATTCCCTAAGTAAGGGATGCATCGATGCTAGTATTTCGTCATCGCTGTATGGCTTCGCTTTTATTATCATTTTATCCACCACTCACAGGTGGAAAAATCGCTATAACATCGCTTTCTGAAACCTCTATTTCGAGATTTCTACGGAAATGTCTTCCATTGACCATGATTTGAACGATTTCTTTTAACTTTCCATCGGAAAAAAAGACTTCTTTCAGTTTTGGGCATTTAGCGACAAGATTTTCAATCACTTCTCTCAAATTTCTCCCTTCTACCTCAATCTCTCCAAATCCCGCAATTTCACGAAACATTGCAAAGAGCTTAACCTTTGGCATTCACGAATTCCTCCATTCTATCTAAAGCTTCTTTCAACTTTTCAAACCTCACAGCAAATGCTAAGCGCACGTATCCTTCTCCACATTCTCCAAACGCATTTCCGGGAACGACTGCGACATTCTTCTTGAACAATAGTTCTTCTGCAAATTCTTCGCTGCTCATTCCTGTTGAGGAAATGTTGGGAAATGCATAGAATGTCCCATCAGGCTTTCTAACTTCCAAAAATTCACTTAATCTTTTTACTACATAATTTCTCCTTCGCAAGTATTCAGCTTTTGCTTTTTCAACTTCATCCAGACATTTTAACGCCTCGATTGCACCGATCTGTGAAGTTATTGGAGCACAGAGCATGCAGTATTGATGGATTTTGAGAGCTGCGTTGAATATGTCTTGGGGAGCTATTAGATATCCAACTCTTAATCCAGTCATAGAAAAAGCTTTTGAGAATCCATTTATTATTATGCAACGTTCCTCCATTCCATTGAGAGAGGCTATCGACACATGTTTAAAATCATAAGTTAACTCTGCATATATTTCATCGGAAATCACCAACAAATCATGCTCAAGAACACTGTCCGCTATTTCCTCAAGCTCCTTTTTTGTATAACTAACGCCAGTCGGATTCGCTGGATAGTTTATTATGATTGCCTTAGTCTTTTCATCCACGTATTTCTCTATCCTTTCTTTCGTCAGCTTGAAATCAGGATTCGTCGCAATTGAAATGGCTTCGCCATGGCAAATTGATACGAGTGGTTTATAGCTGACATAACATGGTTCTGGGATTAGAACTCTATCCCCTGGATCGATTATAGCTCTTATCGCCAAATCTATTGCTTCACTTGCACCTGTCGTTACCAGGATTTGATTTGGGGACACTTCAAGGGAGAATCGCTTGTAGTATTTAGCAATTCCCTCCCTCAATTCTGGAAGTCCGAGGTTGGAAGTGTAGGAAGTAAAACCCTTTTCAAGCGAATATATCATTTCCTCTCTTATCCTCCAAGGGACAGGAAAATCCGGCTCTCCAACGCCGAGGCTTATGACGTCTTCTCTTCCAATTACTAGATCAAAGAATCTCCTTATACCGGATGGTCTAAGTTCTTCAACCCTCTTCGCAACCCTACGGCACGAACGCGAGCCTTCTATCTTCTTCATCTGCAAAAAGAGTCACCCCCTCTTCTTTGTAAGTTCTTAGAACGAAATGTGTGACAGTATCTCT
>JAWAQR010000007.1:0-54658 GCA_038893835.1 Archaeoglobaceae archaeon
AAACGGAGCACTTCGCCAGGAAAGGCTGGAATTTGACTAAATTGATGTTTTATAAAATGAAAGATCTTCATTAATTATTAATAGTTAATTTAGATTTTATTTAAACTTTACAGAAAGAAATAAAAACAAAATGGTGTAAAATAATACTAAGGGCTCGTAGTCTAGTGGTTATGACGTCGCCTTCACACGGCGAAGGTCCCCGGTTCGAATCCGGGCGAGCCCATTTTATTTTAAAAACTTTAAAAGTATGCTGATTTCCTCTTCCACTTCTCTTTCAAGCTCCTTTATCTCATCATCGCTCAAATGAAATCTCTTTTGCATTCTTATATATTCCATCAATGGAATTCTTTTCCCTTCAACGAACTTTCTCCCCACCTTCGACAATTCAAGCGTTCCATTTTCATACTCGTAGAGAATCCAAGCTCCGCTCATGATCGCTAACCTAGCAACTTCTATCGTCTTGTTGCTTGGAAACTTCCAGCCGGGAGGGCATGGGCAATGAACATGGATGAATCTGAAACCATCCATTTTTCCAGCTTTTCTAAACTTTGCTCTAAGATCCTGAACATATCCCACGCTTGCAGTTGCCACATATCTCGCGCGATGCGCAATTAAAATCATCCCAAGATTTCTCCTTCTAAATCTCTTCCCTCCCGGAGATGTCGTTGTAATTGCTCCAAATGGTGTGCTCAAACTAGCTTGGGTTCCAGTATTCATATAAGCTTCATTATCAACGACTATCGCTATAATATCATCATTTCTGATCGCAGAAGCACTGAGAGAGGAAAAGCTTATATCCAAAGCTCCGTCACCCATCCAAGCTATTACATTTGCTTTTACTCCTAACTTCTTATAAGCCTCGCTGAGGCCACAGGCTACTGATGGGGCCGATGCAAATGGCACATGCACAACTGGCACTCTTAGCGCTGAATTTGGATGAAGCCCTGCTATTACAGTTGAACAACCAGCTGGCATGACGATTACGGGATTCTCAATCTCCTCAAGACATCTCATAGCCAAGGAAATTGGACATCCTTGGCAACTTGCATTTCCAGGGAGGATCATATAAACCACTCCACCTCTCCCAAATCTCCGCGAACGAATCTCATGAAAATTCTATAGAAGTCATCAACTCCAACTTCCAATCCACCAATTCCAGCAACGACGTTCTTAGCATTTAAACCGCATGCCCTCACTTCCATCCCAAGAACTCCAAAGATGTCCGAATTAGCTTTGTCTACGACCAAAACTTCGCAGTTTAGATTCTTTACCACATCCCTTGGAAATGGTCTCAGGAAACGAAGTCTTAGAAGTCCTATCTTTATCCCTTCCTCCCTCAGCATGTCGATGGCATCCTTCGCATCCCCACACCATCCTCCAGCCATTACTACTACAAATTCAGCATCTTCCAACTTGTATTCCTCAACGAGCCCCCCATGATTTCCAAAATCTCTACTGCTTCTCTCTATTACCCTTGTAGCTCTTTCAAGATCTAGAGCTAAATCATACCTAGCCCTCATCCTCGCCTTGCCTAGAGTAACAGCGTTCACAGCTATTTCCTGCCCCGGCAATATGCGATAAGCCTGCCTTCTCTTCGGAAGACTTGGCCTCCAGACTTCAACGATTTCTGCAGTATGGCTCATTGTGAATGCATCGATTGCAACTGCAAATGGTATGTTGACTTCTTCACTCACATAAAATGCTTGCAAAGTCATGTCAAAAGCTTCCTGTGCATTCTCGGCAATTCCTATGATCCATCCGGCATCTCTTAGAAGTACTATATCCGTGTGATCTCCGTGAATGTTCCAGGGTGCACCAATTGAACGGGTTGCAACTGCCATTACCGCAGGTAGTCTTGAACCAGCGATCCACCAACACATCTCCAGCATGTAAACCAATCCGTGACTCGAAGTTGCTGTGAAAACCCTCGCTCCAGCACTTGCAGCTCCATGAATTACTGCCATAGCCGAATGCTCTGATTCGACACAGATGAATTTCGATTTAAGCTCACCTCTTTCAACCATCTCTGCCAGTCTCTCAACTATTGGAGATTGTGGTGTGATTGGATATGCGGCAATAATATCTGGTTCAGCAATCTTTACAGCTTCAGCAATAGCTTCGTTGCTCGTCAATAGTCTTCTGGAACCATTTTTATAGCCTTCTGTTTGCACATCTCTCCGCAAATTCCACACCCCTTACAAAACTCGTAATCCACTTTCCCTTCCCTTATCACTCCTTCAGGGCAATAGAGTGTGCAGATGCCACATTTGATGCACAGCAACTCTTCAACAACCGGCCTATACACTCTCCAGCTTCCTGTTATCCCAGCAGACCCAATCTTTGCCCTTGAAATAATTGGTTCTAAATCCATTTTACCACCTCATAAGCCTCTTTCGCCGCCATACAGCTTTTTTCAGCTTTCTCTCCAAGTTCAATGCGAATTGCTTTAATTAAATTTTCCAACTCTATCCCTATAGCCCTTGCTATCGCTCCACTCATTGGGGCACTCAATATTGCCCATCCTGCGTTAACCAAGTCATGTTTTTTAGCAATTGAAGTTGCATCGACATAAAAAGTTCTTTCACCAATTTTCATTGGACCTCTCGCATTTAAAATCACAGTCCCACTGAAGTTCACGATCTCTATTCCTTTATCGAAGATCGCAATGAAGTTCGGATTTTTTATAGAAGACCTCCTCCTTATCTGCTTGTCAGAAATTCTTAGATAAGTTTGAACCCTTGCCCCCCTTCTCTCAGGCCCAAACTGTGGAATTGCCTGTGTATAGAAGCCCTGAATCATCGCAGCAGTGGCAAGGAACTTTGCAGCAGTAACTCCTCCTTGGCCTCCACGAGAATGAATTATCATCTCAACCAGCACAGAGTTTCGGGGGGTTGCAAATTAAAATAAATTGCGCTATTTTTAAAGTATCTCAGCTTCCTCGTAAACTACTATCCCCTTATTTGTTATCACATAAGGTTTTGGCTTTCTTAAATGCGCAATTCCACGCATTTTTACAACTTCAAGACCGAGTGTTGGCTCATCTAGTTCGCTTTTTCTTACCATTTTCAGGCAAATCAATCCATCACAAATGTATTCCAGAATTCCGTATTTTGAGCTGGTTGGTATGAACTTGTCAGCCTCACTGGTAATAATGGCCGTGATTCCAGCAGATTTTATAATCCTCCTCAGCGTTGAAAGTATCTGATATCTTCCAGAATCGTTAAAAAGAGTTTCAAGAACACTTATTGAATCCACGAACAATCTGCTAACTTTCAAGTTCCTGATCAATTCAGGTAAGTCGCTTTCAATTCTTTCAAAACTCTTCTTGAACTTTATCGCCTCAAGTCTCATTATTTCAAGATTTTCTTTAAATTTTTCCAGATCCATTCCAACGCTTTTAGCATTTACAATTATACTCTCCTCATCTTCATCGAAACTTATTATTGCACATCTCTCTCCGTTTTTTAAACCCTCGTAAATGAAGTGAATTCCTAGAATCGTTTTTCCAGTTCCATAGCTTCCAACAACTGCTACAACATGTCCTCTCGGTATACCACCACCAAGGAGCGAATCGAGTCCAGCGATTCCGGTGGATAGCTTCATAGGACCCTTATTATTTTAGAAATAGTAAAACCTTTTGCAGGGTCTATTTTTATGCTATATTTGACTATTCTATCCCTTTCAAGTATCGGAACGACCCCCAGCATTTTTCTGAAATACATCCACTTTGTGATTGTATCCCTTTCCACCAAAAACTCAAAGACTATTACACCATCCGAGACTTCAAAGAGCTCTTCCTCAAGACCTCTTTCAAGCACCTTTGCAGTGAGCAGAGTGAGAAAGAGAACTTTCCTTTTTATGCAGACCGACTTAAAACCTTTGAGAATATCTATTATCGCATTCCAGCCCATCTTTTTTACAACTCTTGCAAGATCCGTGAGAGAGTCGAGAAAAACTATGCCCTCAAGCCCATCAAATACTTCAACGAGTTTCGATAGAATGTTCTTTTCATCCTTCAGAATCTTCAGATAGCTGGTATCTGAAATCCACTTCATTGGAACGATCGAATCCTTGAAGTAATACTCCGCAAGGCTTACTATATTCATTTCCACTCTCTTTTTTAATTCCGGAAAAGATAACTCTATTTCCCTCCTCACTTCCTCAACAGTCTTTGATATTGCAATATAGTTTAAAGGAAACTTACCCGAATTGTTTAGGAGAAAAGAGAGAGCAAATTCTTTCCCACCTGCGCCACTCTCTTCATAGAGTATAATGAGACCTTCGTGAAATCCACCTATTTGACTGTCCAGCACTTCTATACCACTTGGAATCAAGCTTCTATCACCTCATCACACATCAGAGTTATCTGTGAGTAATAAGTTTCATCCATCTCTTTTTCTAGCGTAAATATCGTCCCTATAAAGCCTCTAATTCTCATCTTTCCAGTTATCTGCCTAAGAAACTTTATAAGAGTCTCGAAAGATTTGTAGAGAGAGATGGTTGAAAGAGAATCTATGTATATGAACCTGTTGTTGTGAGTTATCAAATCCATAGCTCTTTCAATCGTGATTTGAAGTTGAACCGGATCTGGAGAAGTGAGGTAAAAACATTTATCTGGATCCACAGTTTTTCCGCCGACTTGCAAGGTTATGCAGTCTATGAAATACATTTTTTCCAGATGCACCCCTTCTTTTCCCAAAATCTTCTTTAAGCTGAAGTATGGTTTGTTCAGAGTGACATAAATACCCTCCGCAAACTCCGAGAAAAACTTTAGAATTTCTATGCTAACTTTCACATAGTTTTTTGCATCAACCTTTACCAAAATTATCTCCGCCCCTTTCTCTATCGCTCTCTTAATCTTCTCCGCTAGGCTTGGGCTTGTATTCATAGTCTTTCTTAACGTACCATCCATCTTTGATGATTATTCCATCGTTTGTAATTTCATACGGGAACCACTCAAGCGGATGCGCACTTCTATACTTCTTCAAAATCCTCATAGCTCTAATATATCCTTCAGGAACTCTAAGAATATCCATCAATATGACTGTTTCAGCAAAATTTTTCGTATCCGGCCATGGTCCGTACATTGGAGTTTCTTCTACCCAAAGAGTCGTGAATTCATATTTATAAGCCAAGTCCGCCATATACCTTATCGCTCTTCGATAAAGAACTACATCTGCAAGTGTTTTTTCCAAATCTGTGCAGGAGTCAAAGATAACTCTATCCACATCCTCACCTTTCATTCCATAGACAGCTTCAAGAGCTTCCTTTATTTTTTCCTTGGTGAGGGGAAGAATGTATTTTGGTTCTATCCTTATGAAACGCCAATGAATTTTATCATAAACGTCTTTCATAAAGCTGAAGGTAGCTAAATAATTTCTGCAGTTGTACTTGTTCATGGTCGTGGAAATGTAAATCACGTTTTCCCCATTCTTTACACCTTCTGCTGCCCAGTGGGCTGCCAGAATCGTTTTTCCTATACCACTCCTCCCAGCAATAAGACTGATCGTGTTTCTATCGAGTCCGCCTCCAAGATACTCATCGAGCTTTGGTATGCCAAATCTTGCATAATCCATAGCTAAAATTCATCCCTCAAAATTTAAATTTTACTTTCAAAATTGAAAGAAGCTTATAAGCCCTAAGCATACGAACTTCATGCCTGCTGTGGTGGACAAGTTGAAATGTGACGGATGTGGAACTTGCGTTGACGAGTGTCCAGTTGGGGCAATAGAGCTCAACGATTACGCAGTAGTAGATGCGGAAATTTGCACGGAATGTGGAAGCTGTGTTGACGTTTGTCCAAACGAGGCGATTAGCCTTGAGTAGCGTCATAGGTTTTGGGGCTCTAAATCTGGACAAGATCTATAAGGTCGATAAAATTCCCAAAGCTGATGAAGAGGGATTTGTGAGGGATTTGCAGATATTTCCCGGTGGAAGTGCAGCGAATACCATCGTTGGTCTTGCTAGATTGGGGATTAAGACAGCTTACATAGGCAAAGTCGGCGATGATGCAGAAGGTAGAATTTTGCTTGAAGATCTAGAAAGGGAAGGTGTGAGCACAGAAGCTGTTATCAAGGCAAAGGGAAGAAGTGGGACTGCGATGATTTTCGTCGACGACAACGGAAATAGAGCGATTTTAGTCGATCCCGGAGTAAATGACACGATTAGATATGATGAAATAGATTTAGATTTTGCACTCAAACATTCCTTGATCCATCTAACATCTTTTATATGCAAAAACGGCTTCGATTCCTTTGAATCGCAGAAAAAAATAGTGAATGAATTTGAGCTTGTCAGCTTCGATCCAGGATTGCCGTATGCTGAGAGGGGAAAGAAAGAGATGATGCCAATATTAAAGAGAACGACGATTTTCCTTCCGAACAAGGTAGAAATAGAAAAGATGTTTGAACTTGACTATAAAAGTGCAGCTGAAGAGTGTATTTCAATGGGTATCGAAGTTGTTGTTGTTAAGCTTGGAGAAAAAGGGTGCTGGATTAAGAGTAAGAAAGAGGAGCTTTTTGTTCCTACCTTTAAAGTTAACGTCATAGACACAACTGGTGCAGGTGATGCTTTTAATTCAGGCTTTCTCTATGGTTATCTGAAGGGAAAAGATCTAGAAAAGTGTGGAAAACTTGGAAATTATGTCGCTTCACTCTGCATTCAACAAATAGGTGCAAGAACTGGATTACCAAAGTCTTTACCAATAGATTTTTAAACAACCATGGCATTAAGTTTCATGCGTCAAATTTTATTTCTGCTATTCCTCATTCCAGCAAGTGCGCTTACTGTAAGTTATGAAGTTACGCCAGAAATCGTGCTACCAAATGGATATGCAGATTGCGTTGTAAAAATAGTGAACGATGAAGTGAATGAAGTGAAGATAAACTCGATATCATTCCTTTCAAGTAGCGTGGAAGTTACACCAAATCATGTCGCTGTTGGCAAATTAGGGCCAAAGAGTATTTATACTCTAAAAGTTTCCATGAAACCCAATCTAGTTGGCAGACAGATCGTTGAGATGTTCATTTCCGGTGAGAACTTCACGATTTCCCAGCCCATAGAAATCCTAGTTGACGATAAGTTTCCAGAAATAGCGATATCTTCACCCCTCTATAAGGGAGAAGTGAAGAATGTAACTCTCCTTCTCTCTTCCCCTGTTTTGCTGAACAACGTTAGAGTCGAGGCAATGTTCAACGCAACTCCAAGTATATTTTTATTCCCAATTCTTAGCGGGGCAGTGCAATTCAATCTCAGATTTGGCGAAGATTTAGATGAACTTCGCTTTAAAATCTCCTTTTACAATGGAAAAAGTTATCATGAGATTGAAAGATCCATAAAGACCAGTTACATCCCATCGAAAGGAATTCTAACGAATTTACAAATCTCGAAAAACATTCTTTACTTAGGAGAGGCTGTGAATATTTCTATTGAGATAACGAATCTGAGAAACGACGAAGTTTATGACATCGAAGTAATAGCTTCGGGCAAGGGTAAATTCTCCCACGATTATAGAAAAATAGAGAAACTTGGAGCTGGAGAAAAAAGGGTTTTGAACTTCACTTTTAGCCCAAGAGAAAATGGAGACGTGGATGTGGAAGTTCTTATATGCTACAGAGACTATTTTGGTCAGAGATATGAAAAGAAGGAGAAAATTTCGTTAACAGTTTTGGAAAGCGAAGTACTACAAATCACAAATCTGAGAGAAGAAGGTTTTATTGGTAAACTTAGACTTTCAGGAGATGTAATAAACTATGGGCACACAAGAGTCATGGGTGTAGTAATTTCAGCCATATGCAACGAGAGCAAAACGGATTACTTAATAGGAAAAATCGAGGCAAATGATTATGAGACTTTCGACTTGGAAACGAATTGTGGTGAAATCCTTCTAAAGTTGAGCTGGTGGAATGAGGCAGGAGATAGCTTTTCCAAGTTTGAGGTTATAAAAAGGAGGATTTTACCCGAAACGGGAAAATCAACGGCACCAATGGTTATAGCCACAACCTCTGCCATTGCTGTGATCGTGCTTGTAATCTATATAATTTTACGCTCAAGAAAGTGATATGTTCATCGAGTTGGCAAAGAGAAATCTTCAGAGAACAAAAGTTAGAAGTATTTTGGCAATCGTTGGAATCTTGATTGGTGTAATGGCAATCTCAGCTATAGGGATCTTTGGTGAAAGTTTGAAATCCGCAGTTCTAGAGAATTTTAAGGATGTTGCCAACGAGATTATTGTAACACCGAACTATCAGAGAGGTTACAGATACCTAGAAGAGAAGGATATCGATAGAATAAAAAAGATTCCAGGAATCGAAAGAGTTGTGACAGTCAAAAGTGATTATTTACTTGTAGAATTAAAGAATCAGAAGACATACGCAACCGTTTATGGTTTAAAGGAAGAAGACGTAAAAGCAATGTTCAAGGTTGAAAAAGGTGTCATAGATTTGGACAGGGGTTGTGTTGTTGGTAACTCTTTTGCAAGAATTTTTGAACTAAAAGTTGGATCTAGAATTTTCATTCAGAACAAAGAATTAAAAATTTCGGGTATTTTAGAAGATACTGGAATTAGATACGATATAAATCCAAATCTGGCAGTAATAGTTTCAGATAACATGTTTTCAACGATTTCAGATTCTGGATATTCAAGTCTTATTGTAAAGGTTAAGACACTAGAAGAAGTTGCGAAGGTTAAGAGGGAAATAGAGAATAGAATAAACGCCAAAGAAGAAAAAGTATACGTTTTTGAAATGAAGAGAATTCTCGATAGGATCAGCCAAGCGTTTAATCAAATAAATCTATTCCTAATGGCCATTGCAAGCGTTTCTTTGCTGGTTGCTGGTGTGAGCATTCTGAACATCATGCTGATGTCAACGATAGAAAGGACAAAGGAAATAGGAGTTATGAGGGCAATAGGTGCTAGCAGGACTACAATTCTTAAAATCTTTTTGTTAGAAGCCCTAATTCTTGGAACGATTGGTAGCTTTGCAGGTAGCATTTTGAGCGTAGTTGCCGGATATGGGATAAACTATCTCATTCTTCGGGAAACTAAATTTATATTTCAGTTTGCGACATTAGGATACATCTTTCTCGGCTTTGCCATAGGAGTTGGAACCTCTGTGCTCAGTGGCCTTTATCCAGCTTGGAAAGCAAGCAGACTTGAACCCATAGAAGCTCTCAGATTTGAATAAATAATCTCAATTCAGAAAAAACTATATTTAGCGGCTCAAATTCTGGGCTATGAAAATTGGAATAATTGGGGCAAGCGGCTATACTGGGGCAGAGTTGCTCAGATTACTCGCTTTTCATCCAGAAGTCGAAGTTTCCGCTGCGTCTTCTCGTAGATTTGAAGGAAAAGAGATATGGAAAGTACACAGATTTCTGAAGGGATTCTACAACGATCTAAAGTTTTGCAAACCTGAGATAGAAAAGTTTTCTGAATGCGATCTTGTTTTCACAGCAGTCCCACATGGAGAGGCGATGTTTTACGTTCCCAAACTACAAGAGGTTGGAATAAAAGTTGTAGACTTATCAGCAGACTACAGACTGCCAAAGGATGTTTATGAAAGGGTTTACGGTAAGGAACATTTAGGCTACATTAAGGCCATATTCGGTCTTCCAGAGTTAAATAGGGAGGAAATAAGAAGGGCAAAACTTGTTGCAAATCCTGGGTGCTATTCAACAGTCGCTATACTAGCAGTAGCACCTCTTGCAAAACTTGAACTCATAGAAAACGTCGTTTTTGACTGTAAAAGTGGAATTACTGGAGCTGGAGAAAGTCCTTCGGATTTTACACATTATCCAAACTTGCACGAATCGATAGTCGTTTACAAGGTTACCGATCACCGTCATTATTACGAGATCGTTCAAGAGCTTAGAAAGTTGCAAGAAGACATAAAGATCCACTTTACTCCGCAAGTCTTTCCGGGTTCCAGAGGGATTTTATGCAATGCTCACGTATTTCTACGCGGTGAACTCGAAAAAGAGGAGCTTTACAGGATCTATGAGGAATTTTACAGGGATTGCTTCTTCATAAGACTACAGGATGAAGTTAAATTGATCCAAGTCAGAGGAAGCAATTTCTGCGATATAGCAATATTTCCAAGCAAGGAGAGGACTGTAGTTGTTTCTGCAATCGACAACCTAGTCAAAGGGGCTAGTGGACAGGCAATTCAGAATATGAACCTGATGCTCGGCCTTGATGAGACCTTGGGTCTGAAAATTCCTCCACTCTTCCCATGATAAGATTTTTTAGTGGAAGGATAACGTGAAAAGGATGGGAGAAGTGAGAATAAATCTCGGAAAAAAGGGTCTAACGGAAAATTTATTAAACGAAATAAAGCTGTTACTCGAAAAAAGGGGTGTTGTTAAGGTAAGGATTCTCAGAAATTCGGGGATGAGGGAAGATAAAGAGAAGGTGGTGGAGGAATTGAGGAAAAGACTCAATTGTAAAATCAGAGATGTTAGGGGATTTGTCATAACTCTGGAGAGGTGATCTTATGAGCGTGTTTGACGTTCCAGCTGAATTACTGATAAAAAAAGTTGCTGAGAAATTGAAAGATATGATATCTCCACCCGAATGGGCAGCTTTTGTTAAAACTGGAGTGAATCGTGAAAGGGCACCGGAACAGAAAGACTGGTGGTATACGAGGGTGGCATCGATCCTGCGCAGAATTTATATAGATGGCCCTGTTGGCATAGAAAGGCTCAGGACTTTCTATGGAGGCAGAAAAAGAAGGGGCGTTAGACCAGCCCATTTTGCAAAAGGAAGTGGTGCGATAATAAGGAATGCTCTTCATCAGCTCGAACAGCTGGGATATGTGACTAAGACCAAAGAAGGAAGGGTTATAACCCCAGAGGGGAGAGCTTTCTTGGATAGGATAGCGAATGAGATTAAGAAGGAGCTTGCAGAAAAAATACCTGAGCTCAAAAAATATTAGGTGAGGGATATGGAGGACATCGAAGAGATTCGAAGGAGAAAACTGCTCGAATTGCAAAGACAGAGAGAGCTAGAAGAGCTTAGGAGGCAGGAGGAAGCAAGAAGACAAATGGAAGCTCAAAAACAAGCGATTTTGAGAATGATTCTTGAACCAGAAGCCAGAGAAAGGCTTGCTAGATTGAAGTTAGCGCATCCAGATATAGCTGAAGCTGTAGAGACTCAGCTCGTTTATTTAGCACAAGCCGGCAAGATTCAGACTAAAATAACGGATGAAATGCTTGTAGAAATACTCAGGAAAGTGCAGAAAAGAAGAGAAACAAAGATCATTAGGAAGTGATTTTTATGGGAAAGAAAACTCTAGGCGTCAAACTCAGACTTGCAAAGGCTTTGAAGCAAAACGTGAGGGCACCTGTATGGGTAACTATAAAGACAAAACGTAGAGTTTTTACCAGCCCAAAGAGAAGGTATTGGAGGAGAAAGAAGTTGAAGATCTGAGGTGTCTTCTATGGCGAATATTCAACTTGAGAGGATTTATTCCTTAAGGCTCAGACAAAAACTTGTAAGATATCCCAGATGGCTCAGATCGAAGAAGGCTGTGAAGTACATAAGAAACTTCCTAAGCAGACACATGAAAGTTCCACCGGAAAACGTCAAGATAGATGAAAAAGTCAACGAACTGCTGTGGAGTAGGGGAGCAAAATGGGCCCCGGCTAGGATAAGGTTAAGAGCCGTGAAGTTTGATGATGGTATCGTTGAAGTGGAGCTGGCATGAAGCTCCTTGCAATTCGCGGTAGCCCATTGATTGGTCTTTATGCGAAGGTATCGGAGAATTTCGCAATCCTTGGAGTTCAAGATGAAAAATTTGAACAGGCTTTGAGGGAAGTGCTTGGAGTTGAAGTTGTTGTGACCACAATTTCAGGTTCAGAACTAGTTGGAGCGATGATAGCGCTGAATTCTAGAGGAGCAGTAGTTTGTGACAGCGTCACTTCCAAGGAACTTGAAAAGCTAAAAAAAGTACTCGAAGTAAAAATTGTGAGCACTCCAATGACCTGCCTTGGTAACAATTTCATAGTGAACGATTTCGGCGGTTTAGCACATCCCGAAGTTCCAGAAAACATAGTTAATGAGGTTTCTGAATTTCTCGACATCGAAATAGCACCCGGAACTTTAGGAGGAATAAAGACTGTTGGAATGGCTGCAGTTGTTACAAACAAAGGAGCACTTGTTCATCCGAATGCAAACGATTGGGAAATGAGAAAACTGAAAAACCTGATGAAAGTTGAACCCTTAAAGGGGACTGCAAATTTTGGTAACGATATGGTTGGCTCAAGCGTTCTTGCAAACTCCAAAGGTTTTCTGGTAGGTAAAGATACGACAGGTTATGAACTCGGGATAATTGAAGAGGCTCTCTTTCCGTGAGGTGATCATTTTGTTCGAGATTAGGGGATATTACAAGGATCAGGATGGGTGGAAGAAGTTCAGTAAGATTATAAATGCTAAAAGTGAAAAACTCGCAATTGAAAAGTTGTACTCAATAATAGGGAGCAATCACAAAGTTAAGAGGCATCTGATAAAAATAGAAGAGATAAAGAAGGTGGGTGAATGAAGGAAATCGAGGAGAAAGTTGCAATGCTACAGCAGCTTCAAAGGGAAATTGAGCTGCTGCAAAGGAGAATTGTGGAACTTGAGGTACTCGCAAATGAGTATAGGAGAGCTATATCTACTCTTGAATTTCTAAAGTCGTCCGAAGGGGCTATAAATGCTTTGATAAGCCTTGGCGGAGGAGTTTTTGGTTATGCGGATATAAAGGAAACAAAAAGGTTTCTAGTAAACGTTGGTTCCGGAATAATAGTTGAAAAAGAAGCAGAAAGTGCTCTCGATTTTGTGAAGAAAAAGCTTGAAGAGGTTGAAAAAGCTAGTGCAGAAGCGACAAATACGCTGCGAAGTTTTGCAGTCCAAGCTTCAAAACTTCAGCGGGAAATAGCAGAACTTTCAAAACAGGAGAAGTAGAATGTTCAAAGTCCTTAAGGAGAAACTGAAGCAAATAAAGGAAAAGATAGATATCAGCGAGGCGAAGGAGAAGATCTCTGCACTAATAAGTGGGGAAACTATTATAAGTGCAGAAAAAGTGGACGAAATTCTTGACGATCTCGAAATAGCTCTTCTTGAGAGCGATGTTGCCTTCGATGTGGTTACAGAAATCAGAGAAAAGATGAAGCAGAAACTGGATGGTAAAAGAAAGAAGATTGGAGAAAGTCTATATCAGATTGTTGAAAATGAACTTAAGCGGACCATTATGGAGATCCTCGAGAGAAACTACTACGATATTGAGGAGGAGGTTGATAGAAGACTGAAAGTGAAGAGACCGCTGAATTTGGTCTTTGTCGGTGTAAATGGCACTGGAAAGACGACGACGATTGCAAAAGTTGCAAAGAGATTTATGGACAGATACAGTGTAGTGATAGCTGCTGGAGACACTTTTAGAGCAGGGGCAATTGAACAGCTTGAAGAACATGCAAGGAAACTTGGAGTTAGATTGATAAAGCATAAACAGGGCTCTGACCCTGCAGCAGTCATTTTCGATGCGATAAAGCATGCTGAAAGCAAGGGGATAGACATAGTTTTGGCAGATACCGCTGGAAGAATGCATACGAAGAAGAACTTGCTAGATCAGCTTGAAAAAATAAAAAGAGTTACAAAACCAGATTTTATAATATTTGTAGATGAAAGTATTGCTGGCAACGATGCTGTGGAAAGGGCGAGAATGTTCAACGAGTCAGTTGGAATAGATGGGACGATCTTGACAAAAATAGATGCTGATGCAAAAGGTGGAACGGCTATTTCAATTTGCTATGTAACTCAAAAACCGATTTTTTATCTCGGAACTGGTCAGGGATATGATGACTTGATCAAATTCAATGCAAAATGGCTCGTTGAAAGGATCTTTTCATGAAAGTCGTCGTTCCTTTTAAACCCATAAATCCAAAATCTAGGCTTTCAAGCATTCTAAATGAAAGGGAAAGAGAGGAGCTAGCAAAATTCATGTTACTCGATGTTTTGAACACCCTAAATAAATTAGGGGTTGAAGTAAAGGTTATAACTACCTCAAAACTGCCATTTGAAGTAAGTGCTGCTGAAGTCGTGGAAGATAAAAGAGAACTGGATGAATGTGTGAATTCCGAATTATCTGAAGTTCCAAAAGCTATTGTGATGTCGGATTTACCCTTGTTAAATGTAGAAACATTGAAGAGGTTCTTTGAAATGAAAGAAGACGTAGTAATCGCTCCAGGAAGAAAAGGGGGTACAAACATGCTCCTAGTTAGAAAAAAGGGCTTCAGAGTCTCATATCATTACTGCAGTTTCCTGAAACACATAAAGATTGCAAAAAGTCTTGGAATGTCATATCGAGTCTTTGACTCTTTCTTCTCTTCAATAGACATCGACAGTGAAGAAGACCTGCTTGAGCTGATGATTCATGGAGAAGGGAAGCTATCAAAGTCATTTCTCGAGAGAATAGGATTTCAGCTTGAAATGACCAAAATACCGCAAATCGTTAGAAGGAAAACAGTAGAGTTGTAGGATAAACTTTTAAAATCAATCAAAACGATTAAAAAGCACGTCTCTACAAAATCCCAAGTTCAGCGATTTTGAAATCCAAAAAGCTGTGTAGAATATTAGAATACTAGCAGATAATATAAATGGAGCTTCTTGAGCTATCGAGAAGAGAGATACGCCAAGAAGTCTGCCAAAGCCTGCGGAGATTTCCCACGAAATACCTGCTAATGCTATCATCGTCCCTCTTTGTTCCTCTCTCCTCGCATATATGTTTTCCAATGCAGAATCTGCAAGTATCAAAGCCATATCCCCTAGGGCGACCAATAGAATTGCTATCATTAGCACTGGCGCAATTGCGAGAGAGCCATATATCAGGGCTTGGACAATTGTTGCAATCACATGCAGCTTCACGGTTCCCATTCTGCTCAGTAATGGTGTAGAAAGGAGAATTGCAATCGAAGAGAAAAGTGAAGCCAATGAGAACATGAATGCAATTGCCTTTTCATCTTTGAATTTCATTGCCAAGTAATAATCAACGTTCAGACTCGAAAGTCCGAGTGCAAAGCCCAGAATTGAAAGAATTAGGCACACATCCCTAGCTTTCATTGGATTATGACACTTTTCCAGCTTTGTCGTCTTCGCAATTCCATAGTATCCAAGTCCGGCTAAAGAAAGTAGCAGCAGCGCTGGATGGTAAAGATGTAAAAAGACGAGAATTGAACCAATTGCTGAACCAAGTAAATTGGATGAATGTGCGAGAAGGAGATTTTTGGTCTTATCACTTGCAATATAGACCAAGGTGACGTAATGGGCTCCTATGTAAATTCCAAACAAAATCGTTGCCAGTATCATCTGCGAGTTCTCCATCGCCACCACTGCCAATCCTAGCAATGCAATGGAGAGAGCTGGAAATCTGTATCCCTTATCCATTAATCTGCCCACAGCCAGATAGGATGCAATCGTCGATATCGAGCTCAAAAATGCTAAGTAACCATAGCTATCCACAACATCGCTCTCAATTAGCGAGGGGATGAAGAGGGAAAGGGAGATTCCCCAGACTATTCCGAGTGATAGTTCGAGGATTATGAGAAGCATAGACTTCACCTCGTAAAGTTTTTGATAGAATATACTCTGTACCATCTATGATTTGCGACTTAAATAATTTTCGTTGCAATTTTTAATCAAGTTTTCTAATGATAGCACTTCCATAGACAAAGCTATGGAAATGGATAAAAACGAAAGATTTATAAACAATAACATTTAATTATTAAAAAAGGTGGGAGAGTGAAGGTTGACATCAAATATTGGATCGATGTATTTGGGGGGAAGTTGGAAAAGTTTAGCATAGAGCTGAAACCCTTCGGTTTTAGAATGGCTCCTATAACATATTGGAAAACCTTGGTTGCAGACAGAGATACTGTGGTTGAGAAGGGAAAACCTTGCATCGTTAAAGTAAAAACCATAACTTTGCCAGCAAATACTTTTGTAGGACCATTGAACATAATGCGTCACGCTCTGGGTTGCGTTCTTGATGTGGTTGAATGTGGAGTTCCCACAAGGGTGGAGGAGGAGAAGTGTATAAACAACGTTGTCTTTCTCCCAATAGAGAGTGGAGAAATAAAAAAGGGAGATATAGTTGGAGTTCTAAAAGTATTCTTCGTGAGAACGGGACTTCTAGGTAAAACCCTAGGATTTGCACAGCCAAAAGTTGAAATGGTAAAGGAAAAAGTAACTGGAAACATTGTCTGGAGAGACGATGGGAATGTTTACAGAGAAAGAGTTGAAGTTGAAGACTTTGGATACAAAAGGACCCACATAGCTCTTTGGGAGCCATTGGTAGCTGATGAAGACGTGAGTGTCAGGGCAGGTGAAGTTAAAAGGATAAAGATAAGGGAGATAAACATCCCTTCTGACACGATAGTGGTCCCCATTGGATTCATGATGAACGCCTATGGTTCTGTGATAGACGTAGTTCAGTTGGGAAGACCTTCAAAGGTGGAAGAGGAGAAGAGAATAAATGAAGTCGTCTTTTTGGCAGTGGAAGATGGAAAAATAGAGAAAATGGATCTTCTAGGAGTTTTATTGATTTACTTCATAGGTTTAGAGGATTTCAGACCAATAATAACTGGTAAGCCCAAAGATTTCACTTTCGTTTACAGAAGTGGAAGGGGGGTTATAAGAAAGGCTATGAGGACAGATCCATTTGGTTTCAGAAGATCTCCAATTGGGAGATGGGAAGTGTTGATTGCTGATGAGAAAAAGAAGCTGGAAAAAGGTAAGCCAGCTCTTGTTTCGATTAAAAAGATAAAATTGCCTAAAAATACGCTGATATATCCAATGAGGTTAATGAGGAACCCATATGCAGTCTTTATAGATACAATTCTTGAAAGAATAGCTAGAGTTGAAGAGGAAAAAGTGATTAGCCAAGTTATTTTGCTCCCACTGCTGGATGGAGAAGTAGATAAAGGAGATCTCCTGGGTATAATCAATATCTATAATGTCGAGGTCGGTTTGGTTGAAAAAGTAAGGAGCTGGGTGGAGGAGTGGATTGAAGCGCAGCAGAAAATCTTGTATGAATGATTGAATCAAGGAATCAAGATAGTTTTTAAATCTCCAAGCTTGTCTAGATCTGCTATGGAATTCATCGAAAGATATGATGGTTGTGGGTTAGTGATCGCTGTTAGAAAAAAGCTTGCCGAAGCTTTTGGAATTCAAAAAGTGGAGATATTTGAAACTGAGAGCTTTGGAAAAATGCTGGTGATAGATGGCAAGATTCAGGTTACCGAGTTTGATGAGTATTTATATCATGAAATGCTGGTTCATGTACCGATGAACAGTTGTAGAAAGGCTGAGAAAGTTTTAATAGTTGGCGGTGGTGATGGAGGGGCTTTGAGAGAGGTTTTAAAGCATGACGTCAAAAAGGTCGTGCTCGTTGAAGTTGATAAAAATGTGATAGAGCTCTGCAGAAAATTTTTAAAGATAGATCATGGAGCTTTTGATGATCCGAGAGTTGAAGTCGTGATCGAGGATGGAAAAAAGTTTCTGGAACACTGCGAGAATTTCGATGTCATAATAGTAGATGGGACAGATCCAGTAGGTGTTAGCGATCCCCTTTTCAGTAAAGATTTCTTCGAATTATGCAATGAAAAGAGCAAAGTCTTTTGCAGCCAAGCTCAGTCACCTTTGATTCAGAAAGATCTTTTTAGAAAGATGCTGATAAATTCTTCTGTGATTAGAAACAGAACTGTTTTTACCTCTTTCATTCCAACTTATCCCTTAGCCTTTTGGGCCTTCATAATTGGGGGAGATTACAGCTTTAAATACGTTAGAAGGAAGTACAGAAAGTTAATGGGGAAGACAAGACACTACAATCCCGAAATCCACTTTTCATCCTTCTATTTACCTGAATGGCTAAAAGAGGAGATAAGAAATGCTGACCGAAGATGAACTTGAAGCGATGGGAATAGATGAGAAATGTACCAGAATTCTTTTAGCTCTTGCAAGAATTTACAGAGCAGATGGGTTTGTTGAAATAACTTCTGCCCACGTTTCTGGTGTTAGCTTTGACAACATTGGTGAAGAGGGGCTGGAATGGCTTAGATCCATTAAGGGAAAAGTGAAGGTTCCAACCACACTTAATCCAGCTGGTATAGATTTGAATAGATGGAAAGAAATGGGAATAAGTGATGAATTCTATAAAAAACAGCTTGAAGTTATAGAAGTATTTGAAAAACTTGGAGTCGAGATTTCGTTAACATGCACTCCCTATTATCTTAAAAAACCAAAAATCGGTGAGCATTTGGCTTGGGCAGAAAGTTCGGCGATAGTTTATGCAAACTCTGTATTGGGAGCGAGAACGAATAGAGAAAGCGGCATCAGTGCACTGGCCGCAGCTATTGCTGGGGTAACCCCTTACTATGGGCTTCATATAAAAGAGAATAGAGCTCCCACGATTTCTGTAAAAGCTTCTGGAGATTTGTCCATAGTCGGATACAAAGCTGGATTTGAGCTTCCAGGGGAGATTCCATATTTCATTTTTGACAGATCTGTAACCGTGGATGAGTTGAAACTTCTTTCAGCCTCCATTGCTGCAACTGGCAACATTTCTATGTTCCACGCTGAAGGTTTGACTCCTGAATGGAAGGACTTCGATAAGCCGAGTGAAGTAGTTGAAATTGAGGGTAAAATTGAAAAGAGTTGCCACGCAGAATTAATCGCAATTGGCTGTCCCCACTGTTCCAGAGAGGAGTTAGAGGAAATTCTGAAGCTTTTAGGTGGCAGGAGAGTTAAAAGGACCTTATGGATTTTCACATCTCGAAGGGTTGCAATGGAGTCTGAAAAAATCGTTAAAAAATTGGAAGAGTTGGGAGCAAAGGTTTTTTTGGACACCTGCATGGTAGTCTCTCCAGCTACGGAGAAGTTTAAATGTGTCATGGTAAACTCCGGAAAAGCTTTGGAATACTTGCCAAAAAAGAGAAAGGTGGATGTTGCTTTTGGTAGCTTAAAAGATTGCATTGAAGCTTCTTTAAGCTAATCCTTCCCAAACCATATAACCCTTTGTGGAAACGGTATCTCGATTCCATTCTTTTCGAGCTCAACTTTTATCTTCCAAAGCAAATCCATCTTAACTTCAAACCATACGATTGAGGGGGCCCAAATTCTGGCTGTAATTATAACACCGCTATCACCAAGGTCGTCAACAAAAACTGCTGGTTCCGGAATCTTAAGTGCAAATGGATGACTATCGATCACCGCTTTTATTATCTCAACAGCCCTTTTTGCATCATCCCTATAACTTACGCTGATCTTGTATTCAAATCTTCTAGCTACGTTGGCAACGGGATTTATTATGTTTGAAGAGAAAAGACGTTCGTTTGGAATTCTGACGTAAAGACCATCATAAGTTCTAAGAATCGTCGAAAGTATGCTCATATCCTCAACAAACCCAGCTATGTTGTCCACAACTATCTGATCTCCTATTTTTATTGGTCTCTCTATCAGGAGAAAAATTCCTGAAAGAAAGTTTGAAACAACTCTTTGACTCGCAAAACCTATCGCAATGCCTATTATTCCACCTGCAACCAACAGACCAGTCAGATTCACGCCCAATATCGGTGTTACAGCTATTACCGCTATTGCCAGAACTACGCTATATACGATTTTTACGAGCAACTGGAGCTGATCTTTCCGCATTTTATCTGCCAAAGATCTCCTCAGACTTATTGTGATGAACTTTGCAACAATAGAAGCGATTATCAAAACAAAAGTTGCAAAGATAACGTCTCTGACTTTCACGTCTCCATAAAGGGTTATCTCCATTGTTTTCATTACGATATCAAATAGCTCAATCATATTCCCCACTCCATCGTCATCTTCGTGCTCAATATTGGAATTTTCCTTGCCACAAATAGCTCCAAAGCCTTTTTCATGTCATCGAGCAGTGGTTTATCTAAGAAGTTTGTTTCAGCAACCCTTTTCGAATAAACTCTCATCTCAGCAACTGAAGAAACTATGTCACGATTGTAGTAAATCTTCATTCCATAAACGTCAAAAACAGCTTTGTTGACTTCACACCATGAGTTGCTGATGTTGACTATGCGCAACTTCATTATTCCAAATTCTAACGGATCTATTTTTGGCAAATAGCTCAAAACATCAGACTTCCAGTATCTGGCTATTATTCCTCCCCTTGGTTCCCCGTAAAGCGCATATTTTGGCTTTACAAAGCTAAAGATGTCTATGTCCTCAAAGTTTTCATCTTTTGCAACGAATACACCTATCTCTATCGGAAAGGTCAAAAAAATAGTAACGCTAGAAGCAGGCTCCACTATCACGGGTTTTCCAAAATGAATGAAGAGATAATTCGTCAAATTTCTTGGTAAATTTACAGGTTCAACAGGATTTAAAATGACTTTAGAATCACTCGACAACACCTTCTCTATTTCCCTATCTCCAAGAACCCTTTTGTATCTATAAAATCCATTTTTTTCACACCAAATCTTCAGATCGCGAACAGAAATGTTCAGCTCACTCAGTCTGTATTCTCCATACATATTAAAAGGTTTGTCAGTTATTGATGTATCTTTCGAAAACGATTTAAACAGTCATGGCGAAAAATGTTATGATGGATCCAAAGCTGTTAGAGGAAATTTTTAAAACTGCAAAAACCTTTAACGAATTCTTATTGACTCTGATGAATCCAAGAACTTATCTAAGAGATGTAGAGGAAAAAGAAATTGAGGAATTTTATCGCAATACTGCAAAGATTTTTTTTGAATTGAACAACGCTTACTGGAGTCTTTTGTTCGAAATCTATCAAGCCTTGCTGAAAAGGGATTCGGAAGAATTGATAATGGTCATAAGCAGAGCGATGGACAGATTTGAAAACATCTACGCTGAATACATGAACAACGCAGTTGTTTCCGCAATTGTAAATGCGATCAACAAGGCGTATTTGCGAGGCTTACAAAACATTCAGAACTTCATGAGCACAATACTGCATTCAATGGGCATGGTTTCAAGGAAGGATATAATAGCGTTATCCGAAGCCTATGTGGATTTAAAGGGAGATATAAAAAAGGAGGCAAGAAAGATAAGAGAAGAGATAAAAATTCTGAGAGAAGAAATAGAAAAAATAAAGACAGGAGGTGGTCAAAGTGCTGCATGAGACTTTTCGAAATTGTAGAAGGTTCCTAAAGCTCTACGAGTGGTTCTTGAAAAACAACCAGTTTTTGCCAATTACTGAAGATAAGCCCTACCTGATTCCGGATGTAAAGATAGGAGTTACACCAAGAATTGAAATCTCATCCGATGATGGTGTCAAGCTTTTCCGCTATGAGCCCAGAACTGAAAAGCAGTATGAGACCCCTCTGTTAATAGTTTACGCTCTTATAAACAAACCATACATTTTGGATCTCACACCTGAAAGGAGTGTTGTAAGAAAACTGCTAGATGCAGGTTTTAACGTTTATCTCCTAAGATGGGGAGATGCGACGATTGCGGACCAGTTTTCACTCGACAGCTATATAGACATATTCCTCTATGACTTTGTGGAGGATGTTAAGAGGGATTCTGGATCTGAAAAAGTTTCAATACTAGGCTATTGTATGGGCGGAGGGTTGAGTGCGATTTACACAGCTATATATCCAGAGAATGTCAAAAACATTCTGTTCCTGGCTTCAACCTTGTACTTTGACAAAACGATTGGAGGGCTTGTCAATCTATCTGACAAGCGCTTTTTTGATCCTGAAGAAGTCGTAGCCCCATTTGGATACGTTCCATCCTGGTTCCTAACGGAGCGATTTAAAATCCTGGAACCATGGGGGAACTATGTTGGAAAATACATAAATCTATTCATGAATGCAGAGGACGAGAAATTTGTGGACGATTTCTTCAAAATGGAGAGGTGGATCCACGACGGAGTAAACGTGGCCCCAGGAGCATATGTGAGATATATCAAGGAACTGTACCAAAACAACGCGTTGGCTGAAGGGAGACTCTATATAAAGGGTAAAAGAGTCGATCCAAAGCGAATAACAATGCCAGCAGCAGCGATAGTTGGGCTTAGAGATCATTTAGCTCCTCCTGAATGTACTTTGAAGTTCCTGGATTGCATCGGAAGCAAAGATAAGGCAGTTTTCAAAGCAGATGTTGGTCATGTGGGACTGGTTGTTTCTAGAAGAGGGATGGCTCTTTGGGATGAAGTAATCAAGTGGCTTGCCCAGAGAAGTGGGGAGCTTAAGAAGACAAAAGAAGTCTGATGTTTGAACCAAAGGCAATTGCGATAGATATAGATGGAACAATAACTGATAAGAGGAGAGCGATAAACTGCAGGGCAGTGGAGGCGTTGAGGAGGTTGAAGATACCAGTGATACTTGCCACTGGTAATGTTCCATGCTTCGCTAGGGCAGTAGCGAAAATGATAGGTGTTTCCGACATAGTGATCTGTGAAAACGGTGGAGTAGTTAGATTTAGCTACGATGGAGAAGACATTGTGCTAGGAAACAAGGAGAAGTGCATAAGAGCTCTTGAAGAGTTAAAGAAACATTTTAAAATTGAATTGCTGGACTTTGAATACAGAAAATCCGAAGTTTGTATGCGCAGAACCTTTGACATCACAAAGGCTAGGGAAATCTTGAGGGATTTCGATGTAAAAATTCTGGATTCCGGTTTTGCGTATCACATATCGGACAAAAACGTGAGCAAGGGGAAGGCTTTGGAATTCATCGCAAAACACATTGGAATAGAAGCCAAGGATTTTGCCGTAATTGGTGACTCTGAAAATGATTTAGAGATGTTTGAAGTCGCTGGATTCAGGATAGCGGTTGCGAACGCTGATTATAGACTAAAAGAGCTCGCAGACTTGGTTACCCCATCGAGCGATGGTGATGGAGTCGTGGAGGCTCTGGAGTTTCTTGGTCTGCTTTGAACAATTTGGCGGTCAACAAATTAAGTTCAGATCTTTTTCCCGTTAAGATTTCCAAAGCCTCTTTTATTTCCCTCTCAACGATTGGAGAAGGTCTTTTATCTCTCTTTAAAACGACATTTTTGCAGAAGGTGTCCACATAGACAAAGTATTCCTCACCTTCGAACTCAAAGCTTGCAGAGTTTTCTCCTTTCTTTAAAATTGAGAAGGGATAAAGTTTGCAGGCAATTGGTTTTGAGTTTCCAAGAGAGCACAAATTACCAATTTGGAATGGACATTTTTTATTTATCTTTTTTATAAAGAATCTTCCAGCCTTTTCTTCCACAAAACCCGTTCCTTTCAGCTTTAAAAATTCATAGGCCCTCAACCTTACTCTGTACTTGTTGCAGCAAATTCCGCAAGCATCGCAATGCCATGAAGCGACAAATCTCCATGGCACATGCATATAGCGAGTTCGCAACTCTTTAAATCTTTTTTTCCAAATGGCGATAGTGTTAAATTTCTTTACGAGAGCGAGCTTTGAATGAGGATACCGCTGTTCATCGAATTTTCAGGAAAAAAAGTCGCAATAGTAGGGGGAGGAAACGTTGGTACGGTTAGAGCCAAAAAGTTCATTGAAGTAGGTGCAGATGTAACAGTTTTCAGCATAGAGTTTTCTGAGGAGCTAAAAAAACTTGAAAGTGATGGAAAAGTTAAATTGGTTGAAAAAAAGATTGAAGAAATTGAAGATGAGCTCTCCAATTTTGACTTGGTTGTAATTGCGATCGGTGATAAAAGTTATAATAAGAAATTCAAAGAACTTGCAAAGAAGCACAAATTCCTGCTTAACCTAGCAAATGATGCGAATGAAACAGAAGTAGTTGTTCCATTTGAAGGGGGAAAGGATGGAATAAGATTTGCGGTCACTACTGAAGGAAAAAGCGGAGTTGTTGCGAGGATGGTTAGAGATAGATTTCAGAAGTTACTGGAAAGTGATAGAACTATCTTTACATATCTTTTCGCAATGGAGCATTTGAAAATGTACATGAAATCGAATAACGTGCCAATAAATGTCAGAATGCGGGTTTATTCAATTGCAGGATCTAATAAGGATCTTTTAAAGCTATCAGAAGAAGGAAAGGTAGAGGAGGCAAAAAAACTGGTTGAAAAAATCGCAGATGAAGAGTTGAAAAAAGGTGAAATCGATGAATTTAGATTTTGAACTTCTAATGGCTTTGCAGTATAAATTAACAATTTCAACAACCCCTCTTCAAGATCTAGCTGAACTTCTTGGGAGAAATTATGAGGAGGTTGAAAAGAGGTTGAAAGAATATAAAGAGCTCGGAATTTTGAAGAGGTATGGAGCAAATATGAACTACAGAGCTTTTCCAAGTCATAGACAATCTTCCCTTATAGGATTCAAGATCGATGAAAAAAAGGCTTCAAGGATAAACGAGCTGGGGGAAAGAGTTAAGCACAACTTTCTAAGAGATGCCGAATACAACGTCTGGTTCACGTTGAAAGGAAAGAACGTTGAGGAGATAAGGGAAATTGTATCAAAACTCGCTTTAGAGCTTGGAGTTGATGATTACGTCATTTTACCAACGAAAAAAGTTTACAAAATGGATGTGAAGTACGATCTCTACAGAGGTATCTCCTGGAGCTATGGTGTGGAGCCGGAAAGAGTCGTGAGCATAACAGAGCTTGGGTTGGATGAAAGCATAAAAAGGCTAGAAAACTTACCCATATCTCGCAGACCCTTTTTGGAGATTGGAATGGATGAAGAATATGCTGTGGATTTAATTGAGGAGCTAAAGAAGAAGGGAGTCGTTAGAGACTTCAGCGGAGTTTTGAGCGAGCGCGGAATTGGTTTCAAATTCAATGGTATGAACGTAGTTAAAACTTCTAAAGTCAGCAAAATTGCTAGAAAACTTTTAGAATTCCCAGAAATAACTCATTTAATTGAAAGGGAAGTTAGTGAGAAGTGGAATTACCCAATTTACTTCATGGTCCATGCGGTTGATAGAGAGAAAATAGAGGGGGTTGCAAAAAGGGTTTTGGAAATTGGAGAAGTTGAAGATTTAAGAATTATCTACAGCAAAGCCAATTTGAAGTTATGAATTGCTCCTATTGCAATAGGGAGGCAGTTTACTTTCAAAGATACTCGGGGAAGCATTTCTGCAAGAAACATTTCATGAACTTCTTCGAGAAGAAGGTTAGGGGGGTGATCAAGAAATATCGAATGATCGAAAGTGGAGATAGAATAGCGATCGCCTTAAGCGGGGGAAAGGATAGCGTAACTTTAACGAATTTTTTGCTCGAATTCTATGGTGAAAGGAGAGACCTCGAATTTTTTGCGATCACGGTAGATGAAGGGATTGCAAATTACAGAGAAAAGACTGTTGAAGTTGCAAGCAAGGTTGCAAGGGATCTCGGAATTGAGCACTACATAGTGAGCTTTAAGGAGAACTTTGGAGCTACGCTTGATGAGATGGTAAAAGTTGGAAAAAAGCTACCATGTTCCTACTGCGGTGTGATGAGGAAATATCTTCTCAACAGAACTGCCAGAGATCTCTCTGCAACAAAACTCGCAACAGCGCACAACATAGATGATGAAGCACAGACGATACTGATGAACTTCATAAACGCAGATATCGATAGATTGGCAAGATTAATTCCACAGAGAGAGCAAGAAGGACTTGTTATGAGAATAAAGCCTTTTAGAGAAGTTTATGAAAAAGAAGTTGTCATCTACGGTTTTTTGAAGGGGTATACTTTGATCTTTGACGAGTGCCCATACAGCGAGTTACCGATAAGAGCTCCGATAAGGGATTTCATATACGAGTTTGAGAAAAACCATCCTGGAAGAAAGATATCCATTCTTAGAAGCCTTGAAAAGCTGTCTGAATGTTTAAAGATAACGAATCCCCAGATAGAGTTGAGGAGATGTGAGATATGTGGGGAGCCAACTTCCCAGAATGTATGTCAAACCTGTAAGCTCATCTCGGAGTTAAAGGAAAAAATGTCGATAAGATACTGCACATCTCTAACTTATAGTAAAGCATAACATTAATCAATTGAAAAGAACTTTTATCATGCGCAAACCAGCGGTTGCCGGAACTTTTTATCCTTCAAGAAAAGAAGAGTTGGAAAGGATGCTGAGGAAGTTTACAAACCCAAGGAAAGATCCGAGAGTTATTGCCTGCATTTCGCCACATGCAGGTTATATTTACTCTGGCAAAACGGCTGGAATTGTTCATTCAATGCTTCCAGATGCCGAAACCTTTGTGATCGTATGCCCAAATCACACGGGTTATGGTTTGCCAGTAGCTGTTTCGAAGGAGACTTGGTTAACTCCACTGGGTAAAGTTGAAAGTGACCTCGAGTTCATCAAGGCTTTGCCAAAGAAGATAATCGCAGAAGACGAGGATGCGCACATCGATGAGCATAGCGGAGAGGTTCAGATACCTTTCCTCCAGTTTCTTCATTCAAACTTTAAAATAGTTGTGATATGTCTTCGTTTGCAGGATGAAGATACTGCCAAAGATGTTTCGGATGAAATAATTGAAGCAGAGAAAAAAACTGGAAGGAAAATAGTAGTTGTAGCCTCTTCAGACATGCATCATTACCTTCCAGATCAGGAATGCAGAAAGAGGGATAAGTTGATCATAGATGCGATCCTTTCAATGGATGTTGCAAGGTATTATCGAAAGATTTACGAAATGGATGCAAGCGTTTGTGGCTATGGAGCGATTGCTGTTGCCATGAATTATGCGAGTAAAAAGAATGCTTCTGCCGAGCTTGTTGACTACTCAACCAGCGGAGATGTTGCGGATAAGAGCTACGTAGTCGGCTATGCAGGAATCGTTTTCAGGACTAAGGATTAAAAGAGGAGAAGTTGGAGAAGGAGAAGCTTTTGAATTCGCCTCAATTGCATTCAGAAATCTCCCCTTTATCGATGAATTCTACTTTTTTAATTCGATCGACTCAACAAATGAAAGGGCAAAGTTTGGGAAACCTTTTTCAATTTACTTTGCCAAAGAGCAAACAAAAGGGAAGGGGAGACTTGGAAGGGAATGGATAAGCAGAAAAGGAGGATTATACTTTTCCATTACAATTCCAAAGTACAGCGTTACAAAATTAACGTTGATCTCAGCCTTATCTGTTGCTGAGGGAATTGAAGGGGCGAGAATAAAATGGCCAAACGATGTAACGATTTTTGGCAAAAAGTTCTGTGGAATCTTGGGAGAAATTGTAGATGAAAAGGCAATAATCGGGATTGGGATAAATGTTGAGAACGATGTAGAACTGCCAAATGCATGCAATCTGAAGTCTCTTAATCTTGGAAGAGAGGAAGTTTTTGACAGAGTTACTAGAAACTTTGGCAGAAACTACTCGGATCTTCTTGCCGGAAAATGGAATGAACTTTTTTTGAGATACAGAAAGCTTTGCGAAACGATTGGAAAGAGAGTAAGGGTTATCACTACAACAGGTATAATAGAAGGAATTGCGGAGCTCGATGAAGATGGGGCGCTAGTTGTTGAGGGGAAGAAGATTTACTCGGGAGATTGCATACACGTGAGATAATGCTATCAATGGAATGGTTCTGCCGAAAAATGAAGTTGATCAAAAAATTTGCAAGAGAAGTTGAGGTTGAAGAAGTGGCGATTTGCATTCCACTCGAATTCAAGACAGCTTGCATGATCTATGAGTTGTCAAAGTATACAAACGTTTTTCCAACAAAACTGGACGATTTTTCAACGAAAAAGGAGGCGGTTGAATGGCTAAAGGAAAAGGGGATAAAGATTTTTAGGAAAAGAGAAGCCATAAAGGCAAAGTATTTTCTCGACTGTTCAGCCGTTCTTTCTAGAATAGCGAAAAAAGCTGGAAAGGAGATAAATGTTGTTGAACTTACAAAGACGGGAGAAGAGTACTTGAAGAGAATGGAAAAGATAAAAGCCATTTCCATCGATTCTTCGAGGTTAAAGGAGATAGAGAGCATTTATGCTACTCCTTTTGGTTTGATGGAAGCCCTACTAAAGCTGAACATATATCTACCAGGTAAAAGGGTTAGAATTCTCGGCTTTGGAAAAGTTGGTCAGGGTTGCGCACATTTGCTCAGCAGGATTGGATGCAAAGTTTCCGTATGGGATAAAGATGAGGAAAAGAGATTAAAAGCATATTTTGCTGGATTTGAAGTTAAGAAAGATGGTTATGCTGATCTTGTAATCCTCTGCACAGATTCTAAAGTTGAATTTGAGCTTATTCCCGATGGTTCCATAGTCGTCAACATGGGCGCCGAGAAGTTTGATGCTGTGGGTAAGCTTGTTGATGACTTTGGAATTTTGAAGAGTTACGAGAAGGATGGAAAATTCTACTATCTAATGGCAGATGGCTATGCTGTCAACCTAGCCGTTGCAAGCGGGACGCCGATAGAGGTGATGGATTTAACTTTTTCCGCTGGTATTTTGGCATTAAATCATCTTAAAAAGGATTTCTCTGGACTGATACCATTGCCAAAAGAAATAGAGGAGAAAATAATCAGCTCAATTTCTCCAGAAATTCTCGGATTATCTGATTCAACTCATCAGGAGCTTCAAGCATGACCATGTGTCCAACTTCTTTTATAACCCTCAGTTCAGCTCCAAAGTTTGTAAAGAACTGCGAATATTTAACTGGTGTAAGAACATCCCTTTCACCAACAACTGCAATTGTTGGAACGCTGAATTTTAGTTTTCCACTCCTAAAATCTTCAAGCAAATCGAATTTGTTGCAAATCTTCAAATCTTCGAGAAGTATTTTTGCCCTTTTTCTAAAAATTTCCTCATATTCCTTCAAAAAATCTTTCTTTGCAAAAGCCATGTTTGCAGCCATTTTCACCATCTCATCTGGATTCTTTTCCAATCCTTCAAGTAATTCTGGAAGAACTCTAAGCCTAGCTCCAGTGCTAAGAAGAACTAAAGCCCTAACTACATTCGAATGCTTAAAGTAAACAACCTGCGCAATAGCACCGCCTAAACTATGACCAACGATTACACCTTTACCCGAAATTCTCCTAACAACTTCTGCCACGAATTCTGCGTAATCTTCAACACTCCTAATTTCTGTCTTCTCGCTTTCACCATGGTTTGGAAGGTCTATCGCATATCCTCCGATTTCCTCAAGTTGTCGAAGCCAGATCTCTGCATCGCAACCGGAGCCATGGATGTAGAAGAGGGGAAGATTTGATCCTTTGAGCACAGAGATCATTTTTCCTTTAATTGGAATTCGAACTCTCTCCATTTTTAACACCCCTCAACTTCCTCACAGCCTTATAAACAGGTTTCTCCTTTATCAATCCTTCCGGTTTGTAGAAAAGGACGAGGATCATGAGTAGACCGAAGCTTATGTATTCCATCCAGACAGTTTCGAATGGTATTCTGAGAATTTCCACTATTTCATGCTTGTAAACCATCAAAAGCTGTTTTACTGTCACGAAAAGTAGTGTTCCCAGTAAAACTCCTCTATTATTCCCTGCGCCACCAAGCAGAACGATTAAAAAAGGATAAAAAGTCCAATCGACCCTTGTAAAATTTGAAGCTATGAAGTTTGCTGTGAAAAGCGAGAAAATAGCTCCTGCAATTGCAGCGATTGCGGAAGATATCGAAGATATCTTTATTCTCAAAATCATTAAGTTTCTTCCATAAGCCTTAACAACATCCTCATCTTCCCTCATCGCTCTCAAAAGTCTTCCAAAAGGTGAGTTTGAAATTCTCTCTGCTGTGAAATAAATGAAGAGAAGAGTTAGGAGAGAAATCATCGTGAAGAGAAGCTGTCTATCTCCTTTATAAAAGGCAAATACATCTGGAACAGAAATTCCATAGTAACCCCCGCCAAGAGATGTGTTGTAGTTGAAAACCATGAAAGAAACTTCACTGATCGCTAGGAGTGTTATAGCCAGATAATCTCTCGAAAGTCTAGCACTTGGAAGTATTGCCAAAGCACCAACTACAGCTCCGATCACTGCTGAAAGGAAAAGACATAGGAAGAGAATTGAAATTCCAAAAACAGGGTCTTCCGAAATTCTTTGATTTAGAATTGTCTTAAGCTCTGCAGAACTTTCTATCAACTCTCCCTCAATTCCGTAAAAGGCTATGAATATTCTGTTCACAATTCCTCCAACGGTAAAGGCTCCAAAGAGAACTGAGAGAGCCTTGCCAAAGTTCGGAATTCCAGCAAGACCATAATCTAGGTTCAGGCTTATGCTCACTATTGCGTAGATCCCAAACCAGAATGCTATGTTAAGAAGGGTTTGATCCATTTTCTCAGCCCCTCTACAATCCCGCTTGGTGCGATGAGTAAGATGATTATTAAAGCTGTAAGAGGAACAACTTTGCTGTAAAGCAGAATTTCGGTTCCGAAGATTGTTGAAAGATGATATGTAACAAGACTTTCGGACAATCCAATCAAATATCCCCCAAAAAGTGCGCCAGAAATGCTCGCAATACCCCCAACTATACTGGCAGAGAAAATTGAGACTATTATCAGTGCACCGGTTAGGGGAACTATTTCCTGCTTAAAAGGTAAAAGTGCACCAGCCAAACCTGCTAAAGCTGAGGATAAAAACCATGAAAAAATCCTTGTTCTTTCAACATTTATTCCCATAACTTCTGCAAGAGATGGATTTTCCATAGAGGCTCTTAAAGCTATTCCGAATTTTGTTTTGAAGAGCAAAAGCCAGAGAAAGAATAAAATTGTGAGTATCAGAAATGAAGAGACGAAGAAAATTCCTGAAATACCGTAGACTTCAAAATCGTAGATTGTAAATATGAATTTCTTCGCGGACTTTGATATCGTTTTCTCAACAGCATCAGAAATGGATCCAATAAAACCTAGCAGGATCAAGTCTAAAGCAAGGGTTGCGATCATCAGAATCACGATACTTGCACCCCTTTTTATAAGAGGTCTAAGAATCGATAGGTAACACATGAAACCCAAGGTGCCGCAGATTAGAAAAACGATGGGTAAAGAGTAGTAAGGATGAATTCCGAAAAAATTGAGCAGTATGAAGGCCAAATAAGCCCCAAGCACGGCTAAAGAGCCATGAGCAAAGTTTGGAACGGAGGTTGTTATGTATGTTAAGGTTAAACCTAGGCTCAGCAATGCGATCAAGTTGGAATATACGATCGCTCCTTCGAGAAGCATCATGGATTTAAAGAAGGTAAGTTTTAAAAAACTTTAGTGATTTTTTTTACTTATGAATTGGGGTAAATCGATATTTATTTGTTTGCTTGCCATAGTCTTTCTTAGTGGCTGCGCACAGGTGCCAGAGAAAAAAGTAGAGGAGATAAAAATAGGAGTTCTAGTCGATTTATCCGGGCCTTTAACCACGTACGGGACAAGCATAAAAAATACGTTGAGCATTGCGGAGGAAGATATAAACAACTACCTAAAAGCGAAGAATTTACCATATACTGTTAAATTTTACGTCGAAGATACAAAAGTTGAGCCGAAAATAACGCTTGAAAAAGTTCAGAGTCTACATGCCAAGGGAATAAAGCTCATCGTTGGCCCAATGGGAAGTGGAGAAGTCAGGAACATAAAGGACTTTGTAACAGCAAATAAGATAGTGATAATTTCTCCCTCTTCAACTGCCCTTCCAAAACTACTTGGAGTCACAAAGCCTGATGAAAAGAAGTATATCTTCAGATTCGTAGCCCTAGATGACTTCCAGACTGAAGCGATAGTGGCAGAGTTGAAGGCTCTTGGAATAAAGGCTGTTGTGATCACACACATAGGCAACGCGTGGGGAAGAGGGTTGAATGAGGTTATAAAACCGAAGCTTGAAAAGGAAGGAATAGAAGTAAAGGTGTCCATAGAGTATCCAGAACCGCTTCCGGCGGATTATTCACCGTATATTGCAAAGATCGAAGAGAACGTTCTTGATCTTTTACAGAAGTATTCAGAAGACCAGATCGCAGTAGTAGCGTTCAGCTATGAAGAAGCTGCTGTGATGTTGGCTCAGACAAAAAGTGATAGTAAGGTTTTGAGTGTTTTATGGCTTGGCTGTGATGGCACTGCGCTGAGCGGAAAGTTGCTTGAAGTATGTGATAAATCGAATCGCGTAAAGTTTCTAAGCACGCTGTTTGAATCCAAAGGAAAGGGTTACAGTGAACTTGAAAAGAAGTACAAGCAAAGGGGATATGGAGATGCACCTTATCAGTACGCGATGAACGCATACGATGCTGCTTGGGTTCTGGTTTTGAGCTACATAGAGGTTGTTAAGGAAAAGGGTAGCTATGATCCAGACGTGATGGTTTCAAAGATACCAATAGTTGCAGAAAAGTACAGCAGGGGTGAATATGGAGTTGAGACGGTCAGCGGATACATAAAGCTCAACGAGTGGAACGACAGAGCTAGCGGGGATTTTGCGATTTACTACATAAAAGACTGTTCTTGGAAAGTTGCTGGGATCTGGAATTCTGTGGAGAACAAGATAACTTGGTTTGAGTTTGTAAGATGATGCTGAAAACTGAAAACATTTCTAAATTTTTTGATGGAATTAAAGCGCTCTACAGGGTTAACATATCGGTTGAGAAGGGTAAAATAACGCTCATCATAGGCCCAAATGGTAGTGGAAAGACTACTCTGATAAACGTTATTTCTGGCTTTTATAGAGCTGATGAGGGAAAGGTATTTTTTAAGGGGGCTGAGATAACTAATAAAAAACCCTACGAAATAAGCAAACTTGGTATAATAAGGACTTTTCAAATTCCAAGAGCTTTGAAAAAGCTGACAGTTCTTGAAAACGTTTTAATTGCTCCGCTGAATCATGGAGACAGCGTTTACGAATCTCTACTTGGAAAGTGGGTAAGAAAAGAGGAGGAACTCGTAGAAAAGGCATTTAGAATTCTAGAATTTTTGAAGATCGATCATTTATGGGATAAAAAAGCTCAGGAGCTTAGCGGTGGACAATTAAAACTTTTGGAAATTGCAAGAGTTCTCATGAGGGATGCTGAGCTCCTAATAATGGATGAGCCGCTTGCTGGAGTGAATCCGGTGCTTGCGGAGGAAATACTTAAGAGTTTTGTTGAGATGAAAAATAGCGTTAGCTTTTTAATCGTGGAACATAGGTTGGATCTTGTTCTCAAGTACGTTGACTACATTTACGTTATGGCAAGTGGAAGGATAATTGCTGAGGGAAAGGGGAATGAAATCGTAAAGGATCCAAAGGTAGTGGAGGTGTATTTGGGTGCTAAGGACTGAAAATTTAAACGCGGGTTACAAGCAACTCCACGTGTTATTCGACGTTAATATAACAGTGGACAAGGGAATAACCGCGATCATAGGTCCAAATGGTAGCGGAAAATCGACACTGCTAAAGTCGATCTTTGGAATCGCCACGGTGTATTCGGGAAACGTTTTTCTCGATGGTAGAGATATAACAAAGGTACCTCCTCACGAAAAAGTGAAACTCGGAATATCCTATCTACCCCAGCTGGAGAACGTTTTTTCGAATCTCAGTGTGGAAGAGAATCTAAAAATCGCTGGATATGGAGTTGAAAAGGAAGAATTGAAGGATAGAATTGATTCCGCTCTCGACTTTTTCCCCGAATTGAGGGCGTATCTTAGAAAAAAGGCTGGAACTCTAAGTGGTGGAGAAAGGCAGATGCTTGCAATGGCGTGTGCTCTTGTGAGGGATGCAAAGATCATGATGCTCGACGAGCCAACAGCACAGCTTTCGCCAAAACTTGCAGACAAGATCTTTGAAAGAATACAGATGCTCAGAGATGATAGAAAGATGACGATCCTTCTCGTTGAGCAAAACGTGAAGAAGGCATTGGAGATAAGTGAAGATGCGTATTTGTTGGTGAGCGGAAGAGTTGCCTTTTCTGGAAAGGCTTGCGATTTGGTTTCTCATCCAAAGTTCGAAAGAATGTGCATCGGTGTTCTAGACTAAAGCTCGATGTCCATTAATACTATCCGGTTTTTCGGCGATGAACATGTGACTTTTTTGAATCGAAGAAATCGATATAAATAAAATTATAAAAAAACTAAATCTCAAAAATCCCGAGTTTTGCGATCTTTTTCGTTTCATCTTCGTATTTTTTAAGCTCTTGCAATCTGTAATCTTCTTCCAAAGCTCTTTTTAAAGCTTCGATATCAGAATCAATTCTCATCTCTCTAGTCCTCCCATATCTGCCCTTTGAAACTATGACGGAATTTATTATTCCAAGTGAGTCTAGTTCAGAAATCAGATCGCTTATCCTTCTCTGAGTTAACGCTTCAACACCGATCTTGGAACAAAGTTTTTTGTATATGCAGTAAACTTCTCCAGTTGTAAATTTTTCAACGCTTTCAGCGAGCAGGATCATGCTGTATAGAAGGATCTTCGTTTGAAGTGGCAGAGTTCGAACAGTTTCGAGCATGTAGTCAGTCTCTATTTTTTTCACAGCCTTTCTTACATGTTTTATCCTAACTTTACTGTCTCCCTCCCTTTCAGCGATTTCAGCACTTACTCTAAGCAAATCCAGCGCTTTTCTTGCATCTCCATGCTCCTGTGCCGCAATTGCGGCGCAGAGTTGGATAACTCCATCTTCCAATGTCCCCTCATTAAAGGCAATTTCCGCTCTTTGCTTCAAAATATCCTCAAGCTGCTCCGCGTTATATGGTGGAAAAACTAGTTCCTCCTCACTCAAAGAGCTTAGAATTCTTGCATCCAGAAAGCTTTTGAACTTCAAATTGTTAGATATTCCAATTATGCACACCCTTGAGGTGGATAAATCTGAATTCATCCTAGTTAAACTATACAACGCCTCCTCAGCCCTTTTAACCAACTTATCTATCTCATCAAGAACTATCACCATCTTCGCTCCGCTGCTTTCTATGGCATTCTTCACTTCTTCATAAACCTGATCCGTTGGCCAGCCAGTCATTGGAACGTTTTTGCCGAGTTTTCTCGCTATACTTGCAAGAACTCGATAAGCCGTATCTATTATCTCGCAGTTTAGATACTGGACAACTACATTTGCGTTCATTTTTTTACTAACTTCTTCAAGATTTTTCATTACAAGCTTTACGGTTGCCGTCTTTCCAGTTCCAGTTTTTCCATAGATAAAAATGTTTGAAGGTGTACCCCCTTTCAGAATGGGGGATAAAAGTTCCACAAGCTGTGAAATTTGTTCTTCTCTGTGCGGAAGAGTTTCGGGAGTATAACTGTGTCTTAAGACATCCCTATTTTTAAATATACTCGTGGAGCTTAAAATTCTGTCGAATAAGTTCATTTGATCACCTTCAATTCCTTACATTCCCCGCTTAAAGCTTTTTCGATTTCAAATATTTTTTATTTATGTTTTAATTGTATTCGAAACAAGATGGGTTTTGCTGCACTTATTATTGTAAAGTGAAAAACAATTCAGCATCTTCGATGTAAATCATGAGATCATCCAATTTTTTGAACGGTCTTCTTTTTATAATCTCAGCTGCTCTATTTCCCAGAAGAGCTTCAATTTGTTCCAACTTAGCGCTGTTAATGTTCAGCGGTGTTTCCACTGCAGTAACACTCCTATAGCCATAGTCAACAACTCTTGCATCCAAAAATGTACCTCTCTTATATTCCCCTATCAATCCAACGAGAATTGGATAAGTCGCAATTTGCCTGGCATAGCTTATCTTTCCCTCAACTTCGACCATCAAATCCGTTATCCTTCTACCCTTTGGCAGAATTTTCTTCAACATCTTGTTGTCTATCTCTTTTCTAACACGGTTTTTGAAAGAATAGAAGTATTTTTTATGTCTCATTAGCCTTCCATATCCTTCCTTTTCCATCGGAGTTCCCGGAAATATCTTCACTTGCCTTATGTTTATTCTCCTAATTAGCAAGTCTTTTTCAAGCAGTTCCGTTAGAAATTCAAAATTTCTTTCAAAAGTTTCTTTTGTTTCTCCCTTAAGCCCAATTACAAAATTTATTCCCGGCAAAAAAGCCGGTAAACCATTGTATCCGACCGCTCTTCCATAGATGTTCATAATCTCTATGGCTTTCATAACTTCTTCCGGAGTTGCACATAAAGAGTTCTTTTTCACAACTCTTTCATCCGCACTTTCCAGCCCAAATGCGGCGACGTTTCCCGGAGTTTGGTATATCACGATTGTCTTAATTATCTCCTTCGCCTCTTCAGGATATTCTGCAATTGTCTTTGGATTTACATTGTCTAGATGAAGCGTTTTGATCTTTGGACAACTATTCCAGATCGCACGATGAAAGTTCTTGAGAGCCTCTGGATTTGGTTTTGGAACTTCATAGCTGAAGTCTGCCAGATAAGTGAAAAAGTCCGTCTGCTTTCCAATCCTGAAATGTCTAACACCAGCTTCATACAATGCCCTCATTTCATCCACAACTTTTTCAGGACTACGAAATGATAATCTATGAAATCTTTCGATGCAGAAAGAACATTTTGCCCAATAGCATCCTCTATAAGTTTCTATCTCACAGATTATGTTAGGAAACCAAGGATGCTGCTTAACGACTTCCGAACCAGCTATTAGAAACTTATCAAGATCGAATTCAACGTTAAAAGTTTCGCAGAATGATTTTTCAAAGGGAAAACTAAGAACTTCAATTGAACTATCCTCAAGCATTTCTATTTCCCTTTTACTCAACTCAAGGTAAATCGGACCAACCACGATGTTTCTCTTTGCCAGATTCAAAGAAAATAGTTCATTTTTACTTAAAGGCTTTCCTCCCAGATAATTTCCAGGAACTGCTATCCCTGCAATTACAATTAGTAAATCGAAGTCTTTCACTCTCTTTTTCAGCTCAACATTCTCACGAAAGGAATCGATTGTCGTATAGATCGCATTTATGTCAAGCTTTTTAAGAACACCATAAATAAATCTTGGATAAGGGGAAACAAAAGGTGGAACGCCTAGACAGGAAGGTTCATCTACGTAGCCGTCTAAGATTAGAGCTTTCATCCTCCCTGAATTTTCGCATTTCCTCCTATTATAGAGCCGATCAGTTGTATATTTCTGATCTCGCATTTGTCATCTACTATCGTTCTCCATAGCTTTACCCTTGAAAGAATCGTTTTTTCAAATACTATACTCTCGCTCACATCTGAAGATTCTATTCTGCATCCCTCACCAATGAAGGCATATGGCCCTATTATGCTCCTTCCCAATATCTTTGCTCCCTTCCCAATTACAACAGGCTCTATTATTTTCACAGATCTTTCTATTTCCGCCGATCTGTCAACGTAATGGTCTGTATAACTCTTGAACGCCTCTATGTAAGAATCCGCGTTTCCAACATCGTACCAGTTACCATTGAACTTCTGTCCTAGAACTTCTTCCTTTTCGCACAGATAGCTTATAAAGTCTCCAAGATTATCGCTTCTTTTCGAATTTGCAACATATTCTAAAAGCAGTTTTATGCTTTCTTCAGGCAAAAAGTAAACTCCAATTCCTATAAGGCTTGAAGGTGGCTTTTCTGGCTTTTCATAAAATCTTACCACTCTCTCCCCTTCCAATTCCGCAACTCCATATCTTTTCGCAAGCTCAAGATCGCCCACATCATATAGCCCTATAACCGGCTTCTTTCTCTCCATAAACTTCCAATAAAGTTCTTTCAGGGAAAAAGAGAACACGTTATCCCCAGCAACTACGAGTAAATCGTCTTTGATATCTTTTGCAATTTCTGCCAAAGCTTTAACAGCCCCAAGCTTCTCCTCTTCACTTCTGGTATTCTCTGCAATTATTTCAACCTTCTTACCTTTTGCCCATTCTTTGAAGTCTTCCTCAAATCTTTTGTTCGTAGAAACTATCACGGGAAGCTCCAAATCAACTATTTTTTCATAAACCAAGTCTATGATTTTTTTGCTTCCAATTGGAAGTAAAGGTTTTGCCCTCGACTTTGTTATGGGCCATAGCCTTGTTGCATAACCTCCTGCCATGATTATTGCCTTCATAAAAGACCGTTTAAATAAATGGATAAAAATTTTTGGCTACTTTGACCCATATTTCTTTATTATATCTCTGAGATATATTTTGTGCTGCCCCAGCTTTCCTCCATAGTTTCCAGCAGAAAGCTTTAAAACCCCACTCACTTTGCTAGCTGTTTCCAGACAAATAAACATTGCCCTCTCAACGGCTTCCAAGTTAACTCCATTAATTACTATCTCCGGAATCGACTTCACACCATCTGGAACCTTTGAATCCGGTATTTTTCCCTTTAGCGTTGGACAATAGTAGTGATTTGTCGTCGGACCTATTTCCGGATATTTTGTCTCAGGCTTGCTACCAGCTGAACATATGTCAAATGAAGTTATAACCCCTTCCAGGTCTGCCAAAGCTTCTACGCAAGCTTCTCCAGCTTCTAAAGCGGAATCTTCGCTATCGCAGAATAACCATACATTTCCTCCCGCTATTCCGTTTGCATATCCAATGTATCGCTCTATGACAAACTCTCCGAACATTATTGGCACAACTATTACCTTTCTTCCCCATCTCTCCTCCTCCCACTCATAGCCATCTCCACACCTTCCAACGTTGATTTCAGCATCGAACTTCGTCTCACTTTCTGTGGCGTTGAAGACCCTTGTAGTTGGAACAACGAGAATTCCCTGTCTTATTCTTTTACCCATTTCCCTCATCAGAACATCCATGAACTTCTTGGTTTTTTGAACCCAAACTTGGCAAATCGCTCCAACTCTACCATCCGGAGTCTCTCTTGGGGATAACCATCTCTCAATTCCTCCTTCAGACTCGCCAAAAACAGTGGATGGTAAAGCGGTCGCAGAAATCGCTGCTTTTTCCAAAAGCCATTTGTGTTTTGCCGTCACTATAAATCTGGAATATATCCCATCAAACGCCTCGCAGTACGTATCCTCTACTGGAACTCCGTTTATTTCGAGCATGAATTCTAGAATGTTCGGAGATATAAAACCTTTCTTAACTTTTAGTAGAAACACTTGAAGACGCCGGGGGTGGGATTTGAACCCACGCGGGCAAAGCCCAGTAGATCTCGAGTCTACCGCCTTAGCCGGACTCGGCAACCCCGGCAATAATAATACTCCGATCTATTTATAAACATTGTCCAACATCGTTGTTGGAGAAAACTTAAATTCATTGTGTAAGGGTTGAAAAGGATGAAAGAGGAGAAAAAGGAGAAAGAGCAAGAAGAGAGATTGATTATAAAAAGATCGGGATACCCATCCGTTGGTGAAATAGTGATAGGTACTGTTACTAGGATTCTGGATTTTGGTGCATTCGTTTCTCTTGATGAATATGAAAACAAGGAGGGGATGGTTCACATAAGTGAAGTTGCTTCTGGCTGGATTAAGGATATAAGAGAACATGTGAAAAAAGGTCAGAAGGTTGTTTGTAAAGTCCTGAATGTTAATCCGAAAAGGGGACATATCGATCTTTCGATAAAAGATGTAAATGAAAGGCAAAGGAGAGAGAAGATTCAGGAATGGAAAAATGAAATGAGTGCATTTAAATGGCTTGAAATTGTCGGTAATGAATTAAATATAAGCAGAGAAGAACTTGTAAAAATAGGAAAAAAATTGTTAAAAGAATATGACTCAATTTACTCCGCCTTCGAAGAAGCTGCGGCTGAGGGACATGAGGCTTTAGCAAAGTTGGTTGGAGAGGATTTTGCGAAGAAAATGGTTGAGATTGCCAGAACTAACTTGAAGCCAAAGAAAGTGAAGGTCAGGGGTTTCTTTGAGATAAAGTTCTTGCAATCAGATGGCGTTGAAAGGATCAGAAAAGTCTTTCGGGAATTGAAAATCGATGATAATGTTTCCATTGACATCTATTACATCGGGGCGCCGAGGTACAGAGTTATTGTAGAGGCAGAAGATTACAAGACAGCTGAAAATGCTCTAAAAAAGATAGTTACAAACGTTTCAAAACTAGTAAAGAAGCTTGGTGGAGATTGCAACTTTGTAAGGGAGACGACATGAAATCGATAATAAAGAAGTGTCCGAAGTGTTTGGAGTATACGCTGAAGGAGATTTGTCAAAGGTGTGGGGAAAAAACAATTAATCCCATACCACCAAGATTTTCACCTGAAGATCCATATGGGAAATATAGAAGAAAGCTCCGAAAGGAAAAAGGATTCTTTCTAAGAAGGTGGAGAGGATGATAAAGAGGGTGGATGTTCGATATTTGAAGGATCCGAAGGAAGTGAATCTAAAGGATCCAATTTTCATAGAAGGACTGCCCGGAATCGGACATGTTGGTAAACTCGTTGCGGATCACCTTGTTAGAGAATTAAAAGCGGAAAAAGTGGTGGAAATATACTCCCATCACTTTCCACCGCAGGTGATAGTTCTGGAAGATGGAACTATAAGGATGCCAAGAAATGAAGTCTATGCCTGGAAGTCCAATTCGAAGTCACCGGACTTGCTGATCTTAGTAGGAGACTTTCAAAGCATAAGCAACGAGGGACATTTTGAACTTGTAAACGCTTACATAGAAATAGCAAAGGCTTTTGGTGTGAAGAGAATATATACACTTGGAGGCTATGGAATTGGGAGACTTGTCGAGGAACCATATGTTGTCGGTGCTTCAAATTCCAAGGCTTTGGTGGAGGAGATGAAAAAATACGGTGTAAAATTTGAACCTGGAGAACCTGGTGGGGGTATAATTGGGGCTGCTGGGCTTTTACTTGGCGTTTCTAAGCTGGAAAACATAGAAGCAGTCTGTCTCATGGGAGTAACTTCTGGATACATGGTTGATCCAAAGAGTGCAAAGGCTGTTCTCGAAGTCCTTTCAAGGATCTTAAATCTTGAAATTTCCTTTGAAGCCTTAGAAGAGAGAGCGAGAGAGATGGAGAAAATAATATCGCAGATAAAAGAAATGCAAGAAATGGCAATGCAGCAGTGGAGGAGTGATGAAGATTTGAGATATTTCCGCTGATTTATGTTTAGATACTGGCAGATCGACTTTGCTAGAGGAATTGCAGTAATCTTGATGCTCTTTTTTCCACTTCTTTTTTGATGCGAGTTATTTTGGAAAGATAGAGCTCCTTGGACCTTTCTGGTTCTTCTTTCCGAGACTCATAGGTGGTATGTTCATCTTCATCTCTGGCTTCACAATGGCCCAGTTGATGAAAAAGGAGATAAACTGGACCAGAATTTTAAAGTTTTCATCAATCGCAGCGATGATAACTTTGATTACAATGTTTTTTGTTCCAGAAGAATTCGTTTCATTTGGGATCATGCATTTCTTTGCAATCTCTTCAATTCTAGCAATTTTCTTCGTGGAAAGGGAAAGAATGTCATTGATTTTAGGGATAACCTTTATAGTTATCGGCTTTTACCTCCAGCAGTTCAGGTTTCCATTTGAATTCTTGTTTTGGCTTGGTTTGATACCCAAAAACTTTGTAACCCTCGATTATTACCCCCTACTACCTTGGTTTGGAGTGATGCTTTTGGGCATTTACGCTGGTAGAAAAGTAAGGTTAAATAGATCAAAGTATAGGGGAGGAATTATCTGCTACCTTGGCAGGAATTCGCTCGCAATTTATCTCGTACAGCATCCCGTAATAATACTGATCTTGCACGCATACTATGGAGATATATTGCAACACTTCATAAAGTGACGATTCTTGCAGAATCCTTTTCAACTATCACCGTATGCTCCCATTGGCTAACCACTCCCTTTGAAACTTCCGAAAGGACGGGATAATCTCTCAAAACTCCTTCACGGACGAGCTTTGAAATCAAAAGTTCTGACTTGTTCAACCATCTCTTTGCAAATGGTAGGGTTTTGTATTTTTCCGAAATTTCAGAAACTATTTCTCTTAAAGCTTTCAGTCTAATCGGTTTCGGATTAATTAGGCTGTAAATTTCGCATTCATTTCTCTCAGCAACTCTGCCAACTCCATTCGTTGCAAATGGTTCTATAGCGACTATCATTCCCTCCTCAAGCACAACCCCCTTCTGGATAGCGTAGTTATAAATGCTCGGAGGGGCGTGGGCTATGTAAGGTAGCAACCCGTGTCCGGAAAGGTTTATGATCGGTTTGAAACCATAGCTTCTGATCGTGTCTTCTATGATCTTCCCTATTTTCGCAGTATCCGTTCCCGCCTTTATCACGTCGATAGCATTGAAAACAGCCTCTCTAGCAGCCTTTATCAAATCCCCATGATCTCCTAGGTCAATTGAAATTGCCATGTCGGCGATGTAGCCATCTATATGCGCCCCCACATCTATTTTCACGAGATCTCCTTTGTTAAAAACTCTCTCATCTCCTCTTGCAGGTGTTGAATGGGCTGCATCGCTATTTATTGATATATTGCATGGAAAGGCTGGTTTTGCTCCTAACTCCATTATTCTCTTTTCAATGAACTCTGCAACATCCAAGATTTTTGCTCCTACAGTAACTTTCTCCTCAGCCTCCTTTATCACCCTTTTCAAAATCTCCCCTGCTTTTATCGTCTTCTCTATAGCTTCATCCTGCATGTTCAGTAAATGATCTCTCCAAGCATATCCTTTTCGATTGCATGCCTTATTTCTCTTGCAATCCTCCTTCCCATATACATGTTCTCTCCAAACAAGATGTAAGAATAAGGTGAATTCGGAATTCCAACGTTTGTCCCAGCAACTATTCTCGCGGATATCTCAAAAACTATTAACTCCGCCTTCTCGTTAAAGATCGTTTCAATGCAAAAAGGCCCTACCATGCCTGGATAAGCTATCTCCTTCGAAGCTTCCACTATTTTTTCAGCAGCATCAAATGCCTGCTTTAACAGACTTTCCCTTAAAACAATTGGAAAATTTCCTATTATGGTGTATGTAGGCTCAAGCCTCATCTTTAACTGCTCATGAGCCGGAATTCTACCTATGCCATCAGCGTATTCATATCTCCTGTCTATCGAGATCAGCTCAACTCTCTCATTTACTGGAGAATAAAAGAAGGAGAAGTAGACGTTTGCTCCAACGATGTATTCCTGAATTTCAACCTTTCTAAGCTCCTCTTCACTGGCCAGACCCATTTTCAAAATTCTTTCAACCTTTTCTCTGAAATCCTGAGGTGATGTGGCAAGAAAATATCCTTTGCCTCCCTTTGCTCCCTGATATTTGACTATGCATAGTCTGTCTATTTCTTCAGGTCTTTTGAAAGTTTTTGGCACTCTTACATTAGCTTTAAGGAACCACTCCCTCTGCTTTTCCCTATCAGTTTCCATCTCCATAAGTTCTCTGTTTCCAAATATTGGAACGAGCAGTTTTTCGAATCTCCCGATATAAGCATTGAAAGATCCATGAGGGATCAAGATCGTATTTTCCTTCCTCAGAAATCTCTGAACATCTTCGTTTAGCAGTTCAGAGAACTCGTTTACCTCAAGTATAAAATCTGCAACCCCGAAGTTTCTATAAACCTTTGCATCCTCACTTTTGCAAATGCAAACAGTCTCAAAACCCTCATCTTTTGCTCCTCTAAGAATGTTAAGAGCCGAATGACTTCCAATTGTTCCGATCTTTATCTTATTTAGATCGTATTCTTTCAGAATTTTCAGAATTCTTTCTCTCAACCTCATCCCTCCACTTCTTCAATTTCTCCGCATCCCTCAGCATAAAAGGGTTGTTGAACATAACATAATCAGCCTTGTAAAGTAAGGAACGAATTTCCTCATCGCTGTGATTTTTATGAATTCTAAAATACCTCAACTCTCCCCAAGTTGGTGAACTATCAAAAGGATCGACAACATGGATTAAAGACAATTCCTCACAAACTTTTCTCACAACTTCACTTCTCCATCCCCTAGGCTCCCAGCCGAAGATGAAGTCCCTTTCTATCGAGTTGAAGAACTCCTTCATATTTCTCACACTTTCATCACATTCTTTAAAGCTCCTAGGAGTCTGAAAAAGAATGAATTTCGCTTTTAATATCTTCGATACTTCCCTTGTAACTTCCCAAGCTTCAAAGACTGTCTTTATCGGTTTAAAAAATCCAGCATCATCAACGCTGAGCTTTGCTTTTCTGTAAGTCAGACTTGAAGGTGGATGGGTAATCAATTGCCAAGCTTTAACGGTGAACTCGAAATCTTCTGGAGCGAATTCTCTCCATTTCTTCACAGTTTCCAAACTCGGTGGTTTGTAAAAAGTTTTTTGAACTTCAACTACTTCGAAATTTTTGAAGTACTTTTCCATGGCAATGGGAAATCCGCAACATCCTATTTTCATGATCGATAGTAGTAAGGGGATTAAAAATCTCTTGCGATAGTTTTTTATTTCATAAATCCAAGAATATCTGCCCACCTGCCATGAGTTCTCTGAAACTATGATGAGAACTCCACCGGGTGGGCTACAAATTTTTAAAAATTTAAAGTTGCATTGCTGTTCATCGAACTCACTCCTTACAGAATATTCGCAGCCAGATATGTAACGCTACCTCACGATTCCGTAAAATCATAAAAAACCTATACTCTTATTTATCTCATCCTCTATTTCCAATAAAACACGAAGTAAGGTTATGTAAATTTCTATAAGCTTCTCCTTCTTCCATTCAGCATACTTCAATATGACGTCATCGATTTCCTTCTGAATTCTCCCCATTCGGTAAAGTAAGTACAGCATGTCATCGGCATTTTTGCTGAAACTGAACTCCATACCCTTGCTTCTTTCATACACCCAAGCTCTCCTTATTATCTCCGTCAGCGTTCTGTAGTCTATTTGCAGGAAATCCCTTCTCATCGCAAAGAGTTCTTCGAGTTCGTATCTGTTTGGGAGCACTATGTTTCTAAAGATTGCTGAGAGTTCGACAAGACGTGTAAAGAACAAATAGAATATTGGATTAAAGATATGACCGGATTTTTTGAGATTTTTTGCCTTTTCCATGAACTTTTCATCCAAAATCTGCCTTATCTCTGCCTCTATTGGATCCATGTGGAACATTCGTCTTTAAATTTTTAAAGCTTTACACGTCAAGAACATCCCTACCGCTCCTTAGCAATGGGGCAAATTCTGGTTTCAGAGATGAAATTATGCTGATCAGGAGTTTCTGAAGTTCTATCTTCTTTATCTTGGCAATTCTATGGGCTTGCATCAATGGAAAAGGATAACCATTTACTTCAAGACTCATGAGCTTTGAAATTAGTTCCTCATCTATTTTCTCGGTACTCTCAATGAGATATATGTTGCCATAATCTTCAAAGCGGACAAAGGCAGAGTTTATATCCCTAAACAAGTTTTTGAACTCATCTCTGAACTCCCGCACAAACCATGGAAAAGTCTTTCTGAACTGTGGCTTGAAAGAAATGTAACCAGCTTTCTCAAATCCGAATTGTTCTAGAGAAAGGATTTCTAAGATTGCTGCATCGCTCACTTCATCATCAAATTCGTTTGTATAGAAGTTCTTTGCCAGAAAGATTACCTTTTTATCGAGCAAACGATTTAAAGCATGCAGGTATTCTATGTATTCTGCCAAAATCATCAGATCCTCCAGCCTTTTCTCCCCTTTTCTATAACTTTTTTCCATTTCTAAAAAGATCTCCTCTCTCGTCAGCAGGTAGTTTTTCTTTGCCCTTTCGTTGCGAACATCATCGCTAAGAACCTCAAAATATTTCTCAAGAATTTCCAAGAAATCCAAAACAAAGTTCTCCAGTTCGTAACTCTCCATTAGCTTCTCTGGATCGTCCACGTAAGATGCTGGCCTAACAAAAGCTCCCCGCAAAGAGCCGTCGATCAAAACTAACTCTTCTTCAGCAAGACTTCCAATTCTGAACTCAGAAGTATGCATGTGAAGGCGAACACGCTCCTCTATGTTCAAATGCGGCCTAAGCACAGCAACTTCGCTCATCTCTCTCTGCTCATTTCCAATACTCACAGATGTTACGAAGTACAAAATCACTCCAGAAAGCTCCTTTATCCCTCTACTTCCATCCACACCACATGCTACACAATCAATTGGCTCAGGGATTTCTTTCCATTTCTTTTCAATTCTACCTGCAACTTTTTTAGCCCTTTCATATATTTTTTCCATCTCCCTCTCCAAACTTTTCAGCATCTCATCGCTAATTCTCCACAACTGAAACACCACCGCGGTAATCGACTGCAATTATTCTATCGGCAGCATCTTTAAGTTCCTCATCATGTGAAACTACTATCACCTGCGGAATTCTTCGCAGATAGTTCGTCATTATTTCCACAAGCTTCTTTCTCCTTTCCTCATCGAGAAATGGAGTTGGCTCATCCAGAATTAGTAAAGGAATTCTTCCTTTTGCTTCAAACATCGACAAAGCAAGTCTGAAAGCTATTCCAAGCGCTATCAATTCCCCTCCGCTTAAAAAGTTCGTTTCTCTCTCCTCGCCATGATGTAGAACAAATATCTTGAGCCTTTCCTTGCCATACTCAAAAACTCTTTTAAGCTTCACTCCAGAATACTTTCCATCCGTGAATTCTTCGAATATTTCACTCGCATATTTCTCCACTTCTTTCATCGCAACTTCAGCAACCCTATTCTTGTAGCTCAGGAACTTTTCTCTTATTTTTTCAAGTTCTGGAATTGCCCTTTCTATTGCTCTCAGTCTTCTCTCACTCTCCTTGATTACCGCCATTTGTTTCTCCAGATAATCCCTGTCCTTAATTAGAACTTCCATAGTTCTTTTAAGGGCTTCAAGTCTTTCCTTAAGTCCAGCAATTTCTTTGGAAATACTTTTCTCTCTTTCTTCAAGTTTTAAATGCTTCTCTCTATCATATTTTCTCTCAAGCTCCTCTATTTTACCCTTCTCAGCTTCGTACTCCTTTCTTCTCTGGCTTAGGATTTCTATACACTTTCTAAGCTCCTCCTCCAAATCCTTCAATCTTTTTTCAACTTCTTTCAACTCTGATTCTGAACTTCTCAGAGAAACCCATTCTTCATATGAATTTCTAAGCTCTGAAATTGCCTTTTCTAAATCTTCAACGCTTTGGAATCCGTATTTCAATACTCTGTCTTTCAAAGCTTTTTTTGCATTTTCCAATTCAAAAATGCCAGTCTCAATCGATTCCAGTTTTTTCTTAACTTCCATATGCTTTTCAACTACCTTTAGCGACTTTTTCTCCAAATCCTCAAGAAAACTTATCCTAGAGATTATCCTTTCAATTTCGTTGCTCTTTTCTTTTAACTTTTCAATATCGACGTCCTTTATTTCTTCTGCAATTTTTCTCAACTCATCAACTAGTTGTTTGTACTTGAGAACTATATCTTGCTTTCCAAGCACTTCCTCAACTCTGTTTTTCTCTTCTCTAAGCCTTCTCTCCTTTTCATCTATTTTCATTAACTGAACCTTTATTTTCTCTATCTCTGAAAAGTATTTCTTTAAAAGCTCTTCTCTGTGTTCTTCTGTCAGCTCTCTTCCACAAATCGGACAAACCCCCTTTAAATTTTTTAACTTATCTATTACTTCTTCCATTCTCTTCTTCTCCGAATTCAAAGACCCCTTTTCCATCGAAACTCTCGAAAACTCCTCTTTCAAATTCTTGTCTTTCTCCCTAGCTTTTTGAATCACCAAAAACATTTGATCAATTTTTTCGGCGCTGAATCCTTTTTCAGATAGAATTTTCTCTATCTGCATTTTTCTTTCAACCTTGATCTTTATCTTTTCCCACTTCTCGAAGTCGGGTTTAAGAATTTCAACTCTCTTCTTTAATTCAGCAATTTCTGCCCTTATCTTTTCCAAGTTTTCTTTTTCCTCTTCGTATCTCTTTATCTCATTTAAAATCCTCTCCCTCTCTATTTCAAGATTTTTTACCCTCTCATTCAGCTCTTGCAGAGTTTTTGTTATTTCTTTGTAAAGACTTTCTATCTCTGAATACTTCTTCGCTTCTTTTTCTAGATTTAGCATTCTTTCATATCTCTTCTTTAAATCAGCTCTTTTTACCTCCAATTCTCTCTTTTGTGTCTGTAGAACATCTATTTTGTTTCTTAAGCTTTTTATTTCTCCTTCTAAATGTAGAATATTTTCCTTAAGCTGAGAAATTTCTTCCTTAATTCTATCAAATGAGTTCTTTTCTTCCAATATCCTTTTATATTCCTTTGTATACTCTTCCAACTTCTTTTCGCTCATCCCTATTTCTTCTCTCAATTTCTCAATTTCTGTAACTTTTTCCTTTAGCTTTAGTTCACATTCATCCTTTTGTTTCAAAATTTCAGTGTATTTTTTCATTTCCATTTCTAACTCCCTTATTATCTGACCAATGTTCTTCCAGGCATTTTCGTAATCTTCTATTCTGGTTATCTTTCTTATTATTTTTTCTCTTCCGCTTTCATCCGATATTATAGTTTCTATTTCTCCCTGCCTCACGTAGATCGCACCTGTAAATACATGAAATGGAGAGACGTTTCTTTCAACCCATTCATTTATTCTTTTATCCCCTTCTAAATAGAAATCCCCTCTAAGTTCCGAGTTTCCAGAACTTCGTCGAATTATTCTGTAATCCCTGCCATTTAGTTCGAATATCAGTTCTACTGTATATTCCGTGGCTCCGATCTGTAAAATGTCTTCTTTCCTCAAAGGTGGTCGAACACCATAAAGGGCGACGAGTATTGCTTCGAGTATCGAACTCTTCCCCGCTCCATTTCTTCCAGCAATTAAATTTATACCACTCTCAAATCTTATCCTTGTATTCGAATGAGATTTAAAATTTTTTATAAAAATTTCTTTTAATATCATATGAAGTCCAGCAAAGTCTTCATTCTTTTTCTCAACCTCTCTTCCCGATTCACTTCACTAACTACCTTCTTTTCTTCCTTTATCTCTGAAATGGCAAAATGTTCTCTAACCAATTCCATTGCAGACTTTAAGCTCAGCTCATCATCCTCCTTAAGAAGTTCAAGCAGCTTTAATTCAAAATCTGAGAAAAATTCTTTTTCAGATACAATTGGAGTTACTTTTTCCACTCCTTTTCTTCTAAAACTTATTTCTGCATGCTTTATGTATTTTAGAGCCATTTCTAATAACTTCCTCGAATCAACGTTTTCGGAACAGGAGATCCTAACGACCGCAACTGAAGAATTCTTCATGTCTCTTACAGCTTCCAAAAACTTCCTTTCAGCTTCATCTCTTCTTTCCGCATCGATCGAAACCGAGTAAAGATCTCTTGTATTAATGGGAACAAATCTTGGCCTAAAATTTTCGACTATGCAGAAACCTTTTTCCTCTCCAGGCTTAGATTCGAGTCTTTCACCATAGAAAATGAATTTTGAAGCTTCTCGCGAATCGTATCTTTCCAAAGATCCGGGGTAAACTATGAAGGAATTTCCAATCTTCTGCATTCTGTGCATATGCACGTGACCAAAGGCATAATAATCTGCTTCTGGTAGTTGATCAATCGTCAAATCCCAGCTCATCTCTATATCAATATCAACAACCTCCTTTACAGCCTGATGTAAGACTAGGATGCATTTTTCATTCGATTTTAGATACGGTAGAACCTTCTCGAGCTGCCATTTAGTCCTATGTCTCTCCCCTATTATTTCAAGATCTTTGAATACTCCTTTCACGAGATAAACGTTGTCAACCTTTTCGCTTGTCAAAAAATCTCTCTCAACCTTATCCTTCCTGAAACCAAGAACGTTCAAAAGTCCCAGGTTTTCGAGCAAATGATAGGCTGAAGTTTCTCTTATGCTCTTATCATGGTTTCCCTCGATCGCGAACACCGGAATTCCGTTATTTTTGAAGATTCTCAAAACTTCTATAGCCTCCAAAAGTGTTTTTGGATTTGGAACGCTTCTGTGAAACAAGTCTCCAGCGATTATTGCAAAATCCACACCTTCCTTAACTGCGATTTCTGCAGAAGTTTTGAAGCTTCGAAAGAAGTCTTCAGCTCTCCAAGGAAGATTATATTGCTCATAACCAAGATGTATGTCTGCAAAGTGTGCGAACCTCATATTATATCCTCCAATCTTACATCCCTCTCCTCCTTCATCCATTCCGACACAACATCTATATCTCTGCCACCATAATTTCCCTGGAATTTCCTTATCTTTACAGCTACAGGTATTTTTACAGCCGGGCCGACTATTACAGCTTCTCCAACACCAAGCGAGGCTATGTCGGAAAGGAGATCTTCACTTATCTGTTCGCTAGCTTGCTGTATGTATTTTTGATCGCTTGGTTCAACAATTCTAAGGACTATCTTCGTGTTACATTGACTCAGTATATCATCGCTTATTTTTTTCGGTCTTTGGGACACTATTCCGATTCCAATTCCAAATTTTCTTCCCTCTCTTGCAATTCTGCTCATCCAAAGTGAAACGTCGCCCTTTCCGGCAAATATGTGAGCCTCCTCAAAAATTATCAACAAAGGCTTCCTTACAACTGGACAAACTCTTTCCCAATATTCTCTGTTCTTATTCCTCAAGTAGCTGATTCTGCCAAGAAGTATGTTCCTGAGCAAATAAGCAACAACAACTCTCATCTGCTCCTCATCGAAACCGCTGAGATTGACTATGTTCAGATAACCATCCTTCAGACTTGCGAGCATGTCTCGCTGAGTTAAAAGATCTTCATACCTGCGCAGAAAAGTTAGAACATATTCCTTAACTCTATATAGCGGATTCAAGTCTTCTCTGGAAATCCTAGCTCTTCTAGTCATACCAGTCGAGTCAACGTATTTTATTTCTCCAGGAGAACTTATCCAGTCTTCTGCGATTTCAAGTACTCTTTTTATAAAATCTGCACCGCTCAACTTTTCACTCTTAACAGTCATGAATATTCTCTCCAAATGCATTCTCTGAACAGATGCATCTCTGTCAATGCCTACAAGGGAGCAAAATTCCCAAGGTTCAAGTCTTTCAGGTCTAATCCCTGCTGGGATTACGTTCTTCTTTTTTTCACTGTTATCTTCAAAAACAAAGTTCACGTATTCTCCATGCGGATCTATGAGAATTACGCTGCCTCCGAACTTTTTGACTATTTCATTCGCTATTATGCAAACAGCATTCGATTTCCCACCGCCAGTTACGGAAAGAATTGCAAAATGCCTTAAAATTAGCTGATTTAGATCGATAGAAACAGGAATTTCGCTTCTCGTGATCAGATTTCCTATGTATATCCCAGAAGAGTTTCCGAGAATTCTCTTTAAAATTTCATCACTGGCTATCCTGACTTCAGAATTCGGCTTTACAGGCACCCTGTTAGGTAAGATCTCATTTTCAACCACAACTCCGAGTATTTTTGCATTCGCAACTATTATATCATTTTTTTCAAGAACTTTTTTGGAGAGATTTATGTTCTTCAACGCGTATTCAAAGCTTATGGCTTCCTCAAGAAGTCTATTAAAGTTTGTGATATTCCTTATGATACCAAGAACTTCTTCCCCATTCCTGTTCTCCACAGTAACGTATTCTCCAAATTTTGGTACTCTTGATGGATTTACAGCAAAGCTAAATTCGTTTATCGAGCTTTCCCCTAATACGAAGCCGATCGTTTCCACATTTTTATTATTCTTCAAAAGATAAATTTTTTGCTTCAAACTTTCCTACGTAAGAGAAAAGACTCTTTCCGGTTCGGATCACCTCGGAAACAAAAGTCTGATCTAAACCAGTCTCTTCAGAAATCTTAAATGGATCAACAACTTTGTTTACAACTGAGTAGTTCAAAACGAACTCTCTCAAACCCTCCTCATCAAGCCAGCTCCCTGAATAGAGAGGATTGAAGTCTTCCATGAAGTCTCGAAGTTTTTCAAGGCTGAGTTTTTCGAATTCGAGGTCGAATAGGGATGCATCCTTTAGAAATCTGATCATAGCTTTCCTTAAACTTCTGGCTGTGTATTTTCTATCCTTTGGTGAGTATTTTGAGATGATTTCATCCATATCCCTTTCTTCGAGTTCAAAAGGTTTTTCTTTATCGATGGCTTCTATCATCCTGAAAGTCTCCTCATCAACTGGAGATACCCTACTTTTCCCGCCGGATAAATAAACCATGAAAATGCCCTTTTTGGACTTAAAGTCTTTTTTACTCAGATTCGCTATTTCCACCGGCTCTGCAAGTGTTGAAAGTATTAGCCTTATTAAAGCGTGATCATAACAATTCTTCCTTGAAAGGACGAGATGATGCTGGATATCGTATTCAAGACGTAGGAAATCCATGAGATCAATTCCACCTTCTGAATTTAACAATTTCTAACACAACTGAAAATTTTTATATACCTATTTTAATCAGATTTATTAGGGTGCAGTCTCTACTGTTGGGTAACGTGATAAGGCTTCTGAGAAAAGAAGGTTATGAATTGGTCGAGTTAGTTGACACTAAGCCTAGATGTTTTGACATAATTGCTAGAAAGGATAATCGAACTTTGCTCATCAAAGTTCTATACAACGTTGATTCCCTGAAAATGGAAACTGCTGAGGAGATGAGAAAGATCGCCAAGCTTTTAAAAGCGATACCCTTGGTTGTTGGTGAGAAGTTCAAATTCGACTTTCTGGAAAGAAGGGTCGTTTACACACGCTATAATTTACCAGTCATAAATCTTGCAACATTTTACGATTATCTTAAAGGCGAATTGCCCTACATTTACTCCGCTCCAGGAGGATATTATGTTAAGATTGACGCCGAAAAAATGCGAAAGGCTAGAGAAACACTTGGTATGAGCTTAGGAGCTGCGGCTAAGAAACTAGGGGTATCTAAAAGGACAGTGATGAACTACGAGGAGGGCGCTGATGCGAGTGTAGAGGTTGCGATAAAGCTCGAGGAATTGTTCGGAAACGTGATAAAAAGAATAGATTTTTCCGAATTCATAAAAGATGATAAAGTTTATGAAAAGGGAGAAGAGGAGAATGAGATAATTTCGAAGCTAAGAGAAATTGGTATCTCTGTATACACGGTAAAGCATACACCCTTTGATGCTATATCGAAAGTTGAAAAAAGAGAAATATTGATAGGTATAAAACAGGTTAGAGAAATCGAGAAAAGAGCTATGTTAATGGGGAAAGTATCACAAATTATATGCACAGATGCCGCCTACATTACTGAGAGAGAGATGAAGAAGAGAATAGATTCAGTCGTTTTTGTGCATAAAGAAGAACTAGAGTCTATGCAGTCACCTGAAGACTTTATTTCCCTTATAGATGAAAAAACTGGGAGGTGTGAGAATGCTTGAACTTTTATATCCCCTTAGAACTTATTTGATAGTTTCCGGAATTGAAAAGGTAAACGTAATGACTGCAGACTGGGTTACGCCGTTATCTTTTGAACCACCAATGCTTGGGGTTTCGATAGGGCATAAAAGATATACGAACAAACTGATAAAGGATTTCGGTGAGTTCGTCGTTTCTGTTCCAACCATAGAACTCTTAAAAGAAGTATGGATAGCAGGAACTGTGAGCGGTGCAAGGGAAGATAAGACTTCAAAGCTTAGGCTAACTTTTATTCCTTCAAAAAAGGTAAAGGTTCCTTCGATAAAAGAGTGCCAAGCCAATCTAGAGTGTAAAGTCGTTAAAGAAGTTGAAACCGGAGATCACACTTTCTTCGTTGGAGAAATAGTTGACTTTAGCTATGGCGATGCATTCAAAGGCGGTAAACCTGATTTAAACTATCGTTTCATCATGCACGCCAGTTTTGGGAAGAACTTCACAACAAATTCAGGTGAAATATATACACCATAAAATTTTAAAATTTTTTAAAATTAGGATTTTCTCGACATCATAAAAGCTGCGGTAAAGGAGCTGAGGGTCGTCATATTTGTCTTTCAGTAAACTGAGCTCCACTTCTACCAAGTTCTTTTTGAATTCCAGTTTCTTTAATTCATCTTTAAAATTCTCCAGGAGCTGAATCGTTGAATTCAACTCTTTCCCCAATACTATCACTTTCCTATCCCAAGCTTGCAGTCCAACTATTACTCTGTGCGAACCAGCTGACGAGTTCGTGTAGTTAGTGAGTTTGCATGCAGTATTACCTGTGGATTTATCTGCATGACAACTTGTCCTAATTTAGTATTTGAGCTGTTTGAAACTATTGGCAAACTCTTGGTTTACTACTTGGGTAATTGGAATTTTTGCAACTCTATCACTCTCCTTCGCTTCCCCTTCCTAACACCTATTCGACGAATCTCCAAGTTACTAAAAAGCCCAATAAAACTCACATTTTTAACTTTTCTGCGAACTCAAAAGCCTGTTCTATCGAACTCAATTTTATCAATTTCCTTTCAAGCTTTTTTCCCAATAAATATCCCTCTTAACAATACATGAACCATGACCGGTTTTCAAATTGAAATTTTTTAAGTTCAAGCATCGATTTAATGAATCGCGCAAAATTTTAAATTTTATTATCTCACAACTAACAAGATGAAGCTGGCAATCTCTGGAAAAGGAGGAGTTGGAAAAACCACGTTGGCTTCCATATTGGCTCATTTATTTGCCAAAGATGGTTACAAAGTTACAGCAATCGACTGCGATGCTGCAATGAATTTACCTTCGGCGCTTGGAATAAAAGTAAAGCCAAAGCCACTTTCAGAGCTAAAGGATATAATAGAGGAGCGCGTTTTAATGCCTTTAGGAACTTACAGGCTAAATCCAAAAGTTGACGATATATTTGAGACTTATTCTGTTTATAATGAGGATGGTGTAAGAGTATTGGTTCTCGGAACGATAGAAAAGGGTGGGGAGGGATGTTTTTGTCCTGAAAATGCATTTCTTAGAGCAATTCTAAGACATGCAATTTTCAGGGAAAAGGATGTCCTCATTCTCGACATGGAAGCCGGTATTGAGCATCTCGGCAGGGGGACTGCTAGAGGAGTGGACCTGCTGATCGCAGTTGTTGAACCTGGAAGTAGGGCGATTGAGACTTTGGAAAGGAT
>JAWAQR010000008.1:0-51143 GCA_038893835.1 Archaeoglobaceae archaeon
CACACTTCTAAAGGAAAATCTGATCGCCACCGTTTTCGATCTTCCAAAGGTTGTTGAAGAGGCAAAAGCCCTAATCTCAGAACTGGGTGGTGAAAGGGTTGAATTCGTTGCGGGAGACTTTTTCAGTGATCCAATTGGAAGCGGATTCGACATAATCTTTTCATCCTTCAATCCGGGTGGAAAAAGGTTGGAGCTAATTCCAAAGATATACGAAGCCCTCAACCTAGGAGGAGTTTATGTGAACAGACAGTATTTTCCAGAAAAAGGCTTCAACATCAGTGATCTAGAATGGAACTTGTGGAGCTTTGAGAAGTTAAAGAAAGGATTCAAAAGATTCACCTTCGAAGGAGATTTAAGTCTTGGGGATTATCTTAAATCGCTGGAGGAATATGGATTCAAGATAATGAAGGTTTTAAATGATGATTATTATATAATATTTGCAAAGAAAATAGATTGAACCCAAAGGTTTATAAATTTTGTTAAAAAATTGATGCATGGAGTGGTATTACTGGGGAATAGCCATCATTTTACTCCTGTTCTTTGCCTCATCGATTAGAATAGTTAAGGAATATGAAAGAGGAGTAATATTTAGACTAGGAAGACTTGTAGGTGCAAAAGGACCAGGATTGTTTTTCATAATCCCCATCATTGACAGCATGACCAAGGTTGATTTGAGGACTGTCACATACGATGTTCCGGCGCAGGAAGTTGTTACAAAGGACAACGTTACGGTAAAGGTAAATGCAGTAGTCTATTATCGCGTAATCGATCCAGCGAAAGCTGTTACGGAAGTGTATGATTACATGTATGCAACTGCCCAGATTGCACAAACGACGCTTAGGAGCATAATTGGCCAAGCAGAGCTCGATGAAGTCCTTTCTGAAAGGGATAAGCTGAACATAAAGCTGCAGCAGATAATCGATGAGGCGACGAATCCATGGGGTATAAAGGTTACTGCTGTAGAGATAAAAGATGTAGAACTGCCAGAAGAGATGAGGAGAGTGATGGCAATGCAAGCGGAAGCTGAAAGAGAGAGAAGGTCAAAGATAATAAGAGCAGAAGGAGAATATCAAGCTGCTATGAGATTGAAAGAGGCTGCCGACGTTCTTGCACAAAGTCATGGCGCCCTATTCTTGAGATATCTGCAAACGTTGAACGAGGTTGCCGCTGAGAAGAATACAACGATAATCCTCCCAATCCCGATTGAACTTTTGACGATTGCGAAAAAATAAAATAGTTTACAACATTTTTTATGGACCTAATTCTAACCCCCTCATCTCCATTGCTTGGGAAAAGGATTTCAGAAAGGATGGGATTAAAAATTGCAAGAGTTCAATTCAAAAGATTCCCAGATGGAGAGCTTTATGTTAGAGTTGAAAGTGAAGAAGAAAGCCATATAGTCGTGAGCAGCTTGAATTCAAGCGATGACTTTGTGCTCCTCAACCTTCTCTTCGATGCCCTTAAGGGGGAGGTCGTGCTGGTCATTCCATATATGGGCTATGCTAGACAGGATAGGGAATTTCTAAAGGGAGAGGCCGTTAGCATAAGGGCTATAGCCAAGGTTCTAGAAGAGAGAGCTGAAAAAATAATAACGGTGAACATCCACAGCGAAAAAGCAAAATGCAGTTTTAGAAAGCTTATAGACGTTGATGCAATGCCATTAATTGGAGAGTATTACAAAGGAAAGGATGTTTTAATGATCTCTCCAGACAAGGGATCCGCTGAGAGAGTGAAAGCTTCTGCAAAGGTTGCAAATGTTGAATGGGACTGGATGGAGAAGAAAAGAGTAGATGCGTACACAGTTGAGATTTTCCCAAAGAACTTAAATGTGGAGAATAGAAGAGTTGTCATAGTCGATGACATAATTTCCACAGGAGGAACTGTCATCGAGGCTGCAAAGAAATTGTATGAACTCGGAGCCAAAAGCGTTGAGTGTGCATGTGTTCATGCGGTTTTGGCGGAATTTGCAGCAGTTAAGCTTTTCTCTTCAGGAATCTCGGAAATTGTGGCTACAGATACGATAGAGAGAATTTTTTCTAAAATAAGCGTCTCCAAGCTCATCGCTGAAGCTGTGAAATGAATTACATTATGTCCAAAAGTGTTATCTGTTTTTGCTCGAAAAGCGATCTTATTTCATGCTCTATGATCTTTAACCTTTGCCTAGTGTATTCAGAAACCTTGTAATTCTCGCAGAGCCTTTTTGATACGTCCAGATATTTTACTATTGAGCTGCTGTGAACTGTCAGAGTTAGATTCCCTCCACATTTTCTGCACTTCCCACTCAAAGGAATTCTGCGATACTTTTCATTGCAATCAACACATCGGAATTCTTGCCTAGAAAATGCCCGGAGATTTCCTATTATGTCGGGCAAAAAGTGTGCTGTTATAATTCTTTCAGCCACATCATTTTCATCAACAGCCAGTATTTTTCTCGCAATTTCCATCTGCCTTTCAACCTTCTCATTCATGCTCTTTAACCTTTTATAAGCGCTTTCCTTAACACCTAGTGTTATTTCTGTGTCATGGGTGAATCCGAGGTCGAAAAAGCGAGATTCTGCTTTCAATCTATCCTTTACTTTCTCCACAAGTTCTTCACATTCCTTTGCACTTGCAAATCTGAGGGTTGCTTCGTAAAATTCCAAAGGATATCTGAAAACGATGTCCATGTTGTGCACTTCCTTATCAACTTCCCTAGGATCAACAATTGTTGTGAGAACTAGCGGAGCATCCATCTGTCCTCCCCTTTTCTCAGGTAAAAAGTGTCTGGAGAAATTGAGAAGGCCGTCAAGTAAAAGCATTACGCTATCCTCATCCCCATCGCAGTTTCTCCTTTTTGCAGCATGGAAATATGGATGTGCGTAGCAAGCTAAAATGTCTGCAAAACCAATTATCCTTCCAAGAACCCCTGCAGATGTGTGCGGAGCTAAAGCTATAACCAAGTGTCCTATTAAATCTTCCGGTTTCTCCACTTTATAATATGGCTGAAGACCATAGAACTTTGTGAGAAGGTCGTCGATGAACTTCGCAACTCTGCAGAGATATTCAGCGCAGCTCTTTGAGATAACTATATCCTGCGGTTTGAGTTCCAGTATTTGATCCTCATTTTTTAACTCCTTTCCAAGATAGTCCCTCGTGTATCCAAGTTTTCTGAGTTTCTCAACACTTGTCCCAATCTCTCTTGGTTTAAAATGAGTTAAAGGTAGATCTGTCATGTCGAATCTTATAGTTCCATCTTTAAAAACGTAAACGTCGTATTTTGCCCTCAATATCCCCTTCTCAATCCTCTCAGGAATCTTGTTAGCAGAAGTTAAGCCAATAACACCCTTTATAATTTTAAAGTTGTCATATTCCCCAAGCCTTTTCAGCGCATCGTCGTAAAGCTTCTTTATGTCGATAGTCCTTTTTAAATATCCCTTTGCCTCATTCCCACATCTGCATTTCTGAGATTGTAACCTTATCTTGCACTTCGGACAGTAATAGATCTGCTGCGTTATTCCTCCACATTCGCATTTGAGCCAGAAAGTCTCTTTTCCACAGTTTGTGCACTTTCTTAAAGCCAATTCTACTTCAACCTCCCCTTTAGATGTTCCATCCGAGTAATCCAAAGCGCTCTTTATATCCCTCTTTTTTCCACCAGCAAAACTAACAGGGAATAAAACATGTGGTGGAGGGCTCATTTTCCTCTCTTTAGCCTTCTCAGGTCTACCCATTCTCGCCCCAATTCTCGTTGGTGCCTTTTCTCTAACTATCAACCCCGATACATTTCTTATAACTTCTAAAACGCTGTTCCCCCTCAATTCCCCAACTTTTTTCAACTTTGAATCCAAACCTAGACAGCGAACGAGAACTTTCCACTTCTCCAACACTATCTCTTCTCTAACCTTATGTTCAACGAGTAACTTCTCAAGTATTTCCTTAACCCTAGCATCCTTCGGCAGCACAAGAAACTTCCCTTGACCCTCTATTTTTCCATATTCGCTTATAAAATTTCTAAGATATTCGAATTCCTCAATGCTTATATCATGCCAGAGATAAGTCCATTTCGGATGCAATGGAACGTTAAGTTCATCGCAAAGCTTTAAAGCTTCATCCTCGCTCGGATCCTCAACTTCAACCTTCGCCTCCTGCACCCACCATTCATAAGAATAGGCTCCTGGAACAAGAGGATGGTTGTTCTCGAGAAAGTCGCCATAGTTTATCAGTATTTCACCAAGGTCCAGAATCTTTTCAACCTCATCCTTTAACTCCAGCGCCTCTTTTACAGTGTTTATCCTCAAAACATCCCCATTTTTCAGCCTTACAGTCGGTCCCTCAATTGTAGTAACCGGAACAACACTCCCTGCCTTTCCAGGGCGCTCTATCTTTAACTGCGTCCCTATTGCGATGAAATCTATCAAAACCATCGTTGCTGGGTTTATTCCAACGGTTGCAAACCCGGAATTTCTGGCTCTGCCATATCTAAGTCTGAATCCTCCCTTCCTTGATGGATGGCTTAAAACTGGTCTACCAGCAACTATGTCTGCAAGATATTTTGCTCTGGGCTTTACATCAATCTCCTCCTCATCTTCCTTCTTTATCAACTTGTCCAGCCAATCCCAGCCATCTATTTTTAGTTCCTCAACCATTTTCTTCAACTTTGGAGCTTTTAAAGCTATCCCCTCCGCAATTATAAGCGCCATTCCTCCTCTTACACGATTTGTTTCAACTCTTGGAAGATTTCTATACCCTGAAACCTCCACATCCTCCGTAGCCTCTCCATCTATGCAAATTGGACAGTTCGAAACTATCAGCCTTATTTCCTCATCGCTAGGCAAATATTGGAGATTCGCAACTCTTTTGTAAAGCTGAATTTCCTCACAATATCTGAGAATTTCTTCCTCAGTTGGAATGTATCTTCCTAGTCCAAATTTTCTTCTAACATAATCTGCAACGAGAACTGAAATAACCTGCGCAGTACCTCCAGCGCTCCTTATTGGCCCAGCATAGTAAACTTTAAGAAACTTTGTTCCATCATCGTTTTTGTCAATTGAAACCTTTGCAATTCCTTCTATTGGAGCTGCAACAACTCCTTCTGTCATTATTGCCACAGCCGTTCTTATCGCCTTATCTATTGCTGTCAGCATTTCCATATTTCCAAACTTATTTTCAACTATTTCATCCGCGATTATGAAACACATTTTATCTCTTGCAACTCCACTTTCTTCAAGCTCTCTTATCCTTTTAGAAATTCCATCTATCCCGATGAGCTTCTCTACTCTTTCAGCCATGTCTTTCGCAATCAATATCTCAACCTTTGGCTCTGGATCTAAGCATTTACTCCTTGCCATTTCTGCAATTTTGTAAGCTTTCTCAAACTCCTCCATCAAGGTCCTATGATAATCCTCAACGTCTTTTAACTTCCAGGATTCATCTTTTTTTTCAATTTCAAAGAGTGGAAAAAACTTGTCAAGGGTTAATTCCATGAAAAATGAATCGACATGAACAAAAAAATCTTTTTGTATGACAGAGTATTTATGATTTCGATTTTTTATTTTTCAGCTAGCTACTTCTTCTCCATGATGATTTTTATTATTTCCTCAGCTTTACTTTCCTCGCCCTCAGTTATTTCTATATAAGCATTGAAATTTTTAAAAGTCTCGAAATCGAGCAGATAGCTGGAAAAGATTGAATTCGGAATTACCCCTCCATTTTCAGGCGCTGTTTCTAGAAACTTCACTCTGAACTTCAAACTTCTTTCCCCCCTCGTAATCAATACCACGTCCCCTTCCTTTATTCCGCATTTCTTTGCAAATTCAGGATTTAGGTATATCACAGCCCCCTTTTCTTTCCATGGCATTCTGGCAACAACGATGAAAGCTTCAAATTTTATCAACTTCGTAAGGCGAAGCATCACAATCCCTCCAAGATCCTTCTTAAGATATAAACGTCATCGACCTCCGATAACTCCACTGGCGTCAACTTCAATCTCACACCATCGCTCCTAACCATTTCCCCTCCAGATTCGATTCCAGAAAAAGCTGAGCGAATCGAAATCTCGGAAATGGCAGACGTTGCAGTTTCTCGGGGATCTATTGTTATCTTTTTAACACCAATCAGCTTTCTAGAAATCTCATATGGAAGGGATGAGATTGGATCTGTGCCAACTATCATAGCCACGTCAATCGCATTTCTCTTGACCAATTCAGAGAACTCAAAGGATTTTTCACTTCTCCCCTCTAGAAAATTGAACCTGTTAACAGCTCCAACTTCCTCGAACAGAGTTTCATTGAACCCACGCATGTTTGAATGGAAACCAGCTGGTAGGAAGAAGAGAGGAGAAAATTCATTCATCTTTTTTATGAAATCGAAAAATAGTTCATATTTTCCCTTCAATCCGTATTTTAATCCAAGTCCTCCAAAAAGAACGTTAAAATCTGCTTTTTTCATCTCTCTCAGAATCCCTGCAACGTCATACTTTGAAGCTTTCCCTTCCAAGGCTTTAAGGAAAGAGTCTATGAGCTCAACGTCGTTTTCGACTTTTATAAATTTGGCATTCTTCTTTGCGAGCTTTGCAACTTCAGACTTTCTAACGTCGATTACAACCAAATATCGATCCTCATCATAACCGCGGTTCCTCTTGGAACCCCTTGGATAATACGTGAACCTCGACATATGCCTTGGCAGGCTGTGAAATGGATTCGTTCCCCAGTAGATGATCACATAAGCCTCATCCCGAACTTTTTCTAACGTCGTTGATGGAACCATCTTTTTAAGTATAGCCTCCACAAACTCCCCTAAACAAAAAGAGGAGTTGTCGTCGATGTAACAGTTTAGCTTTTTTGCAATTTTTATCGCAATCCTCTGCGCTTCAACGGTGGTTGTATCTAAACCATATATCGCCGGAGATTTTGCTGACTTGAGCAATTCAATCGCTTTTTCAATAGCTGTGTCTATGTCAACTTCCTTTCCATTCACAGCATTTCTAGCTCTATTTTTCTTATACTCCGCTATATGTCTATATCCCCTATCACATGCGTTCAAAATCTTTCCATCTTCAAACTCAACATCATCGCAGAGACACGAGCAAGCTGTGCATATCATAATCATCCCTCCAGAAAGCTTATCGCATCCGTTGGACAGTTTTCTCTACAAACGACACAAAGAATTCGATTTTTTCCATATCTCCTACAGGCATGCATGTTGATTATTACAAGTTTTCCATTCTCTACTCTATAAATCGGATCCCTTATCATAGGCCCTCTTCCAATTCCAGCTCCTTTGGGATCTTTTTCAACATGAACTGGACATGCTACGATGCAATTACCGCATCCATTACACTTCTCGCTGTTCACAATCAATCCAGTTTCGGTAGCTTTTTCCAGAGGTTTTAGCAATTCTTGAAGCTTTTTTAACTGCAAATCATACTTTTTTTCTTCAAAAAGCGGTTTACAGTCTTCTAATTTCTTTTCCTTATTCAGGAGCTTGAAGGCAAAGCTCATACAAGTTTGTTCACTGCACTTTTTGCAATTTGTCTTCGGTAAAAGCTTGTAGATTTCCATCGGAGTTAAGGGCATGAAAAATTATACTTTCTTGGTTATAAATAAATTTTCTCGGTTAGCCTTTTTATCTGGGGAAATCTTCGTAGGTTTATGAAAGTCGTTGTTGGGAGTAAAAAGGATAAAGCATCTATGAACGTGATAGATAACTTGCTGAGCTTCGATGAGTTTGAGAAAAAAGTGGAAGGAGATTATGTCATCCACATAGGCTCCAAATTTTCCATCGTTGAAACTGATGAAAATCTTATATACGCTGACTTCTTAGATTCAAGACTTTCAAAGTTCCTAGAATTCGATGAAATTCTCTTCATTTCAAAACACAGCAGCAAAGATGGGAGAAAGATATTCACAGCGCACTTTTCTGGCAATCCTGGGAAAAATACATATGGTGGAAAGCCGAAAAGTCTTGCAAAGCCGTCTCCAATAACTTTAAAGAATTATTTTTTAGCTTTAAAGAAAAAGATTGATAGAAAGCCGGACTTCGAGCTAACACTCGAAGCTACGCATCATGGACCTTCAGAGATTTCAAAACCTTCCGCCTTCTACGAAATAGGCTCAACTGAAAAAGAATGGGTAGACAAAACTGCTGGAGAGCTTGTTGCCGAGGCTATTTTTGAGGCTGTTGGAAGTGAGATGAGATCTTGGAAGATTGCGGTCAGCGTAGGTGGGACTCATTACCTGCCAAGGCAAACAGAGATAATGCTTGAAACAGAGTTCACTTTTGGACATAACTTTGCCAAATACACGTTTGAAGAGCTGGATGAGGAAATGATCAGAATGGCAATTGATTTGAGCTCCGCGGAGTATTTAATATATGATGAGAAGTCAACGACTTCAAGAATAAAGAGTTTGCTTAATTCTCTCAGCGGAGTAAAAATTCTGAAATCAAGGGAGGCAAAGAAGTTCAGATTAGAAGGGACATAACCTTCTCAACGTCCGGTTCTACAATCTTTGGCTCTCCACAAACCTTTATTACTGTCTCAGGATCTTTTAATAAATTTCCCGTAGCTATGCAGACGACTGTAGCATCTTTATCGATCATTCCATTTTTTGCAAGCTTTATCAATCCAGCAAGGCTTGAAGCTGAAGCTGGTTCGACACCTATTCCATTCTTTGCTAGTATTTTCTGAGCATTAATTATCTCCTGATCGCTTACAACTTCTACCATACCCTTTGATTTATAAATAGCCCTCAAGGCTTTTTTCGCATTCACAGGATTCCCAATCCTTATCGCAGTTGCTATCGTTTCCGGATTTGCAACCGGAACTATTTCTTCCTTTCTCTGCTTATATGCTTCAAAAATCGGTGCAGAACCTTCCGCTTGCACACCAACCATCTTTGGAACTCCATCTATAAACTGCAATTCCCTGAACTCCTCAAAACCCTTGAATACTGCTGAAATGTTTCCAGCATTACCCACTGGTAAAATTACAAAATCAGGAAGACCTATTTTGTCCACTATTTCAAAGGCAATCGTTTTTTGACCTTCAAGTCTAAAGGGATTCACAGAGTTTAGCAGATAAATTCCAGCTCTCTCGCAGACTTCTCTCACTATTCTTAATGCATCGTCGAAATTTCCCCTTATTCCAATCACTTCCGCTCCGTGCATTAGGGCCTGTGCAACTTTTCCAAGTGCAACTTTTCCAGCAGGGAGAAGAACAAAAGCTTTAAGACCGCATCTGGCAGCATACATTGCCAAGGATGCTGAAGTGTTTCCAGTCGATGCACATGCCACAGCCTTTTTTCCTAACTCAAGAGCTTTAGTAACACCAACGGTCATTCCCCTGTCCTTAAAAGATCCCGAGGGATTTAGACCTTCATGCTTCACATATATTCTCCTTATCCCAAACTCCTTTTCGAGTCTCTCGAGTCTGTAAAGCGGAGTGCCTCCTTCTTCAAGAGTTACGGGCTCAGAGTTTATTGGGAGAAGAGATCTATACTTCCAAACCCTTAAATCTTTACCATTGAGCTTGAAATCTATCTCTACCTCATCGAGATTGAAGCGAACCTCTAAAAGCCCACCACAGGTGCAAGTGTATCTACTTTCCTCGTTTTCCTTTCCGCATTCTATGCAAACAAGCGAGTACATGAATTCAGTAGACTCTTGGCTTATAAACGATTCTAAGAAAAAAATTAATTGAAAGTTCCAGATCATCTTTTTGCAGAGTATATGTTTTAGATTTATCCCTATTGTGTAATCATTTCTGTAAAGGATCTTGTTCTGAAAAGGAGAAAAACAAAGGTAGTTGTCGAACTATAACTTCTTTACCATGTATTCGAATCTCTTCCTGTATCCAAACCTTCTGTAATATTCTCTAACCCCCACAGCACTTATAACTGCAATCTCGTCGAATTTCTCCTTTGCAATATCTTCAGCTATTCTCAACAATCTCTCTCCAAAACCGCGATGCTGAAAAGCATGAACCTCACCAAAAGGTGTTGACTTTCCATAAACGTGCAATTCTCTAATCAGTGCACAGTTGGCAATCTCCTTAATGAATGGCTCCGAGGGAAATCTCAATCTTAAAAATCCAACTATTGCATCGCAATCTGGAATCTCATAACTTATGAAGAACTCCCTCCCTCCCGAAGCTTTATACTCCGTAATCCTAAGTTCAGCTTTCACGTATTCTTCCTCCTTAACTCCTTTATGTCCAACTTCTCTACATCTTATACACCTGCAACCATATCCCAACTCCCTCAGCCTTTTCTGAACGAGTTGTCTTAAATTTCCGACTTCAAGACCTATTGCTGCGTTTACAGGAATGTCTCTCTGTATTCTTTGCACTCTCACCCACTCAGGAATGAACTTCTTTGCCCTAGCTATGAGCTCAATTATCTCTTCCGTCTCATATGGCTTGTATTCTCCTTTCTTCCACATTTCATAAAGCTCTGTTCCCTCAACTATAACCGTGGGATATATTTTGAGGTAATCCGGTCTAAATTCTTCTCTTTCAAAGATTTCTCTGAACATCCTCAAATCCCTTTCAAAACTTGATCCAGGAAGCCCTGGCATTAAATGATAGCAAACTTTGAAAGCAGAATCTTTTAACAGCTTTGTAGCCTTTATCGTTTCATCAACATCGTGACCTCTTTTTATCTTGGCCAGTACGTCATCGTATATGCTTTGAACACCAAGCTCAACTCTTGTTGCCCCATACTTGAGCATCTCCATTATATGCTCCTCTTTAGCATAATCTGGTCTAGTTTCGAAAGTTAATCCAACACATCTGACCTTAGCAATTTCATTTTTTCTCTTAGCCTTTTCAATATTCTCCTCTTTCTTCATTTTGCTGTTAAAGCAATTCAGGGCATTGTATATATCGAGGATGAACTTTTCCTTGTATTCCTTTTCCCTAGCGATGAAAGTTCCTCCCATCACTATTATCTCAACTTTGTTTACGTCATGTCCAATTTCCTGCAACTCCTGAAGTCTGGCAGTAACTTGTTTAAAAGCATCATATCCATGTTGCCTTCCCCGCATCGCAGCAGGTTCTAGGCCAGTATAGCTTTGTGGGCTGTTAAATTCCACACCTCCCGGACATGGAACGCACTTCCCGTGTGGGCATCTGGCAGGAGAGCTCATAACTGCGACTACGACAACCCCACTCAGGCTCCGAACTGGCTTTATTCTTAGTATTTCTTTCAACCTTCTATAATAATCGGTTCCCTTTGCCTGTTTCAGAATTTCAACGTTGGATGGCACCTTTGATAATCCCAGCTCCTTAGCTAGTTCTTTTTTTATTTTCACAGCTTCTTCACGATTTTTTGCCTTCTGGGCTATTTCAATTGCGATTTTCTTCAACAACTTCTCCATCTATTCTCCCTTAATCATTGGAAATGTTTATAAGTTTACCGAGTTAAGAGATAAAAGCCGGGGTTGCAGAGTGGTACTGCGCCGGCCTTGAGAGCCGGTGCCTTAAAGGGCTCGTGGGTTCGAATCCCACCCCCGGCGTGTTTAAAAATGTGAATTTCGCAATCCCTTTTTAGGAGTTATAAAGTAATGGTAAAGTCCTAGAATTGAGAAAGCTGAATGGATGAGAATACCAATTAGGGGTGCGAAGAAAAATATTTTCCTTGGTTTTTCAATAAATCGACTAGATTTTATGTAAAGGAATAGGGAAAAAAGCGTTAGAAAGATTGGAAAGAGTAAGGCTATGCTTGAAAAAGGAAGGAGAAAAATTGATATTAAGAATAAAGGCAAAATGGAAGACCAGGCCAACAAATCGTATGGCCTAAATTCCACGATTCTTAAAGCCTCCGCACATCCCTTAACTCTAGCCTTTTGCCAATTAATTATCTCCCCAATCTTTTCCGGAACTGAAACGATCACTCTGGCATTTACAACTTTATGTCTCAACTTTATTCCCTTCTTAATCAGAAGAAGTGAAAAACCATAATCTTCCGCCCTTCTACTTTCCGGATATTCGCAGAATTCGTATATCTTTACCTTTTCAGCCCTATTGTTTCCCGGAATATGCCATCTCCAGATTCCAAAAATTAGATGAATTGCATGATACCAGGCAAATGCGTGTGCAAAAAAGTTCCCTCTAACAACGGGAATCCCTCCAGCAACATCGCAATCCTTGAGTGCAATCAATATTTTTTCAACATAATCCCGGCTGTAGAAGTTCTCAGAATCCCCCCATACCACTACATCATATCCATTATTCAGCGCATATCTGCATACCTCTCTCCTAGCAAACCCAGTTCCTCCAAGCTTTTCCTGAACTTTAAACTTTACACACGGATAAAGCTTTGAGAATTTTTCTACAACTTCTTTCGATGAATCTTTAGAGGCGCCATCTATTATTAAGACATCGAAGTCCCTGCAGATTTCCAGAGTTTGATTCAAAAGTGATTCCAAACATTTTTCAAGCATTTCGGCATGATCCTTATTCATTATAGCTACCAAGACTCTCATAAATCTCTCTAGCTTTTTTCCATATCATGTCCATATTCAGGTATTCCCAAGAACCGAATCTACCAAACGGGATCACATTTCTTTTGATTAAAAAACTTCTTATCACATCCACATTTCTTCTATATCCGTGATTGTAAACTATATATGCATACTCCCACTCCCACGTTTTCACGACTTCAACTTCATTTTCGATTCCAATCTTTCTCAAACCATCGATTACTTCTTCCTCATCAATTCTTTCCGGATTCGAAATTTCTGCTATTATCGTGGAGCATTTCTCCGGTGCCATATTGGGGCTGTAATTGCTCAGAAAGGCAACTCTGTGAAAAACAACATCTTCTTGAGGAACATAAATCCAGTGAACGTTTGGCACCCTTCCTTTAACACCGATTCCAACAACTGCAAGAGAATTGTACTCAAGTTCGTCGATGTTTTCCTTTATTTCCTTCGCTTCTCGCATTAGCTTAGGTAATTCCTTTAAAGGAGCTGTATAGATCACTTTTTCAAACTCCTGCCCATTTACATAAATTCTGTCTCCAATCTCGATCTTTTTAACAGAGCGAATTTCAACGTTAACATTCCTAGCCAAATTCTTTGCCAACGTCTCTATTCCCCCGCTTAAAGGATAGAAAAAGCGCAGTTGATGTGTATATCCTTCTGTTTCAATTCCAACAGCAGACCTCAAAATATCATCAACCGGTGGATTCGGAATCCTTCCACCAACCCATTCAAGAGATATCTCCCTCAGATCTCTTTTCCATAACTTCTCATTATAGGGGCGAAGGTATTTCTCCGTTATCGCATTTCCAAAGATATATTGAAACCATTCAAGAAGATTTTCAGGTCTTTTTTTGTCTCTCAATAGATTTTCGACAAAGTCTTTGAGAATTTCAAATCTTTCTTGAGCGCTGAGTGAAAAAATTCCATTTTCAAAAGGATACTTGACAAGTTTTCCTTTGTAAAAAATGAAAGCCCTTCTTCTATGCTCAACATAATCCCCCAGAAACTGCAGCATCTCTTTAAGAATCTTTTCATCGCTTGAAAAGAGTATGTGCGATCCGCCAGTGTCAAAAGTGAATCCTTCTACTTTTTCACTTCTAAGCAATCCTCCCACGCGATTTGCCTCAAAAACTACACACTTTTTACCGAGCAAGTAGCCAATCGATAATCCCGCAAGCCCACCACCAACGATGCAGATCACAAGCTGAGTATCGATGATTTTATAAATTCTTTTTTCAAATACTTTGGGTGATACTTTGCCGTTGCTAATGCTCATCCTCGACGGTCTTCCAGATAGGCCGAGCAATGGTAAAACTCCACTAACAATCGCAAAAAAGCCAAATCTTGATAAAATAGCTGAGATGGGGATAAACGGGATAATGGACACAATTTCACCTGGAATAAGGCCGGGAAGTGATACCAGCCACTTAGCTTTACTTGGATATGATCCTTATAAATACTACACGGGTAGAGGACCTATTGAAGCGCTTGGAGTGGGAATCGATTTAAAACCCGGGGATTTAGCTTTCAGAGCAAACTTCGCAACGGTAAAGGGTGATGGAAGTATCTTTGATAAAACCGTCATAGATCGCAGAGCCGGGAGGATTGAAAATACTGAAGAGCTTATAAAGGCTTTGAGGGAGATCGAACTCCCAGTAGAATTTGAAGTTGCAAAAGCAACTGGGCATAGAGCTGTGGTTGTATTCAGGGGAAATTTCACAGCTGAAGTTGGAGATACGGATCCAAAAGTAGTTGGAAAAAAGGTTAAGAGATGTCAAGCTAAAGAAAAAGAGATTGCTGAAATAGTGAACGAGTTCATGCAAAAGGCTCATGAAATCCTTGAAAGACACTGGATTAACGAAGAAAGAGAAAAAAATGGTCTTCCAAAGGCAAATGCTTTACTCTTACGTGGTGCTGGGATAATGAAGGAAGTTCCCAGCTTCAAGGATAAATATGGCTTAAGTTTAAAAGTGATATCTGCCACTGCTTTGATAAAAGGGGTTGGAAGGCTAGTTAAAGGCGAAGTTTTCACTCCAAAAACTGCAACTGGAAACAAGAATACTGATATCAAGGGAAAAATAGCTGCAGCAATTGAGGCTTTGGAAAGGAATGATGTTGTTCTACTTCACTTTAAAGCCCCAGATGAGCTGGGACATGATGGAAATTTCATGGGGAAAGTTGAATTTGTAGAAAGGCTCGATCCACACATCTCAAGGCTTTTTGAATTGGATCTATCGGAGAACTGCGTGGTAATAACGTCAGACCATTCCACCCCAGTGAAAGTTGGAGAGCACACAGCTGATCCCGTAGTTGTTTCCATCTTGCACGAAGACGTTAGGAAAGATGACGTCAAAAACTTCAACGAATTCGAAGCTCCAAAGGGAGGACTTTGCAGAATACGTGGAACCGACCTCTTACAAATAACCCTCGATTTGCTGAACTTGAGTGAGAAGTTTGGAGCATGAACGTTGAAAAAGCTGTGGAAGCAATACTTTTCACATCTCCCGAAGCCATGAAGGTTTCAGAGATAGCTAAGATTTTAAATGAAAAGGAAGAAGTGATAGAGAAGATGATAGAAAAGGTTGCGGAGAAATACAGGCAAATGGATTCAGCCATCGAAGTCGTGAAAATTGGAGAAAAGTATCTAATGAGAGTAAAGCAGGAATTCGCTGAAATCGTTGAACGTTTCACCGAAAAGGATTTAGACAAAGGAACGCTGAGAACTCTGGCTGTAATAGCTTTAAAACAGCCAATAACACTTTCAAGACTTGCAAAAATAAGGGGGAATAAATGCTACAAACACGTGAAAAAGCTTAGCGAATTAAAGTTAATAAAAGCTGAGAAAAAGGGTAGATCCACAATTTTAACAACCACAGAAGTTTTTTCATCCTATTTTGGCTTTGAGAGTAAAAGTATGGAGGAGATAAGGGAGTTGCTTAAAAAGATGTTAAAGAGCTGAAAGTTTTTCTAACCTGCAACTCAGTGACAATATGGATGTTGTGGTTAAAAAGAGTGAAATCTTTGGAGAAGCAAAAGTTCCACCTTCAAAGAGTTACACACACAGAGCCTTCATATCCGCATCCCTTTCCAGAAAAACCAGGATTGCTAATCCCCTGATATCTGGAGATACTTTAGCAACTCTAAAGGCATGCAAAAAAATAGGGGCAGAGTTTTTTAGAAAAAAATACTTTTTTGAATTTAGAGGGACAGATGAAATTTTCGGAGGTTATTTCAATTTTGAAAATTCCGGAACTACGCTCAGAATTTTCACGGGGCTTCTATCCCTCTCAACAGACGAAAGTGTTCTGGATGGTGATAATTCTTTAAGAACTAGGCCGAACAAAGAGCTAGTTGTTGCTCTCTCAAAGCTTGGAGCAAAAGCTAGCGGAGATGAACTTTTTAGAGCTCCGTTCAAAATAAGAGGGATAATTAAAGGAGGGGAGGTCGAAATCGCTGCTCCAAGTTCCCAGTTTATATCCTCACTGCTCTACTCCCTCCCTCTTGCGAAGTTCGATAGCTTTGTCAAAATAATCTCCACAAAATCGAGGCCATACATAGATGTTACACTCGAGGTTCTCGAAAAGTCTGGAATTAAAATTGAGAAAGAAGAAAATGGATTTTTTATCCCTTCAGAGCAAGAATTCAACTTAAAAAGTTTTGAAGTTCCTGCAGATTTCTCCTCAGCCAGCTATCTAATAGCTGCTGGAATCATTGCAGGTGAAGTCAGGATAACGAATGCTTTCGATTCAAGGCAGGGGGATAAAAAAATAGTTGAGATTTGCAAAGAAATGGGTGCCGATGTTAAGTGGGATAAAGAAAAGGGGTTAATAGTTGCAAAAAAGTCTGAACTCCATGCCATAAGCTTTGACGCTTCCGATACACCGGATTTAGTACCTGCGGTCGCAATTCTTTCCGCAATAGCTGATGGTATAAGTGAGATATACAACGCGGAGCATTTGAGAATAAAAGAGGTCGACAGAATACGCTGCATAGCGACAAATTTGCGAGCGTTGGGAGTTGAAGTGGATGAGATGAAGGATGGTTTAAGGATAAAAGGTGGAAAAAGCGAGTTCTTTGGATCAGTCCAATCTTTTGGCGATCACAGAATTGCGCTTGCCTTTTCATTGCTTGGACTTCTTGGAGAGGTGACTGTCAGGGGTTGTGAAGTCGTCTCAATTTCATATCCAAACTACTTCGAAACGCTTAAAAGCTTAGGTGCAAAGCTAGAGCTCAATTACCAAGATATTCCAGATCGAGAACGTATCTATTGACATAAGGCGCAAAACTGCCACATCTGCGCATGAACCTCGTTTTAACCGGAATACCATTTTCGTAAAAGATGTTTTCAACCTTTTTCTTTAACTCCTTTTCAAAGTTTTCGCTCTCAAAGGTGTAATAGTGAATGAACCCGCCTTTTGCAATTTTATCCTTCACAAGATACACGAAGTTTTCCGCGGAATAAGGAGCTGGCATTAAAATGCGATCAAATTTTCCCTCCAGCTTTGGAACTACTTCTGCAACATCTCCCTCAACAGCTATTACGTTTTCCACCTTGTTCAACCTTATGTTCCTTCTAAAATACTCCACCGCGATTTTGTTTAGCTCGACACCAATGACTTCTTTTGGCTTTGAAAGTTTTGCAATCACAATCGCAAAAGGTCCAACACCTGCGAACATAACCAAAACCCTTTCCCCCTCCTTCACAAGCCTTGCAATCCTTTCTCTTTCACCGGAAAGTTTTGAGGAGTAGTAAACCTTTGTTGGATCCACGATGAATCTACATCCATGCTCCTTTGCAATCGTTTCAGTTTCATTGCCATAAATCTTTTCGTATTTCGCAACCCTGAAAATACCATTAACCTCCCCAACTTTCCTCAAAACAGTTTTAACCTGTTTGTGCCTAGAAATTATTGCTGAGACTATCAAATCCTTCTTCTCCATCAGTTCATCGGGAATTTCCACTATTGCTATGTGTCCAATTATTTCAAAGCTCCTTCTAAGGAGCTTTAATTCTTCCTCGCTCAGCTTGCCCCTTAAGTCATCTTTAAGGGACACCAAAGAGATTTATGCCCATGCAATAAATCTTTACGATGCTTCGAGGAGTTTACTTCATCACAGACTCAAAGTTTGGAAGTCATGAAGATTTGGCAAAAAAAGCTTTAGAGCTTGGAGTTAGAATAATCCAGTTCAGGGATAAGAGAATGAGAGATAGAGAAAGATATGTGGTTGCGAAAAAATTAAGAGAGCTCACTGATTGCTACGATGCTCTATTGATAATCAACGACAGGCCAGATTTGGCAATTGTAGTTGATGCAGACGGAGTTCATATAGGACAAGAAGATCTTCCACTGGAAGTTGTAAGAGAAATATTCGACGGAATAATTGGAATCTCCGTTCATGATGTAAAAGAAGCGAGGAATGCGAGAGATGCTGACTATGTAGGAGCCGGCCCTGTGTTCAGAACTACGACAAAAGAGGATGCAAAAGAACCAATAGGTATTCATGGGCTGAAAGAAATTGTAAATGAGCTCGAAATTCCTGTTTTTGCAATTGGTGGGATAAACGTTGATAACGTTGTCGAAGTCCTCAACTGCGGCGTTGCAGGGGTTGCGGTGATATCTGCAATAGCTAGCGATAGGGCAAAGGATTTTATTGAGCTCGTGAACAAATATTTAAGATGAAGCAACTGTCGGATCTGAAGGGATATCAGATAATAGGAAATCATTCAGCTGTAAAGACTTGTCTCTGGCTCAAGAAATCGTTAAAAGACTCCGGTTTCTGTTACAAACAGAAATTCTACGAAATAAAAAGTCATAGATGCATTCAAATGACTCCAGCCCTTATTTGCAATCAAGCATGCATTCACTGCTGGCGCCCTTTGGAGCTTCTTAAAGATTTTAAAGGATGGGATGAGCCGGAAAAAATTGTTGAAGAAAGCATAAAGGCGCAGAAAAGATTGCTCAGTGGTTTTTATGGAACAGAGGGTGTGAATCTCAAAAAGTTAAAAGAAGCTGAACAGCCAAATCAGGTTGCAATAAGCCTAATCGGTGAACCAACGCTTTATCCATACCTTCCAGAGTTGATAGAATGCTACAAAAAAAGGGGTTTCACGACTTTTTTGGTCACGAATGGAACGGTTCCTGAAATGATAGAAAAGGTCAATCCAACCCAACTTTACATAAGTTTAACAGCCTTTGACGAGAACAGTCATCTGGAACTCAATAGACCTGTGAAAAGTCTTTGGAACAGAATCATACAAAGTCTGAATGCTATGAAGAATTCTAGGTCCAGAAAAGTTATCAGGCTCACACTAATAAAGGGTTTGAACATGCATGAGAAGGCCATAGAGAAGTTCGACAAGCTGATAAGAATTGCTGAGCCTGATTATGTTGAGGCAAAAGCTTACATGTTTCTCGGCTATTCAAGACTTCGCCTGAGCTATGAGAATATGCCAAGTCACGCTGACGTTCTGGAGTTCAGCAAAAAGCTTTCAACTTTTGGCTATAAAATTGTGGATGAATCTGAGCAGAGTAGAGTTTGCCTTCTCAAGCCATGAATCTGGAAAACTGCAGAATAAGATTAGAGGAACTTGAAAAAGCTCGAGAAGAACTTTTGGAGCTTTTAAGGGATATGAGAATTTTTTCCTCAAAAGCTATAGTCTGCGTGCATACAGGGAAAATTGAGGAGGCTGAGAACAACATCAAAAAGGCAGCTGAAGTTCTGGAAAAGGTTAAAAAATTTAAAGAATTTCCAGAAATTTACGGCATAAGCCATGATGCCATGCAGGAATTCGTTGAAGCTGTTCTATTGCTAAAAGTTACAAAAGGACAGTTTGACTTCTCAATCGAATTCGAAGTTCTACACTCAGCCTTCATCACTGGTTTAGCAGATTTGATAGGAGAGCTAAGGAGAATGGCTCTTTCAAAGATGATTTTGGGAGAGATAAATGAAGCTGAGAAATTGCTCAAACTCATGGAAGAAATATACTATCAGCTAGTCCCATTTACATCTTTTCCAGACAAGATATTGCCGAATTTGAGACCAAAAATCGATACGGCGAGAGCTGGAATAGAGAGGACAAAGTCTGATCTTATAGCTGCAAAGCTGTATGAGGTTTTGGATAGGGATAGATGATACAGACAGTAGAAAGGGAATGTGCACAACTTACCTAGCCCTTCTTTTGAGGGATGCTTTGAGAGAAGTTGGTAAATCGATCGGAATTCCAAGGCTTATAAGATTGAATCCAACGATTCCATATAAAACAAGAGGAAATGGGGCTGTAAGCTTTGAAATGGAAATTGAAGACCTTGACAGAGCAATGGAAATAGCTGACAAAGTCGTTCGTAGATATGCGGAGATGGATGATGAGAACACGAATCCAGGAGTTGTTTTTGTTCCGGAAGAAAAAGTGTCCATTTTGCGAGAATTTGCGAAGAGGGCAATAAAGGATGTCCTATCTATTGAAGATGCTCAAAGGATTGTTGAAAAGCATTCAATTCCGCATTTAAAATACAAAAATGGTCGCGGACTGATAGGGGCTCTTGCATCAGTTGGAGCTGAGCTTGAGGATGTAGTATACGAGTTGATCGCATATCGTTATCCAGAAAGATTTGGAAAGCCAAGAATTTGCGAAGAAGAAAGCTTCTACGAACTGGATCTTCAATTTTATCCGAAAATCTTCGATACTGTTGACTGGTGTCATGGAGTTGTGATGGCAGTTCCCGGAACTCCTTGTCCCGTTCTATTCGGTTTAAGAGGTGAGAATTCTGAAGTTTTGCTGAAAGCACTCGAGATCGTTAAGACTGAAAAATGGGAAAGATACGCTGTTTTCATGACAAATCATGCAACAGATATGCACATAATTTCCGATGGCGAAATAAGGGATTTTAGGTCTTACAGAGTAATTGGAGAGGTTGTTGAGAAACCATATGAAATTCAGGGCGGCCATGTTTTTTTCGAAATAAAGCTTGGAAATGCGAAACTGAAATGTGCAGCTTTTGAGCCGACAAAGCAATTTAGAAACGTTATAAGAAATCTGATTCCAGGAGATGTTGTGGAAGTTTACGGATCTGTCAAAAATTCAACTTTGAACCTAGAAAAGATAAACATAATAAAGCTGGAGGAAAAGTTCATTGAGCTAAATCCAATTTGTCCCAGTTGTGGTAAAAGAATGGAATCCGCAGGAAAGAATCAGGGATTTAGATGCAGAGAGTGCAAAGCAAGGGCTTTTGAGAAAATTAGGGTCTATTTTCCGAGAAAGATCGAAACAGGATTTTATGAAGTTCCTCCTTGTGCGAGAAGACATTTAACAAAACCTTTAATAAGGATGAATGTTCCAAAGAGGCACATCTTCAGATAAAAATTTAAGGTTTGAAATGCGAATTTTTACGTGGACTTTGCGATAAGAGATGAAATCGCTAGGAAGTTGAAGAAGAGGTTCAGAGTCGTTTCTCCATACAAAGTTGGAATTGGCTGGGTAGATATTGCCATTCTTGGAAAGGAAAGCGTAGGAATAGATTTCTGCGAAAACTACAAGTCCAGTGTTGAGAGATTGAATTCCTTTCCGTTCAAGGAAAAAATTATAATTGGCAACTGCACGAATTGTATCGATCTTCAGGAATTTTGCAAAAGCTATGGGATAAATTTGGACAATTTTGAAACTTTTGAATCCACATTGTCTATTAAAAAGCTTGAAGATCAGATCGTCTTCCTCTACATAGTCAAAGAGGCGTTGGATGATGGTGGCTTTGAAGATTTGAAGACCTTGGGATTTGCAACTTCTTATTCAAGATCGAAGATAGAGCCTAAGTTCTTTGTAAGTCTAACGAACGATGGATATAGGATTGCAAAAAAAATAATATATTCCAGAATTTTGGCTAAAGAAAGGGAACTTCGAAGACTTTCGAATCCATTAAACTATCTGATTGCACTCGGTGTTTCAAACTCCCTTTCCATCAAGCCAGAGGGTTTTCCAAATCCATGCGACTTTAAATCCCTGCTACAACTCTATAGATCGTTACCAATAAACAACTTCCACGTCACAAATGGGCATGCAAAGGTTATGCTCTGCGAGTTTTTAGTCAAATCTGCGCTTAATAAAAAAGCTGTTGAACTAGCTGAAAGACTTTGCGAAATGGGGCTTGCAACTAAATTCCATCTTTACTCTCCGAATGGAGATTTCATATGGGAAGAGTACAAGTTTTCAAGAGAAGCAGTTGAATTTCTTATAAAATCCAGTTTTTTCAGCATAGATGAATCGCTACTCGAAGACATCGTTTCTCTTCTTTCAGCCATACAAAGGAGGCCAGAGATAAAGATTGGAGAAAGTTTAAAGAAGGCAGTTGAACTTGGATTGCTAAATCCGACGAAGATATCCTTCAGTCCTAGTTTAGATGAGTTCATAAAAGTTCGAATTGCGATTCTGGTTGAAAAAATTCTTGAAAAACTCAAAATTGATAACCATTGTTAAAGGTATTTCTTTCTCAAATACCTTAACCATGGACACCTAAGCCCAGCGCTTACGATTGCTTAACTTAACCTGCAGAATTCTTCTGCGATCACACACTTTTAAAAACTGTTTTTAAATTTTAAAAATACGAAAGATTTCATTGAATGCTTGCAAATCCAAATAAATGCTTCTACAATTTTTTCGCAATCTACACAAAATTTTTTGACGAAAATTTTTGAATGGAAGTAAAAGTCTCGGTTTAGAGAATTGTTCAAGAGAGACTTTGCTTTCTTAAGAGATAAAAGAAAAAACTATGTTTAAAACATAAAGTTCTAAATAGAAAATTTTTTAAACTACAAAATCTTTTTAATAATATATGTCAGAAGTTGTCCACATCATAGTTGTAGAATCCAATCCTAGCATGGTTTTAGAGAGTATAAGAAATATCGGTTATCCCATACATCGCTCCTACATTGTTTACAGAAAAAAAGAGGCTATTGAGATTGCAGAAAATCTAACTAGAACCCTTAAATCCCTAATAGATGTCAAAAACATCAGTTTTGAAGGAAAAGATATATATGAATCGCTTTGGGCTCTTCTGGAAATCATCAGGGCTGAAAAAGAGAAAGGAAACACAGTTTTGATTAACATCACAGATGCGGATAAAATGTTTACAATTCCTGCAATAATAGCATCGCAGATTTCGGGAAGCAAGATTTACATGCTCACGAATGGAAAGGCAATTTTCTTGCAAACTCCTCCATTGAGGAGTTTCAATGAGGAAAGGATAAAGATTCTAAAAGCTTTGCTAGAAGATGGAGGAGTTGTTGAGTCTATAAACAGGTTGATAGAACTTGTAGATGGTAAAATTGAAGACCAAAAGAAACATCTGGCTCAGAGAGCGAGAATCAGTTACCATATAAACGAACTTGGTGAGAATGGATTACTTGTGACTGAAAGAAAGGGTAAAAGTCTAAAGATAAAGTTAACCGAACTTGGCAAAGCTTATGTAATAATGTTTGGCTAAGTTACGATTATGTTATCCACACTTATAGTCGCAAACTCGGAGGAGTGGTACAAATACAAACAACTTGAAGAGTGTCTTTTAAACGATTATCACGTTCAGTTCGCAGACAGATTGAGTTCAGAACTTTCAGAGCTTTCAAAACTCGAAAATTCGTTTGAAATTTTTTTCTACCTTAAAGCTCCAGAAACCGGTGAAATATCGGGAATATCGAGGATCATGAAGAATAAGATATTCATATTCCAGGTCAAAAAGGGTCATTATTCACCAATTCAGCTTAAAAGCGAGTTATTACCTGTTTCAAATAGAATACTCCTAAAAGCAACTGCGATGAGGGGGAAAATTGAATATTTTCGTGGAGTTGATGAAATTCTGGCCTTGAACGCATATCACATCGAAACAAGAGATCCATGCGAAGTAATACTAAATGGAAATAGAGATACAAAAGCCATGCTTGGCGATATCGTTTTTAGAGCTGGAAAAAATGTCGTTTTTGGAGTCAGAAAGAACAACATTGCCATTTTTTCTGCTGACATATTTTCCAACGAGGCGTTTGCAGAGGGGCAGAACTGCAGGTTCATACACAACCTGATAAACGAGATGCTGATCGGGGTGGAAGTCTACTGACCCCTTCTAAGCTTCTCCATAGCGTTTACGAGCTTTTCCAGAGATTCAGATAGAATCTTTATCTCCTCAGCCGAACTTGAATTAACGATCAGTTCACAAACTCTCAAAATGGCATTCTCGATCTCACCCACAACACCCGCGGGCTTATATTCTATTTTTTGCTCTTTCTTCTCGACCTCCTTTTCTATAATTACTTCCCTCTCACAGTTAGGACAGAAAACTTTTCCTTCCGTCTCAAAAAGAGGAAAATGACACTCCGGACAATAATAGGACAACATCTTTGCCCCCTTTCTAAGTAATTTGGCAGCATCTATTATCGCCTCATCCGAAATTTTTTTATTACTCACGCTAATGTGTTAGCGGAAGAATATTAAAAAGTTCCGTTCTGAGGTGAGGAGAATGGCAAGAAAAGTACCGGAAAGTGTTTTGGACATACTAGATAGGCTCATACAGGATGATACTGTCCCAAGAAGTGTTAGAAGAGCTGCAAACGAGATCAAAGAGCGCTTACTTTCAAGTAAAAAAGTTTCTGTTGAAGCTGCATCAGCAATAACAATATTAGAAGACCTCTCTGCAGATCCAAATTTACCGATGCATGTCAGAACGATGCTCTGGAACCTCGCAAGTCAGCTTGAAAGAATATCGGTTGATTAAAAAAGAGCTGATTAGAAAGTCTATACATTTCTCCGGACTAGTCTACCTCCCATCTTACAACATTTTTGGCCCTGAAATTGTTCTAATAGCCCTTCTTTGCTTAACTCCTCTCGTTATAATCTTGGAATTTTTAAGGATAAAGAAGGGTCTATTTAAATCCATTTCTCGAGACTATGAAAGAGAGTTGCCAGGAGCATACGTTTACTTCTTCTCCTCTCTCCTCATCCTGACGATGCTATTTCCAAAGGATACAGTTTTCGTGGCTGTGGTGAATTCAGTCATAGGTGATGGCTTTGCGGGAATTTTGAGAATTTTTGGAAAGAGAAGTCTTGCTAGTATTGGAATGTTCATCTCTTCCTCCCTTTTCCTTCTAATCCTCGATCTCCTGAACTTTTTCTCCATTTTTGCATCGCTTGTAGGAACATTTGTCGAGAGGGTTAAGAGAGTTGGTAAGATCAAGATTGAGGACAATTTTTCTGTTCCGATTTTAACTGCTCTAGCAGATTCAGTAAAATATATCTTTTGAACTTTAGAGAATTCGCCATGGATGAAAAAGATGCGCTAAAGATTTCTAGGGAAGTCGCCAAGAGAGTTCAGAAAGCGATTCTCTCTCTTCCAGTTGAGAAAAGAGGAGAATTCTATGGAATGGGAAAAAGTGGAATAACGAAATTGGTCGACAAGCTCGCTGAAGAATGCGCTCTTGAAGTTCTTCTGAAAGAAAAAATCAGAGTTCTCAGCGAGGAATGTGGATATGTTGGGGAGGGGGACATATTTGTTGCATTGGATCCACTTGACGGAACTTTCAATGCTGTTCATGGGATTCCATTTTATTCCATCAGTCTCTGTTTTTCTAATTCAGAAAAGTTCAGAGATGCGTTCTTCGGATACGTTTTCAACCTTTTCAGCGGAGATGAGTATTATGCTGGAAAAGAGGCTTTCAAAAATGGAAAAAGGATCAGAGTGAAGTTTGAGGAAAACTTCAGCAAAATGGATGCGATTGTTTACTATCCAACAAAAGTTCTTCCATTCAAGCGCATAAGAATATATGGCAGTGCAGCTCTGGAAACTTGTTTGGTCGCAGAAGGATCCTTTGATTGTTTTGTTGATTTAAGAGGGATGTTGAGAATATTTGACGTGGCTGGTGGAGTTTACATAGCTGAAAAAGCTGGAGCGGTTGCGATGGATGAAAATGGACAGAGTTTGGAGAACAAGAGATTTGAACTCTCCGAAAGATTGAATTTGGTCCTGTCGAATGAAAGGATATGTAAAAAGTTGTTGGAGATGATTTTATGAGGTGTGCTGTTGTTTATAGATCAACGGAAATCCTTGAAAAAGTTCTAGATTTTCTTAAATCACATGGCATCTCATTCGAGCTTTTTCCAACTCCATCAAGTGAGCTCGAAAACTTCGACTTCATAATAAGCATAGGAGGAGATGGGACGATATTGAGCATACTTCAGGAAGTTAAGAAATGCCCACCAATATTTGGCATAAACACAGGAAAAGTTGGAATCTTGACACATTCTAGACCAGAGAATTTTGAAGTAGAGCTTAGAAAAGCGATAAAGAAGTTTGAGACTGAAGAATTTACCAGGTTGAGCTGTTCATGTGATGCTGGAGAATTTTTAGCACTAAATGAAGTGGCATTTCTGGGAAAAGAAGTTGCAAAGTTGATAATAGTGGAGATAAGAGTTGATTTCGAACTAATAGATTCTATAAGATGTGATGGAGTTGTTGCTTCAACGCAAATTGGTTCCACAGCCTATGCCTTCTCTCTCGGAGGTCCGGTCGTGGATCCATATTTGGATTCAATACTGATAGTTCCAGTTGCTCCTTTCAGATTTGGATGGAAACCCTATGTGCTACGTGGGGATAGAGTGATTGAATTTAGATCAGAGAGTGGGAAGGCGGTAATAGATGGGAAGAGAGTTGTTGAAACGAGTAGAGTTACGTTGAGAAAATCAAATTTCCCTGCGGTTTTCTTTAAGAAAGAAAATAGATTGAAAAACTTATTCTATACTATACGCAGAATAGAATAAAGTTTATTATCCATGGAAACCACAATTTTTGTCCCCGATCGGGGAAGGGGTTGAGGGAGCTGAGCTCGCGATGAAACCTTTCTGCGAGCTCGGGGATACAGGCCCATGTTGATAGGTCCCCTGAGGAGCGAGCAATAGCTTGCTATGATTCTGGGGCAACCCAAACATGGGACAATCCCTCGGAAGGTCAGCTGCTGCAAGCGAGCGAGGCTTGCGATGAGTAGCAGTGTTATTTCCGAGGTACAGTGCTAATTCAAATTATACGCAAGGTTTTGTCCACAAATTTCTCCACGAGCCTTATATGCACTTCTTCTTCTCTAGCAATTTTTTCCAATATCTTGGATTTCTCTCCAAGTGTTTTACCAAACTCTTTCACTATTTGTTCATACAAAGCCTTTGCACTCATTTCTATTTTGTAAATCTCGTTAAAAAGTCTCCTGTCTGAGAATTCAAACATATATTCCTCTGCTCCTCATCCATAGCTTCTATAAAGGCTTTAAAACTGGCCTCATCTTCAAAACTCGTCTCTATTCTATAAGCCTTTTCCAGCATTTTCTTCAGCAATAATATCTCTGAATTGGGCAATAAAATTCTACTTTCTAAGATTTATCGCGGTTGTCAGCAAAACTATAGCTCCACCCAAGATCTGTTTCTGGCTAAGAGTTTCGCCAAAGTAAAGATATCCAACCAAAACTGCAAACATTGGTTCAACCAGTGCTATTATCGGAGCCTTCTGCAATTTTACATGCTTTATTCCATAGGCAAAGAGCATGAAGGGAATTGCGGTGGGAATTAAGCCTAGGCCAAGGGCCCAAGGAAGTGAGAAATTTTTGCTGCTGATCAAAAAATATGGTAAAAGCACTAGGGTTCCAAAGAAAACGTTAAAAAAGCTTATTTGAAAAGAGTTATGGATTTCTCTGGCCTTTTTTGACAAGGTGAATACGACCGCATAAGTTACACCAGAGAGCAAACCAAAGAGAATCCCAGGATTAAATTCGACGTAAGGAGAAAGCATTAAATATAAGCCCAGAAAGCCAAGGGGTAAAGAGAGTACCGTCTTTTTCTCGATCTTTTCCCCACTGACATAAGCAAAAATCGTGACATATATTGGAGCCATGTAAAGGAGAAGAGCAGCTATCCCTGCTTCGATTTGTTGAATTGCAGAGATGTAGGAAAATATAGTGAGCAGATTGAAGATTGCCAATAAAAGCAGTATTTTACTGAAGACGAACTTTTCCTTCTTAAGAATGGCAAAGAGTGATAGAAAAATGGTTGCAAATAAAAGACGGAGGAAAGTTACCAGTTTGGGATCCTCTGAAGTATTTCTTACAAAAATAGATACCGTGCTCATCAAAATCGCTGAAGCGAATATCGCAATTTCCCCTCTCATCCAATGCTCAAGCTTTGAAAATGCTATGCAATATATATAACTTTCTTTTAAATTCTCTGTAAAAACCCCGAAAACTTCATATTTTATCAGAAGATTATAAGTGCATGAAGAAATTTTCTGAACTTATTTACAGCTATGAAGTTGAAGACAAGCTGGCGATTTCGAAAAGGGAGAACCATACTCCAAAGATAGAGATACCCAGCGAAGTTAAGGCTGGTGAAACTTTTACCGTGCGCGTTTACATCCAGGGACATCCAAACACTGTTCAGCACTCATTCAGATGGATCGAACTTTACTTCTATGAAGAGGGGAGAGAGTTTAACCCAATATTCATAGCAAGAGCCGAGTTGACTCCAGAGATTACTGAGCAGGAAGCGAGTTTCAGGGTTAAGGTGGGAAAAAGTGGCGTCATATATGCAATCGCCTACTGCAATCTACACGGTGTCTGGGAAAATAGAGCGGAGATAAAAGTAAAATAATTTTATAATTTATTTTTTTAATTATTTGGTCGAAGGTGTTAAATCCGAGTTGATGCATTCATTTTGTGGAAAAGCTCGAAGAACTGGTGGAAAGAGGAGAGGGTGAGAACGTAGAATTTAAGGAGTACTTAACTTCCTTCCATCTCAGAGAAAGTAGATTTAGACAACTGGCTTGTCAAATGAATCATCGCGTGATAATGGGAAAAGGAAAGGCTTATTACGTTATCGGAGTTTCAGATTCCGGAGAAGTTAGGGGCTTGGATGAAAAAAGATTTGTGGAAACCTTGGAAATCCTGCAAAAGATTGCAAGGGAAATTGAGGCTGAAGTTACGAATGTTGAGAAATACGCTGTAAACGGTGGATTTGTTGGGATAGTTGAAATATCTAAGAAAGATGCGAAGGAGCACATACTCATAGGCACTGCAGGTCACGTTGATCATGGCAAATCAACTTTAGTCGGCTGCATTATTACCGGAATGCCAGACAATGGAGATGGGGCAACCAGAATTTACTTAGACGTGCTCAAACATGAAATAGAGCGCGGTTTGAGTGCAGAACTGAGTTTTGCAGTTCTTGGATTCAAGGATGGAAAAATACTGCGACTAAAGAATCCGATGAGTAAAGAAGAGAAGGCTAGAATTGTAGAGAAGTCAGATAAAATAGTTAGCTTTGTCGACACAGTTGGGCATGAACCTTGGCTTAGAACTACAATTCGCGGCCTTCTAGGGCAGAAAATAGATTATGGACTTTTAGTCGTTGCTGCGAACGATGGGGTTATGAGGACTACAAGGGAACATCTGGGAATTCTTCTCGCAATGGAGATTCCAGTTATAGTTGCGATAACGAAAATAGACATGGTTGATGGGAGAAGGCTAGATGAGGTAATATTGCAAGTTTCCAATTTACTTAAAACCGTTGGAAGAATTCCAATCATCCTTAAATGTAAGGAGGATGCGATGAAGGTTTCGAAGATGATCTTGAAAAACAAATTAATAGTCCCAATCATCAAAACTTCCGCCCTAACGCTTGAAGGATATGAAATTCTTGAAGAATTGCTCTACAGATTACCAAAGAGATACACTGGAGAAAAGGAGTTTCTGATGTACATAGACAAGGTGTACAAGGTTACAGGCGTGGGAGTTGTTGTTAGCGGTAGTGTGAAGTCTGGGGAACTTAGAGAAGGAGAGGACGTCTACATTGGCCCGTTCGATGATGGAAGTTTTAGGCTGATCAAAGTTACCAGCATCGAGATGCATCATTATAAAATAAGCAAAACGAAGGCGGGTGACATTGTAGGGATTGCGTTGAAAGGTGTAAGATATGAAGATATCAGAAGGGGGATGGTTCTAAGCAAAAATCTACCCAAAGCTGTAAGGGAATTCGAAGCTGAAGTTTACGTTTTTACACATCCAACGCTCATAAAACCGGGCTATGAGCCTGTGCTACACGTTGAAACGATAGCAGAAACTGTAACATTCAAGGACATTTCTGGAGGTTACATGAAGGCAGGAGATAAGGGTAGGGTTATAATGAGGTTCAAGTATCATCCTCAATGCGTTTTTGAGGGACAGAAGTTCATTTTCCGTGAAGGTAGGAGCAAGGGAATGGGAGAGATTATGCGAATTATTGAATAGAGATATGTTTTTATAATTAAACACAACTCAATTCTATGGAAGAAGGCATAACTAGGATCGGTGTCAGTTTGCCAAAGAATCTTCTAGACGAATTTGATGCGATAATAAAAGTTCGTGGTTACTCTTCAAGGAGCGAAGCAATAAGAGATGCCATAAGGAACTACATCACCGAATATAAATGGCTTGAAAGTGAAAAAGGAGACGTTGTAGGTGTCTTAGTTGTCCTATTCGATCATACGGTGAAAGGTGTAAGCGATAGCTTGATAGCGATTCAGCATGCCTTCTCAGATATAATTGCCTCGAACATGCATTTGCACCTTAGCGAGGAACAATGTCTCGAAGTAATTGTTGTCAGGGGAAAAATGGAGGAAGTAAAGAAGTTAGTGGACAGGATTTCAGCAACTCGTGGCGTTTTGAGCCATAAGATAATAACGGCACAGAAAAAGGTTTAGTAAACAAGCACGTCAACTACAACGTGAACAACGCCGGGAGCATAATTTTTTACTTTTCTAAAGTTTAGAATCCTGTATTTTTTTCCCAAATCGCTACATGCTTTTTCAATTCTGTAAACTGGACGCCATATTATCTTTTCCGGAACAGCTTCATGGTAATGTATTATTCCAGAGCGATCCAGTGCTCTAATTGCTGCTGGAAGGAATTCCATGCAAAAGATGTGTCCCATTATGACTCTGTCTGCAATTCTTTCAGGAGTTATGAACATAGAATCACCAAGAACCGGTATAACGTTTCGAGTTCTGTTCAGATTTATGTTCTCGAGAAGATATTCATAAGCTTCCGGATTTATCTCTATCGAATAAACTTTTTCAGCCTTTTTTGCACATGGAATGGAGAAGTAACCTATTCCGGCAAACATGTCCACAACTATCTCTCCTTCACATTCTTTTGCTATCCTATGTCTTTCATACTGATTTCCAAGGCTGAACATGACCTTTGTGATGTCCAACTTGAAAATGCATCCGTTTTCAACGTGTATGGTTTCACTTCCATTCCCAGCTATCAATTGCATCTTCGGTTTCCTCATCATCCCCTCTTTTCCAATCTCTCTCCAAACAGCTTTAAGCCTTGGATTCAGGTTCAAAATTGTCTCACCAATCTTATTACTATATTCCGCAATCTCATCGCCAAACTTAACTATTGCCAAGTCTCCTATAATCTTATATCCTCTCGGAGCAAACTTGAGCTTTTCTTCTGGTATTAAATTGCGAATGACTTCGAAAAAATCCTTCTTTGGATTAAAAATAGGATCTTTTTGTTCAACGATTTCATAATCTTTAAATTTTTCTTCATAACAGTCCAGAATTGGAATTTCTACAAACTCCCCATCGAATTTTATTAATCTACTTCTATCTTTTGCCCCTATTTTTTCTGCATACCTTCTAACAGCTTCAGCATCCTCTTTCCTAACTCTCACAGCCTTCATACATCCTTCGGAAATGCATAGCTTTTGCTCTTATATTCAAAAATCAGCACCTCTTTTCCTATTTCCGCTCCATAGGGCCGTGGAACATAGAGAAGCTTGCCATTCGAATCCATCACCTCTGCCACATGCTCGTCCAAGCTTGTGATCACCCCCCACTTCATAGAATCCTTTTTTGCAATCAAGATCGAATTTGCGATGTTCATAGTTTTACCCGAGATTATCTCAATCCCCTTTTGGAGTTTCGCATTCTTTACAATACAGATCTTTTCATCCTTCAAAACGACATCATAATCTTCAGCCTCAGGAAGTCTTATTAAATAAGTAAATCTATAAACATCCCTGCCATCAATCCTTGTATGCAACTTTCTGCTCATCGAAATCTCACCACCAAGTTCGTTTGCAATTCTTTTTGATACTTTTTCCCCTATCTTTCTACTTCCAAAGTATAAATCGATGCCAAAAGAGTGTTCTTCAACTTTGAGAAGAAAGTCCCTTTCACCAGTACACCTTTCAAGCAATTCTTCAACCACTCTATTTACGATTTTTATCTCTTCTTCTCTCAATTTTCTATTTTGCGCCCTGACCTGGACTATTGCCTCATAATATCCCCCACTCTCTCTCGAACATCTCGGACAGGCAATGCGATGAACTTTAAAGATCAGCGGAACACTTACATTTATCTTATCCCCATAAATTTCCCCGGAAACCATAACAGAGTTTCCAAAAATTTCGAGGCTCTCGATTTTGAAATCTTGAAAAATACGAAGCTCCTTAAGCACACTTCTCTTAATCGCCTCTTCAAGCTCAATCTTAATCCATTCATTTCCAATCCTAGCACTACCACATCTGTTGCAGAACTTCAATTCAAACCTGGGTAAAATAACAAGGTTATTCCTCTCAGCAAAACACTTTCCACATACCCTATATTCGCTTTCCTTTCCACAGACTATGCATTTCACAAAAAAAATCGCTTTTGCTGCTAATAAAAGCTCCGTCTTTAAAGCTTCTTGTTAAACGCTGGCATCATAAAGCTTTAATACCTCTTTGCCAAATTTAATAGTGTTGCTGGCGGAAGTATATGGTGTTTTCATAGCCAGAACAGAATTCTCAGCATCACCTGTAGTTGTCCTTAGAGCGGAGGATGGCAGAATTCTACCGATTTACATCGGCTTTGCGGAAGCTGCTTCCATTTACTCTGCGATGAACCGCTTAACTCCACCAAGACCGATGACACACGATCTTCTTGTGGACATAATTTCAAAGCTCGATGCAAAAGTTGAGAAGGTGATAATAGATGACCTAATAGACAACACGTTTTATGCGAGGATAATAGTGAGGAGAGATGAAAAGGAAATAGAGATCGACGCAAGACCAAGTGACAGCATTGCAATAGCTCTCAGAGTCCTCTGTCCAATTTACGTAGATCCGAGAATACTCGATGAAGCTGGCAGAGAGAGCATACCTCCAAATTTCAGGGATTTTGCTGAATTTGCTTAACCTTCAGAATTCTAATCTTAAATACAAGCTGTCTTTTGAAATAGAATAACAGTTCATCCCCATTTTCGACTATAACTTTATCAAAATATGGTCTTTTGTCGAATTTTTCAAGCAACTTTTTTGGAATTGCAGAAAAGAAGTTGTATTTCTCCCCTATATAAAGAACTGCGCTGTCATTCATTTCAATCTTTTTAATGTTGCTAATAGTAAAACGAATTTCAAGCGTCTTAACACCATTAAAGAAGAAGCTCAAAACAGCTGGGTTCCCCTTTATCTCCGAAATTATGCAGAATTTTTCCATTTTAAAGTCTTTTAAACTCAATTTACCCCTCTGTATATATTTCCATCCAATAAATCTTGATAAAGCTTTTGCAAAGGATCTAGTCTTTCTGCTTGGTTTTCTAGAAGTTGTAATGATCATAAATCGCATTCAATGAAGTTCTTTCCATCGTGTCCCACGATCTTCTTTCCAGATTTTCTCGGTATCAAAATCGCACCCTCTACATTGAAGTCTTTGATCTCTTTAACCTCCTTTATCTCCGTCTTCAAGAGTTTTACAGCCAGAAAAGACCCCTCTTCTATCTTTCTGCATTTTAATAACTTGAAATTTGCGGGCATGATGTTGTAGTTGCTCCCTATCTTATAACCTACCTCAAATCCAAAAAGGATTTCCTGGAGACACCTTGAGAAGAATTCCCAGTTCCCCTCTACTAAGACCTGTCTCGGAAATGATGAGAAATAAGTTACTATTTCTTCAACTCTTTCTTTTCTATGCACCCAATCGCAGCGTTTGCAGCTCCAAACATAGTTCCCCTTTGAAGAGATTATAAGATCTCCAAATTTATATATAAAACATGGATAGAAAATGCAATAGCAGAGTGAGCAATCTTGCCCATCGAAGTGGCATGGATAATAAGGACACTCCTCTACAGGGCCTGAAAGGGAGTTCATAGCTGAAAATAGGTCAATCAATCCTCTCTCGTTCATAAAGAATTCCTCTAGGAAGAATTATTTCCCCTTCCCCAACTACGGAAAAACCTCTTCCTTCGAGGTATTCTTTAACCGTCAGAGCCGAGATAACCGCATCCACTTCGTCATGAGAAATCTCGGGTACCTCAATGTATTTAGAAAGGGCAAGTCTTATCTCTTTAAGTCCAATTTCTGTCCTTTTCTTCGCTTTTGGGGCTATGTTCAAAAGGACACGGGAGGCAAATGGATAGACCTCATAAACTTTCAAACCAAGACTTCTGAGTTCCTCAGCTATCCTAATCCCAATTAATGCGATCTCCTTAAAAAATTTGGCACCAGATGGAAAAAGTCTGATTCCCAGCTTTAAAAGTTCTCTCTCACATTCCCTAAAAGCCCCCTTTTTTGGTAAAGTCAATGGAGCATCTATTCCAACCGCAATCACATCCTTAAGAAGCTCCTTTTTGTAATCCCCTATGTATGTCAGCTTTCTATCTATTATCGCCATCTTACAAATCCTTTTCCCAACATCTACCCCTCCACAGATCATACCAAAACCATCTGAGCATGAGGACAGCCTGAGATATGAAGAACCTTCTCTTTTTCTACAATTCCTAACTTTATCGCAAGATTTATGGCTTTTTCTCCAGTTATGTTTGCTATGGTGGCTTTTTTCAAGGCTTCAGCTACTTCCTTTTCTCCAAATTCTTTCTCCCCATAAAAGCTCTCCTTTACCTCAAGCTTCAAATTCCCATCTCGAAAGACTTTACCAACTAACTCTGAATCGCAGACGGCAACCAGGATTTCACCTTTCACATTGTAAATCTTCATTCTAAACATTTTTCACCGGTTGTTTAGCCCCGCATGCCATACATCGAAGGAAATGAACTCTTCCCTCCTTTATCAACTCCGTATCTGGAGCGTTGCACTCTTTGCAGATCACATAAGTCTTAACGTACTCATTTACTTCTTTCTGAATTTCTTCTTCCGTGAACTTTCCCTGCAAGATAAGCCTACCATTATCCACTATCCCAGCAGTTCCCAGCGATTTAATGAGGTATTTGTAAACGTGTTCCTCACTCCTGTTCAGAGTTTTAGCTATCTGTGAGAAATTTCTTAGAATTGTTCTCACTCCCTCCCTAGTAACGCTTACTTTTGGTATCTCGAACCTCTCCTTTCTCACAATTTTTCTCTGGGAAAGCATTTCCAAAGCTCTCTCCAGCATTTTTCCATATTCTTCCATCACTTAATTTACGATACGATTGTATTTAAGCTTCTCGAAAGAGTTAAAATTCGTCATATAACTTAGATTTAATGGAAAATTACCTCCTATTCACAATTACTCTTGGATTTTCAGCTTTAGTGGCCTTACTTTTCAGGAGACTCGGATTTTCGCAAGTTACAGGTTACCTGATCGCTGGCATATTTCTTGGTTTCATATTTCAGGATGAATTCCAAAAGAATGAGGGGCTTCTGACGATTTTTTCCGAGATAGCCATAGCCCTTTTAGTCTTTGAGATAGGCAGAGAAATTGGGTTAAAAAATATAAAGAATCTGAGCTTTTTACCCCTTGCAATACTAGTTTTCGAGATTGCCACGTCACTCGTGATAGCTTTGTTCGTTGGAAATATCTTCAACTTAAAAACCTCAGAAATAATCGTTCTCGCATTGCTCGGCTCTTTTAGCAGCACACCAGTAATCTTCAAAATCTTGAAAGACCTGAGACTTGGAGAGGATGTAAATAGATTAATATTGACGGTTGCCATTATGGATGATATCCTAGCCATACTAGCCCTTATTCTCTTACCCCAACTGGCAATTGGAGACATTAACATATCGCAATTCATTCAAACCTTCTTTCTTTCCATCACCTTTGCAGTCATACTAATCTTTCTGGGTTTAGTATTCTTAGACAAATTCTTCAGGAGAGTTATAAAGCCAGACGATGACATAGGGATTGCAATTGCAATCAGTTTTGCTCTCCTTTTTGCAGCTTTATCAAAATATTTAGGCTTTTCTCCAGCTTTAGGAGCTTTTTGTGCTGGAATAGCTCTTTCAGAGCATCCAAAAAGTTCGGAAGTCGGTCAAAATATCAAGTCGATCAGAGAAATATTCCTGATTCTTTTCTTCGTTGCCCTAGGCCTTGAAGCTGGTCTTCTAATAGAGTTCTCACCAATACTGTTGCTTGCTCCTGCTATGATAGTTTTCGGCAGGTTCATCACTTTTACAGCTTCCAACTGGTTTCTGAGCAACCGTAGTCTCGCAGAATGCATCAGAATAGGATTTGTTGCAACTTCTGTCGGAGAATTTGGACTTGTAGTCGTTTACGAGGCTTTAAGGCTCGAAATTGTTGGAAAAGATTTTCTTTCGATAGCCGCAATTTCCATAATACTTGGAACAATTCTGGCTTCAAAGCTCAGCTTTAGGAGCGATTACGCTGAAAAACTCGCTTCGCTGATTCCGCTAGAAGTGAAGGTATTCATCGACAACATATCGTCGAGCATAGTAAAGATATTGGAGGGAAAGGAAGGGGAGTTCGTTAAAGAGTTGGTGATCAGAATCTTCAGGAATGTAATAGCCGTTATCATATTCTCCATCCTTGGATCAACTCTGCTCTACATCCTCGAAATTTTCTCTCCAAATCTCAAAAACATTCTTGCAATCTTAACTCTTGCAATGATATTTGCTGTGACGATTGCAATCTCCATTAAAACCAGAGATCACGCGGAAAAGTTGTGTTGTCTATTAGTTGAAAAAAGAGGAATGAATCCGGTGATGGAAAGGATGTTGACAAGTCTAACTTTCATCTTCATAATGCTGAGCAGCATAAATTTAATAATCTTGGTTTCAGGGAAAATCATCGTTGATATGATCGAAGAAATCTTAGAACTCTCGCTCAGCCATAGTTTCTCTGGTCTAATATTTCTCATCGTTTTCTTCTTGAGCGTTTATATTCTTTACTCACAGATTCGTCGCTTACCCCTTTAACCCCAACCTTCTTACAAACATCGCTTACTGGACATTCATCGCAAATCGGTTTCCTAGGCAGGCAGACTGTTTGCCCAAATCCAACGAATACGTAATTTATCTTGCTCCATAGCTCTTTTGGAAATAACTTTTTTAACTCCTCCTCCGTCTCCTCAGGTCTCTTCGTCTTCACAAGTCCAAGTCTATTCGAGATTCTGTGAACATGCGTATCCACAGCTATCGCTGGTTTACCGAGATAAGAGAGTAAAATGTTAGCAGTTTTCCTTCCAACTCCAGGTAACTCCAGAAGTTCCTCAAGAGTTTCTGGAAAACTCCTTTTACTCAAAATTTCAGCCAATTCTTTTATTCTCTTCGCCTTTACCCTGTAGAAACCAACGTTCCTTATCAAATCCTCAATTTCCTCAATCTCCATCTTCGCAATGTCTTCGACTGTCTTGGCTCTAGAAAAAAGTCTTTCTACAGCTCTTGCTGTCTGTTCATCACGGGTTCTTGCGCTTAAAATCGTTGCAATGAGCACTTGAAAAGGTTCGAGTTTTGTGCTATGTAAGAAAACTGGTGCCCCCCTCTTTCTAGCTTCGACCTCCATCTTCTGCAGCAATGTGCTTAAGTCCACAAAAAAATTCAACAAGTTTTTTAAAAGTTTACACAACTTTTGAACATGAAGTTCGATTACGCAAAAGCGGGAGTGGATATAAAGAAGGCTGAAAAGGCCATCAGCACGCTCACGAGCATAGTCAAATATAGGAGAAAAGGTTTCGGAGAACCTATTTTGCTCTCTCACTATGCTGGAGTCATAGATTGTGGTGATTTTGGAATTGCAATAACAACAGATGGAATTGGGACAAAGATTCTTGTCGCTATTGCTATGAAAAAGTATTTTGGACTCGGAATTGACTGCGTTGCTGTAAATGTGAACGATTTACTCTCAATCGGTGCAGAACCTTTGGCGATGGTGGATTATATAGCGATGCAGAAAATAGATGAGGAGATAATTGCAGAGATATCCAGAGGGCTTGAAGAGGGTTGCAGAATTGCAAATATAACTTTAGTCGGTGGAGAAACGGCTACCCTGACTGATATGATAAATGGTTTTGACTTAGCTGGTACAGCTGTTGGTTATGTTAAAAAGAATAGAATAATAACTGGGAAAAAAATCGTTCCTGGAGACGTGATTATGGCCCTTCCCAGTTCTGGAATTCATTGCAATGGGCTTACGCTAGCTAGAAAGGTTATAGAGGCGAATGGTCTTAGCTACTTTGACAAATTTGGAGATAAAACGATAGGCGAAGAACTTCTAACTCCTGCAAGGATATACATGGAAGTCTTGGATATCATAAAGGAGTGCGAAGTCCATGGACTTGCACACATAACTGGTGGTGCTTTCAGAAAATTGAAAAGGCTAAGAAGTGATGTGAAGTTCGTCATAGATTCTCCACTAAAACCGCATGAGATATTCAGGTTTATACAAAAGCTGGGCGACGTGGATGAGGTTGAAATGTACAGAACCTTCAACATGGGAATGGGATTTTTGATAATAGTCCCCGAGTCCGAAGTTGAGAAAGTTGAGAAGTTTGGTGCTAAGAGGGTTGGTTTCGTAGATGAGGGAGAAGGAGTTTTTGTTAAAGACCTCAGAATCGATTAAATGCAAAACTTGCAGATTTGAACCACCTGAATACGTGTTGAATGCAATAAAACAGAGAATAAGAGAGTTCAAGAAGTTAGGAAGTGATGGGCATGTTAGATTTAATTTCGAACCATTCATGGAGCTGGAAATAGATGCAACAATAGAATCCGAGCTCGCTTTTTGCATTTCAACAGCGAATTCATCAGCAAAAGCTGGACTAAAGTTTCAAAAGATGCTTGAAGACAGAGATATCTTTGCGATGAGTGTGGAAACTTTTGAAGAGCTTTTAAAGAGTGCTGGTGTGAGATTTTATAAGAAAAAAGCTTTTTATATAAAAAATGCTATAAATAAAATCCATTCCTTAAATATACCTGAAGATGAGGCTGCAAGGGATCTGCTGGTTAAAGAGATAATGGGGCTCGGTTACAAGGAAGCTAGCCATTTTTTAAGAAACATAGGAAGAGAGAATTTTGCAATTCTCGACAGACACATGCTAGACTGGCTGAACGTCAAACAGAGAGTTTTGAGCAGGAAGAAGTACATGGAACTTGAAGAGAAACTAAGAGAGATAGCTAGAAGGATTGGGAAAAGTTTAGCTGAACTTGATCTTTTGATTTGGAGCATGAAAACTGGGATGGTTTTGAAGTGATTTAAGAGATGCCCTTCGCATGCACTAGGATATGTTTTACCGATCTCTTTATTATTTCAACACCTAGTTTAACAGCTCTCTTTGATCCGGGTAAGCAAAAGACAACTTTCCCATCTATAACACCTGCCAATGCCCTTGAAAGAATTGCAGAATATCCAACCTCCTCAAAGCTTTTCATTCTGAAAATTTCACCAAAACCATCAATTTTTTTGTCAAAAATACTTTCAAGAGCCTCAATTGTTAGATCCCTCGGATTTAACCCAGTCCCCCCAGTAAGGATGCAAACGTCCGCTTTTTTTAGCATTTCAAAAACCGCACTCCTTATCTGAAGAACGTCATCAGGTACTAGGCAATAATCTACAGCTTCCTCCTTGAACTCCTCAAAGATCAATCTTCCAGATTCATCATCCTCCGGAATACTTTCCAATCCCCTTAAATTCCCATGCTTTTGGAATCTCGAAGTTGAAACCGTTATTATAGCCAACTTGAACTTCAGATCCCTTTCATGCATCAGAACCACCTTTCCAGCGTGAACTGCGATGGTTTGAACTTCAACTTTTCAAGCGCCTTCTCAACCCTCTCTCTACTGAAATCGTGCTCTTCGCATAGCATTTCAATAACCTTTTCCCTATCAACTTCTCTAAATTCGATGCGATAGTCTTCCGTAACTTTGGGGTTCATGAAGAATTTTCTAATCTCCTCTAAATTCTCTATTTCTACCTTTAACACTTTCAGAACTTTGAAAATGTCCCCATACGTTTTTATATACTGATACGCCTTCTTAACACCAATTCCCTTCACACCCTCGTTGTAATCTGTTCCAATCAGGATTGCTATGTCTATGAGTTGCTCCCTGCTTATTCCGAGTTTTTTGAGATTATCTGCTAAAACGATTATCTCCGGATTCACATCTACGTAAACATTCTTTCCCGGAAGTTTTCTTTTTCCAGTTATCGCGAGGTTCCTCGCAAGCCTAGGGCTTCCAAAGAGGAGAGAATCATAATCTTGGCTACCTACAAAATCCGCATCACCTCTCAAAACCATGAATGCTGCCTGAGCTTCCCCTTCACTTGGCGCTTGAACAAATGGGATACCCATATAGCTAAGCAATCTCTTGGAACTCTCAACGACGAATTCATCAACCTTCGCTGATGCTTGCGCGTATTTTTTCGCATATTCTTCTCCACTTTGAACTGCTGTTAACCACTTTTCTTCAGCTTCAGCCCTTTTTTTCCTCCTTTCCTCTATTTCAGCCTTTTTGAATTCGGGTGGCTCGCCATCGAAGACGAAAATTGGCCTAATTCCGAGCTCAAACATGTTTGTAACTCTGTAGAGAAGACCGGATAGGTGAGAAGTTATTCTTCCTTCCGAATCTTTCAAGGGGGTGCCATCGGGCTGTCTTATTGTGGAAAGGAATTGATATAGGGTGTTAAACGCATCTATCGCAATCTTTTTACCAGAGAGAGCTGATAATTCAACTTCTTCTTTTTCCAGCAAATCTCCAATATCAGCACCCATAGATTCATTACAACCCAAATTTTTTAAGCTTTTTTAATCCAAAAATTTTTAAACCCTAGTTGTAAAAATCTGCAATGATTGCAATAGTGAACTACGGAGTTGGAAATTTGAAGAGCGTTTTAAAGGCAATAGAGGCTGTTGGAGGCAAGGCAAAAATAACTTCGAACATAGAGGAAATCCAGAAGGCAAGTGGGATTGTATTTCCAGGAGTTGGGGCGTTTAGAACTGCAATAGAAAAGCTTAGACCAATTAAAGAAAAGCTTCCAGAAGTTCCAAAGCTTGGAATATGTCTTGGAATGCAGCTTTTTGCAACCAGGAGCTATGAGAATGGGATTTACGAGGGTTTGAACATCGTCCCTGGAGAAGTTGTTAAGCTTCCTCCATTCGCCGGAAAAATCCCACATATGGGATGGAATGAGCTGATAATAAAAAAGGAGAGCGAACTGTTCGATGGAATTGAGAATGGGAGCATGTTTTACTTCGTCCATTCTTACTATTTGAGGACGGATGAGAAGTTCATCGTAGCTGAAACGAACTATGGCATAACTTTTCCATCCGCAGTAGAAGCTGGAAGCTGTTATGGGGTTCAATTCCATCCGGAGAAAAGTGGAAAAAAGGGTCTAACAATTTTGGAGAACTTTCTTAGAATAACGAAATCTTAATCCAGAAAAACTGGCTGAGAAAGAATTTTACTCTGCAACATCTTTTCAAAAAACCGCTCATCTTTAAGCACAGCTCTAGCTGCAGAGACCATCTTTGCTCCAGCCCCTATAATCCTTTCTCCCGATGGAATATCAACAAAGGAGTTATTTCCAATCAAAAAACCTAGCGGTGAGAGAGTTTCAATTAACGCAATATCGCAACCCCCATTCGGTAGCATGGCATCCAAATGCACGATTTTGCATCCATTTTCAAATAGCTTTCTACAAATTGCATAGTAATCAAGTTTATGTCCCCCTCTTATCTTCACAGCTGTTATTGCAATTTTTGAGACTTCCCTCACAATTCTTAGCAATTCTTCAAAATTAAAAAGTAGCCACTCACCGCATCTTGCAGAAATAAACTCTGGCTGTCTGCAATGTGCATTTATTTCTATAATCCCTCCATAGTTTTCCACAAGCCTTGCAACTTCAAGATACCCCTCGAGAGTTGATGATCTAACGTTTACCGCAAATTTCCTATTCCCCATCGCCTTTATTTCCCTTTCAATCCCCTCAATAGGATCTTCAAATATGAATTCCTTCCTTCCTCTCTCCACAACTTTCCTTCCAGCTTCCATCGCATTTTTATCCGCATTAAATCCACCAAGGATTAGCAAGGAAGCTTTATGCCTCTTGCAAAACTCCGCATTATTTATTCCAGCCATTGCGGAAAGGACGAGACGATTCTCAAAAAACATCCCTTAACTCACCATCGAAAACACGAGTAGCTGAGCCTGTAAGATATGCTCTCTCTCCAACTTCTATTTTCAAAATTCCCCCCTTTGTTACAACTTCAGCCTTTTCAGCGATTCCAAGTCTTTTTGCAACTGCAACAATAGCGACGCTGCCAGTTCCACAGCTTAAGGTTTCATTCTCAACCCCTCTTTCATAAGTTCTGGCATAAAATTTCCCATTTTCAAATTTTGCAAAGTTTACATTTGTACCCTCTGGAAAGAGATCTGAATAGCGAATTTTTCTTGCAATCGGAATTATGTCGAAATCGATGTCCTCGACAAAGATAACGACATGTGGAACTCCTGTGTTCACAGCATATAATTTATACTTTTTACAATCAAATTCAAAGTCTATTCCCCAAACATCCTTTTTCGCCGGAATTTTCGATGCTTCAAATTCCGGTTTTCCCATATCCACCTTTATCCACCATTTTCCATCAAAGCTGACATCTAGTTCTTTTATTCCTGCAAGTGTTTCAACTCTGAGCTTTCCAAGTTTTGCATATCCTTCTTCAACAACATATCTTGAGAAGCACCTTATCCCATTTCCGCACATCTTTGCCTCGCTTCCATCTGGATTGAAAAATCTGAACTTTGCATCAGCGAGCTTGGATGGTTGAACAAAGATTACTCCGTCTGCACCAACTGCAAAATTCCTATTGCAAATCCACCTTGCAAATTCCGCTTTCTTTTCCTCCGGAACCAAAGTTTTTCTAAATTCATCTATTACAACGAAGTCGTTTCCATTTCCATGCATCTTCGTGAATCTCATTTCCTACCCCTCGCGAGCAGGAAGTTGACGGCATTTATTACAGCGTCGAAAGAGGCCATCACTATATCCTGAGAAGCCCCTCTTGAAGTAAAAACGTTTCCATTCTCATCTTCAACGGTAACGTAAACTTCTGCAATAGCATCACTCCCACCGCTGATCGCATCCAATCTGAACTCCTTTATCTGCATTTTCCCTCCTACCAACTGCAAAACTGCTTTTAGCGAAGCGTCTACTGGTCCTACTCCAATTGCAGATGCGACCATTTTGTTTCCAAAGACTTTGGCGTTAACAACAGCTGTTGGTGTGATCTTGTTTCCCGTGATCACAGTTATCTCATCCACTTCCACAACTTTCTTTTCACTCATTTCACCAAGGACTATTTCAGCTATTGTGAACAAATCCCTGTCTGTCAATTTCTTACCCTTATCTCCCAATTCTTTTACCTTTTCAAATATCTTGTTCAAAGCATCTTCTCCAATCGTGTATCCGGCATCTTCAAGAATCTTCTTTATCTGATACCTTCCAGCATGCTTTCCAATGACAATTCTCCTTCTATGTCCAACCATCTCTGGCTTTAGTATGCCAGGCTCGAAGGTTGACGATTCTTTCAAAACTCCATGTGCATGGATCCCGCTTTCATGACTAAAAGCATTCTCACCAACGATTGGTGTATTCGGTGGCATTTTAACTCCAGTTAATCTTTCAACAAGCTTAGAAGTGTCGTAAAGAAGTTCAGTCTTTATGTTCGTCTTTATTCCTTCGATCGAGTGCAGGATCATTACAACTTGTTCAAGACTGGCATTACCAGCTCTTTCACCAATTCCATTCACAGTAACCTGAACTTCATCAGCTCCAGCAAGAACTGCTGCATATGTGTTTGCAACAGCTAAGCCAAAGTCGTTATGGCAATGAACGTCTATATTAACCTTCAGCTCCTCCCTAAGCTTCTTAACGAGTTCATAAAATCTGAATGGAGTTGCTATGCCAACGGTATCTGGGATGTTGATCACATCTACTCCAGCATTTTCAACTGCTTTATAAATCCTTCTTAGAAACTCGAATTCACTTCTAGTTGCGTCCATTGCTGAAAACATACACTTCACACCATGCGATTTTATGTATTCAACACAATCAATAGATTTTTCAATTATTTCATCATAGCTCAGCTTCAGCGTATGTTCTATTTGAACCTTCGAAGCTGGTGTGAAGATGTGGACCATGTCCACATCAGTTTTTATCGCAGCATCTATGTCCTCCTTCATTATCCTGGCAAGGGCACAAATTTCCGCATTCAATCCAAGCGAAGCTATTTCTTTCACAGATTCAAATTCCCCCTTAGAAGCAGCTGGAAATCCAGCTTCTATCACATCAACTCCAAGCCTGTCTAGAGCTTTTGCTATCTGAACTTTGTAAAGAGGAGTAAGGGAAACTCCTGGCATTTGCTCTCCATCTCTGAGCGTGGTGTCGAAGATCTTAACTACTCTCATCATCCAACAAACTCGTTTTTGGCTAAATCGTTTTCGGTAATTGAAATAAAATGAATTTTTAATTATAAAATATTTAGTTTAATACAAAGAGAATACGTATTCCAGATTCCGAAATTATTCAAATTCTGTATTTGAACGGTTTATTTAAAAGAAAAGTTTAAAAATCGACCTATTAATGGCGAAAGGATGTTTAAAAAAATTCTCGTAGCAAATAGAGGAGAAATAGCGATCAGAATCATGAGAGCTTGTAGAGAGTTAGGGATTAGAAGCGTTGCGATTTATAGCTCGGCAGATGAAAAAGCTTTGCACAGATTCTATGCAGATGAAGCGTATTACGTCGGAAAAGCACATCCTAGAGAAAGTTATCTTAACATGGATGCGATAATAAAAATTGCAAAACAGAGCGGAGCTGAAGCAATTCATCCGGGTTATGGATTTCTTTCTGAGAATCCTGAGTTTGCTAAGAGATGCGAAGAGGAGGGAATAGTTTTCATAGGTCCATCTTCAGAAGTTCTAAGAATTTCGGGTTCAAAAGTAGAATCAAGAGAGAAGATGATCGCTGCAGGAGTCCCAGTTATTCCTGGGTCACCTGCTTTAAATAGTGTCGAAGAAGCGTATGAATGGGCAGAAAAATTGGGATATCCCGTTGCAATCAAAGCTTCTGGTGGTGGTGGAGGGATAGGAATTTCTGTTGTCAAAAGCGAGGATGAGTTGGAGATCGCTTTCAACAGATCCAGAAGTTTTGGAGAGAGATTCTTCAGAGATGCAACTGTTTATATGGAAAAATGGTTTGCGAGGCCTAGGCATATCGAAGTTCAAGTACTGAGTGATGGGAGAAACTTCGTATACCTTGGCGAGAGAGAATGCAGCATCCAGCGTAGGAATCAAAAGTTGATCGAAGAAACACCATCACCGGCTTTGGATGCTGAGATGAGGGAGAAAATAGGAAAGATTGCAATAAAGGGGGCAAAGAGCATAGGTTACAAAAACGCAGGAACCTTTGAATTTCTATACGAGAACGGAAACTTCTACTTTTTAGAAATAAACGCAAGGATTCAGGTTGAGCACACGATAACCGAGATTGTAACAGGGATAGACATAGTGAAGGAGCAGATAAAGATCGCATATGGTTATGAACTTGAGTATGAACAGGATGAAATAGCACTTCGAGGAAATGCTATGCAGTTCAGGATATACTCTGAAGATCCGATCAACTTCATACCTCTGGGTGGTAGAATAGAATTTTACAGAAGCCCTGGAGGTTTCGGGGTTAGAATTGACAGTGCAGTTCACATAGGCTGCATAATTCCAGAGGAATATGATCCACTTATTTCCAAGCTCACAGTATTTGGCAGAAATAGGGCTGAAGTAATAGCAAGGGCCAAAAGAGCTCTATCTGAATACGTCATCACTGGAATCACAACCAACATACCACTACATATGGCAATAATTGATGATGATGAATTTGTAAAGGGAAACATTCACACCAAGTTCATAGAGGAGAGAAGGATAGTCGAAAGGGTTCCGAAGTACGTTGAAAGGTACATCCAGATTCAGGAGAAACTTAGCAATATTTTTCTGAGACATGAAGAAGAGAAACTGAGGGAAAAGATAAAGAAATTCTATAAACCAGTTCAAATAAAGAATGAAGAACTTGAAGAGAGACTTTGGAGAATATATACTTCACTCGGACGCTAGAAATTCCTCCTCTCTGCCAAGCTTTCTTATTAATTCCATTTGTTTCAGAGCTAGCTCTCTGGCTTCCTTAAGATTCGTTCGCATTATCACTTTTCCTTTTTCGATATACTTCTTCAACATCGGTTCTTTTCCATCTGGTTTTTCCTCATTAAAGAGTCTTATCTCATCCTCCAGCGAATTCCAGTCTCTGTAAACCTGTTTCATCCCGCTTCTTTTCCCCCTTTTAGCGCAGAACTTTCCATCTCTTTCCACTATGTCCATCGCAAAATCGATTGGCTTTGCAGCACTTATAGAAGTTCCAACGCCAAAAGCATCTGCTAAGTCTCGAAGAGCTATTATATCTTCAAGTTTCAATCCACCGCTCAAAAAGATCTTCACGTTCTCCTTTCCCCTTATCTTAAGCTCCCATCTCACTTCCTCAATTATCTTTCTGAAGTTCCCTCTTCTCGAAGAAGGTGTATCCAAGCGAACTGCATCAACTCTTTTCACATTTTCAACCGCCATTATCGCTTCAGTTTTTTCATCAAAATATGTGTCTATCAACATAGTCCTAGGTACCCTTTCATCCACGATCTCGTCGAACGCTTTCCAAGCTTCCACTTGATTTCCAAAGCTTATTATCAGCGCATGTGGCATCGTCCCTATGCTTTCCACACCAAGATACTTTTCTGCGATGAAATTGCTGACTCCATCGACGCCTCCTATCAAGGCAGATCTTTCTATCATCACAGAAATCGCTGGATGGGCTCTTCTTGTCCCAAATGAATAAAGCTTTTTATCTCCACAAGCAAGTTTAAACTTGAAACTCTGCTTTGCCACTCCACTTGCATGGCAAAGGAAGCCAAGAATTGCGGTTTCAAATCTGGCAAAATCAAGATATCTCCCCACGATCGTCAACACTGGTTCATTTGGAAAGAAAAGAGATCCCTCAGGCATTGCATATACATCTACTGGCAATCCTTCTAGAAGGTTTAAAACGTCCTCTAGTCCAGCAAAAATTCCCCATTCCGAAGTCGTTACCTCCATTACAACTCTAGGATTTATGCCTTTCGCCTTAAGAACTTTCTCTGTCCAGATAAAGTATTTATCAGTTGTCAAACCTGCCGCAATATCTTCATCACTCGGTATCAAGAACTTCATAAACTGTCACACTCGCATGGTTTTTTACCACACCTTGGGCAGAACATCGGATATTTTTTAAGTATTTCTCCTTCAACATCTATTCCACAAAGATTTGCAAGGCTAACAACCCAGGCAAGAACGTCTGCTATTTCCTCACCTATGTTCCCACCCTTTCTAACAGCTTCAGCGAGCTCACCAACCTCTTCCACGATCCACAACATCGTCTTTTCGATACCTCTTTGTTTGTCCTTGTGGAAATATAACTCGGCTATCAATTTCTGAAATTCGCTTATCTCCATCTAACCTTCACACCCCTCTCACTCAGATATCTCTTTACTTCCTCAATCGTGATCTCCCTATAGTGGAAAATACTTGCAGCAAGACAAGCGTCGGCTTTAGCCTTTACAAATCCATCATAAAAGTGTTCAAGCTTTCCAGCACCGCCAGAGGCTATTACAGGTATGTTCACTTCCTCGCTTATCTTTTTAGTTATCGGAATATCATAGCCATCCTTTGTCCCATCTCTATCCATGGAAGTTAACAGAATTTCTCCTGCTCCAAGTTTTTCAACCTTCTTTGCCCAGGAAACTGCATCGATTCCTGTCGCCTTTCTGCCACCGTATATATAAACTTCATACCAAGCTTTTCTTCCATCCTCGAGCTCCAAAATGTTTTCCCCGCTTTTAAGATCGAAATTTCTCTTGCAATCTATTGCCACAACGATGCACTGACTTCCAAATATTTCTGAAGCAATTTTAATAAATTCCGGATTCTTCACAGCATGTGTATTTATGGAAACCTTGTCAGCTCCGGCGGAGAGAATTCTTTCAATATCATCCAAACTCCTTATCCCTCCTCCAACAGTTAATGGAATGAATACTTCCTCTGCCGTCCTTTCTATGACATCGATCATAATTTCCCTTCCCTCTGGAGAGGCTGTGATGTCAAGAAAAACGAGTTCATCTGCCCCCTCTTCATCATATCTCTTTGCAAGCTCAACAGGATCTCCAGCATTGCGAAGATTCAGAAATTCTACGCCCTTAACCACAGTTGCTTTTCCTTCCTTGAAGGTAACGTCGAGACAAGGAATTATTCTTTTTGTCAGCATTTATCTTCTCACCTCAAATCTATCAAAATCCCTTACTTCCGCTTCTTTAACAACGACTTCCCTCACAACTGCAAGCGGTGGACCTTTGCGAACGTTTGCGAGAAACTTTTCTAAAGACTTTTCATCACCAACGGCATAAATGTAGACCCTTCCATCCGGAAGATTTTTAACAAAACCTTTAATTCCCAATTCTTTCGCTATTCTGGCTGTAAAATACCTGAAACCAACACCCTGCACCACTCCACTAACAAGCACTTCGATTGCTTTCATCAGATAAGGATCTCGTTGAGTATAAAGATTTTAATCTGAGAGAACTTTTTTCATGGATGAACTGGAAATTCTCAGAAAATACGTCAAAGACGATTCTCTTATCAAACACTGTATCGCTACTGCTTACATAATGAGAGAAGTTGCAAAAAAGCTTGGTGAAGATGAGAAAGTTTACTGGAAAGTTGGACTTCTGCATGATATAGACTTTGAACTCTGTGGCGGAGATATGAACAAGCATGGAATACTGGCGGAAGAGATCTTGAGAAAAGAGGGTTTTGGAGATATTGCTGAAATAGTAAAGAGGCACAATCACCATCTCTTCAAGGATCATGAAGAAAAGATAGAAATCGCACTGCAAGCTTCTGATAGTATTTCAGGGCTTATAATTGCCTGTGCTTTAGTTAAAGAAGGTAAAGTGAGTGAAGTGAGTGTTAAAACCGTGAAAAAGAAATTTAAAGAAAAGAGTTTCGCTGCTGGATGCAATAGGGATAGGATAAGGCTGATAGAAAAGATAATGCCACTCGAAGAGTTTTTCGAAGTTGCAATAAGAGGTGTGGCAAATGCAAAAGACTTTCTAAACTTGAAATGATGAATAAATTTTTAAGAAATGTTGCAAAAAGGATTCCATGAAATACTTGGACTACGTGGATAAAGAATACAAACCAACAGATGATGAACTACTAGTTTCCTTTTACGTAAAGCCAGCTGAAGGTTTCTCAATTGAAGAAGTAGCTGGAGCGATAGCTGCTGAAAGCAGCACTGGAACTTGGACAGAGTTAACTAACTGGTATGATGCTGGGAGAGTGAGAGAACTTTCAGCCAAGGTCTATGAGTTTAGAAGTTTTGGGGATGGATGGATTATAAAGATAAGTTATCCAGTGGATCTATTTGAGCCAGGAAACATTCCAGGATTGCTCGCTTCGATTGCTGGAAACATATTTGGAATGAGAAGGATTTTAAAGTTGAAATTACTCGATCTTCGTCTTCCAAAAAAAATCGTCAAAGATTTTAAAGGTCCGGTGAAAGGTTTGGAAGTGAAAAAGATATTTGGTGTTGAGAGACCAATAGTTGGAACTGTTCCTAAGCCAAAAGTTGGATACAACGTTGAAGAGCTTGAAAGACTTGCCTATGAACTTCTAATCGGTGGTTTAGACTTCATAAAAGACGATGAAAATCTCACCAGTCCAAGCTTTTGCAAGTTTGAGAAGAGATGCGAAAGAGTGATGAGGGTAATAGAAAAAGTTGAGAGGGAAACAGGAGAAAGGAAGGCATGGCTTGCAAACATAACTGCAGATGTGAGGGAAATGGAAAAAAGGCTAAAGCTCGTCGCAGATCATGGAAATCCATATGTCATGGTAGACGTAGTAATAGTTGGATGGAGCTCTTTGAGCTATATAAGGGATCTCGTCGAAGAATATAACCTTGCAATTCATGGGCATAGAGCGATGCATGCAGCTTTTACTAGGCATGAACATGGAATTTCCATGTTCGCACTCGCAAAACTTTACAGAACAATTGGAATCGATCAGCTCCACATAGGCACGGCTGGACTTGGGAAGCTTGAAAGTGCAAGGGATGAAGCTATGCAGATTGCCGAAATGCTCAGAAGTGATAAGTATATCCCAAAAGCTGAATATCAATTTCTACAGGATTTCTGGGAAATTAAAAAAGCTATACCAGTTTCCTCAGGTGGTCTACATCCAGGGGTTTTACCAGCTGTGGTGGAAACACTTGGAAAAGATTTGGTCATTCAAATCGGTGGAGGTGTGCTTGGACACCCAGATGGAGCAAAGGCTGGAGCTATGGCTGTGAGACAGGCGCTTGAAGCTATTGAAAATGGAGTTGACATAGAGGAGTATGCTAGAAGCAAAAGAGAGCTAGCTAGAGCTTTGGAGAAGTGGGGAAGAAGAGTGCAGATTTAGATTTTAGAATTTAACTCCCTTCTTAACTCACCAATACTCGCAATTTTTTCCGCAACCACGTTATGCTGGTGAATGCTTTCCTCATTTTCCTGTCTCAAAAAGACAACAATATCATCTGGAGCGTTAGGATATAGTCTGAGAATTTCTGCAGCCATTTTTCTTACGCTGTCTTCAACAAACATTGGATTGCTATGAGCTCTCTCAACAACTTCTAATTCATCATCCCTTTTCAGGATTTCGAAGGTTTCAAAGCTCATCGCCGACTTCGCTATTTCTATAAGACTCATTATCGAGACATGAAAATCTTCTCTGACCTGTATTTTTATCCTAGCCTTCCCCCGCTGATTGTGTGAAGAAACTGGGATTGCGGAAAGGATTCTCATACTTTCAACTTTATCATATCCCATTTCCATCAATTTTTCCAAAGCCCTAGATCTGATCAGTTCTTGGGCACAGGGACAGACAGTTATACCACTCACCTCAGCCCCAACAAATACCATCCTTTTACCATTTCTCACGACCATTGCATCGCTGAAAATCTTCACAACTTCCTGCGTCCTCTGCCCACTTTTTGGAGCTCTCTTTCTCATTATAAAATCTGCCACCATGGAAACTTCTGACTTCGTCGCATATTCATGCCTTTCAAGCAAGTTTTCAGCTATTTTAATCGTCAAATCTTCTATATGCTCTATTGGCTGGGCTGTGAGATTTTCTAGGACTTCATCGATCACTTCAAAGTTTCTGCTGAGACTCACACCCTTAAGATGGGGAGGCAGATTCACAAAAACATCGAACGTGGAAATGAGGATTATAGGTCTTTTTTCCTTTCTTAAAATCTGTACAAGCTTTTTTATACCAGTAACCCCAACTCTGCTCAGCTCGATTGGAAAAT